>OZ254961.1:410000-899258 GCA_965275955.1 Amoebophilaceae bacterium | reverse complement strand
GAGGGGCATGCACGCCCCTCTTGTTTAGTTGAGACAGGGGTCCATGTTGTTGCTGCCCCAAAGTGAGCCTGGGGGCAACTGCAAGATACCCTCAGGCAGGGGCGTGGGAGGTGCACTGGCCAGGGACGGACCGCAAGGACTGGTACTGGTTGCTGGCACGATTGCTCCCTTGGCTTCAGGGGCAGCTAGTGTGACGTTCGGGCTACAGCTTGTAAGCAGCCATATTGTAAATAATATCCTGGCCGCGCTTTGCTGGCCTTGGGTGTAATAGTTCGTACGTTTTATGTCTCTAGTGTTCATGGCTTTAGGTTACGCAGTGATATCACAGGTCTGCGGCCCTAGGGGGTTCATGGGCTTAATTTAGGATTGAAAATTATGTTTTTTCAATTATCAAACCTTCTAGATTAAGTGTAGATTTTTCATAGTATTGGGTGTTAATGAGCTGATAAAAATTACTGTTCTTTTTTCAAGAAAGCCTGCTGTTCTTCTGCAAGCTTGTGCTGGTTCATTGTTTTAATTTTTTGATGAAGCAGTGCTTCTAAAGCTTCTTTTTGCTTTTTAAGCTTCTCTCCCCCAAATATTTGTAGTACAAACTGTTTTTGGTCTAGGTGGTCTTGTGGTGTATACCCATTTTTATCGGAGTGTTCTAATCGATATTCTCCAAGAGCTATCATGGCATAGGCTAGCTCATATTGTCCGCAGATAATAGCGCTTATAAAAGCTGTTATGTTACGTTTATCTATGTCTACTCCATTCTTGATTAATAGCAAAAATAGTTTTCGATAGCCTTTTTGAGCAGCTATTTTGGTAACTCTCTGCCCCAAACAGTCGCCAAGCTTGTTTGTAATATGTTGTCTTCCGTGCTCAATGATAAATTTGACAAGCTCATACTTGTTGTGTGTTACTCCCCAAGTCAACAGTGTATCTGCTGTTTGTGGTAGAATTGCCATTAGCAAGTCTACTGCTAATGATTCACACAGCTCTCCTAGCTCATCAATGTTTTCTAGCATTAATTTGGATAGCCCTGTTACATCGTTATTCGCAACTGCTTGCTCGAAGAATTTTTGTAGCACATGTTTTTTCTCGGTGTGGGGTGTTAAAGAGGCTGGATCAAGGGTCTTGAGGGCTGTGAGGGCTGCCTCGCGGATATCTTCGTCTTCGTTCTTAACAGCCTGTTGCAAAAGTGTTAGGTTTTTGTTGTCTACTGTCGCAAGGTTGCCTAGGGCGTAGGCTGCTGCCTGGCGGACTGAACGGTCTTGGTCCTTGGCAGCCTGGTGCAAAAGTTTTGAGGATGCTGGATCTGCTGGCTTCAGATTGTCTAGGGGGCTGACCGGTTTGAGAGGTGTAATGACTCTGAGGAGGGGTGTTGTAGCACTGCTAACAGGGACATCTTCAATTCCTTCTCCTGTAGATCCAGGCTGGGGGGGTTGGTCTTGGGAAGGCCTAGGCTGCACGAATCGGCTAGCTAACTGGTCTGTCGTTCTGGGGAGCAGCGTAGCTGCCGGCCCCACCGTTGTATCCATATCTAGCCCTCTATCTGCTGGTAGGGTAAGGACGCTAAGATCTGGCTGGCCTGGAGGACTGGTTGTGGTCGCTGACTCGATTACTTCCTCAGGTTCGGGTGCAGCAAGAACGGTATTCAGGTTGCAGCTCGCTAGGAGCGATACTGTAAGTAATGTGCTGGCGGCGCATTGCTGGCCTTGGGTGTAAAAGTTCGTTCGTTTCCTATTCATAGTATTTATGGCTTTAAATGATTTTTTAGGCTATCACCAAGGTTCGCTCATTGTATCTCTAGCAAGTAAGTCTATCCTCCCTAGAAATATAAATTCTGGCCTCGCCAATGCGCAAGTCCAGGCCCTTGCTCGAGGCCTGCTCATGGCGCTAGGTTACGCAAAGGCTCACTGAATACATTGCCTCTATTCTTTCCAAGAGATAGGGCAGCAAAACTTTTCTGCCAAGCGAACTCCAAATGCTAACCTATATAGTTTGATGGCATTATCTAGCAAAGGGCAGGGTTGGCTTATTGCTAAGCGCTCTTTTAGTTAAAATTGTATAGATCCGCCCTTTAAGAACGGTCCCGATCCTTTGTTTCATATTGGAACACTACGTAGCGTCTCCTGGAACGTAAGGCAAAAAAGTTGGTACTTCACAAGGAATATTGGCTTATAACGTAAGAGCCGATTGTAGCTGGAGCTATTATTGGAGATCTGCATTCTTGCACGTTAGATGCACAGCTGACAGCTACACAAGGACACTTGGCCAAGGTGGGGGCTGGTAGGATAATGCGGTGGACTTGTGCGTACCGTATAGCAGCGTTGATCTGTAAGCTGCGATAGGTGCGCAATGAGCGTTGCTTTTTAGTTCTTGAATTCTATGTATTTTTCTTTAATGTTACTTATAGATAGCATGCTCGAATTCTTTACCAGATGGCAGATATTTTTTGCTTATACTTAAACAAATAGCCATGCACACTTTTCTGTATCAACTGATTCAAGCTAAAGCAGATGTGCCGACTTTGCGATGGGTCGATGAAAAACATCAAGCGTTGCAGCGCAATCCTGAGGTACGTACGCTGTACATAACTTTTAGTAGTGTGGCGCGAGCGGTCGGTAAGCTATCTATAACGCTTGCTGACTTTCAGCAACAAGCGGGAGGGCAGCTTCCGGAAAGCTTTCAGCGCAAGCAATGGAATTTAAGGCAACTTGTGCGCCTTTATTTTCTATTGTCGTTCCCACATCATAGCCCGCAGCAATACCAGCAAGTACTGGCTAAGCTTTTTGAAACTGCTGAGGTAGATGAGTTGGTAACGCTATACGCTGCCTTACCGCTCTTGCCCTACCCGGAAGAGTTTGTACAGCAGGCTACTGACGGCATTCGTACAAATATATCGGCTGTATTGGATGCCATTGCCCTCGATAATCCTTTCTCTACTAACTACCTGCCAGAGGCCACATGGAACCAGATGGTGCTCAAGCTAGTATTTATGGGACGGCCTCTTTACCAGCTATACCAGCCTGAAAAACGGAATAATCCTGAGCTAGCGCGTATGCTTCTTGATTTTGCGCATGAACGCTGGGCAGCTCACCGTACCATTACACCTGAGCTTTGGCGTTTTGTGGCGCCTTACTTAAATGCATCGCACCAAAAGGTTATGGAGCGCGTTATCCACACTACAAATCTGCTAGAAAGGCAAGCAGGGCTGCTGGCTTGCTATCATAGTCAAGTGCCTATTTTTAGCACTATGTTGGCTTCTTATCCAGCTATTAAAGGTGATATAGCGGCTCAGCGGTGTACTTGGGAAAGCATTGGAGCGCAGCTTTTGGCAGATCAGGGGTAACTTCTATGCCTATGGGAGTGTATAATCAATGCGCTAAAGTGTACAAAATTTATCAACAATTTCAACTTATCTCTAACAAACTATGCAATACATTGACGCTCACATTCATGTGACATCCCGTAGTACAGATGACTACGAAGCTATGCAGCGAGCTGGCGTTGTAGCTATTATAGAGCCAGCTTTCTGGCTTGGTCAGCCACGTACCCAGGTTGGTAGCTTCCAAGACTACTTTAGTAGCCTGGTAGGGTGGGAGAGGTTTCGCGCTAGTCAGTTTGGCATCAAACATTACTGTACTATCGGCCTGAACCCTAAAGAAGCCAATAATGAAATACTGGCTGAGCAAGTCATGGAACTCCTGCCATTGTTTTTAACCAAGGAGGGGGTAGTGGCTGTGGGTGAGCTGGGCTATGATGACCAGACGAAAGCAGAGGAAAAATATTTTGGCCAGCAACTGGAGTTAGCGCGGGAAGTAGCGCTTCCGGTGATAGTTCATACACCACACCGGGATAAAAAAGCAGGTACCAAGCGTAGCATGGATGTGTGTGCGGAACATGAATTTGCGCCTCACCAGGTAGTGATAGACCATAATAATGAGGAGACGGTCGGGATGGTGCTAGACCGAGGCTACTGGGCAGCTTTCTCTATCTACCCACACACTAAAATGAGTAGCGAGCGCATGGTAGCTATCATACGTCAGTATGGGCCAGAGCGTATCATTGTAAATAGTGCGGCTGACTGGGGCATCAGTGATCCTCTATCTGTACCGAAGACAGCTGCATTAATTATTGAGCAAGGGTTGCCTGAGGAGTACGCCTACCTGACGTGCTACAAGAATGCACTGGATGCTTATGGCCAGAGCGGCCAGATGCAGGAAGCGCATTGGCAAGGCAAACCATCTATTGATCAGCGTCAGTCTTATGCTGGCAGCACTGTGCTGAGAGGTGGGCAAGTACCTAGGGTAGAATAGTGTTAGCAGACTTTATGGGCCTAGCGGTACACTGACAGTGAAGCGTATATCTCCTTACATCAGGCTTATGAGGCCTGCTAATATTATTACAGCCATTGCTGACATCCTAGCTGGTGCGGCGGTTGCAGTTACTGCTCCGAAGCTACGTGATGGGACGTGGGAGAGCTGCCATCATGCGCATATTGCTGCTTTATGGTTGGTTATGGCTACTGTAGGTTTGTATGCAGGCAGCATTGTCTTTAACGATATATTTGATAGCAGGCTAGATCAGCTAGAGCGCCCCGAGCGCCCTATCCCTCGAGGAGATGTTTCCCTGCCACAAGCTACCATCCTAGCAGTATGCTTATTACTCATGGCTATCCTAGCTGCTGGGCAGGTTGCTGGGGTGAGTGTCTGGATTGCTTGTAGTATTGCCATCTTAGCGCTGGTATATAATGCTTGGGGTAAACATCAAAAGATCATAGGTCCGCTGAATATGGGTTTGTGCAGAGGGGGGAATTTATTATTGGGCATCAGCTGCTGTCCTAGGACGCTCGCAGTGTGGTGGTTCATCAGCCTGATCCCGATATGCTACGTCAGTGCTATTACCATAATCAGCCGAGGCGAAGTGCATGGGGCACATCGCTCAGTGCTGTGGGTCGGCATTAGTTTATATACTGCGGCGGTCATAGGATTGCTATGGCTAGCCCTCGCCCTGGCTACTGCTATACTACCCATACTGCTTTTTATAAGCTTATTCAGCTATTATGTCTATAGGCCTCTGGTGCGGGCCTTACACGAGCATGAGGCGCGGTATGTGCGGCAAGCTGTGAAAGCGGGGGTATTGGGTATCATTCTACTAGATGCTACGCTTGTAGCCATTTTTGCAGGATGGCCCTATGGTATCATGGTAGCTTTGTTATTACCTGCTTCTCAGCAAATGGCCCATTATTTTTCGGTGACTTAAAAGATTGCCCTTGCGTGGCCTATGCGATATCATATACATAGCTGAGCTACCTTAACTTAACTCCTTCCATTCAACTTCCTATGAAGTCTATTGAGTCGTCTTTTGCTGTCAATTTCCGATATCAAGTACATTTCACGCAGGGTGTATTTTCTTTAGACAATCCATTGTTAGCGAGTGTTTTCAAAACACAGGGGCCGACTCCTAAGGCCTATTTTGTTCTTGATGGTGGTGTAGCTCATGCCCATCCTCAACTAGTAGCGCATATCCAGGATTATGCAAAGCACTATGGGCATGTCTTTACGCTGTGTGCTGCTCCTTTGGTAGTGCCTGGTGGCGAAATTGTTAAAAACGATACTACCTTTTTGAAAAAGGTGCTACGGGCTACAGAAACCTATAAAATAGATCGGCACTCGTTTATCGTAGCCATAGGCGGAGGGGCAGTATTAGACATGGTAGGTTTTGCTGCTAGTATTGCGCATAGGGGCATTCGGCACATTCGTATCCCTACGACGGTATTGGCCCAAAATGATTCTGGTGTGGGCGTTAAAAATAGTCTTAACTACTTTGGGAAAAAAAACTTTATAGGAACTTTTACGCCTCCTGATGCTGTCATTAATGATGTTGGTTTTCTAGCTACGCTACCTGATAGAGATTGGCGGGGAGGTATAGCTGAGGCGCTCAAGGTGGCGCTTATTAAGGATGCTGATTTTTGGAGTTTTATAGAAGCTCACGCGCAGCAACTAACGCAGCGTGCGCTGGAGCCCATGTCAGTATTGATCTACCGCTGTGCCGCCCTGCATGTAGCGCATATTGCCAGTGGCGATTCTTTTGAAAAGGGATCCTCTCGTCCGCTTGATTTTGGTCACTGGGCAGCCCATAAGCTAGAGCAGCTTACTAACTACCAAGTCAGCCATGGAGAGGCTGTGGCTATCGGTATGGCCCTAGATGTTACGTATGCTTATCTGCAAGCTATGATTACCCAGGAAGCGCTGGCGCGCATTATTCGTTTGATCAAAAAGCTGGGATTCTCAGTGTGTCTACCGGCCATTGCGCCAGCTGACTTGCTACAAGGGTTAGAGGAGTTTCGAGAGCATTTGGGGGGGAGGCTGACGGTGATGCTTCTGGAAAGAATTGGTAGGGGCATAGAGGTGCATGAAATGCACGAAAATACCCTATTGCAAGCGATTGCTTTGTTGCAGCAATGGGACAACGCAACTACAGAAGATAATTCCTAAGCGTATCAGGATTAACCCGACCATGATCAAGTTATCAAGCAACTAACCTTACTACAATCATGAACTTGCATCAGAAGGTTAGCAAATCTAGCATTGGCTTACTGGAACTGGCTTAAGGTCCTTGGCAACCTCTTGGCTGCTGACAGAACCATGGGATACAGTCGAGACAGCTACCTACCACTAAAAACATCAATGTATCAAATTAAACTGAGCATAGTGCCGGGAAACTGGCTCGCTGTGTTCTTAAGGGAGAGGGCGACGGCAATGTCATGTTCTTACCCGACTCCTACAGCTGAAAGTAGTCGATAAGATAGCCACAGGGTAGCACACTCATCATGGAAGCATACACTGTGCAATTGGACATGCGTGTGGTGTAGAAGACGAAGACGTTCCGTCTATCCTTCTTCCTCAGAATTATCCGGCCTGCGGATCAATAGGCGCTAAGAAATATAACAGCTTTGTCAAGTATTGTTGCCTGATGCGCGTCACCAAAGAGGTACGATTATTAGGAACGTATCCAGTTCTATTCGTTCACCTCTCTTGAAATGTAGCCTCCATATCAGATGTATCAATGTCTGGAACTAATACGAAGCTTACTATAGAGTGCCGATATTCATTTCTAATTTTAGTCGTATTATCAACATAATGCAATGTAGGATAGAGGTCAATACCTTGAGGTTTCATACACGTTCCTATGATAAGTAGTGCAGATGTTGCATTACTAAGGTGAGCATATTGACGTGTAGGTAGCACAAGATTGGCTATTCTAGGGTGTATCGTGTCCTCACATACCTTGAAACTTTGATAACCATCATCACTATCCCAAATTAAGGTTAGCCCACACTTATCGAAGTGAGGCGTTGTATGCCAGTTGTCATCACGCTTGTATCTCATAATTTTGGTGACAACAGTCAACTCCTGATGCTTACCATACATTGTTTTCTTTATACCAGGAAGCTTTTCCTCCATATCGTCGAGCACTTTCGTAAAAACCTTTTTTGCCATTGCATCTACTTTTTCAAGATCTTCATGTAGCATTATCAATTCGGGATATATCTGTATGGTTTCACGGTAAAACTCATTCATGAGTCTATAGTTTTCCAAGATGAACTGTAAATAAATTCTGTTGGTCTTTTTCTTGCGAGTACTAGGATCACGAAAGCTTGGTGGCGTGCCACAGTATTTACTGTTATAGTAGCCGATAGACTTGAATTTTTTTTCTGCGTTAGGCATAAGTGTTTGGAGCTTACAGTCATTGGTTATAATACCAATGAAAGCATCAAACTTTTTATACAATTTTGCATAATCTTCTCTCACAAAATCACGATTCTCTATCTCTACATACCCATGTTTTCTAAGCTGCTGATGTATTGGTGTAACTGCCGACGCAGAAAATCGGCAATACAACAAAAACGTTAGGAATATGGTAAAGTAGTTCATCAATACTCTCATAGTGCACGTGGTTTAACTTAGAACTAAGTTCAATTTCAAACAAAATTAGCAAAATTGATGATTTGGCAAAAATTTTTTTACTAATTTGTATAGAAATGAGCAATGTAACTAAGCTAATCTAGTCTAAAGGCGCTATTTTGGGTGCGTGGTCTATGTGTCTTAAAAGCTATATTCTGTATCCCTAAAAGTATACTAGTCGATTTTCATGCGTATGCCCTGTGTCCTTGCATAGCAGTGGGGAGAAAAAGGCATTGGAAATACCACTTAATAATGAGAACTGATCGAGATAGTCATTGATAATATTGAGCTGCATTAATTATGAGGATAAGACGCTTTTTATTTCTCTGTTGCATTTTGCTTCCAGTCGCCAGCCTTAGTATGGCCAGGAGCCAAAAAACAAGTGATAGAGCTATCACAGGGATTATCATGAATAACAAAGAATTAACTTCAGATCCATTCTTCAGGACAGCGTACAATGATCTTAGAAGTGTTGAAGGTCTTAATGAATTTTTGAGAGACTATACCTATGTTCTGATAAAGCCCGATGGCATCGTTGGGGAGGGCGTAGATAAAACGTTGAATGTACTCGAGAGAGCAGGATATGAAGTGCGCCACTATGCTATCATCAAGTGTAATGCGTATATGGCTAAACTGTTGTGGTTTTACACTAGCATGAGCTTCCCCAGGATGTTTCTAGACGTAGCGTCTCATTTAATGAATGACCGATACGTTGTTCTTCTCTTGCTTCGTGATAACAAACTTGCTTCATCAAATTATGAGACCACCTGTGAACGCTTATGTTATCTGAAGGGAAGTTCTGTAAAGCAAAAGAGGGCCCCATGGAACATTCGTGAACAAATTGGGAGTCTTAATGGTCTATTTGCCTTTATCCACTCTCCGGACGATCCCTCAACTATGATAAGAGAATTAGGAGTACTACTGACCGAAGAAGTGGCTGACTTTGTACAAAAAGGCATCAAACAACCATGTAAAAGGACATATCGGGATACTCTTCTAAAATTTGTAGAAGAAACAAAAAAAGCAAGCAATTTTCATGATCTAGATTATGACAGGGTCATGCAAAGACTACGAGCACTGAGTAGCAAACTATCAAGTATGGTGCAAAAAGAGCTATGGAGTGCTGTGGAAGATAAAGAGCCTTTAAAGAAAATATTGCGTGTACAGCACAAGTATAATCTACCATTGAGCCAGTGGGACATTACAGTAATCGCCGTTCGTAAACTGGAGCAATGCTTTGAGGAAGAAGCGAGAAGAGGGGAATAAGATATCCATTTTCGGCCATAAACTTGCATCAGAAGATTATCAAATCTAGCATTGGCTTCCTGAAACTGGCTAAGGGACTTGGCAACCTCTCGGCTGCTGATAAAACCATGGGATACAGCCGAGACAGCTACCTACCACCTAAAAATGTCAATGTATTAAATTAAATATTGACTATCACATATCATATATTGATAAATGGGACGAGTTTCTTTGTAGCCCGCAGAATAATCCAATACAAACAATGATTCATCATTCATAGCTCATAACCTATGATTACTCATGGATTCTATCTCACTTGATACTGTACTGTTCAGCGCATTTTTAGCTGTCAGTCTTATCATAGGGTTACGATATGGCCGTTCTGTTAAGACCTTACGCGATTACTCTATTGGTAATAAGGACTTCCCCACAGCTATACCTATGGGCTGTTACTCACTGAAAGTTTCTGACCGTACGTATGGGAGAGCTCCTAAACAATCTCTCTGTCGCTGAAGCTATGGGCGATCTATATGGAAGAGCTGTGCAAGTTATTATTGCTATAAGTGGTATCCTTGGAAGGTTAGGATATTTGGCCATTCAGTGAGAGCATTTGGGGGGGAGGCTGACGGTGATGCTTCTGGAAAGAATTGGTAGGGGCATAGCGGTGCATGAAATGCACGAAAATACCCTATTGCAAGCGATTGCTTTGTTGCAGCAATAGGACAACGCAACTACAGCGGGTGATTCCTAGGCGTATCATGCTATATAGACATAAGCTTTCAAAATACTTTGGTGACGCTGCAATGATAGGTTGCCGGGTTGCTTGGCTTTTGTTAGATTAATAGTGTGTTCATTACGATATGTACCTCTCTAACCAACACCATCTTACTTACTGTACCAACATCCACCCAGGAGCCCATTGGCCTGAAGTGATGCATGCATTAGAAAGCTTTCTCCCTGCTATTCGCCAAGCTGTATCTCCTGAGCAGCCCTTTGGTATTGGCCTGCGGCTTTCACACTTGGCTAGTGAAGAGTTGCTGCATACGGACCGGTTAGAAAAATTTAGGAAATGGTTAGAACGGCACCATTATTATGTATTTACGATCAATGGGTTCCCCTATGGGGGGTTTCACCACCAAGTAGTTAAAGCTTTTGTACACGAGCCTGACTGGACCAGGCCAGAACGACTCCATTATACACTCCGGCTTTTACATATTTTAGCGCAACTATTACCAGAAGGTGTGCAAGGCAGCGTTTCTACTTCCCCTCTTTCTTATAAATTATGGCACCCCGATGCACAATCTCTCAAGCTTACCTATGAGAAAGCTACGCAACAGCTGGCTCAGATAGTTGTTCATTTATATAAGATCTATCATGATACTGGCAAGGTACTGCACGTAGACTTAGAACCTGAGCCGGATGGATTGCTAGAAAATGGGCAAGATGTTACGCACTATTTTCACGATTGGTTATTGCCTTTGGGCACAAAGTATTTACAAAACCAACTAGGCCTTGCCTCCCATGAGGCTGAGCATACCATCAGGAAGCATATCCAGGTTTGTTATGACATTTGTCACTTTGCTGTAGTATACGAAGATCCCCAAGAAGTTTTTGCTGCTTGGCAGGCAGCAGGCATCCAGATCGGTAAGATCCAGATCAGCTCAGCACTCAAAGCCAAGCTACCAGCTGATCCAGCCAATCGATCTTCTATGATCGATGCGCTTACTGGATTGATAGAACCAACGTATCTCCACCAAGTAGTAGCACGTACAGACGAGGGGGCATTGATACATTATGCAGATCTGCCAGAAGCTTTACCGCATATGCAAGACGCTCATATACGTGATTGCCGTATCCACTTTCACGTTCCTATCTTTCTACCGAACTATGGTATCCTCGCTGCTACGCAGGAGGATATTATACGTATATTAGCTATCATAAAGCAAATGCCTCTCACTCAACACCTCGAGGTGGAGACGTACACATGGGAGGTGCTGCCAACAACAATGCGTACAGCGCTAGGAACGTCTATCACACGAGAGCTTCGGTGGGTACAAGATAAACTTACATCACATGCATAAAACAGTTGTTCTCAATGTAGTAGCCTTATCACCCCGTGTGTTAGGGGAGCATACTCCTTTTCTAACACAATGGATTGCTCGGGGGCAGTTGCTCTCCATCCATCCTGTATTACCAGCCGTAACCTGCGCTGCACAAGCTACTTACTTAACAGGTCAGTGGCCTAGTAAGCATGGCATTGTAGGCAATGGATGGTATTTCCGAGATGAATGTGAGATCAAGTTTTGGAGACAATCTAATAAGCTGGTGCAGGCTCCTAAGATTTGGGATGTAGCTAAAAAACAGGATCCTAACTTTACATGCGCCAATCTGTTTTGGTGGTATAATATGTACGCTACCGTAGATTATTCGGTAACTCCCCGTCCGTTATATCCAGCTGATGGTAGAAAAATACCAGATATCTACACATATCCTATGGACTTACGCTATCAATTACAAAAAAAGCTAGGTCAATTTCCGTTGTTCCAGTTTTGGGGGCCCTATGCCAGTATTAATGCTAGTAAGTGGATTGCTGAGTCTGCCAAGCAAGTAAATGAGCAGTATAATCCTACCTTAACATTCATTTACCTTCCTCACTTAGACTACAACCTACAGCGCCATGGAATTGATTTTGCGCATATATCGCCAGATTTACAAGCTATCGATGAGGTTTGTCGCGACTTGATTACTTACTATGAAAAGCAGGGGGTGCACATCTTGCTCTTGTCGGAGTATGGTATCACGAATGTGAATCATCCCGTATACCTCAATCGTATACTCAGAGAGCATGGCTATGTTAGCGTCAAAGAGGAGCTTGGACTAGAACTACTCGATGCAGGTGCTAGCCAAGCCTTTGCCATTGCCGATCATCAGCTAGCCCATGTGCATGTGCGCGAAACTGCTATGATTCCTCAGGTCAAGATGCTATTAGAAGGCGTAGAGGGTATTCAGCAAGTGTTAGATGCAACAGGGAAGGAACAGTTGGGTATCAACCACGAACGCGCTGGTGAGCTAGTCGTTGTAGCCCAACCCAATGCCTGGTTTTCTTACTACTACTGGCTAGACGATGCCAAAGCCCCGGACTTTGCCCGTACGGTAGATATCCACCGCAAGCCAGGATATGATCCTGTAGAGCTGTTTACTGATCCTACGCTCCGTCTACTCCTGCTAAAAGTGGGTATCAAGCTTTTGAGGAAAAAGCTGGGCTTCCGCTACCTGATGGATGTGATTCCGCTAGACGCTACGCTCGTCAAAGGCTCTCATGGTCGGATCAACGAACAGGTTGAAGACCGTCCATTATTAGCTAGTCAGCGTACTGACCTGCTATCAAGCCAATTATCCATAGCCCCTACTGATGTTATGGCTATGATACTGGCACACTTAAATACTAGTCAATAGGTATTTTGCGAGCAGAAAAATGTTCCAGATGTAAGGGTGAAGAGCAGGATAAAGGCAAAAAATAGTCAAAGACCTCAGGCACTATGCCCTAGGAGGCAAGAACTTCTCTACTAGTACCCTGGCGGCTACCATCATTGCTACGTGGGCATCAGGAAGTGCTTTATCCACTATTATCGAGAATACCTACAGCAGTGGATTACATTTCATGCTACCACTCTTAGGACTACCCCTGAGTATATGGATTTTTGGGCAGCTGGCTGTACGTATGGAGCCCTTCATGAACAATTTCTCGATGGCTGAGGCTATGGGGGACCTGTATGGGAAGACGGTACAGATCATTAGCGGTATCACTGCCCTCATAGCTAGGACAGGCTATGTAGCCATTCAGCTTAAGGTCATGGGGATTATGCTCGCCAGCCTGCTCCACCTAGATAGTGGCGTCCTAACGATTGTGTCTGCTATCATCGTCCTGGTATACACAACCTTTGGGGGTATCCGATCAGTCACTTTCACGGATATAATCCAGTTCTTAGCGTTTGGCATCATTATTCCCATTCTGGCCCTTGCCATTTGGAATGGTATACAAGACCCTACACAAGTCGCCCGCACCCTAGTGAGCAATCCCAATTTTGACTTTAAAACCGTAGTGGGTTGGACTCCTCGATTCATGTCTACTGTGGGATTGATGCTCGTTTGGCTTATTCCTGGCTACTTTCCAGAGATGTTCCAGTGGGTCGTCATGGCCAAAGATGTCCACCAAGCTAAGCATGCTTTCACATATGCAGCAGGGATCTTTTTGCTCATGTTTCTACTTCAAGGCTGGATAGGCATTCTGCTCTTGGCCGATAATCCTGGTATAGCCCCTAACCAGGTAGTCCCCTACCTGATCAAGCATCATGTGCATACAGGCCTAAGGGGACTGCTGGGGGTGGGGATCCTGGCCTTGGCCATGTCTAAGGCTGCTTCTGTATTGAATGCTTGTTCTGTGGTCTTTGCCAATGATGTTGTCAAGCCTTTGCTGGGCAGGACAAGGGGACGGTCCTCACCGCCAGGATACTTGCCCTGTTTTTGGGCCTAGCAGCGTTGGTATTAGCCTTATATGGCACCAATATCCTGAAGATGCTCTTGTCCTCTGTCAGCTTTGATATACCCCCCTTGTGGCGGCACCTATGCTCATGGCTATGTTGGGCTTTCGCAGCACTACCAGGGCAGTGCTCATAAGCATGGCATGGGGGTATGACCGTGCTCCTATGGAGCATCCTGGGGCATAATAGCGATAGCATTGTTCCAGGCAGCTGGCCAACCTCATAGGGCTTTTAGGAAGCCACTACTTGCTCAGAGAAAAAGGAGGCTGTTTGCCCCTAGACCCTAACAGCCCACTGGCGCTAGCAAGAGCAGCACGCAGGGAAGCCTGGCAAAGGCGCAGGGAAGCAGTCAAAAAGTTTAGGCTCTCTGCTTACCTACAGCAGAACCTCCCCCAGTACGAAGGTGTTTATACCTTAGTAGGCTTCTATGCCATGGGCCTCCTCTATAGGCTTTTACACCATTGATCCTAATACTGTTAAAACCTACAAAAACCTCTATGAGGCGCTCTACCCCACAGTACTATTGGGCCAGCACCACCTTGATTACCCTCCCTGTTTGGCCATCCTCCCTGAAGAGCCAGCGATTGCTCAGCTTCTTCTGGCCGCTAGGTATGGCCGCTATTCTCTTCTTTGCTGGTATGCTTTTGGTCATTTTGAAGCCACTTTCATCCTATGCAGGTAATGGTGCTGATGAGTAACTTCTTAGTCGAGGCCCTGCGCGTACACATTATTGCCCCTAGGATCGAACGCCTATCTATGAGAGACTGTGTACGGCCGGTGGTGGATGATTTTTTTTCTCAACAAGCACCTTTCGGTATCCGTAGACTTGTCGGCAGATTTCAGTAGGTATATCTTGCTCCAAGTCTTGCGTTTCTGTACCCACAGTGAGCTCGTAAAGCAGCAAGAGATTCGGATATGGCTTAGTGAAGGGGGGAAGGTGTATGTGCGTCTTATGGGGAGCGCTATTCCTGTCTCACTTTTAGATGAGATTATCCAATTATTTCCCAGTGAGGCCTCTAATTATGTAGCTGATGTAGCGTTAGGTCTAGCCGAGTTGTTACTCTTGGCCACAGAGGGCATGCTCCGTTATGGTAGTGGTGTAGAGCATGGGGTTGCGTATACGGAGTTTAAGGCAAGTGAAACAATATGCAACGTCATACTAGGGTATGACAGCACCAAAACTGCAATCATTGCGACAGGTATTGTTATTATCTACTCTGCTTTTGGAGGAATTAGGGCCGTTACATTAACTAATATCTTTCAGTTTATCACCTGAAGAATTACATCATCCTGCTCTTCTTCTGCAGCAATAGCAAAAATGGTACGCCGTTTAGCACTTCTACGGGTCAACCTCGAAGAACTGGCCAAGTCTTCCTTGGTTGTAGCGACTAGCGTGGTATCAATTGGGGGATGGTCTAGGAGAGCTGCTACAGCTTTAAGATTGCCCGTGCAGACAGCTTGATGTAGTGGTGCCCACCCATTCTCATCTTGAGTGTTGGGGGCTAGTTTTGGATGCGCTATTAGCAAGTAGAAGTAACGTAAGTCTCCTTTATTCGCCTTTTTGATGGCCCAATGCAGCGACACCTCCCCAGAATCATTCTGCACATTGGGGTCAATGTCAGGGTCTTCCATCAACACCTTGAACATGGGGAAATCATCTGCTATGATGGTCTCTTGTAAAGGCGTTGTAGTCCTCTTACTTCCACGACTAGAAAAGGGATCGTTTTTTGTAAAAGTTCAGCAGGCCCAAAAGGGGGCAATATGGAAAGTGTAAGGGATATAAATGCGAGTAAGGAGTGGGTGAGGGTTCTATGGCCAAAGAAGAGTTTCCCTAATTGGTAAGGCTAGGTTAGCGTTAATCTTTTCTCCTTGTGAGCGCAATGAACGCTTCAATGGAGCACTGAACATCTTCTCGGATAATCTTTCAGAGGAGCCCTTTGGGGAGGTTTGCATTTTTATGAACAGATAGTGTGGTAACTCGTCCGGCTGGGTGCTTCATACAGAAGTGTGCCCCTTTAATCCGAACAATCTCAAAGCCCTCTTTCTCTAAAATATTGACTAACTCTTTACCAGAGCTGACAGGTAGTGTGGGCATTTATGCAGTAACCTCAAGTTCACGAAAGCCAATAAATAGGTTCAAATGTTTTCTATCCCTTCTTCAATGGTTTTGCCATAAGTGTGGCATCCTTTTAAGGTTGGACAACTTATAATATAGATACCTTCCTCGTCTGTTTCCACCATGATAGGTAAGTGAAGCGTAGTAGATTCTTGTAGTGTGCCCATATAAAAATAGTGATTGGATAAAAGAGTTTCCCTATAGGGCTCCTGGTGTGATCAATGTCGGGTAAGCCACTGAAGCAAGCGCAAAACGCCATGTATGCTAGATAAGAGGCCCGTAAAGACCAGCCCGCCTACCAGGTGGTGAGCCCCTGACAAGAGAGCTCTAGTATTGCCATTGCAAATGGACCCGCTGGTCCGTAATGCGCTAAAAAAGTCTGTAAATTGCTCTCTTTCAGCGCGTAGGAATGAGGCAGATGTTAACCGATCTACTAACTCTTCCCAGTGCTGCTCGAAATAACACGATTGAGGTCTTTCAAGGTAATATTTCCTAGGCTAAGATGGATGATCTTAGGGTACTTAGGGCTTGTCAGACACTTGTAGTAAAAATCAGTATCCTTGGTGATGATGATGTAGTCATTAACTAGCGCATAGTTCCAAATTTCCTGGTCTGTCATACACGGATCAATATCCACGACATGACAAAAGTGTGGCTGGTTAAAAAACCTAAAGTGCTTAGGCCGATTGACATCAACAAGGAATTGCATTAACTAGCTAATTCGAATGGATGCACTTTTCTAGCTAGGGTGCGTGATGCAAACTGTAGGCAAGCTTGTATATCCTGGGGCTCAAGTACAGGATAGGCTTTTAAAATAGCGCCCTGCGTCTCTCCAGCCGCTAGGTATTCTAAGATAGTCTTGGCTGTTATCCTCATGCCCCTAATAGTCGGTTGGCCGTCACATACTTGGGGGTTGATTGTTACTCTGCTCAGTAGGTCTTCCATAGGGGAAATCCCTATACAATTGGTAAATATTTAGTGGTATCCTTACTTAAAAACATATAATTCTCTTCGATTTATTCGCCTTACTGTGAGAGATATATAGCGTAGCCCTTCCTTGGCTATAAAAGATAATGCTTCCTTACAAGGACCATAGACGTCTAATAACACTATCTCGGTTCCTTCTTCTTGGTCCAAGCAGATAAAATTATTGCTGTCAGAACCGAAACTATTTATAAAGAAAAAATAAGCTTCATGATTAAAAATTCTTGCTTCATATTCTATAACGTTATTCCTTTTTCCGATAAATGAAAAATTATTTACAGTAATTCCAATTTCTTCGACAAGCTCTCTGCTGAGAGCTTGTTCATAACCTTCCCCCTTACTAATTCCCCCCCCCAGGTAAATCTAACATGCCACAATAAGGTCCACGCTTTTTGCGTATAGTCACTATACTATCTTGTGTAGATATAATACCATAAACGCCTTTATAAAATTCTTGCCTCATGTATAGTAGACTATTGCGTCAGTATGTGTTGAGAGCACTTCCGCCTTCTTATAAAACGAATAACCCTTTTCCTAGACTCCAAATTCACTGCCCTTTTGATTTACATATCTTGTAGGGTTGTATTTAAAACAAAACTAGTTTTGACATGGAAATGATACTAGATGTAGAAGTTAATAAAGCTGAACTGCTGACAGCAGCTGCTTGAACATTTTCCCTTTGTCAAGATTAAATCGCCTAGTACTTCCAAAGACCAAGTACTGTAAGAACTTGATGAAGCTAGTCAAGGCAGGTAAAATGCAGGCTACTTCTGCTAATAGGCAATTCAAGAGCCTACCATGCTGCAGTTAGCTAGAAGAGCTAAAAGGAGCTAGCCAAAGTCCAGGAGATTAGTGTTAGTCGCTTCCAAGCACGAAAGTATATGAAGCTTAAGATAGCAATCGAGAGAATCAGCATTCAGCTTATTTTTCTGCTTATGCCCCTAAGTATCGCGCTAAAATACTTAGAAGATAGTGCTAATTATTTTAAACAAAAATACGCAATTGATATCCATAAAATTGAAACCGTCTTTCACTTTGCTGCTATTGTCGGAGGGAGAAGTAAAATTGATGGAGAGCCCCTCGAAATAGCACTTAATCTGGGTATCGATGCTTCCTTGTTTCATTGGATATGTGTGTATAGACCCAAGCGCACATTGTATGCTAGTTCTAGTGCTGTTTATCCTACAACATTACAGTGTGGCAATCATACAAGATCTTTAGCCGAATCGGATATCAACTTTAAACATTTTGAAGCACCTGAAATGACTTAATGCTGTGCTTGAATATGATCTTTTGATGAATCATATGCGCCAATAATATCTTCCCAAATAGGTGTTTTATTTGCTAAAATTCCGCTATACTAGGCAGGAGTTTTGCCACAGAGCGATTCATGCACATCTGATAGTATCTTCGGAAAATCTTGTTAGGGTGTGGGGATACATAGGGTACTTCATCTCTGCTACAGATGCTGTATTGCTTTGATCAGAACCATTTGTTAGGGGCAAAAGTACACACATGGTAGAGGGCGGAATAACAGTACAATGCGCCTATAGCTTGGTGTGATTTAAACAGAAGTTGATAGCCCTCTGGTTCTCTGGATAGGATCCATATCTCGATATTCTTATTCTTTAAGGCTTAATCGTAGCATAAGATGCGAAAGGGAAGTAGTGGATCCGGCATGCTCTGATGTTCGACTAAGCAGTAGATATAGGCCTGTTTTCCGTCAGCCAGACAGCGAATAGGCTACATCGCTATGGAGTTTTGTTAGGTGCTCTTGGTGAATTCTGATCTCCATGGCAATTCTTGTGGCTAGTTACTATCCAGGTTAGGCGTATATAACCTAGTTTTCCAAGTACCTACTAACCCTTGCTGAAGCGCTTGCTACGAAGCAGATCAACTACCAGCCAGCTTAGAAGATGAATATGCATCATAAGGTAACTTTTTTGCCCTATGAGGCGCAAAGCCCTGTTTACTACCATACGTATGACTCTTCATGGGGAGAGGTTGCGCTACTGACTACGAAACAAGGCATTTGTGGCTTTCATTTTTTGGAAAAACCCGTAGGCTATTACCTACAATTAGCGGAGAAGAAGTTGGGGATTGCCCCTGTTCATGCTCCTTCACATACCCAAAATTGGTGGCAACACATCCAGCAAGCCTCTACAACGCTCCCTTTGGTTGTACAAGGTACGCCGTTTCAACAACAAGTATGGCAAGCTTTGTGTGCCATTCCTGCTGGCACTACCTGTTCTTACCAAACCCTGGCTAGACAACTGGGGCTTCCTCAAGGAGCGCGTGCTGTGGGCCAGGCCGTTGCTCAGAACTTTATCGCTTGGCTGATCCCTTGCCACCGCGTGGTGCGACAAGATGGCCAGATAGGAGGGTATCGATGGGGTACATCCAGAAAGGCTACGCTTTTAGCAGTAGAAGCACGCTGATATGTGCTGTCCATAAAGTGTAAAACCACCACTGCACATTTTTTGGTAGCCTAGCTTTTTACAAAGCAAGGATACTTGCATCAATAGGACTACTACAAATCTGTGATTTTAGGATTTGAGTTATTGAATGACATGCCATAGCACGCCCGAATCAACATGATAATATCGATGCCTAGGCATAGCAAGCACCGATAATCTTTAAGGCCATGGCCATCAATATGGTCACTAGTGCGCTGAGCGTAATATGCAGAAAGATTATTAGAGGGCCTGAGAGGGAAGTCAAAGCCGCCTCGTAGATACACACCAAAAGGAAATAACCAGCTAACACCTATGACTACGCTATGAAAAAATGTATTTGCACCTTTCGTAGCGATGGGCACTGGGCGATTGTCTCTTTGTTTAGAGATACATGCTGAAGCGAGTAGTTCTTTGATAGTGTAGCTCAAGAAAACAGTATAGTAATGGCCGGCGAAGTAGTCGGGCGTTGTCCATTGAATAGTTATAGGAATGGTTATTAACCTCTCCTCGATCTGAATGGCGTCCGTGTACTTGAGAAAGTTCCTTTCGGGATATCTAATGCCTACCTCCATAGCAACTAGGCCTTTACCTATATGTATGCGGACGTGTCTGTAGTTGAATGTATCTTTGATTTCTAAGTACCCCTCGCTGAGTGTGATCGTATTTGAGGATATAATACCCAAAACTCAGGCCAGCTTGTAGCATAGAGCGCCAGGGGTTGTCCATAGGCTCAAGGGGTAGAGAACTACCCAGATCTACAGCACACTTGAAGTTGTCTAGAAAATAGCTGCTAGTACTATTGTCTTTAGGGTAGCCTTGTGCTTGTGCGGTGGGGAGTAAAAAGAAACCTGTCCGCACCAAGAAGACGCCCATAATAAGTCGAAATTTGATAAATTGGTTAGTCAAAGACATAGCTAGGTCAGGGGAGAGTAAAGTATTTTAGTGCTCGGTTCGCCTTCAATATAACGCGCTAGGTCTTATCTTGAATCTTTACAGCAGCAAATCTATAGGCAGGCCTCCTAGCATCCCAGCTGTATGCTGCTTGACTTCTGCTTGGATCTTTTCTTCCACTGCTTTGTTGGCCAAGTTGACGGCGGCAATAATCAGGTCTTGCAACATTTCCTTTTCGTCAGGATTGATGTACTCCTGGTCGATATCTAACTTCAGCACTGACTTACTGCCATTGACGGTAGCTTTCACTGCTCCAGCCCCAGCCTCGCCTGTGGCTTGCAGTTGGGTCAACTTTTGCTGTATTTCTCGAACTTTCGCCTGAGCCTCCTGCATATGGCCCAGCATTTTGGTGAAGTCTTCCATAAGGCAATCTGATGTACTACTGTAAAACTACGATAATGCTTGCACCAGCTCGTCCAACGAGTATGGCTGCTGCGTACCAGCCTGCATGTCTTTAAGGGCCACCACCTGGGCTGCTTGCTCTTCTTCCCCAATAATAGCCACAAAAGGGATGCGCCGCTTGTGCGCATACTGTAACTGCTTTTTCAACTTCACGGCCTCTGGATATATTTCTGCTTGAATATGGTGGGACCGAAGCACAGCTAGTACCTGCAAGCCCCATGCTTCCGATGCTTGGTCTAGATTAGCGAGCAGCACCTGCGTAGTAGGACCCATCTGGGGCGGAAACAAGTCTAGTTCCTCTAGCACTGCATCAAGCCGGTCCAGGCCAAAAGAAAAGCCTACCCCAGACACCCCAGGTAGCCCAAAGACATCTGTCAAACCATCATAGCGCCCGCCGCCGCCAAGGCTGCCCCAGGCCATGTGCTTCACTTTGACTTCAAAGACGGTCCCTGTGTAGTATGCCAACCCTCTGGCCAGTGTAGGGTCTAAGGTGATAGCAGGCTTGTTGATGCTTAGTGCTTGGACATACGCCAGGATCTGCTGTAGAGCCTGGAGGCCTGTTGGCCCTGCTTGGGTAGACCCTAACTGCTCAGTCAAAACTGCCCATCTGTCCGCCTGCGTGACAGGTAGGTCAAAAAGGAACAAAAGCTTTGCTAACGCCTCAGGCGTGAACCCTTTGCTACGCAGTTCCTCCAGCACCTGGTCCTTGCCCACCTTGTCTAGCTTGTCCAGGGCCACCCCCAGTGTCGCTTCTCGCTCGGCTGCGCCTACCATTGCTGCTAGGCCCTTGAGCACGCCTCGGTGGTTGATGTGGATGGTAAAGTCTTTGACCCCTAACTGCTTAAAAACTTCATGGATTAGTACCAGCATTTCCGCCTCACACAATAAGGAGTTCGTCCCTACTACGTCAATATCGCACTGGTAAAATTCTCTATAGCGCCCTTTTTGTGGGCGATCTGCTCGCCATACAGGTTGCATTTGGTACCTTTTAAAAGGAAAAACAAGCTGGTCCTTATTCATCACCACATATCGCATCAGGGGTACAGTTAAGTCATAGCGTAGCCCTTTGTCTGCAATCTGTGGTAGCAACGCTTCGTAATCCTTGTTTTGGCTCTCTACCCCAGCTAGGAAGTCGCCTGAGTTTAAGATTTTAAACAATAGCTGGTCCCCCTCTTGACCATACTTACCCGTTAGCGTTTCTAAATACTCTAACGCAGGCGTCTCCAGCGGCGAAAAGCCATATTTCTGGTAAATGCGTCTCAGGGTGTCAACAATGTAGTTTCTTCTGAACACCTGGGTGGCCCCAAAATCACGCGTCCCTTTCACTAAAGTCGGCTTCTTACCCTGCATAGTATAGGTGGCTTTTATGTGGTATGATAGTATCAGTAGGCCTCAGGTACGACCTTATAGCCTTCCTCTTTTTGATAGTCCTGGGCCACCAATACTGCGATTCCTGGATGCATTAGCATCTGCATAATACGTAGGTCATCCGTCAGGGTAGTGGGTAAAGTGTAGGAGCGCTTCTGCAGAGGCTTTAAGCTAGTCAGGCAATTTTGCAAATCTTCAATTCAATACCTGCAATCAAGCTCCTGGTAGGTTTGTTGGCTTTTTTTAGCACCATTCTAGGCATCCCGGCCAAGATTCCACGGTCACATCGCGTGATAATTCTTCTTGTCGCTCCTTCCATCAATATGCTATACTTTAGCAGCCATAGGAGGTGTTTGAAGGAAGATGAGTTCATATAGCCAAGTAGACCCGGCATTAGTACCCATTACATGCCTCAATGGCTGTTAGCTTTTGGCTATTACCGCAGTTTTAGTGTTGTAAGCGTAAAAATAGCCAACAAGATCCCGACAATCCAAAACCGGATTACGATCTTGGCCTCATGCAAGCCTAATTTTTGGTAATGATGATGGATAGGCGCCATCCTAAATACTCGTTTGCCTATGCCGTATTTTCTTTTAGTATACTTGAAATAAGAAACCTGGATGATGACAGAGAGGTTTTCAACCAAAAAGATGCCACAGAGCAGTGGAATAAGTAGCTCCTTTCTGATCATGATGGCTAGTACAGCAATGAGCCCTCCGATGGTCAAGCTACCAGTATCCCCCATAAAAATCTGTGCAGGATAGGTGTTGTACCACAAAAACCCCCCACACGCTCCTACAAAAGCTGTACAAAAGATCACCAGTTCGCCCAGATTAGGAATGTACATGATGTTAAGATACTGGGAGAAAATAACGTTACCTGATAGATAGGCCAGAATGGCCAGTGTAGTGCCAATAATCGCTGATGTCCCTGCTACCAACCCGTCCAACCCATCTGTCAGATTCGTCGCATTAGACAAGGCTGCTACTATAAAGATGACTATCAACACATATACCATCCCTGTGTAACGGCCTCCCAGGCCAGGAATGAGCTTGCTGTAATCCAGCTCGTTGTTTTTGAAAAAGGGGACATTCGTTTTTGTAGATTTTACATCCTTGAAGGCCACAGGGGTTGCTTCTCCGTGTTCAATGACTGCTACAGGGGTTGCTAGCTCCCGTACTACCACCTCTTGATGAAAGTAAAGGGTAAGGCCGACAATGAGTCCCAGGCTTATTTGTCCGAAGACTTTGAACTTCCCCGCTAGGCCCTTTTTGTCCTTTTTAAATACTTTGATATAGTCATCAATGAAGCCAATGATTCCCATCCACAAAGTAGCGGTTAACAAGAGGATGATGTAGGTGTTCGTTAGTTGGGCAAAGAGCAGGGTAGAGACAAGAATAGCTGTAATGATAGCAATGCCGCCCATAGTAGGCGTGTTGCCTTTTGCTTCTTGGCCCTCCAGACCTAGTTCTCGTATCCCCTCTTTGACTTGTCGTTCATGAAAAAAATGGATCAGCTTTTTGCCTAAAATGATAGTAATGAGCACAGAAAGTAGGGCTGCCGCAGCTGCTCTAAATGAGATATACTTGAAGACACCTGTGCCTGGCCAATGCAAGGCCTCATGTATATATTGAAAAAGGTGATAGAGCATGCTCGAGCATTATTTGTTGGCTATGCAGATTACAATATGGTGTTTTTGGTATCATTCAGGAGACGAGTACAGCAAGCTACAGTGGTCACAAGGAGTGTAGCATGGCTAAAATTCTCAAAGAATCATCCCTAAATAACGCTTTTAGTAGCAATTTAAAATACTAGCCTGCCCCAATTGGTAAAGTTGTTGAACTAAGATACATTTACGTCTGCATGAGTTTTTTTATAACCAGACTCCAGAACACTAACCAATGAGCCAATCTAGCAGATCGATAAATTGATCACATTGGTTGATTACAACTTTGCCCAAAGATGCCCGTTATAGAGTGGCGCAGTGGGAGGTTTTGCTAGCCCGTGGTAGTAAGGCGTTGAAGACAAAAAGAGTGAATAGCCAGGATGTAAGCCTCAATATCAAAATGACAGAAGCTTCTGCACTAAGACTGTTCGGCGCTAAAATCGTTAAGCTGGAGAATCCAGATGAGAACACGATAGCTGACATTATAATAACACGCCTAAAGCAGCTGTTCTAGCTTCTAAGGAGCTAGAGAAAAAGCTCTTAGAAGAATACTTTCTATGGAAGCCCTAGGCCATCATCCTACGCTCTTTAAACTCACGCAGCACACTGACACCAACTTACAGGGAGGGACAAACCATGCTGCTCTTTAACACTCATGGACACAAGCGAAGTGCAAAGTCCAAGCTCCATCCTCAACCTCCAGAAGAGAGGCTCTCTTATTCCTCTCAAGAAAAGTTATTGTTTATTAACCAGTTTGTTAAAACCTGTTACATCAAGCTGAGTAAATAATTTTCCCTTGACTTTAAACCAGCAAATCCCATAAGGGAGGACTAGGAAAATTCTCTAAATTAGACAAAGCTATGGTAGGGCCCTACAAACTATATTGGGCTTACTGAAAACTCGGAAAGATGAGATTGCTAGACTTTCTTCACAATGACATCGCTGTTGATCTAGGCACAGCCAATACACTAATTATACAGAATGATAAAATAGTAGTAGATGAGCCTTCGATTATAGCTATTAATAGAGATACCAATAAATTGCTTGCTGTGGGTAGAGAGGCCATGCAAATGCATGAAAAAACGCATGATAATATCAAGACGATACGTCCTCTGAAAGATGGTGTCATTGCAGACTTTCATGCAGCAGAGCATATGATTCGGGGTATGATCAAGATGATTAAGCCTACTAAGTGGGGGTTGCTAGCAGCTTTGTCGCACAGAATGGTTATTTGTATCCCTTCTGGGATCACAGACGTTGAAAAGAGAGCTGTGAGAGACTCTGCAGAGCATACAGGTGCCAAGGAGGTATACATGATTCCTGAGCCGATTGCAGCTGCTATTGGTATAGGTATTGACATAAAGGCACCTGTGGGCTCTATGATCGTAGATATTGGGGGGGGGACAACAGACATCGCTGTCATTACGCTCTCAGGTATTGTGTGTGATCAATCTATAAGAATTGCAGGGGACATTTTTAGTAAGGATATTCTAGACTACACGCGAAGAAAGCACAACCTGCTTATCGGCGAGCGGACAGCTGAGAAAATTAAGATTGGCGTGGGTGCTGTGCTAGAAGAGCTAGATAATCCTCCTGATGACTTTGAAGTTCGTGGTAGAGATTTGATGACCGGTATCCCCAAAGTTGTTCGGATCAGTCATAAAGAAATTACCTTAGCATTAGAAAAATCTTTCCTTAAGATTGAAGACGCCATTTTAAAAGCTCTAGAAATGTCTCCTCCCGAGCTTTCTGCAGATATCTATGACAACGGTATTTACCTGACAGGTGGTGGAGCACTTTTACGAGGTCTTGACAAAAGGCTAACACAAAAAACTAAGCTACCTGTACACATAGCTGAAGATCCGCTACAGGCAGTAGTGCGGGGTACGGGCATTGCTTTGAGAAACTTGGATGTGTACAAGAGCGTGTTAATGACCTAATGCAATGCCCTGAGGCGCTATAAGCAATGCAGTTGCTTCATTGCAGTTGTCGCCGCAGTCCATCAACTAGTTGGCGTAGTACTTGTTAATAACCCTAAGGCAGCTTTTCTCTCAAGAGCTTGCCTGTGGGGCAAGACCAGACCATAGATCAGTGTAACTCAGGAGCAAAGACGAAGTTCGTGTCCTTATGAGCAGGGTGCTTCGATTTTTATATAGGTATAGGGCTTTTGTGGTATTTATGCTTTTAGAGCTTACGAGCACTATGCTTATCTTTAATCGTGAGCGCTATCAAGCCTCTGCTTCTTTGGTGATGGGAAGCATCCTCAATTTTATCAGCGAAGTAAAAAACTACCCTTTTTTGAAAGAAGAAAATGCAAAGCTACTGTATGACAATGCCGCATTAAGAAAGAAGCTCTTGCAAAGAGAAGCGCCAATAGATCAGTCGTATGCTGCTGCCCCTGTGCGATACGACTGCATCCCTGCTCGTGTTATCAATAATTCGATGGTTGTTTCTAAGAATTACCTCACGCTCAATAAAGGGGCAATGCACGGGATAGCCCCTGGTATGGGTGTAATAAGTGCTGAGGGGATTGTAGGTAGAGTCAAGGCAGTTTCTGATCATTTTGCTACTGTTATTTCCTTGCTTCATACTTCCATGCAGGTATCTGCTAAGCTCTCGAACTCAGAGGTACTAGGTACCGTCCAATGGCCTGGAAATGATCCTTGTAGAGCACAGATGTTATACGTACCCAGGCATGTACAGGTTGAACCTGGAGATACAGTGGTTACCTCAGGCTATAATGCTACTTTCTTTGAAGGGACTGTAGTTGGCTACGTCAAGCAGGTAGTACTTAGACAAGAAGCTCCTTTTTATGACATTGAGCTTATGCTTAGCACTGACTTCAGTACGCTTCAACATGTCTACGTGGTGAAGAATGCTTTGCAGCAGGAAAAAGATACTTTAGAGCAGCATACCAGAGAGTTTTATGAATAAAGTTAGCAAGCTAGAGCAGGTGGTCAATTTTGTGCTCTATCTCACTTTACAAGTGGCTGTTGCGCGGTGCATTGTGCTTTTTCACACTGCCTTTTGCTTTGTCTATGTAGCTTTTCTCTTACTGCTTCCTCGGCGGCAGGAAAGTTTGACAACGCTTTTGTTCATCAGCTTTGCTGTTGGGTTGCTTATAGATATGTTTTACAACAGTATGGGCATTCATGCACTTGCCTCTGTGCTGATGGTCTACAGCAGATCACTCTGGCTAAAACTAATGCTGCCTACTAGTGGCTACGAAGCAGCTACCCAGCCTACACTGGATAATCTGGGTTGGAAGCGCTTCTCTCTTTTTGCTTTGCCTCTTATAGGTATGCACCACGCTGCGTTATTTCTCTTAGATGCTGGTAATTCCCTGCTCTTCTTGGTGGCAATGCGTAAGCTGCTTTTAAGTGCCCTGTTGACGTATGTCGCTGTGCTGATCACACAGATTCCTACACTCCTGCTCAGCAAGAGATAATGCGTTTTCATAGAAGCCATATTATCCATGCAGCTTTTATCCTTGTAGGGCTGATTTTCCTTGCAAGACTATTCTTTATCCAGGTATTGGGTAATGGGTACCAGCTTGCCGCTGAAAAGAATATCATCCAGCCTGTCGTAGAATATCCTTATCGGGGGGCCATTTACGACCGGCATGGTGACTTCTTAGCCTACAATGGGCCTATCTATGACTTGATGGTGATCCCTAAAGAAGTGAAGCACCTGGATACTTTGGCTTTTTGTCAAGATTTCGGCATTGACCTTCAAACATTTGAGCGAGCTCTTAAAAAGGCTAGGGCCTATTCTTACGTCAAGCCTTCTGTTTTTCTTAAAAATCTATCGCAAGCAACCTGGGCCAAAACCCAAGATCATTTTTCTGAGTACCTAGGATTTTTCGTGCAGGCACGTACCGTACGCAAATATCCTACGCCCATGCTTGCTAATACCTTAGGATATGTGGGTGAAATAGGTCCCCAGCAGCTTGCCGCAGATACAGCACATTACTACAGACAGGGAGACATGATTGGTATCAGTGGCTTGGAAAAAAGTTACGAAGAAGTTCTGAGAGGGCATTTAGGGATTCAGTATAAAGTCAGTGATGCTAAAGGAATAGCCAAGGGAAGCTTTAGAGGAGGAGCTTTGGATCGGCCATCTATACCTGGCCAGGACCTTAGCACTACTTTAGATGCTGCATTACAACTGTATGGGGAGCGGCTTATGGAAAATAAGCGGGGTAGTATTGTGGCTATAGCTCCTCAAACAGGCGAAATCCTGGCCTTGGTGTCTAGCCCTTCTTATGATCCTAACTTGTTGACAGGAAGAGAGCTTGGTGGCCATTTTGCCTCCTTAGAGCAAGACACGTTCGCCCCTCTTTTTCATAGGCCCATCATGGCCATGTATCCTCCAGGATCTATTTTTAAACTCAACCAAGCGCTGATTGCCTTACAAGAAAAGATAATTTGTACGCGTACAGTCTATCCCTGTAATAAAAAGCTAGTTAACTGCCACCCACATCCTTCGCCCTTAAACCTGTACAAAGCTATCAAGCACTCCTGTAATCCTTATTTTTACTACGTATTTAAAAACATTGTCAACCCCAAAGTATCTACTAATATCTATGAAGACACCCGCATAGGGCTTGAGCGGTGGTGTGGCTATCTAAGAAGATTTGGCTTTGGCACGCCACTAGGTATAGACCTTCCAGGTGAGAAGAGCGGTTGTGTGCCTGACGCTCGTTTGTACGATAGGCGCTATGGAGAGGGGCGTTGGAAAGCTTCTACAATTAGGTCACTAGACATTGGCCAGGGAGAACTGCTTATTACGCCTTTGCAGATGGCCAACTTTGCGGCCATTGTTGCTAATCGAGGCTACTACTATACCCCCCACGTGGTAAAGCAGGTAGGCGAGCAGCCTATTGTGCTACCAGAGGTACGAGACAGGCATGAAGTAGCTATTGATCAAGCTTATTTTGAATTTATAGCCGATGCTATGCAAGAAGGAGTAGAGGAAGGCACCTCATGGCGTGCACGCGTTAAGGGAATAACTATCTGCGCCAAGACAGGTACTTCAGAAAATCCTCATGGTGAGGACCATTCTATTTGTATAGCCTTTGCTCCTAGAGAGGATCCTCAAATAGCCTTGGCTGTGTGTGTTGAAAACGCTGGTTGGGGCTCTAGGGCTGCGGCTTCCATGGCTGGCCTACTCATAGAGAAATACGTGCAGGGAGCGGTTAGTCGCTCCTGGATGCAAAACTATGTACTCAAAGGAGACTTTTCCCATTGAAGACTGAAAGCAAAATTTTTGCTCACATTGACTGGCTCCTCTTAGTCTTATATGTCAGTTTGGTCATCTTTGGTTGGTTCAACATTCACGCGGTCAGCTATGAAAAAGAACTTGACCAGAGCCTCTTTGATCTGTCTAGAAGTACTGGCAGGCAGTTTGTTTGGATCATGGCTACTAGCGTCATTTTTTTCGTAGCCTTTTTGTTTGATAGCGAGGCATATCAGGCTTTAGCCTATGTCTTCTATGCTTTTGCTATGCTACTACTGCTTGGTACGCTGGTTTGGGGAGTCAGTGTAGGAGGCCATAGAGCATGGTTCCCGTGGGGAGGCCAGCCTTCTGAGCTGGCTAAGTTAGCCTGTGCTATGGCCATTGCTAAGTACTTAGATAAGGCTAATATAAGACTAACCAAACTTAAGCCTCAGCTTGTACTACTAGGAATTACCCTGCTTCCTGTAGCCCTCATCTTGCTCCAAGGTGATTTGGGCTCTGGTTTGGTTTTTGTCGCTTTTGTCATTGTGTTTTACAGAGAAGGGTTTTCTCCTTGGCTCCTTTTGATAGGAGGGGCTATAGTCGCAATCTCTGTTTTAACGCTTCTGGTTCCCCGCATCTATCTGATTATTGGTACGCTTAGTTTGTTTCTTTTCCTTATTGGCTTAGTGAGAAGAACTTTGAAGAGAGCCCTGCTTGTTGTGCTAGTGACCCTAGGTACATTAGCCTTGATTGAAGGATTTCATCTTTTTTTTGACAAAATATTAAAGCCTCATCAGCAAAATAGACTTAAAGCCCTTGTTGACCCCAATATGGATCCACTAGGGATTGGCTGGAATGTAACCCAGTCTAAAATCGCTATTGGCTCTGGAGGCTTTTGGGGCAAAGGATTTCTGCAAGGTACGCAGACAAAATATGGCTTCGTTCCAGAGCAGAGCACAGATTTTATTTTCTGCACAATAGGAGAGGAGCATGGTTGGGTGGGGTCTTTGTTGGTCATTAGCCTCTTCTTGGGCCTCATATCAAGAATACTCTACCTCGCAGAACGGCAAAGGCTACGGTTTGCAAGGGTCTATGGCTATTCTGTAGCCTCTATACTGTTTTTTCATTTTATGATTAACATTGGGATGACTATTGGCCTCATGCCTGTGATTGGCATTCCTCTCCCATTCCTCAGCTATGGAGGATCTTCCTTGTGGTCATGCTCGCTCATGCTATTTATACTACTAAAGCTTGACGCAGAAAGACAGAATTACGTATTCTGGCGGCGAGCCTCTCTCCTAGATTAAACCTGGCAGGCATGCGCCCTAAGATTGTTGCTGCTAACTGGAAAATGCATAAAGACTTTAATGAAGGGCTACAGCTTGCTACTGAGGTAGCGCAGCGGCTGTCTAAGCCAGGGCCACATACAGCCCAGGTCATCCTATTTGTTCCGTTTATTCATTTGGAAGCGATTAGTAAGCTTCTCCCGGTTACAGGCCCACTGCATCTTGGAGCCCAGAACTGTCATGCGCATGCTTCTGGAGCTTTTACAGGAGAGATAGCGGCCCCAATGTTGCGGTCTGTAGGCGCAACATTTGTTCTGGTAGGGCACAGCGAAAGAAGGCAGTATTTTGGTGAGGATAGTCCGCTACTGGCTCAGAAGATGACCACTGCCCTGAAGTACGGTCTGCGCCCTATTTTTTGCTGTGGCGAAAGCCAACAAACTCGAGCAGCAGGGCGGCAAGAGGCTTTTGTGAACGAGCAGCTAGCTGCAAGCTTATTTCATCTCACTGAAGCGCAAATAGCCCAGGTTATCATTGCTTACGAGCCTGTTTGGGCCATTGGTACGGAGAATACGCCGGCGCCTGCCCAGGTACAAGCTATGCACAAGGCCATTAGGCATACTATAGCCCATAGGTATGCCGAGGAAGTTGCTCAGAGTATCCCTGTTTTGTATGGAGGGAGCTGTAATGCACAGAACGCGCCTACTTTCTTGGCTTGTCCTGATGTAGATGGCGGGCTGATAGGGAAAGCTTCTTTGGAGGCAGATTCCTTTATTGCTATTGTTAATTCCTTGCAATGATCAACCGAGCGAGTTATGGCAGCATCGATAAGAACCCAAAAAATAGCTAGACTGCTTCAAAAGGCATTAGCAGCAATATTTCTCCAAAAAACCGATAGGCTGTTGGACAACATGATGGTCACGGTCACAGAAGTGTGTGTCAGCCCTGATCTAGGGGTGGCTAAGGTGTACCTGAGCTTTGTCCTTAACAAGGACCGGGCCGATATCATGGCAAAGGTAGAGCAGCAAAAAGGAGCACTCAGAAAGCTTTTAGGTAGCCGTATTGGCAATAAGCTGCGCAAGGTACCTGAGCTACGGTTTTATACTGATGAATCGGTAGCACATGCAACCAAAATCCATCAACTGCTGGAGGAGCTTTATATCCCTGAGGATACTGATTTTATGCAGGAGGAGGAGTTGTTGTGATAGGCAGTTACCCTGCTTAAGGCAAGATAGCTTCTAAGTTTTCTCTACCTGTGGTATGTATCCTAGTCACCAGGTGGTCGGTTGTTTCTGTAATTAGGCCTAATAGCACGTGTGGGCAAATACCCAAGAGTAGAACAAGCAGTAGTAGGGGTATGAATAAAACATACTCTCTTGCATGCAGGTCTTGAAGCGCAGGCTGCCAGCTAGGGTAACGTAAGGAAAAGCCTCCGAAAAATACCCTTTGGATGGTCCATACCCAGTAAACAGCATTCAGAAAAATGCCCATGGCTCCTACCATGCCCATCCATTTTGGTAAGGAAGAGGACTGAAAAGCTCCTAACAAAACTAGTAGCTCTGCCACAAAGCTGGAAAAACCAGGTAAGCCCAGGGCAGCAAAAAAGCTCACCACAGCAATGGTAGTGTAATAGGGCATGGGGGTAGCTAGGCCACTATAGTTCTCAATCAGTCTGTCCTGTGTCCTAGCTTGTAGTGCACCAACAATTCCAAAAAGCAGGGCAGCGATCAGGCCATGACTGACCATCTGGTACAAAGCACCAAGCATCCCCTCAGAGGTCAAAGACGCAAGCCCCAGTAGCACAAAACCCATATGCGCTATAGAGGCGTAAGCGATCATCCGCTTTAAGTCCTGCATAGCCAAAGCATTCAGGGCAGCATAGATAATAGCACATATCCCCAACACACCCATGCCAAAGCCATAATAGATCGCCCCTTCTGGAAAGATGCTGTAGGCTGTTCGCAGCAAACCATACCCTCCTATCTTGAGCAAAACAGCTGCCAGCACCATCGAGATAGGTGTAGGTGCTTCTACATGCGCATCAGGAAGCCAGGTATGAAAAGGCAAAGCCGCAAGTTTGATCAGAAAACCTAGTACCAGGCCCAAGAATGCTACTAGCCGCGCAGCCTGCCCTCCAATCAAGGTTCCATCTAGCAGCCCTAGGCCCGAGCCAGGTAAAAAGTTACGCGTATCAGTCATGAGCCTCAGATCCAGAGAGTGCACAACGTCTGAGGAGGCTATTGCGTAGCGTTGTACCAGGCTTTGTATTGCTTCGATCTGTGTGGTGCTATGTTGTTCGCCTGGCGTTAAAAAACCTATCTGTACGCCTGTTGCCACAGGATCATACACAGAGCGTCCTAACGCGACCAGCACTAGCAAGATCATGACCGTGCCTAACAAAGTGTACAAGAAAAATTGGTTAGCCGCATGCGTACGCCGCGGTCCACCCCAAATCCCGATAAAGAAATAGATAGGCAACAAAGCGGCTTCAAAGCACACATAGAACAGCAGAAAATCCAAGGCCAAAAAGCTCCCCATAATCAAAGTGTCCATCAGCAAGTACAGGGCAAAGTAGGCCTTGGGGGATTGTTGGATGTTCCAAGAGGCAACAACACCCATCGTCAGCACCAAAACAGCCAGCAGTACAAGGCTAATGTTAAGCCCGTCTATCCCTATCAAGTAGTTTGCTGATAACCTGCCCAAGCCACCTAGCTCCAGCTGCAGCCAAGCACACTGCTCTACTGGGGTGTTAGCCAGTCCATGGACCCATACTAGCCCAAGACCCAGCCCTTGCAAAAGCGTAGTGCCTAAGGCGATGTACGGAAAGGCTTTTGACCGATGGGTGGGAAGGAGCAGTAGAAAGCATAGGCTACCTATGGGTAACCAGACGATAAGTGATAATAGGTGCATGCGCAAGTAAAGAAAAGAGCTCTCGGACAACTGAGCAATAAATGGTCAAAATTTCATGATACCCTACCCAAAAACAAAGCTCCTGATCCTTGATTGGGCGTGCTGTCTCATGTAAAAAATTCGGCTCGGTTTTTCTTGGTAGCAATCTTTCTTCTGCTGTATAGTAACACCTTTTTTCCTATAAGCGCAGCACTACTACCTGCTCTATTGCCCTTGCCTTACGCTACGCCCGAGGGTGGGCTTGTTTAAATACTTCTTGTAGTTGCTTAAGGGAGTGGTGGGTGTACAGCTGGGTAGCGGCTAGGCTCTCGTGGCCCAGCAGGTCTTTGATGGCATTGAGGTCTGCCCCTTTGTTCAGCAGGTGGGTAGCAAAAGTATGCCGCAATACATGCGGGCTATACTGGTCTGCATGGGTGTAAGTACGTAGGTACTTGCTTACCAGCCTATAGACCAGCATAGGGTAGCAAGGCGCTCCTGCAGCTGTAACTAAGAGCAAGCCATTAGGGTTACTCACCGTGGTATCTCTGTGGCTCCTGTACTGCTCAATAACCTGGCGCAAGCTTTGGGGAAAGGGAATAGTTCGTTCTTTGTTGCGTTTGCCCCAGACCCGGATCGTGTTGTCATACAGATCAACAGCTTCGTCGCGCAATGCCAGCAACTCTGCCAAACGGATACCTGTGCCATAGAGTAGTTCCAGGACCAGCTTGTCGCGCCAGCCTTCAAACGTATTTGCAAACGCGTGGCGATCTAGCAAGTATAGCAATTCTTTTTCTTGGAGAAAGACTGGCAGGGTTTTCTTCTGCTTGAGCGTGCTCAGCTGTTGGGTAGGGTCCTGTGCAATGTAAGCTTGGGTATGTAAAAACTTGTAAAAAGCTTTGAGTGCGGCAATTTTTCGGTTGATCGAGCGGTTGCTCAAGCCTTGTTGTGCCAACGCTACAATCCATGCACGCAGGGCTTGGTGGGTGGCTTGTTCTAGCTGGCTATCGGGGGTAAGGGTATGCAGGTAGGTTGTGCATTGTTTTAAGTCTGTTGCATATGCCCGGACAGTATGGGGGCTCAAGCGCTTTTCACTGGCCAGGTATTGTATAAACGCAGCAATCATGATTGAGGTGGGACGCGCGTTAGGAAAACAGGCAGGGGTCTCCCTAAGGGGTTAGGCTTTATCTTGCATCTTTTGCCTGTAGATGGCTTTGAGCCGCTCTTCTCTGCGTTGTATAGAAGGTTTTTTGTAGTACATCCTTGCACGGAACTTTTTCAATAAGCCTATTTGCTCAAACTTCTTTTTAAACCGTCTTAGAGCCCTATCAATGGTCTCGTTGTCTTTAACATGTATGGTAATATTGCCCTCACTCATAATTTTGTTGGTTTGTTTAGCACGCTGCGCAAAGATAGCTTAGAAACAACAGTGCGCCAATTAGTTGGTGACTCCTTACACATCCTTTCCTCTTATGGTAGCCTAGAGCCTTTATTTGGCATAATTGATGGCTCTTGTTTCTCTGATCACGATCACTTTAACCTGGCCTGGATACTGTAGTTGCTGTTCAATCTTGCTGGTGATCTCAAAAGCCAGTGTATTGGCTTCCTCGTCTGTTACGCGTGTAGCATCTACCATGACCCTGAGCTCTCTACCAGCTTGTATGGCATAGCACTTTTTCACCCCTACAAAAGACAGGGCGATGTTTTCCATGTCCTGCAGCCGTTTTACATAAGCTTCCAGGACTTCTCGCCTTACCCCAGGCCTGGAGCCAGAAATAGCATCACAGGCTTGGATGATGGGAGCGAGCATAGAGGTCATCTCTACCTCATCGTGATGAGCCCCAATGGCATTGTACACTTCTGGGTGCTCTCTATACTTTTTGGCCAGTTCCATGCCTAGTAGCGCGTGGGAGCGCTCAGATTTCTCTGCTGAGACTTTGCCAATGTCATGCAGCAACCCGGCTCTTTTGGCCAGTTGACTATTCAAGCCTAGCTCTGAGGCCATAGTGGCTGAGAGGTGAGCTACCTCGCGGGAGTGATGCAGTAGGTTTTGTCCGTAAGAGGCTCTATAAAGCTTGAGAGCAATATGATTTTGGGCGTGTCGTCTACAATAATGTCTACGCCTGTGGCAGCTTCTAAGGCACGAATGTTTCTGCCTTCTCTACCTATGATTTTACCTTTCAACGCATCGTTCTCAATGTTAACCACTGAGGAACAGTTTGCAATCGTTTGTTCCGCTACCGTACGCTGAATGGTGGTTAGAATTACCTTTTTTGCCTCCTTTTCAGCATTGGCCTTGGCTTCGTCTACTATGGCCCTAAGCATTAGTCCTTGTCTCGTCCTCTAGGGCCTCCAGCAATTGCTCTTTGGCTGCTGCTGCATTTAGATCGGCTATGCCTTCTAGTTGCTTGACCTTTTGGGCTTTCAGCTGCTCTAGCTCTTCTCTTACCTTGGCTAGAGCAAGCTCCTTGCGATGAAGTTGCTCTAATTGTTGTGCCATTTCCTGCTCTTTGCTTTTCAGGTAATTCTCCTCATTCAGTAGTTTTTCTCTTCTTCGGCCTACGCCTTGCTTAAACTCTGTCTTCAGGCGAATAAACCGCTCTTTGGCCTCTAGTATCTTCTCCCGTTTGAGCTTGTTTGCTTCTGTCTTAGCCTCTTTGATAATAAGTTTAGCCCTTTTTTTGCCTGATTTTCTTCATACTTATAGAATAGCTTAGACGCAATCCTGCCCAGGGCTATGCCTAACGATAGCACCAGCACAATTAAGATAAAAATCTGCGTTATACCCATGTTTTATCAGTAGGCAGGCTAAAAAGAGCCTGCAAGACAGTATCCTTCCCTCAATAATGCCTTAGGGAGACGCTTTGTTACACTATATGTTGGCAGTGTTGGGGTAGCAGCGAATTGGGAGTCTTCAGTAGCTAGATAAGCGCTTGATCTACTAGCTGAATCAAAGCATTAACCTGCTCTGTAAGTGCTTGTGTCTCTTGGGTTGTTCCATCTTTGGCTCTCAAGGTATCTATAAGACAATCAAACGCTACCATAGCCAGTAGGTCTTGCTTATCATAGATACCAAATTTATCACTGTAAGCCTTTACTTGCTCATTAACCAGTTTGCTTACTGCTCTTACACGCGCTTCGTCCGTTGCCTGTACCTTCATGGGGTACACCCTGTCGCATATTTTGATATTTACAGCAAGTTCTTCCATTACTGAAGCTGTTCAAGATATGCTATGCTCTTGTTAATGTCCCTGATGTAGCTGTCAATGCTACTGCCCAGGTCGCGTGCCTGTTCTTCATTTTTGGTAACAGTATCAATTTCTGGGCTAGTTGAAAAATTACCTGTGGACTCTCCGCCGTCGGTAGTCTGCTGTATTAATTGTGCATTCTCCTTTTGTAGCTGCTGAATCAGTTTTTGTTGATCTTTGTAATGTTTCAGCAATTCCCTGACTTTTTGCTCTAAGTATTGGATACGTGCTTGCAGTTTTTCACTGTTCATCTTATACCCTTATGAACGCCCCTAGTTGGCTTTCAAAAGCACGCATCAAGCGCGCCATCACTTGGTCAATCGTCTTGTCATCTAGGGTTTTAGCTTGTTCTTGCAGTACAAAGCTCAATGCATATGCTTTCTGGCCTTGGCCTAGCTTTTTGCCTTCGTAGACATCGAAGAGGGTGAAGTCCTGTATGAGCTTACTATTTTGTTGGGCAATTACCTTTTTTACTGCTTCAAAGCTGACTGACTTGTCCAGTACCAAGGAAATATCTCTTTTTACCAGAGGGAATTTAGCAATTTTTTGATATTGCCTCATCGGCTTCCAGTTGCTTAGCAGGACATCCCAATCCATATCGGCAAAAAACACAGCTTGGTTAATTTTCATGTGCTTAAGCAATGTGTAATTCACTTTCCCTGCTGTGAGTAATGGGGTCTGCCCCAGCAATACTTGGATGCCTGCTTGGTAAAAAGCGCTTTGGAAAGGCTCAGCTGCAAAGTCCGTAAACCCTAGTTGGTGTAGTACCTTATGAATCACAGCGTTTATGTCCTGGAAGGTCGCTGCCTGTGGCTTTCTTATCCAGTTGATGGCCTCTATGTTCCCTGTAAGCCATATCCCTAGCCGGTTGTTTTCTATACACTGTTGGCCTGCTTTACAGTATGTTTTGCCCAATTCAAAAAGTTTGAGGTCCGGCTGCTTCCTATTAATGTTGTGTGCTATCACCTCTAAGCCACCAAAAAGCAGGGTTTGTCTAAGTACGCCCAGCGCTTCACTGAGGGGATTTGCAAGCGCTACATTTTGTTGGGTGTTGAGGGCATCGGTTAATCCAGCATAAGAAGATCTGGTAAGTGAATTGGTATAGATCTCATGATACCCATTGGCAGCCAATAGGGCTGCTAAACTATGCCGCAGTTTATAGCGCGGGGGCTGGATTGTTTTAGCTAGGTAAGTACTTCCCGATTTTCCTGTCACCTCAATACGATCGTAGCCATAGATCCTTATTATTTCCTCAATTATATCTACCTCGCGGCTCACGTCTACTCGGTAAGGAGGTACGGAAGCTATAAATCTATCTGGCGTCTCATGGCTCATCCCTATGTCTAGCCTGCTTAGGATTTTCTTAATAGCTGCTTGAGGAATGGTTTGGCCCAGGACTCTTGTAATGTTTTTGTAGCGCACTGCTATCCTAATGGCTTCTATCTTTTCAGGGTACAAATCGATAAGTGCTGAGGCAATCTTTCCTTGGGCAATTTCTTGGATCAGTAAGCAAGCCCGCTTCAATGCATAAACGGTGAGATTAGGGTCTGTGCCTCGCTCATACCGGAAAGATGCATCTGTTTTAATGGCATGCTGCTTGGAAATCTTTCTGACGATGCTAGGCGAAAAATAGGCGCTCTCCAAAAAAATGTTCTGAGTATCTGCGTGGATGCTTGTACGTTGGCCACCTAAAATACCTGCCATGCCTATGCCCCCTATTTGGTCACAGATCATGAGCTCTGTGCCATGCAGTTTTCTTGCGGCATTGTCCAGGGTGACAAAAGTAGTGCCTTGCTTGAGCTGCTTGATTATGACATTTTGGCCGACAATCTGGTCGTAATCAAATGCATGAAGCGGCTGCCCTAGTTCATGCATGACAAAGTTGGTTACATCAACAATGTTGTTGATGGGGCTAAGGCCAATGGCCCTCAACTTATCCCTGAGCCACGGTGGCGATGGTTGGACTTTCACCCCGCTGATAGTAATGCCTGAGTATCTTGGACAGGCAATGTGGTCCAATACGTCTACTTGAATGGGTAAGCACTGTGCATCTAGCTTAAATTCTTCTACAAAAGGATACTGTACAGGGCGATCTAGAAGGGCACCTAGCTCTCTGGCAGTACCTAAATGAGAGCAAGCATCTGCCCTGTTAGGGGTAAGGTCTATCTCAAGAATTTGGTCTGGTTGACTATTAAAGTGCTGGACAGCAGGCGTACCAGGGGGTAGGGGCGTATTTAATACAATAATACCTTCATGGGTAAAGCCTAGCCCAATCTCATGCTCAGCACAAAGCATCCCTTCAGAAACTTCTCCTCTAATTTTGGCTTTTTTGATTTTCAGCGTTTTGCCGGCTTGGCTATGCAGCTGGGTGCCCACAGGAGCCACTACTACCTTTTGTCTTGCTTGTACATTGGGAGAGCCACAGACAATGCGCAAAGGGACCTCCTGGCCCACATCAACAAGCGTTACTTTTAGCTGGTCAGCATTGGGATGTTTTTCGCAAGTCATTACCTGCCCAATTACCAGGCCCTTTAGACTCCCCTTAATAGGCTCAAAGATCGTCATGCCCGCTACTTCCAAGCCACTTTGGGTGAGCAGCTGGGCCACCTCCTCAGGGCTCTCCGAGATTGGTATATAGTCCTTCAGCCAGTTAAGCGATATCTTCATAGTAGAAAGCAGTATGCTGAGTACGCAGCGGAGGGTAGCTAGTTTCGAAAAAACGGAGGAAAAATTAATAATTCCCCTGCTCGCTTCTCTTTCCTTTTAAGAAGTTAATGCTGCTCATGAAGGCATGTGGCTTACTATTATAGAGCGACAATAGGGGTGGGTCTAAAAAGTAGTCTGTCGTCAACAAAGCTGAAGTAAGAGCTTCCCGCCACAATGATGTGATCCAGGACCGTTATGTCTAAAAACTTTCCCCCTTCGATCAGTTTTTTAGTCAATGCAATGTCCTGATCACTAGGTTCCGAATTGCCGGATGGATGGTTGTGCACCAAAACGATGCCCGCTGCTTGATGATCAAGGGCAGCTCTAAAAACAAGCTTAGGGTCTGCAAGGGTGGCCTCTGAACCTCCACTACTAATGAATTGTTTTTTTATCAGGTAGTTGGCCTTGTTGACCAGAATGATCCAGAATTCTTCGATGGGCTTGTCCGCTAGCTCTGGCCTTATAAAGTGGTAAATACTGCTAGCGTCATAAAACCTTGGTCTGGGCGCTATATCCTGGTCTGTTCTTCTTCTACCTAGCTCCATAGCACTTGCAATTGTAATGGCCTTTGCTGCACCAATGCCTTTGAATCGCTGTAGCTCTTTGACAGAACACTTCGCTAATAAATTCAGATCATTGTCATAATGCCTCAGGATTAGCTGGGCGAGATTGACAGCACTCACTTTTTTCGTCCCTGACCCTATCAAAATACCGAGAAGCTCTGCCTCAGTCAGGACAGCGCTGCCCTTTTGCATGAGCTTTTCTCTTGGCCGATCTGCTTGGGCCCAGTCCCGTATCCTTAGGGAAAAAACTTCTATGGACTCTTCCATGGTTAATAGCAACTTAAACAAGGTAGCACCAGCCTGAAGTTATTTTTAAATTCCTAAATAACTAAAAAAGCCTGGAAGAAGATTCTTCCAGGCTTCTATTCCTTCTTAGTAGTGCCTTCCTAATATGAGCTATGGATCAGTTGGGCTAAGGTTGATTTGTTATTAGCTGCTTTATTTTTGTGGATAATGTGTTTGGCTGCCAATCTGTCGAGCATAGAAGCAACTTTTTTAAATAATACTGCTGCTTCTTGCTGATCGGTCGTGCCCTTGAGCTTTTTAACAAAAGTTCTACACGTTTTCAGTTGATACCTATTCCGCAGCCGTTTTGTTTCGCTTGATCGTATCCGCTTGAGAGCTGATTTATGATTCGCCATATTTTTTATCCTTATATGTGCTGAAGCACTGCGAATGTAAAGGCTTTACCCTACAAAGCTCACTAAGGCATGCCGCTAAATATGCCTTAAAATAAGGGCCACCGCTAAAGTCTATGAAGGCTGTCTCCCTAGTCATCCGTGCTTTTTTACTCCTAGTTTGATGCTTCAATCTATGAACACTAACAAGGACTTAATTTTTTTGTTGAACTTACTGCCTCTAAGAGGTCATTGAGGTCTTTTGTTACCTGGGCTAAATTAAATATTTTCCATGAAAGTTGTCCAGCTCCAGTAACTTTTTGGCTTGAGCAGGAAACAAAGGCCTTTATGAGACGATTTAAACTCATCTTACTCCTCTTCTTTTTCCCAGCATCAGCGTCACTAGGCTGGGGATTTTTGGCCCACAAGCAGATCAACAAGCACGCCGTGTTTACCTTACCCCCTCCTATGTTTGCTTTCTATAAACATTACATCCATTTCGTTACTGAAAATGCCGTTAATCCAGATAAAAGACGCTACGTAATAGAAGGAGAGGCACCTCGGCACTACATTGACATAGACCACTATGGTGATAGTGCTCTCTGGGAAATGCCTAGGTATTGGCGCCAGGCCGTAGAGCTATATACTGAGGAGGCACTGCTGAAGCATGGTATTCTGCCTTGGCATATTTACCGTATGAAGCATGCGCTCACAGAGGCCTTCCGGCAAAAGGACGTTAATCGAATTTTAAAACTTTCAGCTGACATAGGCCACTACATTGCTGATGCCAACGTACCTCTGCATACATCAGAGAATTACAATGGCCAGCTCACAGGCCAGGAGGGCATTCACGGTCTCTGGGAGACACGCTTGCCGGAGCTCTTTCTAGATAGTTACGACTTTTTTACAGGCAGGGCAGCCTATATCAATGATCCCCAGCAAAGGGCTTGGGAAGCGATTATTAGCGCTCATAAGGCAGTCAATGACGTTTTAGATTTGGAGAAAAAATTATCTAGAGATTTTCCTGCTACCAAGAAATATAGCTTTGAGCAACGAGGGAGTACTCTGCAAAGGGTCTATTCTATGGCTTATGCACAAGCCTATCATAAGAGGCTAGATGGACAAGTAGAACGACAAATAAGGGCTGCCGTCAAGATGGTGGGAGATTTTTGGCTGACTTGTTGGGTAGATGCGGGACAACCTGATCTGGATACTCTGCTAAAGCTCCCCTTGCAGGAAGAGTACCTCCAAGAGCACTTCCCAAAGCACAAAAAGCTGAAAGTGCGGACTTGTGGAGAGTAAGCGCTTACACTACTCGCCAAGCATCCAAAGTTGCTGAACTCCTAATCATCGGCTTACCCAATCACCCAATAAATGGTAGAGGGTGAGGGATTCGAACCCCCGGTACTCTTGCGAGTACAACGGTTTTCAAGACCGCCGCGTTAAACCACTCCGCCAACCCTCTAATTGATCAAGCAGTCAAAACTAATAACATACTTGCTTGTTCCAAATTAGGCTGCCTAAGCAAGCTCAGCCAAGAAACATGCAACACGCATAACCCCAAGAGGCTATCTCTGCTCCTTCCCTCCTTAGTGATGTCTGTCTTAAAAGTGTACGCTTATGCTAGTCTTGGCAGCTAACTGGGCAGGACGATAGGCAGCAATAAGGGTCATTGATACTACACTAATAGCCGTGTATACAAAATCACTCGCTTGCCTCTTAATAGGATAAGCCTCCACCAGGCTTGTCTCTGCACCCAAAGCTACCAACCCAAACGTCTGTTGCAGCCAACTAAGCCCCCACGCAGCCACCATGCCTACAACCGCACCACTCAAAGCAATCAGCAGCCCCTCGATGAGGAAAATATGCCGGATGTCCTGTGGGGTGGCCCCCAGAGTGTATAGAACAGCGATGTCTTTTCTTTTGTCTAGCACCAGCATAGAGAGGATAAAGAAGATATTCAAAGAGGCAACAAAAAGGATAAAAGAGAAGGTTATGAACACAAAAAGCCGCTCAATATGAATGGACTGCATAAGCGTAGCTTGCTGTTCATGGCTATTGAGCACTTGGAAGCCATCTGGTACACAGCGTTTTAGGGTTTGCTGGACTTGGCGCATAGAAAACCTCTTGGACACCTGTATTTCTAAAGCAGTCCGCTTATCCCCCATGCCCATCAGTGCAGCTGCAAAGTCAATGGGGACTATAACATAGCTTGCATCAAACTGTTTCTCAACAGCAAAAACTGCCCCAGGCTTGATATTTTTACAAGTATACAGTTGCTGCGGCAGCAGGGAGTTACCTGCTCGGTTCCTAGGATAAAAGACCTGAAGCATACTAAATTGATTGGCAAGGGAAACAGATAGTGCATACTGTACTCCACTGCCTAGTATAGCCAAGCTTTCTGACTGCTGCTTGAGCTTAAAGTTGCCGTGTTTGATGAACGGCTCCAGGCGACTTTGGTGGAGAAACGCTTCAGATACGCCCTTCAGTTTGATGATTACTTGGCGGTCTTGGTAACGGAGCAAAGCATTGTCTTCTAAAACCTCAACCACCTTGGATACGCCTGCTACGGCTGTTATTTGTTGCCGTAGGCTTGGAGTAAGCGTAAAAGCTTTCCCCTTTTTTAACGTGATTTTAATGTCTGGGTCAAAAGAACAAAATAAAGATTTGATGAGCTCTTCTAGGCCATTAAATACAGATAGCACCAGAAGCAGGGCCATTGTACTTAGTGCTATGCTAATGAAGGAAATGAGCCCTATCCGGTGGATTAAATTTTTCTTGGTAGTCAGTTGGCAATAGCGCTGCGCGACAAAAAACGGAAACTTCATTGGACAAAATATTCTAGGCCTAGACTTAAAGATCAATATTAAGCACATCTTTAACGCCAAAGTGGCCATTAGCCCTTCTACAAATTTATTACTCTTGCTTGGAAAATTGTTGGTAGTAGCTTTTATTAACGAGTGATAAAAATAGTAAGTTTACAACTGCTTAGAATTGGCACTAAATGTAGATCACAATCAAAATGACGGACCATGTATTGGACGTTTGAATTGGCAACTTATCTGGATGACGCTCCCTGGCCAGCAACAAAAGAGGAACTTCTTGATTATGCTATACGTTCAGGGGCTCCATTAGAAGTACAAGAAAATCTACAAGAACTTGAAGAAGATAACCAGCCTTATAACAGCATTGATGAAATATGGTCTGAGTATCTGACCGTACAAGACTTCCTCTTTTATGAGGATGAGTATTAAGAGGTAGCGCCGCTGCGTTGCAAAGAGGAGCCTCTGGCAAACTCATTACTCTACTACGCTTTTGCTTCAGGCTGAAACACTGCTTGATAGATGCCTGGTCTTTGCTGAGCTAGCAAAATAGTATGAGTGGGCAGTAGGGTTGGTGCTAGCTTATTACCCTGATGCATGATCGTCAACAGACTAACTGGCGTGTGGTAGCTCACCTTGAAACGTTGGCTGAGTGCTGATATTAGCATTTTTAGCTTGCACGGATCATCGTGTAAGCAAAGGGATAACTTATATGCACTTCTTCCCAGCACATTTGCAATCAGATTTTGCTGCAATAGTTGGTGAAACACTTCCTTTAGCTGCTCTTCATCAAAAAAAGTTAAGTCATCTGAACTGAGTAGCAGCAGTACCTGCTCTTCTTGGAGGATATAAACAGGTCGCTCAAGTTGAGCAAGCCCATTAACTACTGCTGTACCCCTTTCATGAGGGCGATGAAAAGGCTTGACGTAAAGAGGAATATCGTGCTCAGCCAGCGGCTGTATGGTTTTAGGGTGCACGACCTTGGCCCCATAAAAAGCCATCTCTGCCATGGCTTGGTAAGAAAGCTGCTCCAACTTAATTGCCTCTTTGAATAGCTTAGGGTCTGCACTCATCACACCTGGTACATCCTTCCAAAGAGTCAGAGATTGGGCCCCCAAGGCAGCGGCCACAATAGCGCCTGTAAAATCAGAACCTTCTTTGCCTAATGTAGCCGTCTCGCCAGCCTCATTACTCCCGATAAATCCTTGTGTAAGCACCACCTGTCTTTGCCTCAGAAGAGGTAGAAAGTCTTTTCTGATTAAGCGTTGCGTTACTGCCCAATCAACCTGTGCGTTGCAGAGTCTATCGTTAGTCTTAATGTAGCTTCTAGCATCTAGCCATGCACAAGCCACAACCTGTTCTTGCAGATGGTAGCCAATGAGTTTAGAAGCTAGCAACTCCCCCTCAGCCACTACCCTACTATAAAGCATGTCTAAGGTGGCATCAGTAACAGGAAGAGCCAGGGTGGCTGCAAGTCGTTTTTGCCACAGCGTCAGTACTTCGTAGGCTTCTTGGCGTAAGGTAACTAGGAGATAATTAATGATATCCTGATGAAACCGATAGAGCCGCTGGAGGCCTGCGGCATAGGATTGGCCCGCCACTTTTTGCTGGAAGACCTCTTCCAAGCCCCTCGTTGTTTTACCCATGGCTGAGACAACAACGGCCAAAGGGGTGGGGTGCTCTGCTTTGATAATCTGGGTAAGCTTGTGTACTGATTTTGGATTCCGAATAGAAGCACCTCCAAATTTAAATACTTTCATGCGCTATGGAGAAAAGCTAGTATCCAATCAACACGAAGGTAAGGGTAGCCGGTAGAATTAGATAACTTGTAGCGCTGTTTTGAGCAACATGCCTATGAAAAAAGAGATCAGCAATATCACGCCCGATTTAGAACCTTCCTTGGCCCAGTTCCTGCAAGAGGAACAACAGCAATTTCCTGACCTTCCCAAGGCATGGCCGCGCATACTCCACGCCATTACTTCAGCTGGTAAAACAGTCAACGAAGTAGTAAGAAAGATAGACCTAGCAGGCATCCTAGGTACGCAAGGGGCTTATAATCCCTCTGGCGATGAGCAGCAAAAGCTGGATGTGCTGGCGCATCATTGTTTTGTACAGGCCCTAGCAGCCACAGGAGAGGTATGTGCCATGATATCAGAAGAACAAGCAGGCATCATAGAATTCACCAATAGTTCTGGGAACTATGTTATAGCCCTCGATCCTTTAGACGGCTCTCCTAATATTGAGGTGAATGCGCCTATTGGAACAATATTTTCTTTGTACAAACGCCGTCCCCCTCAGACAACACCTGTCCAAGAAACAGATATCTTACAAAAAGGCAATAGGCAGCTTGCTGCAGGCTATATCCTGTATGGTACCTCTACGATGCTCGTTTGCACGGTAGGGCGTGGCGTGCATGCATTTACCTACGAACCCGCTAGGGGTGAATTCTTCTTAGCCTATCAGAATATGCAGATGCCCAAAGATGGACAAAGTTACGCCATTAATGATGGTTACTTTGATACCTTCCCTAGTTATGTGCAGCGTTATATTCAGCAATGTAGGCTTAATAGCTATACTGCGCGGTACATGGGGGCCTTAATAGCTGATTTTCATCGGCATCTGCTCAAAGGAGGTATCTACCTATATCCACCTACCCACAAGAACCCGGAAGGCAAGCTCAGGCTGATGTTAGAGTGCAATGCTTTGGCTTTTATTGCTGAGCAAGCCGGTGGAACAGCCAGTAATGGCCAGCAACCCATACTATCTATCCAACCCCAAGCCATCCATCAGCGCGTGCCCCTATACATTGGCTCCAAGAACGTGGTGCAAAGACTGCTTGGCAACATTACTCGTGCTAGCAGCCTGGCCTCCAATGGAAAGAGCCCGTGAGCGATGGCCAATCTACTTATTACCTTGTTGTAGCAGACAAAACCAGGAATGCTGTCCATAGAATTGGCCCCATTACTTATCAAACTCAGGGGCCTGTGCCTGCTCAGCCCGGTGCTGCCATTCTGCCTTGTAGATGCTGTTGGTTTTGGGGTCGTCGATGAGGAGTAAGTTCTCAGCGTTTCTCGTCTCAGCAGCCTGGGTCCAATTGAAAGAGCCCGTGAGTACATATTGATCGTCAATGATCATCACTTTGTTGTGGGCAATGCCTGGCACCTTATCCACAGCAACAGCAATGCCCTGCTCCATCACATGACGCACCTGGCTGTATTTACCGGTCAGCTGAGAGTGATCTACCAGCATTCTGACAGCTATCCCTCTTTGGTGGGCAGCAATCAGCGCCTTAGCAATAGGTAGAGAAGTAAAAGAATAAGCTTGTACTAGAATGGTCTTTTGTGCCTTGGCAATGGCTGCCTCTACCAACTGTGTGCAATTCTCTTCTGGGCTAAAGCAAACTTGAATAACCGCACCATTGTTTTCATAGCGATCAGCGCAAGCTTCGCAGCCTACAATCGCCCCTACGAGTAATGCAGCCAGGAGGATAACAGGCTTTAGCTTCGATGGTTTGGTGGCCCTGTTCATGGGTTTATTGCCAGATGCCTTCATGGGCTTATTAAGTCACTACTACATTAGATAAGCCGACTAATAATTCACAACTTCTTCTTTAAATACTGGGCAGTGTAGTTGTCTTGCAGCTGTATCATGGCTTCAGGCACACCACTAAACACTACTTCTCCCCCTTCTTCTCCTCCTTCTGGTCCCAGGTCTATGAGCCAGTCAGCACACTTGATCACCTCCATGTTGTGTTCAATGACTAGCACACTGTTGCCTTCATCTATAAGCGCATTCATTGCTTTGAGCAATTGATGGATGTCATGTACATGCAAACCTGTGGTAGGCTCATCGAAAATAAACAGGGTGTGTTGGTGGTGATGTCCTTTGCCCAAATAAGAAGCTAGCTTGACGCGCTGCGACTCGCCACCGCTCAAGGAACTAGAAGACTGCCCAAGCCGAACATAGCCTAACCCTACATCTTGTAAGGTTTGTAACTGACTGAGGATAGCGGGCTGATCTGCGAAAAACACTAAGCTATCCTCTACGGTCATGTCCAACACTTTGGCAATGTCTTTGCCCTTATACGCCACCTCGAGCGTTTCTGCCTTAAAGCGGGTTCCTTGACAGTGCTCGCAGGTCAGAAAAATATCGACCATGAACTGCATCTCAATTTGTGTTTTTCCCTCTCCTTGACATGCTTCACACCGACCCCCTGCTAGGTTAAAAGAGAACTGGCCTGGTTTGTAGCCCCGTTGTTGGGCTAGCGGTTGTGTTGCAAAAAGCTGCCGAATGGCATCATAAGCCTTTACATAAGTGACGGGGTTGGAACGGGAGGACTTGCCAATAGGATTTTGATCAATAAAATCGATGTAATCAATCTGCTGTAACGCCCCTGCTAGCCCCTCAAACTTGCCTGTCTTTTCTGCACTGCGTCCTAGGAGCTTACTAATGGCCGGATAAACTATCTTTTTCACCAAAGTTGATTTGCCTGAGCCACTCACCCCTGTCACCACTGTGAGCACGCCCAAAGGGATTTTGACATCAATATGCTTCAAGTTATTCTCATGCGCTCCTTGAATGAGCACTGTGTCGCGCCATGCCCTTCTTTGGGTAGGGATAGGGATCGTCTCGAGGCCATTGAGGTAGCGGGCTGTATAGCCCTGCTTGCATTGTTGCAATGCCTTCCAATCTCCTTGAAATACTAGCTGCCCTCCTTTTGACCCTGCTTCTGGCCCTATATCAATCAATTGGTCAGCAGCCCGCATTACTGTCTCCTCGTGTTCTACTACAATTACCGTGTTATCAAGTTGCTTGAGGGCAATAAGGATGTCTGTAAGTCTGACCGTGTCTCTCGGGTGTAGGCCAATGGTAGGCTCATCCAAGATATACATAGTGCCCACCAGGGTGCTGCCTAGTGAAGTAGCCAACTTGATTCTTTGGTGCTCCCCTCCTGATAAAGTAGTTACCTGTCGGTTCAGTGTAAGATACCCTAAGCCCACTTGCTCCAAATAGCTAAGTCGCTCCTTGATCTCTTTCAAGAGCCTTTCAGCAATGGGCTGCTGGTGGGCATCGAGCGTCAGTTGGTCAAAAAACTGTACCAATTGCTCCAAAGGCATGAGCAAAAGCTCAGTAATAGACCTGCCCCCTACTTTGACATAAGAAGCATCTTTCCTGATTCTGGTCCCTTGACAATCAGGACACTCTGTTTTCCCTCTGTAGCGCGACAAGAGTACTCTGTACGGAATTTTATGAGCGTGTCTGGTGAGGTATTCAAAAAAATCATCCAGCCCTTTAAAGAACTTGTTACCTGTCCAAAGCAACTTTTGTTGCGCTGTTGACAGCTCACTGTAAGGCTTATGGATAGGAAAATCAAACTTTTTGCCCTTCGTAAGCAGCGGAGCAAGCCATCTTTGCATGGTGGCGCTTTGCCAGGGCAAAATAGCCCCTGCATCAATAGAAAGACGCTTGTTGGGAATGACTTTGTTTTCGTCGATGCCCAGTACTTTGCCAAAGCCTTCACACGTTCTACAAACCCCATAGGGATTGTTGAAGCTGAAAAAGTTCACTGAAGGAACTTCAAACCTGATGCCATCTCGCTCAAACCGGTCAGAAAAAGTTCTCCGGCTCTTGCTAGGTATCTCAATCAAACACTCTCCCTCTCCTTCAAAAAAAGCCGTTTGTACTGAGTCTGCTATCCTAAACCGCGTGTGCTCATCGTTTTTAGTCACCACTAGCCGGTCAACCAAAAGATAAAGCGCTTCCTGTGCATTCCCCCTAGCTAGGTCTGTTATTAGCTCCTCAATAAACAACAGTTCACCGTTTTGCATCACCCTAGTAAACCCCTGGCCTAACGCTATCTTCAGTGTATCGGCCAGACTTCGGCCTGGAGGAAGCTTGAGGGCAGCAAGGATCATTACTTTAGTGCCCTCTTGGTGCTTTTGGATGTAATCGACTACATCCGAGACGCTGTCTTTAGTCACCTGCTGGCCACTAACAGGTGAGTAGGTAATGCCGACCCGGGCATAGAGTAGTTTCAGGTAATCATAGATTTCTGTAGTAGTGCCTACGGTCGAGCGAGGATTTTTGGTATTCGTCTTTTGCTCAATGGCAATGGCCGGGGCAGTCCCTCGAATGTAGTCTACAGCTGGCTTCTCCAGTCTGCCTAGAAATTGCCGGGCATAAGCACTCAAGCTTTCTACATACATCCGCTGACCCTCTGCAAAAAGTGTATCAAAAGCTAAGGAAGACTTGCCTGACCCAGAGAGGCCTGTAATGACGACCAGCTGGTTGCGAGGAATGGCCACACTGAGGTTCTTCAGGTTATTGACCCGCGCCCCTTTAACAATGATGTATTCTCGGGCATCTAGTTGGTCTAGGTGCGCTTTATCTTGGTGGGTGGTATAGGGGGACATAGGGATATACGCTAAAATGGTAAGCTTAACAATTACGCTCTGCTAAGGATAAGCTTTTCTAGGCATGCATACACCTGTGAAAGATAACCCCGGCGGAGTCTATGAAAGAAAGGCTTTTCGTGGTGTTTTACAAAATTATCGCTTGGGTAGCAGCAGGCTGTAAGGGACGGCATCAGCTGCCATCCCAGTGTACGCTTTGGAGACCTGGGAGCATACTGCCCCCCGAAGATCCCGCATTGTATTGATGTATAAAGCACGTAAACCCTCTGCGCCTATTTTTGCGGCGGTATGGTATCATACAAGGTGAAGTGCGTATGTATAAAATCGTGATAGCCGCTCAGGTGGGTCCTCTCTTGCTTGGTGAGTAAGGTGCCCTTTTTAAGCTGCTTAGCCAGCGCTTTCCAACCAGAAGGCACGGTAGGCAAAGCGATGAAATCGTCAAGAATTTCTAGAATATAAAACGAGTCGGGGTCTCTCCTATTGAAAGAACTGTCGCTATAAAGCACTAAAAATGGATGACGTGGGTATTTGTTACGATATGGAATAAAAATAATTGAGGAGTACAGCAGGTCTTCCAGCAGCGGCAATGCAAGCTGGCCTGTGCGGTAATACCAGTAAGTCCTATTCAGCAGATAATAAGCGCCTCGTGGACTTAGGTGATGCATAGCAAAGAGAAAGACTCGCTTCTCATCGTTAGTAGTATGCGGGTCTTTTAAAAAGGAAAAAAACGATCGCCATGATCCTCGTCACTAGGAAATATATATTCATTGACGTGCTCTAGCAGCATGAGAAAATGCTGCTGCCCTCTTAGGGCAGCCAATGCTGCTTCACTTAGATCCTCCTTCGATTCACCCAGTAGCCATTGCCTGTACTCTATGTATTAGAGATACTCTTTGGTAGCCTGCCGAATCGTAGCAGCAATGGGCAGTGGGTCGCAATAGTGCAGCAAGGGGCTGGGGCCTTTGCGGTCCCATTGCTTGGCGAATTGGCCAGAGAGCATAGCCTCGACTTGTAAGCCTATAGGTGTTTGGGAGCCTACCTCAGCTTGTACCTGCCGCAAAAACTTTTTGTTTTCTTCCAGGTTACATGCTATCCATTTGCATGGTCCTGGTGCTACATCGTTGACTACCAGCGGATGGATACGCAAGAGCTCAAAGCCTCCTAGTGCAAGCTGAAACAGCTCCTTGCTGAGCTGCTGCTGGTAGAGCTTGTAGCAGTCAAATGCCAACCAATGCCCGTATGGCTCCATGGCATAGATCACAATTTGTTTGTGCTGTTCTGGATGCTTCGGGTCAGCCAAGTATGCCAAGCAGTGGTTGTAGTAGTGGCGTGGATGCTTGTACATGGCTACAAAGTCTAGTGAATTAAAAAGTGCTGTAGGGTCTTTCCAATGCCTTACTTTGGCTGCAATGGCAGCAATCTTATTAGGGAACGTCACCCAGGTGCCCCAGGGGCAGCCTTGGGTAGCGATGTCTTGCGGTTCTTGGTGTTGCCTGTAGTCAGGGTGGTGCCATACGTAATCTATCCCATTGAGCCACCTGCTTTGCGCTGGGGCTTGTGCTTGAGCGGGGAGCCTATTCAAAATGCTTATGAGCAGGCAGGCAGCTGCTACCCACCGCTGCTTGTTTTTGGTACGTGTATACTTGTTCATCTTGGCTTGGTTAGGGCACTGCCGCCATGCGTGATACGCTGACAACAGTGCCCAGGGATATAGATCATCAACGCAGCACTAGGAACCTGTATATCTTCGTACAGCAGGGGTGTCCATTACTGTGCTCTTGGAGTCTCTGGTAACCCTTTGGAAGGTTGCAGATATGACCATATTGCTACTTACAGCAAAGCCACAGTGAACACCATCGGAAAGTACGTCACCTCGCTCACAAGTTACATTGGTGCCTTTGTAACTCCAATCGGGAATTGTCTTCATAGCGTTTGCCCAATCTTGAGCCTTTAATGGCCACAGCCCACTGGGCTGTTTAGGGGCTGTCGCACCTGCCTCCCTAAGCACATCGTATACAAATTTATTGCATTTATTTGTTCCCGATAGGAAATCGTCCTTTTTTTGTTAGTTGCCCAGGCGTCACTTCCGTGATGACCTTCTGCGGTCCTGGCAATATCGTCTGCATCGACGCCTAGATACCTTCCTTGTGTGCATGCAGTAGCGGCTAGCAGTATCGCTATGCCTACCAATAGGTTGTTTTTTTGCATAGTTAAATGATTTTTAGTGTTTCTCCACGTATCGGGGTTAGTCACTAGTTATCAATGCCGTCAATGAATTGCAAACTTTTTTGTTGCATTTTATTATCAATATTGTTTAATATATGTGATCCTATATATGATAAATAGGTGTAATTCCTGTTGATATATAAAGCAATATGATCCATCCTGCTGTTGTAGTTGCCTTTATTCGCTAGGCTGGCCATAGGAGGGAGTGGCTACCCTCTATGCCTATTGAGGGCATTGTAAAAAGCCGCCGCCGCCGGGAGGCTTTATGGGGTAAGCCATATAGGGTTAAAGCACCAAATCGCCCACGAAGCGGTTAGCATTCTCCTACCAATTTTCCTTTTTGATCAAATGCCTGAAATGTGAAGCGGTCGAATTTCTTGATCAGTAGATCCGTAAAATCATCTCTAGTCATACTAGCTTCCTTTTGAATAAAAAGCTCTGAACCTTGATGTGTCGGAGCTTGCATTAGTAGTTTATAAGTTGCTCCGCCCTTTAGTTCGGTGTTCGAGCTGTCTAGCTCACTACCTCGTAGAGTCCAAAATTTACTTCCATGACCTTCTTTGCAGGAGACCTCAAACCTGCATTTCAACTCTTTCAGATCAATAGGATTCTGAGATGTGTTGCGGAACAAGACCCCAAAAGTGGGCCAGGCTCCCTTTTATCCTCAAAATAGTCGAAGCTAAGCTTGTATCCTGCCTCATCTAACCTGAGCAGGGTTATCTCTAGTGGATTTACTGCTTCCCACTCAATCACAAACTCTTTTTTGTCGTTTATAAATTGGGGAACACCATTAAAAGTCATCTGTTCTTTTGGCGCTCCCCATACAGTAGCGCTTACTGGAAAGTAAGCTTTGTATTGCCAGGCATGCTTAGTCTCTTTTGCTTCGTTTTTTTGTGAGGAATTTTGCATGTTCCCCCACGTAGCTCCACGCTGTTCCGTAGTTGCATGCCAGGCTATCTCTCCAGCTTGTTGTGGTCCTATGAAATTCGCAGTAATGATCACCTCTGTGCCTACAGGAATTTTGTAAAAAACCTTATTTCCTTCTTGATTTTAACCGTTTGGAATCGTCTAAGTTAATTTTATAGTAAATGATCGTCGAGGGGGATATTGAAGAGGCAGCGCTGCCTTTTTTAGATGGATGTTTAGCACATGCCAATGTACTCGTTGTTATGAGTAAGCAAGTAAAAACCTTGATTATGTAGTTCCGTTTCATTTTTGTAGGTTGCAACGTTGTTGGTTGTAATGGTTGTCTGCACTGCAATTTTGTAGGTGCTTTTTCCAAAAATTTACAGCCCGCATCTCTTTTTGGAAAAGAGTCCAGACGATAATTTCACAATATGGGGATGGCTACTATTTATGCTTCACTATGACCACCCAACCCTCAAAAACATCTTGTTTCTCGACATAGAGACGGTCTCTTGTGTGGGCAAATACCAAGAGCTAGATGAGGTCCTCAAATCGCTGTGGGATAAAAAGGCAGCTACGATCAGGAAGAGCGACCAAGAGGCGCCTAGTGACTTATTCTTTGAAAAAGCAGCCATCTATGCAGAGTTTGGCAAGATCATTGTCATTGGCCTCGCCTTTGTCACTTTTGATGAGAAGGAGGTGCCGACGCTACGTGTCAAAGCGTTGCAGGGCCATGATGAAAAAGCATTGCTCTTATCTTTTAAGGAACTCCTAGCGACAGGCTTCCCACAGGAGGGCCTAAGGCTGTGTGCACATAATGGTAAAGAGTTTGACTTCCCTTACCTCTGCAGAAGGATGCTCGTCCAGGGTATTCCTTTGCCTCCAGCACTAGACATGACAGGCAAGAAGCCTTGGGAAGTAGCGCACCTAGATACCATGGAAATGTGGAAGTTCGGCGATAGAAAGAGCTTTACCTCTTTACACCTATTGGCTACGCTGTTCGGGATTGCCTCTAGCAAGGAGCTTATGCAAGGCAGCGAGGTCAATCACTATTACTATAAAGAAGCCGACCTAGACAAGATTGCAGCTTATTGCCTGCAAGACGTAGTTGTTACTGCGCAGCTTTTTCTTAAAATGAATTGCTGTCCACCTATCCAGCCAGAAAATATTATCTCAATGCTTCGCAGCTCCTCACACAACTCCCCAAACAGCCCATAAGTTTGAACGCTACTATCTTTTTTCCGAAATTAGCGTTCGGAGTTAAAAAGAGTTGATTTTACGCGAGGGGGCCAAGCCCCCTATTTTTATATCTGTACATAATGGAAGCGTGACGGAAGTAACCATGGATAGTAAGCAACTCATTGAATCGTTTGCAGATTTTGCAAGATCCAAAAACATCAATCGGCCTACTGTGATTAGGATTCTAGAAGATGTCTTTAGAGCAATAATCCGGAAGAAGTTTGAGACAGACGACAACTTTGATATTATTATCAACCTAGATAAAGGAGACTTACAGATATGGTGTTTTAGAGAAATTGTAGATGACAATTCTGAAGACATCTGGGACCATGATAAGATCAGCCTGTCTGAAGCGCGTAAGCTAGAAGAGGACTTTGAAATAGGAGAGGAGGTAGCAGGGGAAGTAAAGTTGGAGAGTTTTGGACGCAGGGCGATTATGACTGCTAAACAGGCGCTTATTCAAAAAGTAAAGGACTTAGAAAAAGACAGTCTCTATAACAAGTATAAACAAATGATTGGGGAGATAATCACTGCAGAGGTGTACCAGATACTGAATAGAGAGGTGATTTTGCTCGATGATGACAAGAACGAGCTAACCCTGCCCAACTCAGAGCAGATTCCTAAATACCACTTCAAGAAAGGAGCATACGTCCGGGCTATTGTTCACAAAGTAGAGCTACAAAAGAGCACACCCAAGGTCATTATCTCAAGAACCTCACCTGTATTTTTAGAGCGGTTATTCGAAAGTGAAGTGCCTGAAATAGCTGAAGGGTTGATCACTATCAAAAAAGTAGTACGTGAGCCTGGAGAAAGAGCTAAAGTAGTTGTAGAGTCTTATGACGATCGCATTGATCCAGTAGGCGCCTGTGTAGGCATGAAGGGCTCCAGAGTCCACAGCATCGTTAGAGAGCTCCAGAATGAAAATATTGATGTAATCAATTACACTGATAAACTAGACTTATACATCACGCGCGCGCTTAGTCCTGCCAAACTAAGTAGTATTCAGCACAAAGAAGACAGGATTGCCGTATATCTAAAGCCCGACCAGGTTGCTTTAGCTATTGGCAGAGGGGGGCAAAATATTAAGCTAGCGAGCCGACTGATCGGCAAAGAAATCGATATGTATAGAGAACTTAATGACCAAGAAGAGGACGTGAGTATAGAAGAATTTGCAGATGAGATAGAAGGCTGGATCGTCGATGAGCTTAAGAAGAAGGGGTTTGATAGCGCCAAAAGTGTCTTGAGTGTGTCTAAAGCAGACCTGGAACGAAGAACAGATTTAGAGCAGGAGACCATTGATGAGCTATACAATATCTTAGGTCAAGAATTTGCAGAGTAATAAAAATAGGTAGACCCATGGCCGAAGAAAAGACAACGCGACTAAGCCAGGCAGCAAGAAAACTCAACGTAGGGACCGCTACCATCGTAGCCCATCTTGTTGAGAAAGGCATCGAGGTTGAAAATAGGCCCCATGTAAAGATTACAATGGACCAGTTCAATATACTGGCGAGAGAGTTTGCTACTTCTGCCATAGATAAAGAGGAGGCATCAGCAATAGCCATTGGAGAAAGTTATGTAGACACCCTCTCCACCTTAGATGAAGAGATAAAGCCTACGTCTAAAGAAAAAAAAGCTATCCCCCGGCATGAGACGGCTACTCCTCAACTACCTGGTGTGAAGCTAGTAGGCAAAACAGTGCTAGAGCAAGACAAAAAGCCAGCCAAAAAAACTACTGATCCATCACCCCAAGCGGCCGACGCTACACCAACGGCTCCAGTAATAGCTCAAAAAAAATCCGCTCCTGCTGAAAAAATCACTGTAGACGAACAGGAAAACCTGCAAGGCCTGACGGTGTTGGGCAAGATGGCTTTGCCCAAGGCTGAAGAAAAAAAATTCCGACAGGTGGCTTCTTCAGATACAAAGCAGGAAAAGAAAAAAAGAGCTAGAAAAAGAATTGTGGCTCTTCCTTTATCGGAAAGCCAAGCCATTAGGAAGGCTAGGCAAGGGAAAGAAAGTGTCTCCGAACAAGAAATTCAAGAACAAATCAAAAACACACTGGCCAAGCTAGGCAGAGGCCATACACGAGAATCTAGCCGAGCCAAGTATAGAAAAGAAAAAAGATCGGCCATGGCCGAAGCCCATGAAGAGGAACTACTACGCGCCAAGGAAGACACTAAAACACTCAAAGTAACAGAGTTCATTTCAGCCAACGACCTGGCCTCACTTATGGGTTTTACTGTTAATGAAGTCATATCTACCTGTATGGCATTAGGCATGGCGACCTCCATCAACCAGCGCTTAGACGCAGAAGCGATCACCATCATTGCCGATGAGTTTGGCTACCAGGTTGAGTTTACAGCTGTACAGGAGAAGGAGGCAGAGGAAGAAGCAAAAGACAATCCAGAAGATTTAGTAGCAAGGGCACCCATCGTTACCATTATGGGCCATGTAGACCATGGAAAAACTTCCTTGCTCGACTATCTCCGTAAAACAGAGATTACCCAAAGAGAGTCAGGGGGTATTACCCAGCATATTGGTGCTTACGACGTAATTACAGAAAGCGGAAAAAGAATTGCTTTTTTAGATACCCCTGGCCACAAAGCTTTTACTGCTATGCGGGCACGTGGTGTTAAGATTACTGACATCGTCATTATTGTGGTGGCTGCAGATGATCAGGTAATGCCTCAGACCAAGGAGGCCATTAATCATGCCCAAATAGCGGGGGTGCCGATTGTAGTAGCCATCAACAAGATTGATAAACCTGAAGCTAATCCAGATAAAATTAAAGAAGGGCTAGCTGGCATCAACATTTTGGTAGAAGATTGGGGAGGGAAATACCAGAGCCAAGCCATCTCTGCCAAGACAGGTCAAGGAATAAATGAACTGCTAGAAAAAGTGCTCCTGGAGGCTGAGCTCCTGGAGCTACAAGCCAATCCTCATAAAAAAGCTAGCGGGACAGTATTGGAAGCTTCTCTCGATCAAGGGAAGGGCTATGTAGCTACCCTGATGGTACAGTCTGGTACGCTTAAGGTCGGTGATGTAGTACTAGCAGGCGCCTACTATGGCAAGGTTAAGGCTATGAATGATCACCGAGGTCATCACGTTCAGGAAGCCATGTCCTCAACCCCTGTTCAAGTATTGGGACTCAATGGCGCACCCCAAGCAGGAGATACCTTCCGGGTCATGCGTGTTGATAAAGAAGCCCGAGAAATAGCTACCCAAAAGCAACAAATTTTGCGAGAACAAAGCTTACGCACCAAAACCCACATCACGCTGGATGAAATTGGGCGAAGATTGGCTATTGGTAACTTCAAGGAGCTGAATATTGTTCTCAAAGGTGACGTAGATGGCTCTATAGAAGCACTTTCGGATGCCCTGTTGCAGCTCTCTACCGAAGAGATTCGAGTCAATGTTATTCATAAGAGCGTTGGGGCTATCACTGATTCTGATATCTTATTGGCCTCTGCTGCTGATGCCATTGTGATTGGCTTCCAGGTGCGACCTTCGGCCAACACCCGTAAACTCGCTGAAAAAGAAGGCATTGAGATTCGCCTTTACTCTATCATCTACGATGCTATCAACAATGTAAAAGCTGCTATACAGGGCATGTTGTCCCCTTCTATAGAAGAGGTGATCACAGGCAATGCAACCGTAAGAGAGGTCTTCAAAATATCAAAAGTAGGTACGGTAGCAGGCTGCTATGTTATTGATGGATACATCAAAAAGGCTAATCCAATACGGCTGATAAGAGACGGTATCAGCATCTACACGGATAGCATCCATCAACTCAAACGGTTTAAAGACGAGGTGCAGGAAGTGAAAAATGGCTTTGAGTGTGGTATCAGCATAGCCAATTTTAATGACATCAAGGTAGATGATGTAATAGAGGGATTTGAAGAGAAAGAAGTGGCGCGGAAGCTCTAGGCTTCTTGGTGCAGCAGGCTCAACTTTTTGTACAGTCCTTCTTGCTGCATAAGTATGGCGTGCGTACCATGCTCTACTACCTCGCCGGCTTCAATAACGAAAATCTCGTCTGCATCTTGGATGGTATTAAGCCGATGGGCCACGACAAGCAAAGTTTTGTCCTGCATCAGCTGGTCTATCGCTTCCTGAACCATCTTTGCCAAAGCGCTATCTAGCGCATCGGTTGCCTCATCCATGATTAGGATGGATGGCTTGCCGAGTACAGCCCGTGCAATGCCTAGCTGTTGTCGCTGGCCGCTTGACAGCTTGCTATCCCCTCCACCAATTACCGTTTGATAACCCTGAGGCAACGCCTTGATAAAGTCGTGTGCATGGGCAATACGTGTAGCTGCTACTACGGATAACTCTGAGGCCTCTGGCCTGCCCAGAGCAATATTGTTAAACACAGTGTCGTGGAAGAGTATGGTCTCTGATGGGATAAATCCTATCAGTTGTCGCAATGCTTGGAGGTCATAGTCTTGTATCGGGCGACCATCTATTTGTAGTACTCCCTGGGTTACATCGTAGAATCTACTGAGTAAATTGCCGATCGTTGATTTACCGCTTCCAGAAGGGCCTACGAGAGCAATCTTTTGACCTGGCTTGATGGTTAGGTTCAGATGCTTGATCATGGGCTTGCGGTCATAGGCAAAGCTTACCCTGTTAAACGTGATCGCTTGTTGCAAGGACTTGATCAAATGCGCATCTGGTTTGTTGACAATGGCTGGTTGAGTATCTGCCAGGGCAAAAATTCGCTTGCCTGCAGCAAGACCTCGCTGGATGTTGCTCAAGGATTTAGAGATGGACTTGACAGGCACTAGGCTTTGGGAAAAGATGATAATATAGGTGATAAAGGTGCTGGCTGTAAACGTGGCTTTATTGAGCAAAACTAATTTCCCGCCATAGGCCAGTAGTAAGGTCATGACCAACACGCCTAAGAACTCAGAGAGTAAAGGCAGGAGGCCCTTCTTGAGCAAAATAGAGAGGTTGAGTTTGTTGTAGGCTTTGTTTTCTTGGTCGAACTTAGCCAAGATGTATGGGCGTACATCCAAGGCTTTGATGATGCGTATGCCTCCTATGATTTCTTCTACGATCCCCATCAGTCTCCCGAGCGAGGCCTGGCTCTGACTAGCCCGCTTGAGAAGACGCCGCACAATCTCGGTAATACCCCCTCCCACAATCGGTAACGCGAACAAGGCCAGCCATGTCAGCTGGGGCGTTATGTAGAACAGCACTATAAAAAAGCCGATGATGGTGGCAGGCTCCTTGAAAAAGGCCCTAAAGGTATATGCCATGGCATGTTCTACCTCTTGCACATCACTCATCAGTCTGGCCATGATATCCCCCCTGTGCTGGTTAGTAAAGTATCCCATGTGCAAGCGTGAGACCTTGTCAAAAAGCTCCTTTCTTAGATTATGTACCACATTGATACGTAGCTCTGCTGTAATGATCTGAGCTATGTATTTACAAAGGTTGACCAACAACACAGCGATGACCATGATCATGCAGACAAAGTACAAAGCACTCACACGTCCCTGGGTAGCAACGATGTTGATAAAGTGGTAGTTGAATAGCTCTTTTAGGTAAGAAATACTGAGCGAAAAGGTAGGTTGGGGAGCAGTAGTTAGCACATCACTGATGTTAGTTGGACTAAACAGCACTTCCAGTAACGGAATAAGCAGACTCAAATTGACCAGGCCGAAGAAAATGGCCATTATGGTAGTAAGCAAGTAAAACAACAAACGCCGCTTCAGGGGCCCTGCGTAAGACAATATTCTTAAATAGGTCTTCATGGTAGCAGGCAGGTTAGGCTTGATAGCATTAACGATAGGCACAAGGAGGCCCGCTAATCTACAAATAAATCTGTGGCGATTTTGTCAGCCAGCAGCTTCCCCTGGCGTGTCAGCAGCAGTTTCTGGTCGTTAATCACAGCTAGCTTGTGGTCGATCAGCTGTTCGAGATAGGTACGTTTGCTTTGTTCCAGGTCATAGCCATGCTCCCCTTTGAGCCATGCCATATCACAACCCCACTGGGTACGCAGCCTAGTCATGACATATTCATTGATATGGTCTTTAGGAGTGAGCACTTCTACGGTGCCAGGGACTATGCCCTGTTGTAAGCTACCTATATAGCACTGGTTGTGTGCCACGTTGTGTTGCCTTGTAGCTCCATCATAAGAATGTGCGCCAGGCCCTAGGCCCAGGTAGGGGCCTTGTTTCCAGTAATTTGTATTGTGTTGTGCATAACAGCCATGTAGGCTGAAGTTGGAGACCTCGTAGTGCTCATAATGATGCGTTAACATCACCTCTACCAGCGTTTCAAATTGTTGGGCAGCTACCTCTTCATTGACCAACTTGAGTCTCCCACGCTCATGCCAGCGCCCAAAGACTGTGTTTTTTTCAATGGTGAGACAATAGGCGGCCAAGTGTGTTGGCTGTAGCTGTAACGCCATGGCCAAGTCGGCTTTCCACATTGTCTGGCTGGCACCAGGAATGGCGTATATAAGATCTACGCTCAAGTTGTCGAAACCTGCTTTTTGGGCAAGATCTACACTAGCCATGGCACTTTGGCTATCATGGACTCTGTTGAGATAACGCAGTACACTGTCCTGAAAAGACTGCACGCCTATGCTCAGTCGGTTAATGCCTAGGGCCTTCCAAGCTTGTAGCTTAGCCAGGGTGATGTCATCTGGGTTCGCTTCTAGGGTGACTTCTACGGATTCCTGCAGAGAAAAGTGTTGGTTAACGCGTTTTAACAAGTCCTCCAGTGGGGAGGCTTCCAACAGCGAAGGCGTACCACCGCCTAGGTAGATGCTCTGTACCTGCGCATTGCCTAGATAGTCTTTGCGTAGCAGTAACTCCTGGACAATGGCTTGGAGCATCGGGGCTTGGAGGCGTGTATTGGTGCTAAAGTGGAAGTCACAATAATGACACGCCTGTTTGCAAAAAGGGATGTGGATATAGATACCAGCCATCTTCTAGGGGATTACTTGAGCGCAACAAGGATATAGCATTGACCAATAAGCAGCTCTTGTGACCTGCCAGAGGGTGGTTCTGGAGCTTTGGTAACGAGCTCAGGAAGGCATTCAGCCGATAGGCTTGTCGAGCGTCTGCTGGATGTAAAGCAAAAGTGCTTCACGCCCGATACGGTCTTGGGAGGAAGTCACAAAAAATGAAGGAAGCACCGCCGATTCTTGGCGCAGCACCTGCTTGAACAGCGCCAAGTTCTTCTGTACTTGCTGCTTCGATGCTTTGTCTGCCTTGGTGAGCAGCATGACAAAAGGAATTTGCTGTGTTCCCAGCCAGTTGATGAGGGCTATATCCAGCTTCTGTGGGACATGCCTTGCATCTACCAAGACCAGCACCAACGTTAGTTGCGGTCGATGCAGTAAATAAGCCTTCACCATATTTTTCCACTGCTGTCTTTGGGTTTGGCTTACGCAGGCCCATCCATAGCCAGGTAGGTCTACTAGGTGCCACGCATCGTTCACCAAGAAATGATTGATGAGCTGTGTCTTGCCTGGTTGGCTCGATATTTTGGCCAGCTGCTTATTATTGAGCAGCATATTGATCAACGAAGACTTGCCTACATTAGACCTGCCGAGGAGGGCTAGCTCAGGCTTTGAGGTTTTGGGGCATTGGGTGTAGGTAGCGCTGCTGCCTGCAAAAACTGCTGAGTTGATTTGCATGGCCTCAAGGCTTGTCCCTTATGAGTAGGCTGACCTCCTTTAATTCAAGGAAAGGACTCGCTGGTGTTTGTTACGGCCCATGCTTTTTCCCTTCTTAGCACGCTGGCTATTTTTTAAGTGCTTTTTGTATTTCCTCAATATCATGCTAAATTATTTTGACAAAATCAATCAAGTTGAAAGACACATTCCTCATCTATAAGCACGTGCCATATTCTTTCCACCCTGCAAAATCCCGCTACTTGGCCAAATCCACGCCATAGTAAACTTTTGTGCCCCCTTGGTAAAAACCCTCTACCAAGAAAGCCTTTTTCTTGCCCTCGAGGAGTTCCTTGAGCTGGTCTACTTGGGTGACACGCTCGTTGTCAATAGCCGTTAGGATGAACCCAGGCTTGATGCCGGCTTGCTTCCAGGGGCCTTCTTTGAGGGTCTTGAGGCGTACTCTTCCTGCTATATTGGAAGAACTCTTAAGGAACTGTTGTAAGTTTTCAAACGTAGCTCCTCCTAGCTCTATTTTGCCTTCGGGCGTTCTGCTTTTCAGGATGACGGTGACCGTTTTTTCTTTGTCCTTGCGGTAGAGGGTGACGCGGATCTTGTCATTGGGCTTGTAGAGCGCGATTTGTTCGTACAACTGGGAGGTGTTTTTGATCTTCTCGCCATTGATGGCCACAATCACGTCGCCTGCTTGTATACCGGCGGCTTCGGCTGCCTCTTTCTTGTTGACCTCGGCTATATACACTCCACTCAGTCTTTTGAGTCCCTTTGCTTCAGCCAGATCAGCGTCCACGGTTTGGATAGTAACGCCTAATATGGCGTGCTGCACCGCGCCGTATTTTTTGAGGTCGTCAGTAACCTTTTTGACAATAGAGGAGGGAATAGCAAAAGCATAACCCGCAAAAGTGCCTGTAGGCGCAGCAATGGCTGAGTTGATACCTACTAACTCCCCCTTGAGATTAACTAGGGCTCCCCCACTATTGCCTCTGTTGACGGCTGCATCAGTCTGTATAAAGGATTCGATCCGCATCTTGTCTTGGGGTTGCAGCATGTTAATGTGGCGGGCTTTGGCACTCACAATGCCTTTGGTAACCGTGGAAGTAAGGTTAAAGGGATTCCCTACTGCCAAGACCCACTCTCCTACCTGAAGTTCATCTGAATTGCCAAACTGGAGATAAGCAAGCCCCTTCTCTTCGATCTTTAATAGCGCCAGGTCTGTATCTGGGTCTTGCCCTACTAGCTGGGCCTTATAACGGCGATTGTCATCCAGCGTTACCTCTAGCTGGTCTGCACCTTCTATTACATGCCTGTTGGTAACGATGTATCCCTCTGCCGCAATAATGACCCCTGAACCGGTTGCTTGTTGTGGTTGACTCTTGTACTCTCTAGGGGTTGGATCAAACTCTTCTCCAAAAAATTCTTTGAGTAGCCGATCAAACGGTGTGCTAGTTCTGGGGATGTGTGTAGTCTTGGCTTCATAACTGGCCTTGATATGTACTACAGCCGGGGTGGCTACTTGGGCAGCATAAACAAGATCAGGCGCTGAGGTCTTCTTGGGCTCAATGCCAAGGGTAGCTAATTGTATAGGCTGCTGCACTCCAGCAGGCTCATAGATCACCTTGGGGAGCGCTGGCTGTAAGGTGAGCAACTGGTAGCCTCCCACTGCTATGCCTCCGCCTAGTAATGTGGCTACTACAATGCTTGCGAAAAATCTTTTTTGCCTCATCATTATAAAATTACCAAATAAATTGCCCTTGCGATAATGGGATCAAACATAGGAAAACTAACCAACAAATTCTAGGCTAGCGTGGTAGCCAGCAGATCGCGTCTAGCTGCTAAGCGTCTATTTTGAAGCGTCAATCTTTTAGCTTTGTGCTTATGCAGGGCCAACTCCAAGTCTATAATACCCTCACCCGCCAGAAAGAAGCCTTCCTGCCTCTCAATCCTCCGTTAGTAGGCATGTATTTGTGCGGCCCTACGGTCTATGGCAAGGCACACTTGGGGCATGCCCGGAGTGCGATCAGTTTCGATATCATATTCAGGTACTTGAAGCATCTAGGCTATCAGGTAAGGTATGTAAGCAACATCACTGACGTAGGTCATTTGGAAAGGGATGCTGATGATGGCGCAGACAAGATTACTCAGCAGGCACGCCTAGAAGCCCTAGAACCTATGGAAGTAGTCCAACGCTATACCAATAGCTACCACCAAGACATGGCTTTGCTCAATGTACAGCCTCCTAGCATTGAACCCAACGCTAGCGGCCACATTCATGTGCAGATTGCTATGATCCAGCAGATCATCGAAGCGGGTTTGGCGTATGAGGCCCAAGGGTCTGTTTATTTTGATGTGGTAGCGTACAACAAGGATCATCACTATGGTAAGCTTTCTGGAAGAGTTATAGAGGATTTGTTGACTGGTACGCGGCCGTTAAGTGGTCAGCAAGAAAAACGCAGTCCACTAGACTTTGCTTTGTGGAAAAAGGCTATGCCCACCCATCTTATGCACTGGCCTTCACCTTGGAGCGAAGGCTTTCCAGGTTGGCACATCGAGTGCTCAGCCATGGCTACCAAATACCTAGGGAAGCAATTTGATATCCACGGAGGAGGGATGGACTTGCTGTTTCCACACCATGAGTGTGAGCTAGCTCAAGCCCAAGCTGCTCAGCATACTCAGCTAGCCAAATATTGGCTCCATAACAATTTGATAACCATTGATGGCCAGAAGATGGGGAAGTCATTAGGGAACTTTATCACGTTGGAACAGCTTTTCCAAGGCACACACCCGCTGTTAGACCAGGCTTACAGCCCCATGTCACTGCGCTTCTTTATGCTGCAAGCGCATTACCGCAGCACACTTAGCTTTTCTAATGAGGCACTACAAGCTGCCCATAGTGGCCACATCAAGCTGATCAATGGACTGAAAACACTCAACGAACTGACCTGCCCAGAAGATAGCGTGACAGACAAGGACCCAGCCTTGGGCGCACAAGTCAAGCAAAGTTGTGACCGTTGCTACGAAGCCATGAACGAGGACTTCAACACGGCTCAAGTGATCGCAATTTTGTTTGACTTGATAAAAATTATCTATACTTTGAAAAATGGTCAGCTATCCTCTACAATGCTAGGTCCTACGGCTTTTGAGCACCTCAGAAATACCTACACCACTTTTGTACAAGACATTCTGGGGATTCGTGAGGAGCCTAGGGTGTCTGCAGCAGGCCTCCTAGACATTTTATTGGGATTATACAGCCAGGCCAAGGTAAAAAAACAGTACGACCAGGTAGATGCCATTCGTGCGCAGCTCAAAGAGCTGGGGGTGGCCTTGCAGGATACGCCTACAGGGATGCAGTGGTGCTATGCGTAGGCAGCAAGGGTATGCATATCCTATTATATCTTGTAGTATAGCAAATCCTCGTGTCCTCTCTGCTCAAAAGATCATAGAACTATAGCGAACTATTTTATTAACTCAATAGTGAAAATGAAGGGTGAACAGTGAGGTGCCTTTTTTCAGTGTGTACCTGGTTGTCCACCAGCGTTTTGTTATTGTCAAACATTAAGTTATATGGAAGCGAATCTTTGTGGGCTAGACGCTCTCGTTGTAGTAGCTTTCTTACTCATCACCCTCATCATAGGCCTTCGGGCAGGCCGAGGTATTAAAGATATTCGGGAGTATGCTACTGCCAACAAAATGTATGGGGTCATTACGCTAACGCTCACATTTTTAGCTACGAATATTGGTTCATCATATATTTTCCTTGGAGCAGGGGAAGCCTTTCGAGAGGGAATTATTAATGCCGTTGCTACACTGGGTTTTGCTATTTCACCTCTTATAGTAGCGCTCTTGATCACACCTAAAGTTCGATATTTTGATAGTTGTTTTACCATGGGTGACGTCATGGGAAATATTTATGGGAGGTACAGTCAGGTTATAACAGGCATTATCGGTCTACTATATTCCGTCGCCTTAATAGGCACACAATTTTCTGCTTTAAAACTCATAGCTGCAACTTTACTGAATATAGAATCTGATTGGAACATTGTTATCATTGGCTTGCTCTTAACGCTTTATACAGCCTATGGTGGAATTAAGTCGGTTGCGGTTACCGACATATTTCAATTTATAGTGATCATCGTAGTCATACCGCTCCTAGCTAATACAGTACTTGATCAAGTGGGAGGAATTCGACAACTCTTTACAAGCGTACCCATCGAGAAATTTAAAATTTTCACCCACGAAGAATTCCCACGCCATTTGGTTCTCTTTATAATATGGGGTCTATTCCCATCATTACTGGTAAGTCCTGCTATTTTCCAGCGACTATTAATGGCTGGGAGCAGTCAGCAATTACGCAATCAATACTTGACCATAGCTGCCTTTAAGCCATTATTTAGTTTTACAATTATGCTTATTGGGCTAGGCGGATTTGTACTCTATCCTACTTGTAAGCCAGACCATATAGTACCTCAGATTATTCAAGAATTGCTCCCTACAGGTGCGAAAGGATTAGCTATCGCAGGACTAACAGCTGTCATCATGTCTACCGCTGACTCTTAATCTGCACACAGCTGGGTTACTGGTAGCACATGATGTTGTCAAACCTCTCTTCTATCCAAGTAAGGGCTGGATAAATGAGGTAAAATGGGCTCGATTAGCTACTATCTTCATAGGTCTTATGGGTATAAAGCTAAGTAAAATCCTGCAAAGCAACGATCAAATACGAGAATTGTCTTTCTTAACCCTTAAAATTACCAGCCCTGTATTATTCTTCCCACTAGTATTCGGGATTATAGGACTCAAGCCGGATAAAAAGTTTTTTTATGGGGCTTTTGTAATAGCTCTAATAGGATTTAACATTTATACTTGGCTGCTACCCAAGCCCTATAGCTATCTGGCAGTCCCCCTAGCCATTATTACTAACGGTATTACTTTCTTAGGGCTTCATATCATACAAAACAAAGGATTGGCTATCGTAGAGCGAAAGGGAGAGATACAATGGCGGCCGCAGGATAGAAGTATCCTAACTATACTCAAACAATCGATGCCTACGCCTAAAAGGATCATTACCTACTCCCAAAATAGGATTTATAAATATGGAGCTCCCTATACGCTTTTTGGCGTGTTTTTCGTCCTGAATTTTGTGTTGCCTTACTTTATGTGGACACATGATTCAGGCACAAGGTATAACCTTATGTTTATGCTACGTTTGGTAGGAGGTATTCTAGCTTCACTCCTGATTGTTCGGCAAAAATGGGCGCAACGCTTGCTTCCTTATCTGCCCACCTTCTGGCACTTGACCCTACTCTATTGTATTCCCTTCACCAGCACAGTGATGTTTCTCCTTACCCAAGGCAGTGTAGAATGGCTCATCAATGTGGCTATCACTATCATGTTCCTCATCGTACTCGTAGACTGGCTTACCTTCCTCCTCCTCGCTATACTGGGTGTAGGCTTAGGATGCCTCTTCTATAGACTAGCTATAGGTCCTATCGACCTGCAGCTAGACTTTACTACAGGGTATTTGTTGGTCTATGCTGTTACTTTCTCCACGCTCATTTGCTTGCTCTTTGCCCGTAGGAGGCAGCAATTCTTCGAGCGCAGACTGCAAGACATGGCTACGCACTGTAGCGATGCCATGCGAGGATTGGAAGCCTCCTTCTCTAGAGCTGCTGTGATGCGCCTCGCTCAGCGCATAGACAAGCAGGTGGGTGATTTCATCGAAAGCAACGCCTACCTACAAGCTGCCTCTATACCGCAACACCTAGCCAAGAGCCAGCAAACAAGCGCTGAACAGTTCATAGATTTCTTTAAGTACTTCAGGCCCACAGCCCATGAGTTTGTCAGACAAGGGGTGCACATGCAAGAGTTGCTTGTCGAGGCCTTGCGCGTCCACGTTATTGCCCCCAAGATCGAACGCTTATCTATGAGGGACTGTGTACGGCCGGTGGTGGATGGTTTTTTTTTCTCAACAAGCACCTGTCGGTAGCCGTAGACTTGTCGGCAGATTTCAGGGCGTATGTTTCTGTGCCCCATTTTAGATATACCTTGCTCCAAGTCTTGCGTTTCTGTACGAGCAGTGAGCTAATGAAGCAGCAAGAGATACGGATATGGCTTAGTGAGGCAGGGAGGGTGTATGTCCGTCTTATGGGGAGTGCTATTCCTGTCTCTCTTTTAGGGGAAATTGTGCAATTATTTCCAAGTGAGTCCTCCAGTGCTATAGCTGATGTAGGGTTAGGAGTAGCCGAGTTGTTACTATTGGCCTCAGAGGGTATGCTGCGTTATGGTAGTGATGTGGAGCATGGGGTTGCGTATACCGAGTTTGAGCTAGATATGTTGCTGTTGGAGGAAGCTTAGTTGCAGGGCACCAGCCAAGGGGCACTGCTTCATGACACGGTAGAAGATACCTCGATACTGCTGCAGCATATCGAGATGGTTTTTGGGGAAGATACCGCTGCAGTGGTAGACATGGTGACGCACTTGCAGCGCTTAGAGGGTAGCCTCTACAAGATCAAGCTCTCACAGGAAGAGAACTTAAAGATGTCGGAGCGAACAAGGAACAGGCGAGGTTTGTATGTGAAGTTAGCCGACCGCGTGCATAACATGCGTACGATTGATGGGCATTCGTCCCTAGTCAAGCAAAAGCAGATTGCCAAGGAGACGATGCAGTTTTATGTGCCACTGGCAGCTCGGCTAGGGCTGAAAGGGGGGGCAGAGGAGTTGAAGGAGAGGAGTAGGGCGATTATGGCCGAGGACAAGTAATAGAAAGCTAACGAGTTCGTAGTAGTAAGGCAGTGCTTGATCGGGTCAGTTGGCTACACAGGTAGCTCCTGGAGTGAGCATGTTGTAGAGGTACAGCGTATAGTTATGGATTGAAAAGAAGTGTTTCTTGCATTTCGCAACTATCTCGCTCCATCTCAAACAGACGCAGCATATGCTGTTCTAAAATTTGTGCTACTGCCTGTGGGTTTTGGCGTGTTCCCAGTGCAGCAGCCATAGAAGTCACTTTTTTATCTTGAAGGCCACAAGGAACGATCTGGTCAAAGTAACTTAGGTCTGTATTGACATTCAACGCCAGGCCATGCATCGTCACCCAGCGGCTGGTCCTGACTCCTATGGCACAAAGCTTAGACGCCTTGAGCTCGTCTTCATGATCGAGCCACACCCCAGTAAGTCCCTGAATTCTTCCCCCTAAGAGACCAAAGTCTTTGAGCATGGCTATCACTGCCTCCTCCAACAACCGTAAGTAGTGATGTATATCTGCAAAAAAGTTCTCCAAGTCCAGAATAGGATAGACAACAAGCTGGCCAGGCCCATGATAGGTAATGTCTCCGCCCCGGTTGATCCTATAAAAATCTACCCCCTGGGCCTGGAGGGTAGCTTCACTGGCTAGTAGGTGCGCAGCAGTGCCACGCTTGCCCAGTGTATATACATGCGGATGTTCGCAGAAGAGCAGGTAATTAGGCGTAAGTTTTTGATAGGCTGCTGCCAGTTTTCGATTCTCGAGCTTCATCGCAATGAGCTCATTGAATAGCTCCTCTTGCATATCCCATGCCTCTTGGTAGGCTATGTGCCCTAACCTTTTTACCACTATTTGCTTGTTCTTTCGGTGCATACCATGCAAGATAAACAGAAGCCTGCATATGGATGCTGGCTATCTAATGCATAGCTTCTTGCTTGCTACCTGCCAGGCAGTCTCCTTATGAAAACCTCACCCCAAAAACTGGGCCAAGTAGCCGAAGACTTGGCAGCACAGTACCTACAAAAGCAGGGATTTACCATTATAGCCCGTAACTATCGCTACGAACGAGCAGAGATTGATATCATAGCCCAAAAGGAGAAGCTCCTAGTATTTACAGAAGTAAAGGCCAGAAACAGTAATCAGTTTGGTCATCCAGAGACTTTTGTAACCGCCAAAAAACAAGCCCTAGTACGCGCAGCAGCAGAAGACTACATCATAACACAAAACTGGAACCATAGCATTCGGTTTGATATCATTGCTATTCTCAACAGCAATGACCAAGTACAGCTGACTCATTTCGAAGACGCCTTTTAGTCATCCCGCTATTACATTGCCAGTGGACTATCTTACTCACAAAAAGCCAATGCTTTTCGTACTTTTGGCCCCTATAAACTAGGCACCCAGATGATTGACAAGCTAGAAGGCATTAAAAAACGATTTCAAGCGGTAGAGAACCAGCTTGTGCAAGCGGATATTATAGCAGACAGAAAACAGTATACGGCACTGAGCAAAGAATACAAAGACTTAGCTAAGGTTGTTCAAGTTTATGATCAGTACCAAAAAGTCTTGACTGATACCAAGAGCGTCAAAGAGTTACTGAGCACAGAAAAAGAAGTTGCCTTTAGGGAAATGGCCAAAGAGGAGCTAGAAGGTTTGATGAAGCAAAAACAGACCTTAGAAGAGCAGCTCAAGACGATGCTGATTCCCAAAGACCCTAATGATAGTAAGAACATCATTTTGGAAATTAGGGCAGGTTCGGGTGGAGATGAGGCTGCTATTTTTGCAGGCGACTTGTTCAGGATGTACAAGCGCTTTGCAGAAAAGATGAACTGGACGCTCAGCCTCCTGGATGTGACCGAAGGAACCGCTGGAGGTTATAAAGAGATCATCTGTACCATTGCTGGAGAACAGGTATATGGGATAATGAAGTATGAGTCCGGGGTCCATCGGGTACAGCGCGTGCCAGCTACAGAGACCCAAGGGCGTATACACACTTCGGCAGCCAGTGTAGTAGTGCTTCCTGAGATGGGTGAGGTGGAGGTAGGTATTGACATGAACGATATCCGCAAAGACACTTTTTGCTCTTCAGGTCCTGGGGGGCAGTCGGTCAACACCACTTACTCTGCAGTGCGACTCACCCACATCCCTACAGGTATTGTTGTGTCCTGCCAAGACGGCAAGTCCCAGCTCAAGAACCTAGAAAAAGCACTAAAAGTCCTTAGGGCCAGGCTGTATGAACAAGAGCTAAAAAGGCAACAAGAGGAAGTAGGCGCAGAAAGAAAGTCGATGGTCAAAAGTGGTGATCGCTCTGATAAAATTCGTACCTATAATTACCCCCAAGGACGTGTTACAGACCATCGGATTGCCTACACCGTACACAATCTTCCTGTTGTGATGGATGGTGAAATAGGAGGTGTCATACAGGCCTTGAGGATAGCTGATAATGTTGAGAAGATGAAAGAAGGGAAATAGTTATTATAAGTTATGAGGAATGTGTGATCACAAGCAGCAATAGCTTTTTCTTTCTTTTGTTATACTAGACACCATTTAAGCTTACAGGCAGTATAAGTTACGCTATTTTCTGTCCGCTAAGTGACCACTGTCCCTTACCTCCTTTGTATACAGCAGCCTATTTTGTTTTTATAAGGCCAGCGGCTTGCTAGCCATAGGTGTCTTTCTATAACAGTACCTTCTACTATGCGGATGGGCTTCGTTGTAATACAACAACCACTCATCCCAGTCCCCTTGCAATTCCTCTAGACTTCTGTAAAGCTTCTTACACATAGCCACCTCAAAGAACCCCTGCTTCATCGTCTTGTTAAAACGCTCAACAAATACCATTGGTTGGGGAGAGAATACGCTTTCATTGTTGTATGCGCTATCCCCTCTACAGAGCAACAGCACATAGGCATGATTGGCTACCCGCCCTTGGTATTCACGCCCGCTATCGGTAGAGATATTGCCTAGTTTTTTACCTAACGCTAAAAGGCCTACTTTAGGCTTGATGATCTTTTGATTTGATGTAAGTTCATAGGTAATCTTCAGTTAGTTCAATAATCTAAGCCTAGCAACTGTAAGATTAAATATAAACTCGTACAGTTTGAGTAGCCAAAGGGAATATCCATCCGTTGTCTTTTAAATTTATTGCATAAATGCATAAAGATAAGGTGCCCTAAAGGGACTAATCTTTATGCCCCACAATCGCATGGCTGAGATGTTTAAACCACTCCGATGGGGAAGCAGTTCATTCCCTTTTTATAAGCAACCTGATGCTATGGACTATGGCCCCACTTGCTTGCGCATGATTGCTAAGTACCATGGCCGTGCACTATCATTAAAAAAGCTACGAGCACTTACAGAAACCACCCGCCAGGGGAGTGCCTTAAGCTATATTAGTAAGGCAGCAGAAACGATAAGCTTCCGCACCTTGGGTGTGAAGATCAGCTTTGAAAAATTGCAACAAGACGTGCCCCTGCCTTGTATTGTTTTCTGGCAACAAAAGCACTTTGTAGTCGTCTACAAGATCAAAAAAGACAAAATTTGGGTAGCAGATCCTGCCCACGACCTGATCACCTACAATAAGGAGGAGTTTATACAAGCATGGATAGGCCATAACGCCCATGCGCACACACAAGAAGGGGTCACATTTGTTAGAGCCCACCCCACGCCTACGACATACAACAACGCATGATATAGTGCCCACTAAGGGATTCTATTTTCTATTTCAGTACCTCTTCCCCTACAAAAAACTTCTAGTACAGCTTTTTATAGGGTTGCTGGCTAGCACCCTGCTATAATTTGCACTCCCATTTCTTACGCAGAGTGTTGTAGACATTGGCATTTCAGCATCAAGACATCCATTTCGTCTATCTGATCTTTATTGCCCAAGTATGCTTGTCTTTAGGCAGTATCGCTATTGAGATCATCAGAGGCTGGCTGCTTTTGCATATGAGCAGCCGTATCAACATATCACTGATATCAGACTTTTTTATCAAGCTCATGCGGCTGCCCATGGCCTTTTTTGATGTAAAAATCACGGGCGATATCATGCAGCGGATCCACGATCATGAGCGCATCAAAGAGCTCCTGACTACTACCCCCCTCAGCGTTATATTTTCTCTGTTTCATCTCCTAACCTTTGGTGCTGTGTTGGCTTGATATAGCTTGAAACTGGTAGGGATCTTTACGCTAGGAAGTACAATCTATGTGATTTGGATTATGTTTTTTTAAAGCAAAGGAGAGCGCTGGACTATAAGCAATTTTCACAATCAAGCGAAGAACGAAGTAAAGTGATAGAGCGCATCAACGGTATGCAAGAAATTAAGCTGCAAATGCAGAGCAGCAAAAGCGTTGGGGCTGGGAATACTTGTAAGCTCGTCTATTCAGCATCAATATGCAACAGCTCACCTTAAGACAGATACAATCTGTGGGGGCTGACTTGATCAATGAATTTAAAAACATGTTTTTGAGCTTCCTAGCTGCCAAGATGGTCATCGATGGGCAGATCACGCTAGGGACACTGATGTTTGTCTCTTATATCGTTGGCCAGCTTAACGGACCTATAGACCAATTCATAGGGCTTATGTACACCATCCAAGATGCCGACATTGCGCTAGAAAGACTCTCAGAAATTCATAACAAAGAAGAAGAGCCAGAAAAAGTAGAAAAGATTAAGGCACTACCTACAGTCCATGATTTGACTTTGAACAAGGTTTCATTCCGCTACAAAGGAAGCCATACTGCTACCCTTAAAAACCTTTGCTTCACAATGCCTACCAACAAATTGACTGCCATTGTAGGAGCAAGTGGAAGTGGTAAAACTACATTGATGAAGATTCTCTTAAAGTTCTATGAACCTGAACAAGGAGAAATTAAAGTAGTTGCTTATCGCCTCAGCCAGATTGCCCAAAAGACATGGCGTGATCACTGCGGCGTAGTAATGCAAGAGGGCTATATTTTTAATGATACTATTGCTCATAATATAGCTTTAGGAGTAGAACATGTAGATCAGAAAAAGCTCCTACATGCTGTAGAAGCAGCTTATATCAAAGATTGTATTGCAAGTCTACCCCTTGCGTACAATACAAAAATAGGCTCAGAAGGGGTAGGCATCAGCACAGGGCAAAAACAACGGCTGCTCATTGCAAGAGCAATATATAAAGACCCGCAATGCATCTTTTTTGATGAAGCAACGAGTGCTCTAGATGCTAAAAGCGAGGCAATCATCATGAAAAACTTAGAACGTTTCTTCAAAGGAAGGACTGCTATCGTCATTGCCCACCGTTTAAGTACTGTTAAGGCCGCTGATCAGATTGTCGTCTTAGGAGAAGGAAGGATTCTTGAAAAGGGTACACATCAAGCACTAGTCCAACAACGAGGGAGTTATTATCACTTGGTAAAAAATCAACTAGCATTGGAGCAGCTTCACACTGTATAACCCCATTATATGCCAGAGCGTACTCTTGAAATACGTAGTGAGGAAGTACAAGAAATACTGGACCGTATTCCTAACTGGACAATCCGCTGGGGCATAACGCTCATCTTCGTGCTTTTATTGATGGCCCTCTTCCTTGCTTGGCTCATCAGATATCCGGACACTATTCAGGGCCCAGTTACCTTAACCACCCAAACACCGCCTGTCAAGCTTGTTAGCCAAACTAGTGGAACGCTTGAGCCTTTTTTTGCAAGCTGGCCCAGCTGAATGCTATTGAAGAGCTGGAGCAAGTGCTCAGTGCAATAGGCGACCTGGCACAGCGGGAAAGCTTGCGCGAAAAGATCAAAGCAAGCTACGCTTTGGCAACAAAAGAGCACATCAAAATACGCCCGACCAAGTATATATAGTCATCTACAAAATCTACAGTACGTCGTCGATACAAACCAAAAGCTAATCGATGACTTTACCACTCGACTCTTGGCTTTTTATGGCACCCAAGCGCTACCTCGCGCGGTCATTACTATTTACCTATGTCCAGAAGCATCCGTTTCTACCTCCTGTAATCATGTTCTTTTTTTAGCGGATAACTCCTGCCAAGCAGCACCAGAATCTGTTTTAGGTACTGTTTTACGTGAAGTAGCACATATGATGTATGAAGATCAAAAAAACAGCCCTTAAAAAGACCATCAACCATTTTTTCTTGCACTATCCCTCCCAGCATGCCTACATAGCATATAAACACTTCGATGAAGCATTGGCTACTGCCGCAGGAAATGGAGTTTTTGTAGAAGCATTGACAGGAAGCCCTGGTATAATTTATAACAATCCATACATTCAAGGGTTTGCTGAGGCTATCTATAAGGAGGTAAAGACATATCTAAACAAGCGCAAGGAAATAGATCAAGCCTTCTTAGTAAAGTCTATGAAGCACTTTGAGAAGCGATTCCCTGAGCTCGCTAGCGATCTATCAGAACTTTTAAGGAGATATGTAATATTCGTAGATGAGGCGTTTGACATTCAAAACGTCGACCAAGTTTTTAACAACATTTTCCGCCTTATAGTGCCTTCAAGGGCCCTTTACATCATCCCAAAACCTATAAAAATATACCGTATTAAGACAGCAATGCGCCCCATATTTTTGTGCTGTCCTGGGAGACAAGAGACAAGCTCGCTGAGCTGTGTAGCTCGAATCCATACCTCAACAAGGTCAAAAAATCGAAGCTGAAAAAGCTAAAAGGAAGTTTTGACTTTTATAGAGATAAGCAAGGTAGGTTGTATTTATTTTTTGCTGAAAGTAACTACACGAAGCTAGATAAGCTCGTTAAAAAACTAAAACAGCGAAAATATCTCTAGTAATCATCACGCTATCGTACAGCCAGGCTCTGCTCCTTCCAAACTAAGGGGTAGGGCTTTTTTTCTGTTGGCTGCTAGCTTGAAGGAAGCCTTCACAAGCCCGCCCCTAGCGCGGAAGTTACTTCCGTGCCCAATTTGCCCCACTGGGGCTGTGCAATAAGCCATTTTTCCTATTAGAAATCGCGTACTGAAGCCTTTATAGCCAGTACCCAAAGGGGTTTTCTTGCCTTTGGAGGACTGATTGCACAGCTCCGTAGTACTAAACGTTGCTGTACCTCAACCATCGAGCAGGGCTACTCCTCTTTTGAAACTGTGGCTGCCTGAGGGGCTATCTCTACCCTCACTTTTTTAATCTTACGCGTATCGGCAGTAATAACTGTAAAGGTAAATTTTTGGAAGCAAATCTTCTCATTGGCATGGAGTAGCCGGCCATTGAGCTCTAGCAGCAACCCTCCTAGAGATTCACTTTCTCCTTTTACCTCCTCAAAAGTAGTTAGGCTTTCACCAGTGACTTTGCAGAAATCGTTGAGAGAAATCTTGCTCTCCATGACAAACGTCCTGTCATCAAGCTGCCAGTACATAGCCTCATCCTGCTTAAATTCATCGGCGATATCTCCAATAATCTCTTCAATAATATCTTCCAGCGTGATAAGGCCCGATGTACCGCCATACTCATCCACTACAATGGCCATCTGCACACCTTTTTCTTGAAACTCTAAGAGTAAGGTATCTATTTTTTTGTTTTCAGGCACAAAAAAGCATTTGCGCAGCAAAGACTGCCACTGGAAATGTTCAGCCTTATCCAGATGGGCCAACAAGTCTTTGGTATACAGAACACCTTCAATTTTATCAATGGTCTCTTTGTAAGCAGGAAAACGCGAGTGCCCCGACTTATTGACTAGGTCCATGAGTTGATGAAAATCATTGGCCATGTCCACTGCAGTGATCTCCATACGAGGGCGCATAATCTGTTTGGCCGTTAAACTGCTGAAGTTTACTACCCCCTTAAGAATTTCTTTTTCCCCCTCTGAGGTACCCTGCGTAGTTGTGAGGTCTAGTGCCCTGCTCAACTTGTCGATAGATAGCTCATGCTTCTCTTGCAAGAAGCCTTTGCCAAAAAGATTGCCGATGAGCAAAAGCAGGCTGGAAATTGGGCGTAAGGCGGTCACGGCAAAAACCAAAAAACTAGTAGCTAGTTTTGCAAAATGCAGATTGTTCTGGTTGGCATAAATCTTAGGGATGACCTCCCCAAACAACGCAATAAAGGTCGTAGAGATAAGCGTGTAAACAAGCATGATAAGGCTGTCTATATGCTCTACACCAAAGATGCTCCACAGCAGATAGGTCGAAAGCGTAACAGAAGCCACGTTAACTAGGTTGTTTAAGATCAGGATAGTAGCCAACAAGCGTTTCGGATGCTGTAAGAGTTTCAAGACTCTTTTCTCGCTAAGGTCTTGGGTATTTTTACAGTGCGTGATTTGCTTGTGAGAGAGGGAAAAGAAAGCTACTTCAGTACCTGAGATGACTGCAGAGCATAGCAAGAGTATTCCTAGGGCCAAGCCATTGAGTAGGTAGAACTGCAAGGCTGAGCTATTGATCCAATGGAATAAATAGATGATTGGTGAATTTTAAGGTGGCTGAATAGAATGAGACCCACTTTTTATGTCCTACAGCAATAGCAAATTAATAGCCTGGACTAATCTCAATAGGCCACTTAATGTCTGATTTGGATTGAAACAGCACTGTACAAGCTTGTGCGCTAGAATGGTAAGCCGTCTGAACCCTCGTCCTCTCCTAAGCCAGGAGTGTCAGTATCTTGGAGGTCTTCAGCACCGGATGTGTCATTTTTGCTACCCCCCAGCAAAACTAAATTCTGGCCTACTATTTCTGTAATGTACTTTGTTTGCCCTTCCTTGTCTACATAGGAGCGATTGGTCAGCTTCCCTTCAATGTAAACTTGTTTGCCCTTTTTAAGATATTGTTCGGCAATTTTAGCCAGCGGTGTCCATAGCACTACATTGTGCCACTCTGTCGTGGTTACTCTTGCTCCCTCTCTATTTCTGTAGGTTTCGTTGGTAGCAAGGGTGAATGAGGCCCGCATTCTATCATTCTCTAAGTGTCTTACCTCAGGGTCTTTACCTAAATTGCCGAGTAAGATGACTTTATTGACTCCTGACATATGCTAAGTATTTTTGCTGGTTAAATAATGTGATATCCAAACTAGGCATAAAATTCTTCTTGCAAAAAATTATCGATCAAGATGGGTTTGGGAAGTGCCTGGGTCTGATCTGCTGTGAAATCACTAATACCAGCCTGAAGTAACCAAGGTCTCGCTTCCGCGATAAACTCTGCAGTAGCCTGCACATGGAAAAAGTGAACGTACAACTGTCGGTGGGTTAACAAATGCTTGTATAACGTAGGCTTCTTTATAACTGGTAATTTGTGGCGCTTTATCAATTCTAACAAAGGATCCTTTAACCAATCTATAGCTTGGAGTCTATTATCTTCTACCAAATAGAAGTCGTACAATCCCTCCCAGATATCATTGGCCTTTCTACGTCTCATGTATAGCTTGTCAGCGCATTGTATGACAAGGTAGTGCAAGTACCGCTTTTTAATTTTTACTTTTTTGCTTTTCACTGGCAGCATATACTGCTTGCCAGCCTGGAACGCCACGCAATGTTTTTTAAAGATACAAGACTGGCATTTTGGGTTGAAAGGGGTACAATGTAGGGCCCCAAACTCCATGATAGCTTGGTTGTATAAGTCAGCGTTTTCTTGCGGCACTAACGACTGTGCAAGCGCGTAAAAAGCCTTTTCGCCTTGAGTAGACGCAATGTCTTCTTCTACACCAAAAACTCTGGCTAGGACCCGATACACATTCCCATCTACAACAGGGACTGGCTCTTTGAAGGCAATAGAAGCAATGGCAGCAGCCGTGTATTTGCCTACCCCTTGGAGACGCAATAGCTCTTTGTAACTGCAGGGGAAATCTCCTCCCAGCTCGCTGACAATTGTACGTGCACAAGCATGTAAATTTCTGGCTCGGGAGTAGTAGCCTAATCCTTGCCATAAGCGCAGCACTTCTTCTTCTTCAGCCTGTGCCAAATCCTGCACCACAGGATACTTCTCAATGAACCGCCGGTAATAAGGCAATCCCTGAGCTACTCTGGTTTGCTGCAGAATAACCTCTGACAGCCAAATCTTGTAGGGGTCGGGCGTCCCTCGCCAAGGCAAAGGGCGTTTATGTGCTTGGTACCAAGCAATCAGCCAAGAAACAAAAAGTGACTTTTCTAACGTTTTGGCCGATTTATTAATCGGGTATTGGATGGCGAGTTGTGACAATGCCATGGGCTAATTACTAGAAGATCCCTTACACACAAGTTACAAGAAGTATCAAGAAATGAATGCTCTTTGAAATTAGTAGGTATAGGCTTATCGTAGCCAACCAACTTAGTTTAAGACAAACTACTCCTCACCTAAACCCAAGCGACGTGGTCAAGTCACAGGTCATCTCGGAAATTTCTAGAAGAACTGGTATCAGTAGAGCCGATGTACAACTTACCGTAGAAGTTTTTTTTCAAACCATCCAAAACGCTATGGCTGAAGGGGAAAAAGTGCATTTTAGAGGCTTTGGTAGCTTTGTAAATAAAAAAAGAGCTAGAAAAATAGCCAGAAACATATCCCAAAATACAGCACTCATTATTAAGGAGCACTACGTGCCCAGCTTTCATCCTTCTAAGGCCTTCTCAGACAAGATTAAAGCCAGTGTGAAGACTAGTATCTAGGGCAGTACAGCTGTCTCTTGCGCCTAAGTACTGTTTAGCTTTTCAGGGAGAGCGACCATAATTAAAGTCGATGGTATTAAAATGAGACTATTGAAAAGGCATATAATCAGAAAGTTGTAAGCAACGCCCCCAGGTAGCAACCTACTGGTCGAGGTAGGAATTCAGAAAAAAGTGTTAGATTCACCGCGCCCTGGGTAGACAGTAGCTAGTATGATAAGCTAAGCAAGTACTAGAGCAGGGATTATTGGGGCATTACTAAGCAGCCTCCGGGGTCTATCATAAAGTCTTTTACACTCTTGCCCTGAGTAAAGTCGTTGAAAGCTGCATACCCATAACCCATTAAGAAACATCGACCAACATGCCTTGTGGTAAAAAAAGAAAAAGACATAAGATAGCTACCCATAAACGCAAAAAGCGCCTAAGGATGAACAGACACAAAAAGAAGTAAAAGCGTGAGCAGGGTTCACTATTCAGACTGCTTTTCTACATATCATCACACTGCTTTGCTGTTTGTCCATTTTCTTTAAACGAAATCTTTGAAAGATTGGCTAACGAACTAGTTATTAGTGCTACGCAAAATGGCTTTCGGATAGCACTGCTGAAAGGGGGAGGACCGCTTGAGTATCATATAGAAGAAAAGGATAATCAGTTTACAGTCGGAGATATTTATCTAGGTACTGTTAAAAAGGTTGCCACTAGCCTAAATGCTAGTTTCATCGATATAGGGTACAAGAAAGATGCTTTCTTGCATTACTCTGACCTAGGCCCTCAGTTCAACTCCCTCAATAAGTTCATGCAGCTGGTTACCAAGGGCAAGCATCCTAGCGATAAGCTAACTCAGTTCGCTCTTGAACCAGATATAGATAAGCTAGGCAAGATCTCCGAGGTACTTACTAGGGAGCAACTTATAATGGTACAAGTTGTCAAGGAGCCTATTGCTAACAAAGGCCCTCGCCTGTCTTCTGAGCTCTCTATGGCAGGCAGGTATATGATCCTCGTACCTTTTACGAACACTGTTAACATCTCTAAAAGAATCACCAGCAGCGAAGAGAGGAACAGGCTCATACGCCTGATTACTTCTATTCAACCCCAAAACTTTGGCGTCATTGTTAGGACAGCTGCAGAAGGCAAGGAAGTTGCCCAGCTAGACAAAGACCTCAAAGACCTACTCGAGAAGTGGGACGAAGGAGTTAATAAGCTCAAAAAAGCACTTCCCAAAAACAAGATTATCGGAGAAATGAACCGAGCTTCTTCTATTTTGAGGGACATGCTTAATGAGTCTTTTGACAACATCGTCGTTGATGACAAAAAAGCTTATGATGAAATCAGGCAGTACATCAAAAAGATTGCTCCGGAAAAAGAAAAGATCGTCAGACAATACCAAGGCAAAACTAAGCTATTTGAGCATTTTGGCATCGAAAGACAGTTAAAGATGCTTTTTGGCCAGACGGTCAACCTAGAAAGTGGGGGCTATCTGATTATAGAGCACACAGCGGCCATGCATGTGATAGATGTAAACAGTGGCAATAAGACTACGGCAGAGCAAGATCAGGAGGAGATGGTTCTGCAAGTGAATTTGGCGGCTGCCAGGGAGGTAGCACGGCAACTCAGGCTAAGGGATATGGGAGGAATTATTGTTGTGGACTTCATCGACATGAAAAACGCTGAGCACAAGCGCAAGCTCTATCAGGCAATGAAAGAGTACCTCAAAGAGGATCGTTCTACAACTACTGTACTCCCCCTCTCGAGGTTTGGCCTTATGCAGCTTACACGCCAACGAGTACGGCCAGAAATGAATGTGGTGACCCAAGAGCAATGTCCTTCTTGTGGGGGCACCGGCAAGATCGATGCTTCTATCGCCGTTGCTGACCAGATTGAAAGGAACCTTCAGCTAGTGCTGCTCAATCAAAACGAACAAGGCGTGACTCTTTTTGTACATCCCTACTTATACGCCTATTTTACTTCAGGATTTCCCTCCATAAGGCTAAAGTGGTTGCTACAATACAAAAAATGGGTGAAACTTTCAGAAGACTCATCCATAGGCCTTACTGAATTCAAGTTCGTTAATAAGCAAGGGGAAGAAATCGAGCTCATTGCTTGACCCGTTTAGTTAATCTTATGGGGCTATTTAATCACTATGCCTTATACTGATTAGATAGCTCAATCTTCAAACGTTGACATGCCTTTCTGCCCGATAAGAAGACCGCACCAAAGGTCCTGATTCTACATACTTCAACCCTCTTTTCAAGCCTTCTTCTTTAAAGTGTGCAAATTTGGCAGGCGACACATACTCCACTACTTCCAGATGCAATGGGGTAGGCTGTAGGTACTGCCCTATCGTAAGAATATCCAGGCCATGGGCTACAAGATCATCCATGGTTTTATAGACCTCATCATCCGTCTCTCCCAGCCCTAGCATAATACCAGATTTGGTTCTTTTGCCGTATTCTTTAGTCAGCTTGATCTGCTCCAGGCTCCGGGCATACTTAGCTTGGGGCCTGACCTTGCGATAAAGCCTTTCGATCGTTTCTATGTTATGAGACACTACTTCTTGGCCGGCCTCAATCATTCTGTACAAAGCCTCCCATGTTCCTTTCACATCTGGAATGAGCGTTTCTACGGTCGTATCAGGACAAAGCTTTTTGACTGCCTGGACAGTCTGAAACCAGATTTCTGCGCCTCGATCTTTGAGCTCATCGCGGTTGACTGAAGTAATGACTGCATGCTTGACCCCCATCAGCTGGATGGCTTGGGCTACTCGTTTGGGCTCTTCTGTGTCATACTCAGTGGGCTTGCCTGTGGCTACGGCACAGAAGGTACAGCTACGGGTACATACATTCCCCAAGATCATAAACGTGGCTGTGCCTGCCCCCCAACATTCCCCCATGTTAGGGCAATTGCCGCTGGTACAGATAGTGTGGAGTTTATACTGGTCTACGATACTGCGCACCTTCGTATACTCCTTACCCACCGGGAGCTTGACCCGTAGCCAGTCAGGCTTCTTTCCTTTGCTTTTCGGCACTGACGTAGTGTGATGGTTGGGAACAGTAGAGGATAGATGACGCATGGTAGGCACTGTTTTGGAGCAACCAAGGTAACAGCTTTTGCCAGGAATGACAAGCTAAAGTAAGGTTTAAGCAAAAATCACAAGGCTATCCTTGATGGATAGCCTTGTGCTGTGTTTATAAAGGCTGGCTACTTCAAAAACGCTTTAGCAAAATTATAGCCTAGGTCTAGCTGCAACGACCAGGCGCCCAAAGTCTGTTTGCACTTCATCAATAATGCTTACTGGGGTTGTATGTTGGGTTTTATCTTTAAGATTTACAGGAGAAAGGGTTTTCGAAGGGTCCGATAGTATAGAGGCGATCTGATCAGGATCTTCTGTTGAAATGTATACGGCTTCTCCCCCGATTAGATAGCGTCCTTGTAACCCAAAGAACACGCAAAATTGCCTGCTCCTTCCTGGATAAGTGCGCAGAATGGCAGGTAAGGATATATACTTAGCACGTACAAGCGCCCCGTTGCCTTTTTCGTCATTCACGTCTTGCATACCGAAACAATTCGACTCATAAAAAAGGCCCGATTTAATTCCCAATCCTCTAGTAAGTGCATATTCTCCGAACAGACCAGCTTTTCTGCTTACAATCGCCCCGCCTACTTGGGGGCCAAATTTGAATTTCTCCATCGCCTGCTCATCAGTTTTGGTGGTCTCGCCATGGCTATAACTGTAGAGAACGTTAAGGCCAATACAGTGGAGAAAAATTTTTCATACTGCCTCTTTTAGCGTTACATCAATGTAGCATATAGTAAGACTATAGACAGTAGTCCCAAAAGTCAAGCAACATGCAAAGATGCCGGTGAAACAGCCTGAGCAAGGCCTGCTCTCTTTGGGCTAAAGCCATAGACTATTGATATTATGCTCGCAAAATGGCCCATCCAGTGTAATTTAGTGACATGCTCACTTTTAGCAGCTTTACCCTAGACAATGGCCTTCGGGTTATCGTACACGAAGACCCCAACAGTGCTATTGCTGTTGTTAACATCATGTATGACGTGGGCTCTCGGGATGAGGATACAGCCAAAACAGGGTTTGCCCATCTTTTTGAGCATCTGATGTTTGGCGGATCCCAGCACATTCCTACCTACGACAAGGCGCTGCAGCAAGTAGGAGGCGACAACAATGCCTATACGACTCCTGATGTGACCAACTATTACTGCACCCTACCTGCTGCTCATCTCGAAACTGCTTTTTGGCTTGAATCAGATCGCATGCTTGGGTTGTCTTTTGATCCGCAAGTCTTGGCCGTGCAGCAAAAAGTAGTGATTGAGGAGTTTAAAGAAAGATCCCTGAACCAACCTTATGGTGATGTATGGCTCAAATTATTTGACTTGGCTTATACGCAGCATCCCTACCGCTGGCCTACTATTGGCAAAGAGGTTGGTCACATAGAGAACGCCACCATGGAAATGGTGAAAGCTTTTTTTCACAAGTTTTATGTGCCCAATAATGCTGTGCTGGTTGTAGCAGGTGGCATACAATACAAGGAAGTCAAGAAGCTAAGTAAAAAGTGGTTTGCGCCTATCTCCCCTGGCCCGACTTATCAGCGGGCCTTACCTCAAGAGCCCCCACAAACTTCGCCCAGAGGCCTTACTGTAACAGCTGATGTACCCCTGAATGCCATCTACAAAGCCTATCATGGCCCAGGACGACTGTCCCCAGACTACTATGCAGTTGCGTTGATGACCGACATTGTAGGAGGAGGGCAATCTTCCAGATTATATGAGCAGCTGGTCGATACAAAGCAATATTTCAACGCAATAGGAGCCTATACGACCGAGACCATTGATCCGGGGTTGTGCATCATTAGTGGTTACCTCAACAATGACGTGTCTTTTGAGGCAGCTGAGGAGGCCATGCAAACCGTTATTGCAACCATGCAGCGTGGAGCCTTGACAGCAAGTGAGCTAGACAAAGCAAAAAATCAGGCAGAGTCCCACCGGGTGTTCTCAGGTGTGGATTTAGTCTATCGGGCACAAGAGCTAGCGGTGGCTACTGTACTAGGAGATACCAACCTGGTAAACAGCGAGGCTGAAAGCATCCACAAGGTTACATCAGCAGCCGTGCAGCGTACAGCTCAGCGTATTTTACATACTGACAATTGCTCTACCATTTACTATCAGCGTAACCCCTAAACAGCATATAGTGTAGATTAAGACTAACTTGATGAGCCAGCCTCAGCTAATCACCACCCAGGACGGTACACATACTTTGTGGATGCCTGAACTAAATGAAATCTACCATTCCACGCATGGTGCCATTCAAGAATCCAAGCATGTTTTCGTTCAGCAAGGTCTCATACACTTTCTAGAAGAGCAACCTCAGTCCAGCATCAAGATTCTGGAGGTAGGGCTAGGCACTGGGCTGAATGTGCTGCTTACTTACTTAGCATGGCTAAAAAATCCCTTACAGCTAGCCTACACTGGCTTAGAGCCCCATCCTGTTCCTTGTGAGTATATACAGCGCTTCAATTACGCAGCGCAGCTGACCCAAGCGAAGCACTACACTGTTACCCACCAGACGCTACAAGCGACTTTTGAAAAGATACACCAAGGAGCAGCCACTTCTTCCTGCCACTTATCAGATCGCTTTTTACTGCACAAGTATGAGCAACCTCTGGAAGCTTTCTCTACAGCACCCAATACCTTTGACATAGTCTACTTTGATGCCTTTGCCCCTAGCAAGCAGCCAGCCATGTGGCAATTTACTTTACTGCAAAAGATATGTCAGATGATGAAAAACCGCGGGATCATAGTTACTTATTGTGCGCAAGGCAAGCTCAAGCGCCACCTCAAAGAACTAGGTATGTACGTAGAAGTGATCCCTGGGCCGCCTGGGAAAAAAGAAATGACGAGGGCCCAGAAGAGAGGCTGTATTTGAGTAAGGGGGACAGTGTGCTATGATATTCTGTGCGCTTTGCTTTAGCTATGGAACAGGCTGGCTCACTGCCACAGAACTTAACTTAGGCATAAAGAAAGGCCAATAAACTACGCCTTAATTTCTACTGCTACGCCGCTAGGCAATTCTAGTTTCATCAAAGCATCTACAGCCTTGGCATCGTTGGAGTAAATGTCTATGAGCCTTTTGTAGGTAGCGTATTGAAACTGCTCTCTGGACTTTTTGCTTACATGGGGAGACCTGAGCACTGTGTAGATTTCTTTTTTGCTTGGCAGGGGCACAGGGCCGCTCACAATGGCGCCCGTTGCTTTCACAGCCTTGATGATTTTTGCCGAAGACCTGTCGATCAAGTTGTGGTCATAAGACTTGAGTTTGATGCGGATTTTTTGATTCATGGGTCGATTATTTTGCTGCTGCTCCTTTTACTTTTTCGATGATCTGCTCCGCTAAGTTTTTAGGAACTTTTTCATAGTGAGAGAAGGTCAAAGTAGCTGCTGCACGCCCAGAGGTGATAGTACGCAGGTCGGTCACATACCCAAAGAGTTCTGCGAGCGGTACGTCTGCTTTGAGAACCTGTACCCCTCCTTTGACTTCCATGCCTTTCATAATGCCCCTTCGTCTGTTCAAGTCACCTGTCACAGCACCAGTAAATTCATCAGGAGTAGTCACTTCTAGAGCCATAATAGGCTCCATCAACGCGGGATTGGATCTTTTGGCGGCTTCTTTAAAACCAATTCTAGCTGCTAATTCAAAAGAGAGTGAGTCTGAGTCCACATTATGGAACGAACCGTGAAAGAGCCTTGCTTTCATGGCCTCTACAGGATATCCTGCCAAGGGCCCGTTATCCATCGCAGCTTCAAAGCCTTTCTGAATTGCAGGAATGAATTCTCTAGGAATAACCCCCCCTACAATTTCGTTGACAAATTCTAGCCCTAGCTTTTCATCCTCTCTGGGTCCTAGCTCAAAGACGATGTCTGCGAACTTACCCCTACCCCCAGTCTGCTTTTTATATACCTCCTTATGCTCTACACTCGTGGTAAGCGCTTCTTTATAGGCTACTTGTGGAGCACCTTGGTTAATTTCAAGCTTGAACTCCCGTTTCAGTCGATCAATAATGATTTCCAGGTGCAGCTCGCCCATGCCTTTCAGAATGGTCTGTCCAGTTTCCTCGTCGGTTTCTACCTTAAGGGTAGGATCTTCTTCCACAAGCTTGGTAATGGCCATGGATAGCTTGTCTACATCGGCTTGCTTCTTGGGCTCAATAGAGTAGCCAATCACAGGTTCTGGGAAAGAGATAGACTCTAGAACGATTTTGCTCTTTTCATCCGTAAGGGTGTCTCCTGTCTTGATGTCTTTGAAACCTACACAAGCACATATGTCCCCTGCTTCGACCTTATCAATAGGGTGCTGTTTATTAGAGTGCATCTGCATCAAACGAGCGATGCGCTCCTTCTTGCCTGTCCGGTTGTTATACACATACGAGCCAGCACCAAGGCTGCCAGCATACACACGCATAAAGGCCAGTCTGCCCACAAATGGATCTGTATTAATCTTAAAGGCCAGGGCAGCAAAAGGCGCTTTAACATCTGGCTTTCTAGTTTCTTCTTGCTCGTTGGTAGGATTAGTGCCCTTGATAGGGGGTAGATCCAGGGGAGAAGGAAGATAAGAGCACACGGCATCTAATAGCGCTTGTACCCCTTTATTTTTAAAGGCTGACCCACAAAGGACAGGCGAGCATGAAAGGTCGATCACGGCCTTGTGGATAGCAGCCATGATTTCCTCTTTGGTAATACTGTTAGGGTCGTCAAAGAACTTTTCTAACAGCGCTTCATCGTAGGATGCTACGCTCTCTATTAGTTTCTGCCGCCACTCCTCTGCGGTAGCTTGGAGGTCTCCTGGAATAGGCACAATCTCATAGGTCATGCCCAAGTCTTTCTCATTCCAGATGATGGCCTGGTTGGTAATCAGGTCTACGACACCCTTGAAGCTATCTTCACTGCCAATAGGAATTTGCAGGGGTACAGGGTTGGCACCTAGTTTTTCTCTAATCTCTGTAATAACATTGAAAAAGTCTGCCCCTGCTCTATCCATTTTGTTGATAAAGCATATTCTAGGCACGTGATACTTGTCTGCTTGGCGCCATACGGTTTCTGATTGAGGCTCTACGCCTGACACAGCACAAAAAAGGGCCACGGCACCATCTAGTACACGCAAGGAGCGCTCTACTTCTACCGTAAAATCAACGTGACCAGGCGTGTCAATGATATTGATCTTGTACGCTTGACTCTCCTCCGTGGCTTTGCCTTGTGAGGTAGGGTACTTCCAGAACGTAGTCGTAGCAGCAGAAGTGATCGTAATGCCTCTTTCCTGCTCTTGCTCCATCCAGTCCATCACGGCTTCTCCCTCATGCACTTCCCCAATCTTGTGCGTTAGCCCAGTGTAGTAAAGAATACGTTCTGTGGTGGTGGTCTTGCCAGCATCGATGTGAGCCATGATGCCGATGTTTCTCAAAAATTTTAGTTCCTTGCTCATGGCTAAATTCTGAAGTGTGAGAATGCTTTATTGGATTCAGCCATCTTGTGGGTATCATTTTTTTTCTTCACAGCATTGCCTTCTCCCTTAGAAGCTGCAATAGTCTCATTAACCAATCTTGCTATCATTGTCCTCTCTCCTCGTTTTCTTGCACAGTTAATAAGCCACTTGATGCCCAGCGTAATCTTTCGATCAGCTCTTACCTCCACAGGCACTTGCAAGGTAGTACCGCCTACGCGTCTTCGTTTGACTTCAATAACAGGCATCACATTGTTCAAAGCCTTTTTCCATACTTCAAAGCCTTCTTCTTCTGTTTTTTCAGTGATCTTATCGATAGCGTCGTAGAACAAAGCATGAGCGAGGCTCTTTTTCCCATCTTTCATCAGGGAATTTACGAACCTGGTTACGAGTTGATCCTTGTACTTGGGATCAGGTAAGAGGAGTCTTTTTTTGGCTTGTCCTTTTCTCATCGGGTGATTGAATGATTGGGAGATGCTGCGACTTAAGATAGCTTGATCATGGGGTTATTCGGTCCTTATCGATGCATTACTTTTTGGGCACTTTTGCTCCATAAATCGATCTTCCTTGTTTTCTTCCTTCCACGCCGGCAGTGTCTAACGTACCCCGTATGATGGTGTACTTCACACCGGCCAAGTCTTTAGGGCCTCCCCCGCTGACCAAGACCATAGAGTGTTCTTGTAGGTTATGGCCCTCACCAGGAATATAGACCAGCACCTCCTTACCGCTGGTAAGTCTTACTCGGGCCAATTTTCTCAGCGCTGAGTTCGGCTTTCGGGGCGTGGTAGTGTAGACTTTGGTACATACACCTTTACGCTGAGGGCAGTTTTTTAGCGCAGGGGATTTGGATTTACTACTTAGTCCTTTTCTTCCTTTTCTGACTAACTGTTGGATGGTTAGCATTGTGTTGCGGTTTGTGTGGTTTGGTGCCAATTGCCTTATTCGAGATTGCAAATTTAGGGAAATACTCCCTGTCAGCCAAGCAAAAAATAATACACATACGCAAGCAATATAATTTTGGCAGCACAGATTAGAACAGAGCAGAAGTATGGCTATTTTTCGAGAAAAGGAGACGCATGACCAAAAAGGAACGATATCAGGCTTTTATCGATTATTTTACCCAACATCAGCCTGAGGCAACTACGGAGCTCGTATATGACAGTCCTTTTCAGCTATTGATTGCCGTTATGCTGAGTGCGCAGTGTACAGACAAACGGGTCAACATGGCTACTCCTGCTTTATTTGCTGCTTTTCCTACCCCCATGCACCTAGCCCATAGCAGTTTTGAAGAGGTTTTCCCTTACATCAAGCGTATTTCTTACCCTAACAACAAGACCAAGCACTTGCTCAAAATGGCCCAAATGGTGGTAGAAGACTTTGCTGGGGCAATTCCTGAGCAAGTAGAAGACCTGCAAAAGCTACCAGGCGTAGGCAGAAAGACGGCGCATGTGCTTGCCTCTGTGTTGTACAACCAACCTAAGATGGCCGTAGATACCCATGTATTTCGGGTGTCAAAGCGAATAGGTTTAGTAGATGAAAGCGCCACAACGCCGCTGGCTGTAGAGCAGCAGCTGGTCCAACACATACCAGAAGAACACATCACCAGGGCTCATCACTGGCTGATTTTGCATGGCCGGTATGTTTGTTTGGCACGCAAGCCTAAGTGTGCTAATTGCCCCCTGACTTCCTTTTGCCGCTATTTTACGCAATCTTATCGAGCTCGTTAACAAGGTTTCAGAAATGGCTGATCGCTCACTGGCGGGGTGGATAGCTGCACGTTCGGTGCTGCTGTTGGCGAGTTGTTCAAGATTTGTTGGGCAAGCCATAGAAGGTTTCAGTGGGATAGCAGCACAGATGCTATGTCTCTACTTATTTGGTCAGTCTCTGTAACAGCTCATCGAGCTTAGCTTGATCAGTTGCGAGCAGTTGCTCTGCATGTTTGATCAGCTCTTGGAGATGCTTCTTCCTACCGTTATCCATAGGCATCAGCGCTTTGGGAAGTGTCACTTCCAGCTCATAGTAATTATTGGGCAAGATAGCTGCTAGCGCCTCATCCACAAACGTTCCTGTAGCATCCATCATAGCACTAATGAGCCGGCTAATACCGCTAAGGCCTCTGAATCCGTACTTACGTTTACTGCCACGTTTCCCAGTACCTAATGACACCACTACTAAATCTTTGCGAAGGAAATTGGGATATAGCTTAGCTGCAGCAATCAGGGAGGCAATAGCAGGATTGTTGGCATAGATCCCACCGTCCACCTCAGACAATGTTTCTTCGCCTTTATGAGAAGTAATCGTCTTGGGCAGAAAATAGGTAGGAGCCGCACTGGTGACAGCCGCTGCATCGCGCATGTATTGGTTTTTGCAAGGCGCTTGCTGAGCCACATAGCTGCTCCAAAGGCGTGGGGCCTGCTTTTCTAGGGAGTAAGAGAGGACGCCTACAGGACACAAGGCTTGCGCCAGCCGGCTGTCTTGGAAGAATTCTTCAAGCACTTCGTCCAAGTGCCTACGATCATACTTGGCTCCCCAAATACCAAAACCAGAACTGATGGTACGCCAGACAGACTTTTGAAAAATACGGGAAGACTGCTCTAGATAGAATTTTACCAGCTCCTCGGCCTTGTACATCGCTCGATCGGTTTGCTCAGGATTGGGCATGGTGAGTGCTAGGCCAAGGATACCCCCTGTGGAGGTACCTACTATGATGTCGAAGAGTTCGTGGACAGGCTTGCCGGTTTTTTCTTCGAATGCCTGCAAGATTCTGGCAGGAATGATACCTCGCACGCCCCCACCGTCGAGGCAGAGGATACGGATAGGTTGTTGAGCACTACTTGTTGGCTTTGGAATAGTATTTTGTGCTTGCACTGGGTACGGGGTAGCGCCACATAACAGTATCACTAGCAGTACAGAAAACGGAGCGCCACACATGTTGAGAGTCATTGTATTGATACCTGGTCATTGAGTGATATTGTCTGCTTTTTTAATTCTTCAGTTGCGCAAGTGTTTTCCCCTTGCGCCATAGCACGCAGACGTTCGCCCCAGGCTGCTACTTTACCCACGGCCAGAGGCTCGTCAAACTGTAGTACCTACTGGGGGCTATTGGCAGCTTTTTGGATACCTATCCCAACAAGCGTTGCTCCCTATGTGCTTCAATGCGTAGTTGGGAATCGAGAATCAGTCAACACCTTAAAGCAAAGCTCTTTCAACTCCTCTGCCACCCCTTTCAGCCCTAGCCGTTCTGCCAGCGGCACATAGAACTGCCTCGTCTCCTCGGCAATCTGCTTTTGCTTGGCTAGGGACGAATGCACATCTATCGTACGCATGTTATGCATGCGGTCGGCTACCTTCACATACAAAGCACGTGTGTTGCCTATCCTTTCTAGCATCCGCAAGTTCTCTTCCTGTGAGAGCTTGATCTTGTAGATACTACCCGCTAAGCTCTGCAAGTGCGTCACCATGTCTACCACTGCAGCGGTCTCTTCCCCAAAAAACAGCCCGATATGGTTCAGCGCTATCAAGGTGTCCTCTATCGTGTCATGCAGCAATGCCCCCAAGATCGTCGGCTCGTCTGTGTTGTAGTCCAGTACTATCTGCGCTACTGCCATGGAATGTAAGTAAAAGGGTTCTCCTGAGTGCCTGGCTACCGGACCGTGGTACCACTTGATCAGCTCTAGGGCTATCTTCACCAAGCCTATGTCTGCTTTGCTACGTTGCTCTACAGCTTTCAGAAATTCCTCCTCTTGCGCCTGAGCACCTGGATAGTGGTCATTGGCCCGAATAGGGCGCACCCCGAGCTCCATATATGACTTTTCCATGTCTTTGGGACGGACCGCTCGGAGGTCGATAGGGACCACATAGCAGCATGTATTCGGAGCTACCTCAGCATAGCCATAGTGGGCCTTGACAATCCGCTCGTTAGCTCGTTGCTCGAGCGCTTGGGTAGTCTTAGCGGGGGTAGTTACTAGCGTAGTGGTCAAGTCGGGTTGGTAGCTCGGCGCTAGGGTTGGCAAGCTCTCTTCATTAGTGACCACAATACGCAGCGCCTGCACCTTTTTAATATAACCTTCTGCCACATCCGGGAGTGGGTAGTGGAGATAGGTGTCTTCTAGCCCCAGTAAGAGAGATTTTTCTTCCTCTTCTTGATGACCTTCGGTGGGCTCCTGCAGCGCTGTGATACTCTTGCTGATGAGGGTGATCAGGCGTTCAGGGTCGCCAACGAGCTCTTGCTGCTGAGTAGCTTGCTGGCAGCGTATAGGGTATGCTGTACCGTTGCCTCTTAGTTTTTCTCGTACTTTGGTAAGCCACTGCTGTATAGGCACTGCAGCCACCTCGAGCCGCAAGTGCTCCTGAGCCCGGGTATCAATGCCTTGCAGCTGGAAAGCCATAGGGATCAGCTTTTCCTCTATAACTTGGAGCTTCTGAGCCGCTTCCTCTGCTACAGGTAGCTCTTGCAGCTCCTTGGCTACTTGCAGCAAGTTATGCACCCCTGTGTTTTGGAGCGTTTTAAGGGCTTGAACTCTTTCTGCGGCGGTTTGTAGTAGGCTAGCCTGATTGGCTGTGTCTTCTGCCTTGAGCATTTTTTGCTGCCTTTCAAACCTTTGCCCCTTGCTACGTGCAAGGATTAAACCTATGAACGTAGAGAAAAGACTGGTGTATAATAGGGTGTAGATATGTTCATAAGATAAGGCCATAGGCCCTTTTATGGCATGAGAGCCGAGCACTCCTAGGCTTACCCCAGCTAGAGAAATAATGACAAAGTTCTGCCAATCTACCAGAATTAAGAGCAGCATGATCGCCAAGGCGACATTAACCGTCCATTCTGTTCCGCCACCGTTGAGTACATAGAGCGTAGTCGTTGTAAAGGGTAAGCAATAGAGCAAAGTGAAGTGCCAGTAGGGGTGAAAATACTTCTTGAGCCAATCCCCCCAGTAAGGCTTTAGGAGTAGCCCTACACAAAGCATTGCCCCTATGAGCTTGATAGCAAACATCGCTCCCTCTCCCTGCCTAGTATACATGAAGTAGGGCACCATGTAATTGAAGCACATAAAGAGGGCGAATAGGAGGTGTAAAGCATTGTAGGGCCTGGGAAGCCATGGGTCACTTGCTTCTCCTTGGCTTTTCACAATAGCAATGCCTTGGTGCTTGATGATGTGCGCAGTAAAGAAACTGATGGCATTGGCTACAAGGCTAATAGGAAATATTAGATAATTGACTGCTGCGGGCAGGCATAGGTTGGTAAGGATGAAGGTGGTAATAGTAACAGCAGAGGCAATGAGGAAGGATCTAGTGTCTGTTTTGAGGCCTAAGACGCCTGCTATTAGAGGAATAGTGATCACTGGTGCAAAACTAGACGCCCCAAAATAGGCTAACGTACGCACTTCTTTTACGGTAAAAGCAGCTAGAATGCTTGCAAATCCTAGCAAGAACGTGATGTAGCGTACAGCCTTCAGTTCGTTAAACTCCAACCTCAACTTATCGAAGTAGGGCTTCAGCACATTGTGCGTTACTAGCAGGCTTCCTGCATTAACAAGTGAGTCAAGCGTAGACATCACAATGGCCAAAAGTCCAGCTACACTCAAACCCTTTAAAGCTGGGGGGAAATACTGATTGATTATATAGGCAAAAGCTCCTCCTGTGCTCGGCTTAATGTTGGGAGCTAGTAGCAATACCGCCAGGGAACTAAATATCACTAGTGCTCTCACAACGAGCAAAAAGGCGGCGGTAATAAATAACATATTCGTGGCCTGCTGCTTATGCCGAGCCATCAGGATACGCTGTATGGTAGGAGGTGCTGACAGAAAAGCAGGGAAGAGGCACCAAACTAGAAATGAAGCAAGGTGACGCGGGAATTGTTCATGCTTGTAAACGGTTAGTTTATCTGCAGGAAGCTTGCTAAAGATTTCTTTGATACCCCCAACCTCACTGATGGCTACATTGGCAATCAAGGGAATAACGATAACAAAGACAATGAATTGAAAGACGTCTGTAATCGTTACTGACTTAACGCCACCTAAGGAAGCATAGAGTATCAAAATCGCTCCTCCTAGCCCAATACTCCAGTCCTTCCTCCATCCGAGTAGATCTTCACAGATGTATCCCAGCGCTAATACCTGTACCCCGACTAGGCTAATGGTATACACCCCGCCCATCACCCCAGTAATTATCCCCCCATGCGGTCCATATAGTTCCTGCATCATGTCTCCCAGCGTAATGCTGCGCTGAAAGCGTAGCATCTTGGGTACAATGAATGCTCCCGCATAGATAAACATGATAGCACTCCCCAGCACTGTAATTCCAGCAACAATGCCATCAGAAAGTATAAGTTTCTGTATGTTGATAGTGTTGCTACCTCCTAAGTATGTAGCCAGAAAAGTAATGGTTAGCACACCTGTGCCATACACCTTATTAGCAATGGCATAGTCTCTGATGTCTTTAATCCCTCTGCCTGCTAATAGGCCGATAAGCAATGTAATGAGTAGGAAGCCTCCTACTATGAGCTGGTCTATACTGAGGTAATGCATCATATAGTTTATTGGTTACAACATAGTCTTTATTTTAAAGACGCATATCGTTACATAATTTTTCTTTACAGATCAACTTAGGTAAAATATCTGAGAAATACCTAGCTGCTCGGTGGCATCGCGCCTAGAAGTTGCTCAAGGTGTCTGTTACCACTAGTATATTCTTGACCATTTGAGGCTTCTGCTCTAGAATAGTTCTTAGCTTTGCCAGCCATGGGTCTAGGGGGGCTAGCAGGTTACTCTGGGGGTCTTCCTTGTACTTCCAGTGCGCGGCACTGCCTTTCTCGGCTATATCGTCCATTTTTTTAGTACGAATTTGTACTTCTACCCACTGCTCCTCTTCGTCCATCAAAGTGATATGTAGCGCCTGATAGCCGTTAGGCCTGGGTTCGGTGAGCCAGTCTCTAAATTTCTTAGGAAGAGATTTGTAGCGCTTATTTAAGATATCATAAGCTTGCCAGCATATTGCTTGCTCTTGTGAGGAAGGTGCGTTCAGGATGATACGTATAGCAAAGATGTCGTAGATCTCCTCCAAGTTAGTGCGTAGCCGGCACAGCTTGTCTAGGATAGAGGTAATGGACTTGACCCTCGCTTTGGTGGTGAATTCGAAGCTTACTTGTTGTAGGGTGGCTTTTAATGACTTTTGGAAACGATGGATAAATCGCTTGCGTTCTTCGTACGTGCTGCCTAATAGCCGTTCAGTGGCATGGTAGAGGGGAGGAGCGGAGAATTCTAGATAAAGATCTTCTAGCTCTGCCTTGAGCTCACCCAGACCTAGTCTGTGGGCTATGGGCGCGTAAATATGTTTTGTGTAGATAGCAACTTTGCTTTGCTGGTCGGGCGTCAGGTGCTTTATCCAGCGCATTTTATGGAACATATTGGCTATTTTGCTAAGTATAGTTTTCACCTCTTCTTCCAGGTGGAAGTTGGAGTTATCGTTATCATTGGGCATCTACGGTTGTATTTTTAGGTGCAGTTGGCGCGTCTTGCAAAATGGGGTGAACCTTTTGAAAGTTATAAATAATGGCTATACAAACAAACTAGCGCGTAGCTTTTGTAGCCTGCCTCACTAAGCTCATTAGGGTCGAGGAATGACTACTTGGAGCCCAATGAATAGTCATTAAGTACCTACTATAAGTGCTCATGACCCTACCCTTCAAGGCTTGTTTCTTGAGGAAATAGTGATATAAAACATGGTAGAGTCAATGAGCAATAGATCATGCTTAAGCTGATCTAGTTACCCAGATGCGTTGGGGAAGAAGATTTGATGGAGTACATAGTAGCTTACTTCACTGCGAGCTCATCTTTGTTACCTGCAGTGTGGCTTGCATTTTTCTTGCTGCACCTGTGAGTAGCATGCATCATGGAGTTCAGCGCGAGCTACAAGAACAAGTTGAACTTGCCAATGTCTGGATGCATCTTCGATAAGTACTATGAAGGCCGCTACAGTGTGCTCTGGCTAATGCACGGCCAAATTCTTGGTCTGGGAAATGATTGAGTAATCAATTTCTGGGAGTCGTTAGGGCTTGTTAAAAGGATAATAACTTAGCCTAAGACGCAATAGAAAAGATCGCAGGGCGCTACTTGTTCTATAATGGCATTCCTATTCCTGACGATCATCTTTCGTGCTTTGCTATTGAAGATGTCCTGCACCACTGTGTTGGCAGTGGAAGGGCCCCAATTTTTTCAACCAGGTTGTTCTGCTATAGATGCTTGGACTGTTTGCTCAACTAAGGCAGGTTCATAGCCTTTTTGGCGTAGATAGTTAGACAGCTTTTGCCTATGCTGCTTAGGGTCCTTGCCAGTGAGAGACTGCTTTTTTCGGTCAGCTACCTCACGCAAGCCCTGAAGGTAGTCAGCCTCTTCTATGGCATCAAGCCCCTTTTGGATAAGTGCTGGATCTAATCCTTTTTTATTGAGGGCAACCAATAGCTTTCTTTTGCCCCAATGCTTACCCAAGACCCTTCCCCTAATGAATGCTTCTATATAGCGCTCCTCGTCTAGAAATTTTTCTGCCTTTAACACCTGAATGAATTGGTCTTCTTCTGCCTTTTGCGTTATTCCCAGGGCCCGTAGCTTGGCCCGCACCTCTTGTTCGGTTCGTTCCTGATAACTGCAGTAGCGGGCAACTTCTTGGCAAGTTTTATTCGTTTTGGCTAGGGTCATCATGCTATGCTCTGCTTGGGGTAGCTTTTGCTACCTCCTCAGCTATTCTTATCCCTTCTTCTATGCTTCTGCCTAGTATTTACAACCAGAAGTATAAATACACAAGAGGCACCTATTGCTGCCATAGGTATATAATTACTATGCTGCACATAAAAAGTGAGCGCTGGATTAGCCTGTAGCGTGTGCCTAAGAGCAGCTTGATCTTCATACTGAGTGACTTGCAAAATGTCTCCCCGCTGGTTGATAAAAGCTGATATCCCTTTAAGGGCTGACCTCGCAATACTTCTTCTGCTCTCAATAGCTCTGAGTCGGGTATAATGAAAATGTTGCTTATAACCTGGAGTATTTTTCCACCACGCATCAATAGTCATCGAGCAGATCAAGGAAGCTCCCCTACGAACAAAATCGGCTAAGTAATCGCCATAAATAGATTCATAGCATATAACTGGGGCAACACCAATACCCTTTGTATTGAAAAATACGCTGGGATGGTCCTGCATGCCCAGCGACCTTAGCGTACTCCCTAGGCCTGATGTTAGTACTTTAGGAAGTCTGACATTATAGAGATAAGGAATAATCTCTACGCCTGGTACCAGCTTAGACTTGTGGTAGGTATCCAGCTTCCCTTGATTGCCTACAAACAGTGCTGTATTAAAAACATCGTAATAACCATATCGGTCACTGAAACGCGCAGTTTTGGTAGCTTTCTCTTCATAGCCTACAAGCGAGTTAAGGCCTATTAGCAAAGATAGTTGAGAATATTGCTGCCTAAACCTAATCAGCCGCTCAATAAGCAAGTAATCACTCAGGATGTTTTCATCAAACAACGTATCAATGGCGATTTCTGGCCAAACTAAAAATTGAGTTTTCTTCGTGAGCTGTGTTTCAGAAAGTTCAATAAAGCGTTCTACACGTGCTTTCATAGTAGGAAACTCGCCCGTACTTACAAATGCCCCTGTGTTAGGATTGATATTGGGCTGTATGACGGCTACCTCTACCTCCTCTCCTTGTTCTTTGTAATGCACGTAGGTGTAGTAGCTATACAAAATCGGTAGTAAAATCCACACGCCAGCCAGACTTCCCCAGACTCTTCGCCGCACCACGTTTTTTTTTAGCAAAGTTTGGTAGAGTAGTATGTTGGCCATGAGTATCCAGATGGTTCCTCCCAGTGCACCAGTGTACGCATACCACTGCACCCACTCAGGAAAATGAGCAAGGCCATTCCCTACATTGAGCCACGGAAAAGAAAGCTGCCACTGTAGATGTATATGCTCCATACTGACCCAGTAGGCAACTAAACCCCAATAACCCACTAACCTTCCTTGATACTTGGCTGTCCACTGAAATAGCGCTAGTGGTAGGCTCATACAAAGGGTGTTTACAAAGAGCATAAATACTGCACCTGCGCCTGTAGCAGAAGCAACCCACCAAGTAGTAGTCAGGTTCCACATGAAAAGCGTTAGATAGGCATACTTGTAAAAGGTTCGATAGGGGCGCTGGTAGTTGTGCGTTGCCACATGTTGCTCCATAAGCAGCAGGGGTACAAAAGCCACAAACAAAAGCGGTACGCAGCGGTTAGGAGGCCAGGCCAACCAAAAACATGTACTGCTCACCAACGCTAAGAAGGCTAGATAGTACCGATGCTGCTCAAGCTTCCTCAGTTGGGCAAGGCAAGCATGAAGGTAAGCTGTATTCATTGGGGTGTTTGTTTCGAAGGGATCATCTTAATGCTAACGGCCTGGAGCCCAGGCAGCGTATCTGTCCGCATAAAGTGCGCTAGTTTTAGCATATATAAGCCTGGATAGGAGAACTGGTGGCTGGCTGCTCTGAGAACGCATGGCTTTTATTTTTCCAAGGACCCTTGCCCAAAGGCTTCCCTGTCTTTCAATCAAATAGAAGATAGTTTGTTAGTTCCTCAAGTCTAGCCAGCAATGCCCCCTTTGTTTCGTGCCATTACGATTCCTGTTAGCGCCCTTCAATCAAGTCCGGAAAGATACTAATTCGGTGTTTGTTAGCCCATCAGTTAGAGACTTCTGATAGGAATTTAATCCGCATCAATCGGAGTTCTTCTTCTTCAAACGCTCCTTCCAGGGCTGTGATGGCGAGCTTGATATTGTCTGTTTTGGCTTGCATAAAATAGTCATACACCTCTTCTTGTTGGTCTTTAGTCAAGACAGTATTGATGTAGTAGTCGATGTTAAGTTTGGTGCCAGCGTAGCATAGCTGCTCCATTTCTTTGAGTAACGCGTCCATGTTGAGTGACTTGGCAGCGGCAACCTCTTCTAAGTCGATTTTTCTGTCGATTTGCTGAATAATATACACTTTGTTTTTTGACCTGCTGGCTGCCGACTTCACGACGATGTCTGATACAGTAACGATGTCATTGTCTTCTACGTACTGTTGAATGAGCTGAATAAAGGGCGAGCCAAACTTTTTTGCTTTGCCTACGCCCAGGCCACTGATTTGGGCCAAGGCTTCTAGGGTGGTAGGATAAACCAGGGCCATTTCTTCTAGTGAAATATCTTGGAGGACAACATACTCAGGGATGCCTTGCTCTTGCGCTACTTTTGTTCTGACTTTTTTCAGCAGATTCAATAGTGTTTGGTCATACCCTTGCTCTTGGCGGGGGGGGATATGCTGTTGCTGATCCTTGGCCACAGATGCATAATTGTTGTCTTGGTGTAGTGTAATAGGATAGCTTTTTTCTAAAAACTTTTTCCCCTTTTCTGTGACTTTTAGAATGCTTGGGTAGGCGATGTTCTTGCTCAATAGCTCAAGTAGTAGCGTTTGCCTAATTACTGACTTCCAAAAAGCTTCGTCTTGTTTATTCCCTCGCCCGAAGATGGGGAGGGCCTGTTGGCGCTTGACATAGACGTCCTCTATCCCTCTCAAAAGGCGTATGATATGGCCGCTACTCAACCGTCCCTGGGTCTGTTGTACGGCGGTTATGACCATTTTGACAAACTCTTCCCCAGGGTAAGTCTCTGTAGGGTGTTGGCAGTTGTCGCAGTAGTTGCAATTTGCTTCGTAAGCTTCTCCAAAGTAATGGAGCAGCTGTTTTCTGCGGCAGACACCTGATAATGCATACGCATCCATCTCCTGTAGGAGCGCTTGGGCTTTCTCTCGTTCTGCAGCAGACTTGTTGTTATTAAGTTTTGCTAATCTAATGACGTCTGCGGCGCTGTAGAACATCAGACAGGCACTTGCTAGACCATCTCTGCCTGCTCTCCCTGTTTCTTGATAATAGCCTTCTAAAGACCTAGGTACATAGTGGTGGATGACAAAGCGAACATCTGGCTTGTCAATGCCCATACCAAAGGCAATGGTAGCTACGACCACATCCACTTCCTTGTTTAAAAAAGCATCTTGGTTTTGCTCCCTTACCTTGGTCTCTAAGCCAGCATGATAGGGGGCTGCTGGGATGCCATTAATTTTGAGCAGGACAGCCAGCTCTTCTACCTTTTTTCTGTTTTGGCAGTACACGATACCTGATGCTCGGGGGTAGTCTTTGATGAATTTGATAAGCTGCTTTTCTACCTGATTCTTGGGCCTGATCTCGTAATAAAGGTTGGCTCTATTAAAAGAAGACTGGAATAGGGTGGCATCTTCTATCTCCAGGTTTTTAAGAATGTCTTGTTGCACTTTTGGGGTAGCTGTGGCCGTAAGGGCAATCATAGGCAATCCACCCAGTTGTTGGTCAATCGCTGTTTTTATCTTTCTGTACTCTGGCCTGAAGTCATGGCCCCAGTCTGAAATACAATGCGCTTCGTCTACAGCGATGAAAGAGAGCCGGACCTGCTTCAAAAAGGCAAGATTTTCTGCTTTGCTAAGTGACTCTGGAGCTACATAGAGTAACTTCGTTTTTCCAGACAGTACTCCGCTCTTGATCTGGTTGATGGCTTTTTTAGATAGAGTTGAGTTGAGGAAAGCAGCATTGACGCTCAAGGAGCGGAGCTGATCTACCTGGTTTTTCATGAGTGCGATCAAAGGGGAGATAACGATGGCTACTCCTGGTTGCATCAAAGCAGGTATCTGGTAGCAGAGTGACTTGCCACCGCCTGTAGGCATGATTACAAAGGTGTTCTTGCCGGCCAAAACGTTTTTGATGATAGCCTCTTGCTCTTCTCTAAAATGGTCATAATCAAAAACCTGCCTTAGCTTTGCTCTGATTGCTTGGGTTGTGGATACCTCCATAGCCAACTACGCTGTGTCCCTAAAGGGTCCTTGTTCAATATAGCTAACCTTAACATAAGGCAATGTTGAGGTCTAATTGCTATCTGATGGGGCCAAGGAAAGTCAAAATTAGACTTTGTTATTTAAACTTTTGTTGCCTGATATGCTCGTACAGGATGACAGCAGCAGCTACAGAGACATTGAGAGAGGCCATAGGACCAAACATGGGGACTTGTACATTCTTATCTGCCAGCTTTAGGTGTTGGAGAGCAATACCTTGGTCTTCAGCCCCTAATAGTATAGCTAAGGGGAGGTTGAGGTCAGTATGATAAAGCGAGTTGGCTCCTTGCTCGTGGCAGGCAATGATTTGCAAGCCGCTTGCCCGGAGGTACTGAATAGCTTCTTTCAGACTACCTACCCTACAAATGGGCAGATGGGCCAGGGCGCCGGCCGAGGTTTTCATAGCCTCTCCTCTGATAGAAGCACTACCCTGGCTAGGAATCACCACAGTATCTACATCAGTACAAGCAGCCGTACGTACAATAGCACCAAAATTTCTCACGTCTGTAATGCTATCTAAGAGCAGGATCAGTGGGGTTTTGCCTTTTTCATAGCTTGTTTGTACTATATGGCTCAGGGAGGCCAAGGCGATAGGGGCGAGATAGGCCACTGCTCCTTGGTGATTTTTCTTGGTAAGCTTGTTTAGCTTGGTGACTGGCACAAGGCTGTGAGGGATTTGGTGTTGCTTGATCAAGGCTAGTAGCTCCTTGCGCAAGGGGTTGCTAGCCGCTTTGTCGATAAAGACTTTGTCAATGGTTTTGCCTGCTAGGATGGTCTCTATGATTGCTCGCGTGCCAAAGATCAGGTCGGGTCGTGCGGCAGGTTGAGCAAGCATGTTCAAAAGAAGATAGTTGGGGGAATGACCAGCAAAATTAGTAACCAAAAACTCCCTTGCCCATTTCATGATACTTGAATATCAAAAACAAATGCCTCCCTTTTTTGCTGAAAAGGGCTTTTTTATGCAACACGGCAAGAGCGTTCAAGTACGCTCACCACAACGACGACTTCTTGGTGAAAGAGCTATAGCAACCTCACCATGCTTGGCTTGTACCTGAACCATCTTCTGTCCCGGTATCTTGCTCCAGCTCATAGGTATGCTCTGGTTTATAGTCCATAATCCAGCCAAGTGGCAACACTAAAAATCCTGAACCCAGTACGGCCCACCAATTGATTCTTTCATTTCTTCTAATGGTGGTATTCAACGACTGATAGCCCTTTTTTTGAAGTTTTATTATGGTTCTCGAAAAGGCAGGCTTTTGAGACTGATACCGACCGGGGGTTACTCCTTGGTACCCCCCATCAATTATACCTTGGCCCCTGAAGGATGCGAGTAGATACATGTTGTACTCACGCATCCCTGGAAGCATAGGCTATTGCTAAGATGAGCAGTGTGCTTGCTCTATACATTGTACTTAACTTAAACTTCTTGCGTTAAGATAGTATTGCTCTTCTAATAGTTCAAGGACGATTTTTAGCTAAAAATCGTCTAAAATGTTCATAGGGAATCGCTTTTTTAATATAATCAAGCAGCAGAACAAAGGACTAACCTAACCTGATAGAAAAAATGCTCAAAGCTGAGCCAGTAACTCTCCCTGAACTAAGCAGGGAGCACTCAATGCCTGCCTCTATGAATCATTCATCTTCTAATGGATAAGGAATATACACAAAACTGGTAAAGTCTGGGTCTACCACAAGCAGGCAACAAAACTCGTCGGGATCTTTGTAAGCGTTCTGAAAGACAGCCGCCTTGTCTTGAGCAATCAGCCCATATTGTATTAATGCATCTAGGTAAGCAGCATAGTAGTGCCACTGATTGTCTACTTCGCCTTTTTCAATCAGCAAAGCACCGATAGAGAGCGGTACTTTGGAGATGGGAAAGATAGGGTAGGTATAGTCTTTTTGCTTTCTAATAAGGTAAGAAGCCTCTTGGAGCTTATCAGCCACTTTGACAAAGTCAGCAGAGATGGTGCCTAGGTATTTGCCGTCGAGGGTAGGATCGTTGTGCACTTAGGTGCTCTATTTTCTTAAGTAAAACTATGTTGATAGTGTTGAATAAATAGATATCTTGCTGCGACAGAAAGGACATTCCAGGAAGTGCTTGTCTTCCGTGAGAGCTTTTTTTAGTAGGGTGAGGTAGCATTGCTTACAAACGTGGTGGACTTTGACACATTGAGGACTAACGCAGTTAATTGCATTAGGTTCGTCATATGGTTTGGCTTCAAAGCAGAGAGCGCATTCTTTACTCTGATCTTCTTTAAAGCGTTCTATAACGTTGTTTATGTACTCCATGAACTCAACTTTTTTCTTCTCCAGATACTCTTGACTGCGCTCATATCCTGACTCGCATTTTTTACAAATATACTCTCCATCAAAGTTGAAGCAGTGACAGAGGCCACAAAGCCATCTTTTTTGCCTCTTTTGGGGTGAAGAATGCGCTATGCCATCTTCTCGGAGCTGGCCTATGAGGTAGGCGAGGCAAGCTGCCAGTGAGGCTTGCCCCTGAGCTGTTTGGTTGCAGCACTTACGAGCGGAGCATATATGGCAGTTGCTATTGGAGTGCTTATTGTAATAATTGCATAGATGACAGATCCAGTTTCGATTCGGATAGTGGTTCATGAAATGTGCCCACTCATCCTTGTTGACTTGCTCTAGTATACTTTCAAGGAGGGCTATCTGTAGCGCTGTATCCGAGTTGAGAAATTGTTGATTAGGGGCTCACGGTTCCCAGTACATCTCTCGCAAAAATCACCCTCTGTACTGTGCCCCTGGCTATTACCGGGAGAGGACGGAAGGTCCCCACACCCAAGAAGCAAAAGTAAGAGGGAAGTAATCTGGAGTAAAGTTTGCTGCCGCATAGGGATAGGTCTAAAGCTAAGAGGTTTTTTAAGGCCTTCAAGCCCATTGCTCTTCGAATAGGAAATATAAAAACATGGCTAGAGATATACCCGGGAGCGCCTCCTCCTAGTAGGTCCTCAGTTATCGACTCAGGACAGCAAGTTACTCAATGCTGGTTAGTAAAGCTACATTTTCCACATGACTTGTATAAGGAAACATGTCTACAGGCTGAACAGTAACCAACTGGTATTTTTCACCCAGCAGCGCCCTATCTCGGGCAGGACTCCTGCTACCATATCTCCGATCACTACTCGCTCTAATACCGCTTTTCGATTGCTATTAGCCATACAGAGGCGTGCTATGGATTAACTGATGCGCTGTTGGAGCGCAGTATGATACGCTTCCCAATCTTTGATAGGGACTTGTGCTACGCCGGATCGCATCGCTGCTTGGGCAACAGCCACGGAGACGGTGTTGATAAGCCGGGGGTCCATAGGCTTAGGGAGTAGATAATCTTTGCCAAAGGTCAATGGGACATTGCCATAGGCTGCTTTGATCGTTGCAGGAACGGTCTCTTTGGCCAGGGCAGCAATGGCCTTGACAGCAGCCAGCTTCATGGCGTCGTTGATGGCAGTGGCACGAACGTCGAGCGCACCCCGAAATATGTAGGGAAAGCCCAAAACGTTGTTGACTTGGTTAGGATAGTCCGACCTGCCAGTGGCCATAATCAGGTCATTCCGTGCATTCATGGCCACCTCATAAGCGATTTCTGGATCAGGATTGGCCAGGGCAAAGACGATAGGCTGCTCTGCCATGGCTTGGAGATGAGCAGGCGTTATGAGGTTGGCTACAGAAAGTCCCAAGAACACATCGGCTCCTTGTAGTGCCTCGGTCAAGGTGTAAAGTGGCCGATCTGTAGCAAAAGCTACCTTATAAGCATTGAGGTCTCTGCGGTATTTGTGAATAACACCTTGGCTATCACACATGACAATATTTTCTTGTTTGACACCTAGGGCTAGGTAAAGTTGGGCACAAGCAATCGCACCAGCACCTGCTCCATTGACAACCAGTTGGATGTCCTCAATGTCTTTGTTAGCTAATTCTAGCGCATTGAGCAAGGCTGCCCCTGATATAATGGCTGTGCCGTGCTGGTCGTCATGCATGACAGGGATGTGGAGCTGGGCCTTGAGTGCTTCTTCTATCTGAAAGCATTCAGGCGCCTTAATGTCCTCTAGATTAATGCCACCAAAGGTAGGAGACAAAGCCTTGACAATTTGTATGACTGCTGTTGGGTCAGTGGCGTCTAGTTCTAGGTCAAAGGCATCAATGTTGGCCAGCTTTTTAAGCAAGATGGCTTTCCCTTCCATCACAGGCTTAGCGGCTTCAGGGCCGATGTTGCCAAGCCCCAACACAGCGGTACCATTAGAGACTACAGCTACTAAGTTGCCTTTAGCTGTATAGCTAAAAACCTTTCTCCAATCCTCAGCAATGGCTTTGCAAGGCGCTGCTACCCCTGGAGAATAGGCTAAGGATAGGTCTTTTTGTGATTGGAGGGGCTTGGTAGGGTGGATAGCTAGCTTGCCTGCGGGTGCTTGTTGGTGATAGTGGAGGGCATCTTGGTTGCTTGTATGCGTGCGCATGGCAGTCAGGTTTAGCTTTTTTCTTGAAAAGAGGACAGCAAAGCTAACGCTTTAATTGAGTACTGTAAAAACAATGTATAGCCTTTACAGAAACAGGTAATTAAAAAGCTGGCAAGACGCTTGAAGATCAATATTATTGCCCCAGTGTTGGAGAACAATAGGCTTAACTTGTGTTTTGAAGCTTTGATCGCTGGTTTGCTTTTAGACTCACTCCGGGATAATCATCCTCCCTTCCATTCTGCAGCAGCTAGGCTCCAAAATGGGCAAATATGCGTAGCAAAGCTGTAGTTCTATCAGGAAAGAGCTTTTCATTAAAGGCTCACATAGGGACCCTAAACTTGATTTTGCGCTGGAGGTCTTTAAAGGATCGCGTGAAATGGGGCTCTGTGTCGAGCATGTCATTGACAGCTTGTAGTGCGTGGCTGACCGTACTGTGGTCTCTACCACCAAAATAATGGCCAATCGACTTTAAGGAATAGCTAGTGTACTTTTTGACAAAGTACATGGCTACTTGCCTGGCAGTAACGAGCTCTCTTTTTCTAGACTTGCTCTTTAAACTTTCTAAAGAAATGTTAAAGTGGGCAGCAACTGTTTTTTGAATGTAGTCCATGCTGACCTCTGTATCGATCTCCTGCACAATATTCTTTAATACTTGTTTGGCCAGCTCTAGATTAATCTTCTCCTGGTTCAAGGAAGCATGAGCCATCAAGGAGATGAGTACCCCTTCAAGCTCACGGATGTTGGTGTCTACACTATGGGCGACATACTGAACTAGCTCATCTTCCATATGAATCCCATCTGCTTCCATCTTGCTCTGGATAATGGCCATCCTAGTTTCAAAATCAGGCTGTTGTAAGTCAGCCGTTAGTCCCCATTTAAACCTTGAGAGCAGTCGTTCCTGAAGGCCCTTAAGCTCGCGGGGCGGGCAGTCACTAGTCATGACAATCTGCTTACCAGCCTGGTGCAAATGGTTGAAGATGTGAAAAAATATTTCCTGGGTTTTTTCCTTGCCTGCCAAAAACTGCACATCGTCAATGATGAGTAAGTCAGCTTGTAAGTAAAAATGCGAGAAATCTTGAATGCTGTTATTGCGTAGGGCTTCTATGAACTGCGTGGTAAACTGCTCTGAAGAGACGTACAGTACAAACTTGTCAGTCAAATTAGCCTTGAGGGCATTGCCCAGTGCTTGTACGACATGTGTTTTGCCCAAACCCACCCCGCCGTAGACCATAAAAGGGTTGAAAGAAGTGCTCCCTGGTTTTTTGGCAATAGCCTGGGCCGCAGACTTGGCCAGCTGGTTGCAAGCGCCTTCTATAAAAGCCTCAAAAGTATAGTTGGGGTTGAGGTAAGCGGTGCTGCTAGCATCTCCTAGATTTTTGAGCGCAAATGGACTTCTACAGTCATGCTCCCCTGTATATTGCTTGGAGGGGTGTTGCTGGGCATAGTTGGGAGGATGCAGTGGCAACTTAATGGTAAAAGGTTGCTGGCGTGTACTCCCTTTATCAACAATGATAGAATACGCTAACTTTCCCTGGGGGCCTAGCTCTCTGTGGATGACTTGCTGTAGTAAAGATAGGTAGTGCTCTTCCAACCACTCATAAAAAAACTGGCTAGGAACCTGAATAGTCAAGGTGTTGTTCTCTAGTTTTTCAGGAACAATGGGCTTGAACCATGTGTTGAAGCTTTGCTCGCTGATCTGCGCTTGGATAAACTGAAGACAATTATCCCAAACTACCTTACAGTCGCTAGGCATAATTATATATTATTTGGTTGTTTATGATATCAAGGGTATGAGAGTGCAATAGATTATCTCGGCAGCTTGTCAAGCCAACAGGCTTAACGTCAAGGCCCTTCAAGTTAGCCGCTTTGCGCTAAGTTTAAAAAGAGAATTTGAGTAATTTCTGTGCATTATTTTGGGCGATTAGGGGGCATTATAGTACTTACTGGCCTTATAGGCCTGTCTGAGAGGTATACCCAAGCAAAGCAGCTGTATTGTTGTACTTAGACTGAGCCAACAAGCAGTGTAAGTCACATTACTTATTCCTAGACTTTTATGCGATCCTTTCGATGTCTGCCCCTAAGGCCCTGAGGCGTGTATCAATCCTCTCGTAGCCCCGATCGATTTGGGCAATGTTTTCAATGATGCTGGTGCCTGCTGCAGAAAGCGCAGCAATCAAAAGCGCAATTCCCGCCCTGATATCAGGGGAGGTCATCTGGATGCCTCTGAGTGGATAAGCACGGTTGAGACCAATGACACTGGCCCGATGCGGATCGCATAGGACAAGCTGAGCACCCATCTCAATAAGCTTGTCCACAAAAAATAACCGGCTTTCAAACATCTTTTGATGAATGAGTACAGTGCCCTTGGCCTGGGTAGCTACAACGAGCATGATACTAAGTAGGTCTGCTGGGAGGCCTGGCCAGACCGCATCAGCAATAGTAAGTAAGGAACCATTCAGGTCTTTTTCTATCTCATAGTGCTCTTGAGGATGCATGATGATGTCATCATGCTCCATTGCTAAATGGATGCCTAGCCTTCTGAATCTTTCCAGAATAGGGCCTAGTTGTTCAATTTGTACATTTTTGATGGTTAGATCCGCCATAGTCACAGCGGCCAGCCCGATAAAGCTCCCAATTTCAATCATGTCAGGTAAAAGGGTGTGGGTAGTGCCCTGTAGCTCCTGAACGCCGTGGATGGTGAGGAGATTGGAGCCAATGCCTTCTATTTGGGCGCCCATTTGCACCAGCATCTTGCACAGCTGTTGGATGTAGGGCTCACAGGCAGCATTGTAGAGGGTGGTGGTACCTTGTGCCAAGCTAGCGGCCATGATAATATTGGCTGTCCCCGTCACAGAGGCCTCATCCAGTAGGATATAAGTGCCTTGAAGGACTTGGGCTTCCACCAAGTAGCTATCCTCTTTTTCATTGTAGGAGAATGTAGCCCCTAGCTTGCTCAGGCCTGCAAAGTGTGTGTCAAGGCGTCTTCTACCTATCCTATCTCCTCCGGGTATGGGAATGCTTACCTTGCCGAGGCGTGCGATCAATGGCCCCAAGATCATTATAGAGCCTCTAATCTTGGTGGCGTGTTCTTTCAACGTTTCAGTGTCTACAGAAGTCATGTTGAGACTCGAGGGATAGAAGTGATAAGTGCCTTTGGCAGGATGGGTTATACTGACGCCTAGCACCTTAAGTAGGTCCATTAGTTTCTGGACGTCAATGATATCAGGAACATTGTGGATAGTGACGGAGGAGGAGGTGAGTAGTACAGCGCAGATTACTTGTAAGGCTTCATTTTTGGCCCCTTGTGGGGTGATAGCGCCTTGAAGTGGTTTACCGCCATGAATTCTAAATGCACTCATGAAGATTTCTTGCTTTTGTTTGTGCCTCTGTTCGTTTTACTAGCTCTAGGGTTGTACTTACCGGCTGCCGAGAAGATGACTTGCGTTTTTATCTTTTCAGCATCCACGGTAAGCTTGTCGCCTGAAATATGCTTGAGGTTAGCCAGGAGCGTTTCGCAGTCCACATTATCATTATTCCACTCATTGCTGAAGGTTTTCATCAGTTTGACAATGTCAATCACCATTTTCTCTTGCTCCTCTGGATCTTCTATAGTTATTGCCTTTTGAATTAGGCGCTCTACGTTACGGCCATAGTTCCTGAACTTGAGGGGTTTTTTGATGTAAGCTGGCTGCTGTAGCTTTTTATTGAGCAGGCCTTTTGCGGGCATTGGATAGGGGCTATCCACATCTAAGCTGTAGTCAGCTAGGATAAACAGATCATCCCAACGCTTTCGAATATACTCTCCACTATGCTTGTTGTTAGCATCTAGTAAGACCATAATCCTCAAAATTCCCCGCGCATGTGCCGTTCTTTCAGTTTTATCTTTTATGGCCTTTGTAATTTCTACAAGCTTCTGGATATGTCTTCCGTACTCCCTCAAGAGGATTGGCTGGCGGTTAGAACTATAATCGTACATTACGGTCATTTTTAGGCGTTCACAACAAGCTTTTTAGGGTGCCTACTTAGGAAGATGGTCAAAGATTTTAAGCTTCGTGAAGTTAAGCAACAAAGTTTTCTCCCCAAAGTCAGCAAAATCGATGGTGGCCTTGCGGGCAGTGCCTGACGTATCCAGCTGAAGTACGGTGCCGAGGCCGAATTTAGGGTGTTCTACTTGCATGCCTACTTCGAGGTGGGTCGTATCACTGGGCTGGAAGGTTACAGATGCTGTCAGCCGGGAGCGTTGTTGCCGTGGATTTTTGTGCGTTCTACGGACCAGTCGATACGCATAAGCCGTGTTGTCAGTGACCTGTAAAGGCTGCTGGGCACTGAGTTGCAGGTAGGCAGGATCTATTTCTGCTAGGAAACGGCTGGGCTCGCAATGTTTGAGCCGACCAAACCGGTACCTGCTTAGAGCATAGGTCAAGAATACTCTTTGTTGAGCTCGGGTTACAGCTACGTAAAACAGGCGGCGCTCTTCTTCCAGGTCAGCCCGGCTCTCTAGCATCAGCTGTGAGGGGAACAGTTCTTCTTCCATGCCAATGACATAGACGTACGCGAATTCTAGGCCTTTAGCTGCATGGATGGTCATCAACGTGATCTTGTCAGTGCTTTCCTCGGCTGCTTCGTCTACATGGGCAACTAAGGCTACTTCTTGCAAAAAGGCAGCCAGACTTACGTCTTCGTGCTCAGGGTTGGCGGTGAACTCTTTGATGCCGTTCAAAAGTTCCTGCACATTTTCGTACCGCCCTATTCCTTCTACGGTTTTGGCTTCGTAGAGTTCTTTGAGCAAGCCAGCGCGTTGGGCAATTTGGCTGGCAATGTCGTATCCATTTTTTTGGGACAGTTCGCTGGCAATGCGTTGGATCATGGTGGCAAACTCTTCGATGCTGCTGGCTATGCGACCGCCTAGGAAGCTAGAAGCATTGCACACCACCTCCCATAAGGGGATAGCATGGTCTGTAGCAGCCACTACCATTTTGTCAACACTACTCAGGCCAATGCCCCGCTTGGGCAAGTTGATGACGCGCTTCAAGGCCTCTTCGTCGTTGGGATTGACGAGCAGGCGTAGGTAGGCCAATAGGTCTTTTATCTCTTTTCTTTGGTAAAAGGACATGCCGCCCACGATGCGGTAAGACAGATTTAGCTTGCGTAAGGCTTCTTCAATGGCCCTGGACTGGCTGTTGGTACGGTACAGGACGGCAAAGTCGCTGTTGTGGAGCTGCTGATTAGCCCGGGTTTCAAAGATAGAGGCAGCTACCAATCGTCCTTCTTCTGCATCAGTAGCGGCCCTGATCAGGCCCAAAGGCTCGCCTGTAGCATTGTCTGTCCATACCTTTTTCTTAAGCTGGGCTTTGTTGTGGCTGATGATGGAGTTGGCCGCTTGCACGATGTTTTGGGTAGATCGGTAGTTCTGTTCTAGCTTGATGATGTTTAGCTCTGGGTAGTCTCTTTCAAAGTTGAGGATATTCAGAATATCTGCACCTCGAAAGGCATAGATGCTCTGCGCATCGTCGCCTACTACACAAATGTTTTTGTACAGTATAGCTAAATCTTTGACAATAGTGTATTGAGCCATGTTGGTGTCTTGGAACTCGTCGATCAGGATGTATCGAAACTGCTCCTGGTACTTGTAGAGTATATCAAGGTGCTGATTAAAAAGCTGGTATGTATTGCAAAGTAGATCGTCAAAGTCCATAGCCCCTGCCTTGAAGCATCGGTCAGCGTACTTGAGAAATATCTCCCCCAAGTAAGGTTTGCGGGCACTTTCGTCGTCTGCTTGGTAAATAGGGTTGTTAGCATAGGTTTGAGCGCTAATCAGCCGGTTTTTAGCTCCTGAGATGCGGGCCAGCACTACGCTAGGCTTGTACACCTTGTCGTCCAGGTTCAGCTCTTTAATGATGGCCTTGAGCAGCGACTGGCTGTCTGCTGTGTCATAGATTGTAAAGTTGTTGGGATAGCCCACACGACCTGCTTCTTTGCGCAAGATTCTGACACAGATGCTGTGAAAAGTTCCTAGCCAGAGGCTCTTGGCAGCGAGGCCCACCATTTTTTCGATGCGTTGGCGCATCTCCTGGGCAGCTTTGTTGGTGAAGGTGAGGGCGAGTATGTTGAATGGGTCAACTTGTGTGTCTGCTAACAGGTAAGCAATGCGGTGCGTCAATACGCTGGTCTTGCCTGAGCCAGCCCCTGCAATGACCATGTACGGTCCTTCTGTGCTAGTCGCTGCCTGCTGTTGTGCTTCGTTCAGGTGAGATAGATTCATGGTATGACTATAGTTATTTTATGGAGGGGTGGATAGGCTATGGGGCAATGGTTGGTTGCAAGTTTTTATCAGGACGTTATGGCGAAGTAATGCAACAGTGATCACGCGAGCCTGCTTCCCGCCTTTACAAGTTCTGTTATCGTTTAGGAAGTTACTGCATTACGTGGTTTTTGCAACATTTTTACACGCTCATGACTTTGTGCTGTTTATCTTCGTTGCCGAGCTTCTAAAACCTGATACGTGATGCAACGAGATCATACTCTATTTAAGCTGATAGAAGCAGAAAAGCAACGACAAGCACAGAGCCTGGAGTTGATTGCTTCTGAGAACTTTGTCTCTAAGCAGGTGATGGAAGCAGCAGGGAGTGTGCTGACCAACAAATATGCAGAAGGGTTGCCTGGCAAACGGTATTATGGAGGCTGTGAGGTGGTCGATAAGATAGAGACCTTGGCCATAGAGCGGGCGAAGCAATTGTTCAATGCTGCTTGGGCCAATGTACAGCCCCATTCAGGAGCACAGGCCAATGCAGCGGTAATGATGACCATCTTGAAGCCAGGTGATAAAATCTTGGGCTTTGACTTGGCGCATGGAGGTCACTTGACGCATGGCTCGCCAGTAAATTTTTCTGGTAAATTGTATCAAGCTTCTTTTTATGGGGTCAATAGAACAACAGGCCTGATTGACTGGGAGGAGGTAGCTGCTATTGCTGAACGGGAAAAGCCGCAACTCCTCATTTGTGGTGCTTCTGCCTATAGCCGAGACTGGGATTATGCAAGGCTGCGCAGCCTTGCAGATCATGTAGATGCATTTTTGATGGCAGACATCGCCCATCCTGCAGGTTTGATTGCTAGGGGCTTGTTGAATGATCCTTTACCTCACTGCCATTTTGTAACCACCACCACCCACAAAACCTTGCGCGGCCCTAGGGGCGGCATGATCCTGATGGGGCAAAATTTTGAGAATCCGTTGGGGATCAAAACAGCTCAAGGAACGCTGAAAAAGATGTCTGCAGTGTTGGATAGAGGCGTTTTCCCGGGCACACAAGGAGGACCGCTAGAGCATATCATTGCCGCCAAAGCTATCGCATTTCAGGAAGCACTGAGTGACACATATTTTGAGTACGTCCTACAAGTGCAGAAAAATGCACGGCAGATGGCCCAGTCTTTTACAGACAGAGGCTATCAGGTTATATCAGGAGGGACTGATAATCATCTGGTGCTGCTTGACCTAAGCAATAAGGGCATTACCGGCCTGCAAGCAGAGGAGGCGCTTGGGCAGGCTGATATTACGGTCAATAAAAACATGGTGCCGTTTGATACGCAACCTCCTTTTGTTACGTCTGGCATACGCCTGGGGACGCCGGCCATTACTACTAGGGGCATGAAGGAGCAAGACATAGCCCAAGTTGTTGCCTTCATTGATACTGTACTCAAAAAACCTAATGATACGCAACAAATTAGGGCGGTGAAGCAGGAGGTAAATACTTGGATGGGCTATTTCCCTGGGCTCATTGAAAGCAACTGAATACGTAAATTTTGTATTGTGTCTGGCCCAGATGAAAAGTACATGTCTTTTGGGAACATCTGCGAGGTACTCCGGGGGCACATCATTCGTTCCTTAGGAGCCATCTTGGCCAAGGAACAATTGTATTAGCAAGCTTCTGGAGAGCCATACACAAGGTGTATGAGGGTATACTTAGAGATAAACGTCCTGTTCTTGGTTATTGGCTAGGTGTTTGACCAGTGCCTTGACTGGCTCTGCTTGGTCCTTCGGGCAAACCATCACTACATGGTCATGCTGCACAATGATGAGGTCTTCTACGCCATAGGTCGCAATAAGTGTATCTCCTGTACTTTTGATCATACAGTGCTGGGTAGCTAACGCGGCTACGTTGCCTTGTATGGCATTTCCATGCAGGTCTTTCTCCATGCTTGCATACAAGGCTTGCCACGTACCTGTATCTGACCAGCCAAGGTCAGCACAAAGTATCAAGAGGAGGTTGTAGGCCTTTTCTAGCACTCCGTGGTCAAAAGATATTGGAGAAAACGATGGATAGAGCGTCTCAATGAAGGCTCGCTCTTGGCTGGTATTCAGCCGATGTTTCCCTTGCTCCAAGGCATGCCAGAGCGCAGGCAAATGTTCCTGATATTGGTGCATCAAGGTAGCTACGGTGCCTATCACTATACCTGTATGCCAGGCATAATTGCCTTGTGCCAAGTAGGCTTTTGCTTTGGCAAGGGTAGGCTTTTCTACGAATTTTGTTACTTTTCTGATGCCGCCCTCCTGCTCCTTAAAAGCAATGTAGCCATAGCCTGTGGCTGGGCTAGTACAACGTATGCCCAGGAGGGCTAGGCAGTTGGCTTGGGCAGTAGCGATGAGCGCATCTTGGATAGCCTGCCTAAAAGGCGTTACGTGTTGCACAATATGGTCTACAGGAGTGATCACTACCTGCGCTTGAGGATGCTTTACAGCTATTTTGTAGCAGGCATAGGCAACACAAGGTGCTGTATTCTTGGCCGCAGGTTCGCATAAGATTTGCTGTTCCTCGAGAAAAGGCAGGTGGCTTTTCACTGCTTCGGCATACTGAGCTTGGGTGACTACCCATGTATTTTGGGGTGTTATGATGCCTTCGAAACGGTCTACTGTTGCTTGTGGAAGCTCCTGCCTTGTCCTAGTGGATCATGAAATTGCTTGGGGCGTGCTTTTCTACTCAAAGGCCAGCAGCGCTGTCCCGTTCCACCGGCCATGATGAGGAGGTGCTTGTTATGGGTTGGCATACTTTGATGGTAGCAAGGCTGTTTACATGCTAAAGTGTCACTACTTTTAATGCACTAGCATAGACTCAATACTACTTTAATATCCATGTTTCGTAACCTCTTATACTCCTTCCCCATACAACTTCTTATTAACCATCTCAAGAAGAACAAAATTTTGCTGTTCTACTGGCTTATTCTGTTTAGAGCTATTACAGGCAATCTAGGGGGGGGCTTGGGGCTCCATCATCTCCTCCTCGACCCTGAGTATCTGGGGCAGAGTGATTTTTGGAGCTTTTTCATCGTAGGGATTGCGCTGAGTGGCTTTACCATGGCTTTCCATATCACTACCTACCTCATTGATATTCAAAAGTTCCCTTTTGTTGGCGCCTTATCAAGGCCTTTCATGAAGTTCTGCCTCAATAATAGCATCATTCCTTATGCTTACTTGATTACCTATATCATCTCTATTGTCTACTTCCAAAGTGTAGACCAGCAGTGTACACTGACGGCTGTTGTAGTCAAGGTGGTAGGCCTACTCACAGGGTTCATATTGCTATTACTCTTGATTGCTACCTATATGGTCCTTACCAACAAGGACATCTTTAAATACTTAGCCCAAAGTGTGACTAGGCAACTCAAGCAAGCCTTGTTATACAGAGTAAACCTAGTCCGAAAGCTCTTGGTGGCTAAAAAGCACCCCTTCAAAGTAAAAAGCTATCTCGAGAGTCCCTGGCGCATAGGCTATACCGAAGATTTGGATAAATACTATGATCCGTCCGTTGTCCTACAAATATTCAATCAGAACCACCTTAACCTACTCTTTTTTGAGCTAATGGCTGTAGCCCTCCTATTTGCTTTGAGCTTCTGGGGACGCTATGAGTTCTCACAAATACCAGCTGCTGCCAGTGGTATTTTATTATTGACCACTCTTGTGATGCTTACTGGCTTTATCTCCTTTTGGACTAGGGATTGGACCTCTACAGTAATCATCGTTGTAGTAGTTGGGCTCAACATACTTACTGAGCGTGGATTCATCTTTAAATCCCAGGAGAGTCGTGCCTTTGGACTCAACTATGAAGTAGATAAAGCTGCTTACTCACTTGCACGCACTATAAAGCTAAATAACAGGGAGAGCTATCTACAGGATAAGCACTATACGCTACAGATGCTGGCTAACTGGCGCAGAAAGTTTCCAGCTGATACACTCCCTAAACTAGTCATAGTTTGTGCCAGTGGCGGAGGCCAGCGGTCAGCTTTGTGGACCTTCAAGGTATTACAGACGGCTGACAGCCTAACAAGGAGCAAGTTGATGGAACATACCATGCTGATGAGTTGTGTTTCTGGGGGCGCTTTGGGGGCTAGTTATTTTAGGGAGTTGTATTTAAGAAAAAAGTTAGGAGAAGCTATCAACCCCTATGAGGAGGCCTATCTAGACAGCATATCTCGGAATAGTCTGAATCCTATTGTCTTCAACCTGATAACCCATGATATGCTATTTAATTTCAACAATTTTCAATACCAGGGTATGCGTTACAGAAGAGATCGTGGGTATACTATTGAGGATCAAGTCAACAAACACACCAATTTTATCTTAGAAAAACCCCTTCAAGCTTATCGAGCCCCGGAGTTTGAAAGCACTATACCCATGCTGCTCTTGACCCCTACTATTGTTAACGATGGTAGAAAACTTTTTATATCTCCTCACAATGTTTCTTACATGGGGACAGATTTTACTGAAGGAAAGTTTACTGAGGAAGATACCAAGATCAAAGGAATTGACTTTATGCGCTTCTTTAAGGAGCAGGAGGCTGGCAACTTGCGTTTTTTAAGTGCCTTAAGGATGGCAGCTACGTATCCATATGTGCTGCCTAGCGTTACGCTCCCTAGTATGCCTGCTATCGAAATCATGGATGCTGGGTTGTTTGATAACTTTGGCGTCACCGACGCTGTGCGCTTTCTATATGTCTTTAGAGATTGGATCTTAAAGTATACTTCAGGCGTAGGGCTAGTTATCATAAGGACTTCAGCAAAGGAGCGAGAGATTATACAACGTGAAGCTAGATCTTTACTTACGGTATGCTTTAATTCGCTTAACAACCTCCAAGAAGTTGGGGCCAACATGCAAGACATCCGAAATGATGACCTTGTTAAGTTTGCCAACACTTGGTTGGAGGATAACATCGTAGCAATTGAGTTCCAATATACACTGGAGAAGCAGGGCAAGCCTTTCCACTTCCAAGAGGCCTCGCTGAGCTGGCATATGACCAAGGAAGAAAAACTAAGTATCCTCCAAGCAATACATACAAAAAAGAATCAACAGTCTTTGGCTAGGCTTCAGGCTTTTTTGGAGTAGCGGAAGTGTCCCAATAGCTTAGGGAGAATGGAGCCATGCAGCCCATACTCCATCGCCCAAAACCACCTCGGTGCCCCACCCACTCAATAAAACCGATACCGGTTGTCCTTGACCTGGTACAATTCTTCTAGGCCTTGAAAAATAGCGTAGGACTGCATGGACTTGGCGAACTGTTGCATACTTTGCTTTTGCGCTACTATATCTTCTAAGGTTTCTGCGCCATTTTGGGCTACCAGTTCTACGACCAGCACGCCATTGTCATCGGCCACTGTGGCTTGTGCACCAGGCTGTAGCGCAAAAGCAGTGCCTACTGCTTGGCGAGCCATGCCAGCACTCTCCAGCGTATCGTCGTCAAAGCACAGTTTTTTGACTGTTATGAGGCGAGCTATTTGGCCATATTGAGCAGCTTTTTCTTCCAAAGTAGCGCCAGATGTTTGCTGCAGCTGGGATATGATGATGCGGGCTTTGTGTTCGTTTTTCACTTTAAGGGTGATTTCATCACGGACTTGGGCTAGTGGAGCAGTGCCAGCAGGCACGTGCTCAGTCATAACAGCTACTACATAGTCGCTGCCTAGCTCAAAAACAGGGGATACCTGCCCTAACTTGGCATCGTTGTAGAGCCACCGTACCAGTTCGCGCGCCTGGGGTAAGATACCTACCGAGGTGTCGTTGCGGCGGGCTCGGGCTTCGTGCACAGCCCCCCCCTGTTGGTCTGCATAGGCAGCAAGCTGGCCAGCGTCTTGGACAGTGCTGGCACAGTAGTCGGCCTTTCGGAAGACCTGGTCGCGGGTTGGGTCGCCAGGGATGAGTAGTTTTTCAATGACGGCAATTTCGTAGCACTGGTTAGATTGAGTAGGTAGGGTGACTATTTTATAAAGCTTGTGCACGGCGCCTTCGTCGATAGGTCCTACGACATGTCCTTGCTTTAGCTGAGCCTTTTGTGGGGTTAGTACTTCAGGCAGCTGCTGTGCAGTCAGTTGGAGACAGGCATGCACAGGCTGGCCATCAGTGTTGAGTCTAGCAAAGGTGCGTGGGTCTTGGGCTTGAGCAAAAGCCTTTTTTAAGGCTTGTAGTTCTTCTTGGAAGGCTTGTTCGTCTTCTACTGTTGGCTTGATAGGAAAGACTATGTATTGGATGCTCTTGCTTTCTTCGACTTGGTAGGCGCTTTTGTGTGCTTTTAGGTACTGCTGCAGCATGGCATCAGTGATAGGCACTTCGTCGTCTGGGTAGGTATAATAAGGCATGTAGAGGCACTTGATACTCCGTGTGTTGTTAGCAGCCTCGTGCTGAGCTTGGACCTCTAGGTCCGTGATCAAGGTACTTTGTTGCATGAGTTGGATGAACTTTTCGCGGTTTCTTGAGGTGGCAAAGTGGTTTTCAAAGTAGCGCCACTGAGCCTGCTGGGCAGCTGGCATTTGGGGTAGGTTTTGGAGGTAGTTGATCAGCCGCTGCTTGTCAAACTGCTTGGTCTCAGGGTCTTGAAAAGAAGCTTTTAGCTCTGGGTGGATGTGGTCGCCTTGGACCATGTCTACCAATTCGTCTTCGCTGACTTCTAGGCCTAGGGTAGCACATTCTTTTTGCAAGGCGATTTGGGTTATCAGCTGCTTCCAGGCCATGTCCCTGACTAACTCATCGGATGCAGTGGGCAGGAGGAGACGCAGCTGCTCTAGTTGGGTCTGATATGCCTGTAGGGATATCTTTTGGCCCGCTATTGCACCCACATCAGTGCGGTGCTTACCTAAGAAGACAGCTCGTAACTGAAAGATGTCTCCACCGATGAGGAAAAAGATGAGTCCGCTGGCTACCAAGCCTATGGCTAGACCAGCATGCTTGCGTATAGTATTGATGAGTGCCATGCAGGTTATTCAGTTTTGTCGTGTAAAGGAAAAAAGGGCAGGCCCATAGCAGGCAAATTTATTGGTTAGCTATCTGCGCTCAAACCAGGCGCCTAGAGACATATATTGAACAATTATGTGGCTATCTTAAGACATACGTTTGTGTATTATACAAGCAATTGGTAAACTTATGTCATAGTAATTGTTCACCCTACGAATTCGTAGGTATCCTTTTAACCTTAAAACCAACAAAATTATTATACTATAAGAACAACCCTAGCAGCGCTTATGCTGTGCCTTGCCTTGGCTGCTTGTAACCTCAGCGGGGAAAAAGGTTTCTCCTCCAGAAAAAATGCTACTGCGCCTGCCGCGCTTGCGCATCACCTGGACAATGTAGCAAGAGAATTTCCTATTAGGGAGCTCAAGCACGTAGCTACTGTGCCTGAGCTCCCTAAAGCAGAAGGACAAGTGATAGGTATCTTGACCCAAGACCAGCAGATTGAAAGTGTGGATGAGGGAGTACTCAACGATCTGCTAGCCCCCTCGATAACGCGTTATGTCAATAATCATAGGGCAAATTGGGGCGGCTTTGAGATTTTGAATCATAGGGTATTGCTATATAAGCAAGAGGGGATAGCTTTAGCAATAACGATCGCTAAGCCTGCAAATCACCAAATAAGTGCTACAGTCTATTGGCCATTGCAGTTGTTGAGAGGTAACTACCTTATAATCAAACAGGTAGATGAGGTAATTTACTATGCTTGTGAGCCACGCCCAGAGGATAGGTGTGGGGGGATTGATAACGATAGGTGTAGCATAACCATGCATCGAGGGTACATTACAGATTGTTACTGTGCATTACAAGGCCATCCTAGGAGTGACTGTACGATGGTAGATCCGAATTAAGCAAGATTAACCTTACAATCTCTAGTCAGTAATCCTAAGAAATTCTGTAAGAAATACCCCTTAAGGTATGATTTTTCGATCCAACAAAGGCATTGTTAAAGAAGCGAAAACTATTGTAAGACACTTAACTTTGCTCAAGCGTTCGGAGATCAACTTTATGAACGACCACTATCCGCGAGTCGCTTTACAATAGAAGCCCAAGGGGGTATTTAAAAATTATTTATGTAACAACGCCGTTCAGCGTTTTGATCTATGAGCAGATAACGTATTACTAAAGTTTTTAAAGAGGATCAGTATGCCGTACTTTATACCATATTTAGCATTTTCACTGCTTTTGTGTACTCAACACGTAGCGCTTTCCGGTAATGCAGTAGGCACGAAGCAGTGTACAAAAACCCTCCTCAAAGCCTTCAAGGAGTGCGAAAAGATCAAGAGTGGGCATTATGATGGCACTATCTCCTATAAGCTTCCTTTTCGAGAAGCCATAGGGGCTTCGAAAGGCCATTGTACTTTTAACAAAGTGCCCGCTGACAAGGTGTTCGGCGCACGTGTAGCGTTAGCCATCGCCCATAAAGATGGTACCGTGACCCGTCAGTTGTATGATGGGCGTTATGAGGTGAAGTTGCGTGCTGGCCAACAGGGGGAAGCATGGGTGTATGATATGCAACAGCCTATCCGTTCTTCCCACCTTGCTGCCAGCTTATCATCACAATTGTTGCTATTCAGGCCGTTACTTCCTATTAAGTTTTTCAGTAAGAAGGGAAAAAAATACTTCCAGCACATTCTCCAAAAACGTGCTGAGCACATCCGCCAACTTCCTGACGAAAGCGTAGCAGGGCGACTTTGCAGTGTGTTTGAAGTCCATTGCAAGGACCGCCCAGAAGTCAAAGACGAAGTCATTACACTTTTTATCGATCAGGCGCGTCACATTCCTATTAAATATATGCACAAAAGAATCTCCTGGGGCTCCCCTACCTATACAGAGGCAGCTATGAGCAATTTCACGTTTAGCCACCAAGAAGATCCAAGCTGTGTGCCCGATGCCCTTGCTGAGATTCCTGAAGGCTACGCAATAGTCAATGATCATGAACGAGAAAGGCCGCAAAGGAAGCTACTATCAGTAGACAATGTTGCCCCTGCATGGACGTTGCCGACTGTACAGGAAGATGATACGTTGAGCCTGGCAGCACTGCGCGGCAAGGTGGTGTTGTTGAGCTTCTGGTACAAAAGCTTTAGCCCGTGCTTGCAATACCTGCAAGCACTCCAAAAGCTGCAAGACAAGTTTCAAGCGCAGGGTTTGGTGGTAGTGGGTGTTAACATTTATGACAAGGGGGAAAAACTTACTGAGTTTTTGCAGCAGCGTGGTATTACCTATCCTAATGTACTGGATAATGCCCGCCAAGTAGCCGGTCAATATGTAGCTCATACTCCCAACACTTTTTACCTGCTTGACCGAGCAGGGAAAGTGCGCTATGCCACTATAGAACAAGAAAATTTCCCCCAAAAGGTACTCAGTAAAAAAATCGAGCAGTTACTCAAAAAGCCTCAATAACCCCTTATCGCCATGAAAATGCAGCACCAGTCGAAACGCAGGCGTTTGCTTCTGGGGAGTTTGTTAGGCATGTGCCTCTTGCTCATAGGGGGGCTTGCGCATAGGTGGTACCAAGCACGCCAGCGTTCCAATAATGTATTAGCAGCACTGTACAAAACAGGGATGTATGCAGCACACCGCCCTGTCTTTCATTTTTCTGAGCGGGTATTTGATTTTGGTACGGCTACAGCAGGGGCGCTTGTGGAGCACACGTATAAATTTATCAACACAGGAGACAGGCCCCTGATTATCCATAAGGTGATAGGTGGGTGTAACGGATGCGTGACGGTCGAGTGGCATCAGCAGCCTATTCAGCCTGGCGCGCAGGGCGAGATAAAAGTCAAGCTGAACAGTGCAGACCAACTCGGAGCGCAAGCGCAAGTAATCGTCATCAGGGCCAACACAGATCCTCCTGAAGCACGCTTGCTGCTTCAAGGTGTAATACAGCCCCCTTCATAGCCCCTGCCCATGAAGTAGCGGCTTGGCAAGTTTACTGCGCAACTAGGCGCCCCAGTTGCTTTTGGGCAAGTTCGAGGTCATGATAATGCCACTTGCCAGCCAAGACCCCTTCTTGTAAGTACACGAAGCCTAGCGGAGCCCGCAGCATGGTTCTGAGGAGCATAGCATTCGTTGTGTGGAGCGGAAGCGCTAGCGCTTCCGCGATCTCTTTTCCTTGGCTGTTAGGAGTGATGAGCACAGGCTGTAGCCTTAGCGGAAGCTGCTGCAACATCGACTGCAGCTTTTGTAGCGTAGTAGCAGTGATGGATCCAGGAGACTGGACAATGAGGAGCAGCTTGTGCCCCGTCAGTAGGGCCTGCGTATAGTCTTCCTGCGCTTGCCAAACACTAAAATTGGTGACCTTAGGCGCATCCTCTGGATTGAGCAGCTTTGATGTAATGAATTTATAACCAGGTCCTTGCGGGTAATCTTCGGTCTCTATGGTTTGGCCGTCTTTTTCTACCACATATAGGTAGCGCAAGGGTAGGCACGGCTGAATCAGCTGGGCCAGGTTACTCCCTACTTTATAAGGCTGAAAGTCGAGCAATGGCAGGTGATGAAGACTGTACCAGCTGAGTCCCAAGGACATCACCAGGGCTGCAGCCACCCAATAGTAGCTACTGAGGCTGGTAGGACTACTTGTTGTTGGCCAACAGAGCCCGCCGAGCAAGAGCAGAAGCATAACACTTTTGCCCAATGACTGCCACGGAGTCAATTCCCAGGCATCGCCGAAACACCCGCAACTAGCTATGCGACTGGAGGTAGCTGTGTACAGCGTTAAGCCTGTAAAGAAAAGCGTGAGCAGCCCCAAGCCCCTCAGGATCCAATAACGTTGCCAATGAACAAGCAGAGCCGCCCCCAAAACCACCTCTAGCGTAGCCACCAAGATGGCCAAGCCTAGGGTATAAGGCAACAAGAGGCGCAAATGGCCTGTCAGCTGGCTGGCCAAGACATAGAGATACTCTTCGATCTTGTAGGCAAAGCCGAGCGGATCATTGAGCTTGACGGTCCCTGAAAAGAGAAAGGTAATCCCTACAGCGAGGCTAGCTACCAGACTAATATGTTTACTGATCCCCATAGTCAAGTTTGATCAACGCAAACACCGCGTAATTGATAATGTCTTGGTAGTTCGCAGCAACCCCCTCGGCAACCAGGGGAGTCCCTTGGTTGTCTTCGATGTGCTTGATGCGCCAAAGCTTCATTAGGATGATGTCGGTGATAGAACCAAGACGCATGGCCCGCCACGCCTCTTGGTAGTCGTGGTTCTTGTCTTTGAGCAGTGCTGTCGTCGTAGCAATCACCTCCTCATACAACGGGGCCAATTCGTTGTAGGCCAACGCCATGCGTGGGTCATTTTGCAGGGTCATCTGTATGAGGGCTATGACGCTATAGTTGACAATGCCAACCAATTCTGTGGCGATACCTTCATCTATCCGTTGTGTTTTTTGCTCCTGAATGGTCCGGATGCGCTGGGCCTTGATCATGATTTGGTCGGTCATCGAGGGCAGGCGCAAGGCACGCCAGGCCGTACCATAGTCTTTGGTTTTCTTTTCAAAAACAGCCTGGCAGGTCTTGATGACCACGTTGTATTGAGACAGAGTACTAGAATGCAAAGTGAGCAAGGGTTTGTTTGGCGCGTGGAAAGATAGCCTTTTTCTTCAGAATGAGTTTATAGAATGCCTCAATAGCCTGAAATTCCTACGTTGTTCGTCGTTTTCAACGCAAGCAAGCTCGTGGAGCTAGTAGCTTGTGCATAAAAAAGACTAAGGGCCTGGAAGTGGTGCCCTAAAAATGATGATTTTCTCAATGATGGCTTTCTCTAGTATTTAACTTATTTTCTGCGCTAGCAGTAGCCTTGCTACGCTAGAATTTCTCACAGCCCATCTATGCACAAGGCTCATCACACTGAGAAAAGCGGCCTTCGACAAGTGTTAAGTAAGCAAGACTGAGCTAGGGCGCTCTATTGAGTAGGCTCCGTAGGCCTGAAGAGGCTGTTATATATAGTTGATTTTCTTAAATGTAATTTAGGTTGACCCTTTTATTCATCATAGGTTTTCTTGATGTCAGGCTAAGCGACATTATTGACATACTGCTCGTGGGGTTACTGCTATATCGGATCTACCGGATGATAGAGGGAGGCATGGCCGTTAAGGTCTTTATGGTTTTTTTGCTGTTATCCTTTATTCACCTTATTGTAAGAACAGCTGGGATGGAGCTCCTAACAGCTATTTTAGGGCAGTTCATGGAGGTAGGAGTGCTGGCAGTTATTATTCTTTTTCAGCAGGAGCTCAGAAGATCCCTCTTTTGGATTGGGGGTATAACTACCCTGAGTGGGAATGAACTGCTAGGAAGGCTGCTGGGCAGCAAAAGGACCAACAAGCCAGAAGGAGACATCACACCTATTGTAGAAGCTGCCAAGGCCTTGGCAGGTAGCAACACAGGCGCACTTATGGTGCTTTCCAATGGAGATGATCTTAAGTTTTACGAAGAGTCTGGAGAGCCTATTGATGCTGTGGTTTCCAAACGGTTGCTTTTGGCTATTTTTAACAAACAAAGTCCATTACACGATGGAGGGGTGATTATTTACAATAACAAGATTGTGGCAGCCAGGAGCATTCTGCCCGTAACAGAGCGGCAGCACTTACCCCCACAGTTGGGATTAAGACATCGGGCTGCTATTGGTATGACAGATGTAACGAATACGCTAGTGCTAGTGGTCTCTGAGGAGACCGGTCAGATCTCAGTGGCAAGAAACGGTAGCCTAGCAAGTAACCTTTCTATTCGAGAGACGCGGGCAGCTATCCACGACTATCTACAAGGTAAATCTTAGTCTTAAGGCGGGCAGCCATGAGCGTTACGCTATGGGGGAGTGCTTTATAATGCTTGTCATTGCTATTTTTGCCACGCTAATAAAACGCTACTCATGAGAAACATACAGTTTAGGCAAGCTTTGGGAGAAGCCATGAGCGAAGAGATGCGCAGAGATGACAACGTTTTTTTGATGGGAGAAGAAGTGGCTGCATACAACGGCGCCTACAAAGTTAGCCAAGGCATGCTCGACGAATTTGGGCCGGACCGGGTCGTCGACACCCCTATTTCCGAGCTAGGATTTGCAGGTCTAGGCGTAGGTGCGGCTATGAATGGATTGCGTCCTATCATTGAATTCATGACCTTCAATTTTGCCTTATTGGCTATTGATCAGATAGTCAACTCTGCAGCCAAGATGATGGCTATGTCTGGTGGACAATTTCCTGTACCTATTGTATTTCGTGGGCCGACTGGCAATGCAGGCATGCTGGGCTCTCAGCATTCCCAAAACTTCGAGAATTGGTATGCTAACTGTCCTGGACTCAAGGTGGTGGTGCCTTCTACTCCCTATGATGCCAAGGGGCTGCTTAAGGCAGCTATTCGCGATGACGATCCTGTGGTTTTCATGGAGGCTGAGTTGATGTATAGTGACAAAGGAGAAGTACCAGAAGGAGAATACGTATTGCCCATTGGGCAAGCCGCTGTAGTCCAGGAAGGCCAAGATGCTACCCTAGTATCTTTTGGCAAGATGATGAAGGTAGCCTGGGAAGCTGTCCGGGAAATGCAAAAACAGGGGATAGAAGTAGAGCTAATCGACATGCGTACAGTACGGCCCTTAGACACGGCATGCGTCATCCAGTCGGTACAAAAAACCAACCGCCTTGTCATTGTTGAAGAAGCTTGGCCCCTGGGTTCCATTGCCTCAGAGATTGCTTACCAAATACAAAAACATGCTTTTGACTACCTCGATGCTCCTATCCAGAAGATCAATAGCGAAGATGTACCTTTGCCCTACGCCCCTACCCTGATCCAAGCAGTCTTGCCCAATACTGAAAAGACCTTGTGTGCATTGAATACAGTGCTGTATCGCTGAGCCTAAACAATTTGGCTACACCTTGCCTTCCCCCGCTTACCTACGGCATAGCATACACCCCTGTAGTTATCAAGTTGAATGCTACAGCAACCCCCCATTTTGTTGGGTTGCTGTAGTACTGCTGGGACAGGGGCTAGAACGTCTTCAAGTGTGTTCGATATGATAAATAAGGGCCTGATAAAGCTTCAACTTTCCTTTGCCCCAGCTATTAGCTGCTAATTGTTGCCTGCGCTCTCTTGCGTTGGCAACGCAGGAGAGCCTTAGTGGAGACACTACAGCTAAGCAGCAACCCTCAATGGGCTCGTGGAGAGCGTACCCAATAAACAAATTGCCAACTGGGTACTCTCTATGTTTAGTTTTGACTTTTATGTATAAATTAGGCTCTGCATGTCACGGACTCAGTAGCACCTATGAACTCTGCATGGACATATACAACCAGGGACGAGAGTATCAGTCATGTAGGCCTCGATATGTCCATTAAAGTCAAATCATATTCATATGAAATTCATTGTATCCTCCTCTGCCTTATCCAAGCAGCTAGCTGCTATCAGCGGCGTCATCGTCAACAATCCTGTAGTCCCCATCCTAGAAAATTTTTTGTTTGAGATCGAGGGCAAGCAACTCACTGTTACCGCTTCAGACTTACAGACTTCTATGACCACAACGTTGGTGTTAGAGGCAGAAAAGCGCACTAGCATTGCTATACCTGCACGCATCTTACTTGAAACCCTGAGAAACCTGCCAGAGCAGCCCGTCACTTTCTCGATTAATGAGCAAACTTATAGTGTAGAAATTAGCTCAGACAATGGGCGATATCGGTTAGCAAGTGAGAATGCCACTGACTTCCCCCAGCTCAAAATGACGCAAGAGGGGGGGGCTGTAGATATGAATGCTGAAGCGCTGAAAAAAGCTATCAACCAGACTATTATTGCTACAAGCAGTGATGAGCTAAGGCCTGCCATGAATGGTGTTTACATGAACTTTAGCGAGTCTAGTGCTACGTTCGTTGCTACAGATGGGCATAGACTAGTACGCTACACAAGATCAGATGTAGGTGTAGCCACGCAAAGGCCGTTGATTGTTCCTAGAAAGACCCTCATGCTGCTCAATGCCTTGCTCCCTAGTGAACACCCAACTGTTAACATCGCTTTTAGTGATAACACTGTCTATTTCAAGTTGGCAAACATTAGCATGGTCTCTCGGTTGATTGATGAGCGCTATCCTGATTATGAGAATGTGATTCCTGCTGGCAACCCCAATAAGCTCACTATTAACCGGTTAGCTTTTTTGAGTTCGCTCAAGCGGCTTGCTATTTATGCCAACAGAACCACGCACCAAATCAAGCTGGACATTGCAGGGAGTGAGCTACAGATTCTTGCTGAAGACTTTGATTTTTCTAACGAGGCCAAAGAACGCTTGCCTTGTGAATATGAGGGCGATGACCTGGAGATCGGTTTCAATGCCAAGTTACTGATTGAAATGTTGAATAGTCTCGCTTCAGAAGAAGTGGAGTTGCATTTCTCAGCACCTAGCAAGGCGGGTTTAATCCTTCCCAAGGACAAAGAGCAAGACGCAGATTTACTGCTGTTGATTATGCCTGTGATCTTGAAGTAGCACCTCAAGCTTACATAAGCAGCACTTCTAAGCACCCAATGCCCCCCGTGAACGTGTTGAGGAAGGTGCCCCACGCACTGCGAAGAAGTCAGCGCAAGTTGGCAAGTTGGTAGATACACGCTAAGTTAGGATGCAGCACATACGCTGTTCTTCACAGCCGATTTAGTCACCCACTCTTTCAGTGGTGCTTTGCAACGAGAATGAAGCGAAAGGCATCCCTATACATTCATCTTGCATGTGTACAGACGTCCGTGATGCTTGCTGTAAGCAACCACCCATTCAACCCCATTCTTCATGGATAGAAACCAGTTAATCGGCATAACGCTCATTACCGTTATGCTTATTACTTATACCCAGTTTTTTACTCCCAAACCTCCAGCACAGCCTGTATCCTCCCAAGAACAGCAAGACACGGTGACCGGAAGAGCCCCTGCTCCACACCAAGAAGAGGCGCCACGCTTAGCCGCTCGTACTCCCGCTGACCCAACCCAATACGGCATCTTTGCTCCGGCCATGCAGGGTACAGAAAAAGAGGTGGTGTTAGAAAATGAGGCCATGAAAGTAACGCTTACCTCTCGAGGAGGTAGGGTTAAGGAAGTGGTCCTCAAAAACTACCAGGACTATCAAAGCCAACCACTCACCTTGTTGGACGATCAGAGTAGCCACATGGGCTTTCAGTTAAATACTCATGGCCTGCAACTCAATACTAGCGATTTGTTTTTCGAAACAGTAGCTAAAAACCAGAGCGTGGAAGGGAATAGGGCAGCAAAAGCTACTTTCACCCTATCTATAGGTCCTGGCCAGTACATCCGACAAGTCTTTGCCTTGCCTGGCAAGGGCTATACCCTTACCCAGGCGTGGGAAATGGTGGGCGTAGGAGCAGCACTAGCTCAAGGACCTGTTCAGTTTGTGTGGCATGATCGTATCAAGCGTGCTGAAAAGAATCTTGAAGCGTGCCGCAACAAAACGACAATCAACTATTACCTAGCTAGCGATCAATTTGATCATCTCAAGGAGCGCTCAGAGAAGCAGCAGGAGCAGCTGCTACAGCATCCTATCCAGTGGGTGGGCATCAAGCAACGCTTCTTTACTATGGGCATCATTGCCCAAGAGGCTTTTGTAAGTGGCTATGTTGTCACAACGCCTACGCCTCAAAGCACAACCACTGTCAAAGAAGCCCAGGTATGCTTAACACTGCCAGGCATTGATCTACAGCAAGACCAAAAAGGACAGTTCACGTTTTATTTTGGTCCTAATGACTACTATACGCTCAAGCAGGTCACCAAAGGCTTCTCCAAAAATATCTCATTAGGCTGGCCTATCGTCCGGTGGATCAACCGCTTCCTGATTATTCCTGTCTTTGCTTTCCTAGAGCAGTACATCAGCAGTTATGGTATCATCATTATCCTACTCGTCATCCTTATCAAATGCTTGCTCTTGCCCCTTTCTTACCAATCCTATATAGCTATGGCCAAGATGCAGGTGCTAAAACCTGCCTTAGATGCCATCAAGGGCAAGCAAGGAGAGGACATGCAGAAGCTACAGATGGAGCAAATGCGCCTTTACCGAGAGATGGGTATCAATCCACTGAGTGGTTGTATTCCTGTACTGCTGCAGATGCCCATTTTGTTAGCTATGTTCAACTTTGTCCCCAATGCTATTGCCTTGCGCCAACAAGCCTTCTTATGGGCCAGTGATTTGTCTACCTATGATGCAGTCATCCACCTGCCCTTTAGCCTACCTGCTTATGGGAGTCATGTAAGCTTGTTTACCCTACTAATGACTGCTTCCACCATCCTTTACACCTGGTCTAACAACCAATTGACCCCTCCCCAGCAAGGGCCCATGAGGGTCTTAACCTATGTAATGCCACTCACTTTTATGTTGGTTCTCAACAGTTTTCCTGCAGGCCTTAGCTTCTATTACTTTGTTTTTAACCTGGTCACCATTGGGCAGCAGAGCTTGATCAAGCGGTTTGTAGATGAAGAGAAAATCAAAAAGAAGCTAGAGGAGAACAAACGCAAGAACAAAGACAAAAAGCAATCTAGGCTCCAATTGCACCTAGAAAAGGCTATGAAAGCAGAGAGAAGAACCAAAAGAAAGGCAAAGTACCCGCCCACGCAGTAGGATGACTGGCTGCTGAGTCAGCGGACTTAGACTGTTGGTCCTTGAGCCCTTGCCTTGCTGAAATGACTGGCAATGGTATAGTCCTTGTGGGGACCTTGCACCTGATAGGTTAACTGAAACTGTTGGGGACTTACAAACAGGTAGCATGCCCTGTAAATATCCTCAGCACACCCATACGTACCGGTTGCCACTAGCGCCTGGCTAGCGGCCTTGGAACTACGGAACTGCAAAGTGTGCAACAGCTCAGCAGGCTGTTTGTACTTTTGATCCCAAAAATAAACAGCTAGCGTACCCTGGTCATACACATAAGCATACGCACGGTGGGCATAGCGTGCCTTGCTATTGCTAAAAGTAACCTTGCCTTGTTCTTGGTAATACAGCACCTCCTTCCCCCAAGGCTGAAAGTAGGCAAGGCCTTGCATATACCCCTGCTCTCCTAGATGCCGTTTGAGCTTCCATATACCCCTTAGGCCTCTAAATAGCTGTAGTGTTGCTATCTTTTGATTAGTTAGCATCATCGAGACCTTGTTCTACAGCGGCTGGTAGTCCACACAGGCGCAGGGAGGTGCTGGTTGGCTTTATCAATGGCTTGTTGTACCTGCAGAGGCATATAAAATAACGAAGAGGGGTATAGTGACTGATAACGATTTTTCCTACTTTGCTTGGAAAAAAGTCAAAGTACAACGCTAGAACGAATCTGTTATGAAAAAAGGACATATTGTAGCTTTCTTGGCAGGTATAGCCATAGGGACCGTGCTCGGCGCTTTGGTAGGTGATGAAGATAAAAAGAGGATCCAAGAAGCCCTTAGCAAGCAGGCAGCCAGGCTATGCAAAGAATATGAAAACCCTATCAAAGAAGGTGCTGCCAAGGTCAAGCAGTTTGTAAAAGCGCATTGGAAGAAGTAGTGAATGTGCGTAAGCTCCTGCAGGGTACAAGAGGACCCCTGCTTCGCTCTTCAGCTAGCGGTGCCCAGGCCTGAGTACATTTGCCTGTCTTTTTAGCCCCCTTGCGATCACCTTGCCCATACTTTCCCAAATAATCGCAAGCCTGTGCATGATACCCGTATAAAGGATAGCTGCCATGCCGCAGCTAAGGTGCTCTCGACCACCAGAAGTATAGTAAGCTCCTCTGCACGAGCCGACATGGTGTAGCAGGTACAATCCATTATACTTAATTTCGACAAGCATCATTGATGCCATAATAAACAAGTTGACCTCATTCCCCCTTAGCTATCATGACTCCACCCCTTAGTGAGCACGAGCTGGTAAGAATTGAGAAAAGAAAAGCACTCGAAGCCCTGGGCATCAATCCTTACCCTGCGGCCACTTTTGCTACCAATACATCTGCCCAAGACATCTTGAGCAACTATCCCAGCAACCCAGCAGCCTACCAGCAAGTAGCACTAGCAGGGCGGCTGATGAGCCGCAGGATCATGGGAGCAGCTGCCTTTGCCGAGCTACAAGATGCCAGTGGTAAGATACAACTCTATGTACAGCGAGACAGTCTCTGTCCAGGCCAAGAAAAGACGTTCTATAACACGGTTTTTAAGAAGCTGCTTGATATGGGTGATATCGTAGGCGTACAGGGCCATGTGTTTGCCACCAAGATGGGTACGATCTCTGTCCATGTTACGCAACTGACCTTGTTAACCAAGGCCCTGAAGCCCTTACCCATGGCTAAAGAAGTAGTGGAGCAAGGGGGTAAAAAAACCTATGATGCTTTTACCGATCCTGAACAGCGTTACCGCCAGCGCTACGTAGACTTGATTTTGAACCCTCATGTACGAGACACCTTCAACAAGCGGGCCCAGGTCATCCGCTCTATCCGGCAGTACCTAGAAGCACAAGGCTATCTAGAAGTCGATACGCCTACCCTACAGCCCCTCTACGGTGGAGCCACTGCCCGGCCCTTTAAGACGCACCACAATGCCCTGGACATGCCGCTGTATTTGCGCATTGCCAATGAGTTGTACCTAAAGAGGCTGATGGTAGGAGGCTATGACGGAGTCTACGAATTTGCCAAGGACTTTCGCAATGAAGGCATGTCGCGCTTTCACAACCCTGAGTTTACCATGCTAGAGATGTACGTGGCCTACAAAGACTATTGGTGGATGATGGACCAGACAGAGGCACTGCTTGAAAAGGTGGCCCTTGACCTGCATGGTACGACCGAGGTACAGGTGGGGGCGTATACTATCGACTTTAAGCGGCCCTGGAAGAGATTTACGATGTTTGAGGCCATCCAACATTTTATAGGCATCGATGTAAGTCATAGGGACGAAGCAGGCCTACGCGATACAGCCTGCCAATTGGGCATTGCCTTGGAAACCTCAGCAGGCAAGGGCAAAATCATTGATGCAATTTTTGGTGCCCAATGTGAACCCAAGTTGATCCAGCCAACGTTCATTACTGATTACCCTGTAGAGATGTCGCCCCTGGCCAAACGGCACCGCGATAATCCTGCCTTGGCAGAGCGCTTTGAGGTCATCTGCAATGGTAAGGAACTCTGTAATGCGTTCTCTGAGCTGAATGATCCCATAGACCAGCGCCAGCGTTTTGAAGAACAACTTGCGTTAGGCCAAAGAGGCGATGAAGAAGCTATGGCATTGGACGAAGACTTTTTGCGTGCCCTGCGCTACGGCATGCCGCCTACAGTAGGATTAGGCTTGGGCGTTGATCGTTTGGTCATGATCATGACCAATGCAGCGTCTATCCAAGAGGTAATCTTCTTTCCGCAGATGCGGCCCGCACACGAGGCCTAGCGCAAGGGCTCCAAGATCAGGCTAGGGAGTACCACCTAGTAAGTCATGATAGTCATTGGCCGAGAAGGTGGTAAAAGAAAGGAGGTAGCACGCTATCTTTGCTACCTTGTATAGTAGTTAGTCCTATCACTCAGTCAATTAAGAGGAATTTTCTTCTCTGGTATATACGTAGATAAAGGCATCGATCTGATAGCCACTATCTGCTGCAGCTTCCTGTGCTTCTTTTTCTGTTGTTTTTTCAGGTTGAGGGACACTACTTGTTATTTTGTACCATTGGTTCCCCCAACGGAAGTAAGTAAGTCCTTCTAGTTGATCTTCGTTATTGGTACCTTTGCTCACATACTCTCCTGGGTGTCGAAAGGCCCCTGTAAGCTTATAAGAAGTTGCTTGGTTTTGGTCTATACAGGCTGCCGGCAGGGTCAGCGTAGGTGATACGATCACATCTTTGTCGCACATTTTATGATCAAGCTCAAGCAATATGTTTTGAGGAGGCGCTTTGAAGCCTAATAATGCTTGTAGCGGGATACGACGATCGTACCCAAGCCTAGTATTGTATTGTTTCCGCTCTGCAAACAAAGTCTGCAAAGTAGTTTGAGGGCCTGTTGGATTTTTATCAACCACTTTATAAGCAAAATTGTAGACAGGGTGGACGAATTTCACAAAAATTTCTCCTATGATCTCAGAAGGTATAGTACCGGGTACTGTGTAAGATTGCGAACACCGATCCAAGTACAGTATAGTACTAAATGGAGACTCTTTGATCTCTTTAATGGATTCTGTGATTGCTGCTTCTCCCTCCCCCCCTGTACGCACATACTTGATAAGCGCTTGAAAGGCTTGCTGCATATCCTTTGGTAAGCCTTTGTAGACTAATTGGCCTCCTAGGGGCTCATATTTTTTCGCAAAAGGATCTCCCTCACAAGCTGCTAGCAGATAAGCAGTAGAAAGGCTCTGGAAAGCTTCTGCGTCCAAAGGATCCTCCACCGGTATAATGCCAGGCTGCGCTGCCCGCTTGGATGGCTGTGAGACTAGTTTGGATCTGCCGCACTGCCTTGGGTGCAGCTTAACGCTCCCAGACTAGCCAAAAGGCTGTAAAGAACTAGTTGACGTATAGACATTTTTAAAAGTTTTTGACTCTCAATTAAAGTTTGAGGAGGAAAATTAGGAAAAGAGAATGACAAAATCAAACGCCGTACTACCTAAAATTTATGCTTGTAGCGACCGGCAGGCTGAGTGCTCAAGCGGCTTCATGAAAAAGAGGAGCTAATTAGCTCCTCTTCACCAGCTACGTTCTTGGCCATTACGCGACTGTTATCTGCCTAGTAAGCTGCCTTTGGCTGGGCTCTTTTTTAGGTAGGTGAATGGCCAAGATTCCCTCTGTATACTTAGCCCCTATCTTGTCTTCGGCTACCGCCTCGGGCAAGGTAAAGGCCCTCCTAAAGTTGTGATACCTAAATTCTCGCCGGGTGTATTTACCTTCTTGGTTTTGCTCTTCGTGCTTGGCTTCTTTTGTAGAAGCAACACTGAACACCCCATTATCTATTTCAATCTTAAAATCATCGCACTTCATCCCAGGCACAGCCATAGCTACTTCAAAAGCATCTTCCTTTTCTTTAATATTGACCGCCGGTATGCCTAACTCCTCTGCTCCAGCCTGGCATTGCTGTGATATCCTTACCAAAAAAGTCTTCCCAAAGATTTAGAGAAGCTGGACGGTAAACTAAGTTCGTTAATTTTCGTGAGTGACATGATTACCTCCTTGCAAAAGGGTTAAACATTAAACACTTGTAGTGTATAGGATAGCAATTTGTGTGCCAAAGCAATGCTGCTGACCAGGCTAAACGATGTGCTGGATAAGCGTCATAAGGGCCTGCTGATAAGGCGAAGCAGCGAAGTGGGGCAGTGCATACAAGGCTTTTTGCTGGTATTGGTGCATCTTCTGGCAGGTATAGGCCATGCCTGGCGATTGCCTGACAAAAGCCAGCACTTCCTGTCGCTTAAGCGGGTCTTTTCTGTAATGCCTAATAATGTGCAGCACCTCTTGCTGTTGCTGGATAGGGGCCTGCTGCAGGGCATGGATCATGGGCAAGGTGAGGTGGCCGGCTCGGAGGTCCATACCCAGCGGCTTGCCTAGGTCTTCGGTGCCATAGTCTAGCCAATCATCCTTCAGCTGAAAAGCCATGCCTAGGTGCTCTCCTGCTTGGCGTAACGTGGCTACGTGTGCGTCCGAAGCCCCGGCTGCTATAGCCCCGAGGGCCAAGCAAGTACCAAACAAGCTGGCCGTTTTTTGGTGAATGATGTTTAGATACTCTTCTTCGGTAGTGTTGAGGTGGCGAGCTTGTTCCAGCTGGTGTAGCTCGCTCTTGCTCATGGCCTGGGCTGTTTCCGTAATGAGGGGCAGCAAGTCATAATCTTGGTGCTGTGTAGCCAGGTGCATGCCTTGGGCCAGGAGGTAATCTCCGAACAGTACAGCCACCTTGTTGTTCCAGGCTGCCTGTATAGCTGGCTGGCCCCGCCGGTGCGTGGCTTCGTCGACTACATCATCGTGTGCCAAAGAAGCTTGGTGCAAGAGCGTGACGAGCACTGCGCCGCGCCGTGCCTTGGCTGTAATATTGCCACAAGCGCCTGCTACCAAAAAAACCAGCGTGGGCCGTACTTGTTTGCCAGGGGCTTGGAACGCATGCTGGGCCACCTCCTGCAGCAGGGGTTTGTCACTGGCCACCAAAGCGTGGAGCTGCCCTGCCAGCGCTTCCATCTCGGTGGCTACCAGAGATGGTATAGGGTAGACAGACTGCGTAGGATGGGTCAAGATACAAGGATTTTCTGCTTGGGGTTATGCTTCATTAACAACTCAAATGCGTTTTTTTGCTCCTCTTCGGATAACAATGTTGCTACCAGCATCAGTGGAGAATTCCCCTTGCTATCTACAGCGTTTACATCAGCACCCTTCTCCAATAAAAATTGCAACACTACTGGATCGTAGGAAGGAGTCATTGCCAAGTGAATAGCGGCCTGGACGGCATCGTTTTTGCTATTAAGTTGGGGCTTATTGCCAGCTTCTAGCGCTTGTAATACCCCTTTGAGGTGGGGATCCTGGATATGATCAAACCTAGAAGAGAGAGGCCCTCCTCCATCAGTAGAAGAGCCACTAACACCTTGAACACTAGGCAGGGGACGACTAACAAGATAACCACCGCACTGCATATGCAGTAGGCTCAAGAAAAAAAGACAGCATAGCTGCGGAACGAATACGCGTTGCATAATACTTTTGAGTTTTCGGGCCCATGTATTACGAAAAAAAGTAGACAAATAGCCATCCTTATAGATGGGCCAGCTGTTGCTCTAACAATCTGCATTGAGCTTCGGCATCAGCTTGTTTCTTGCGCTCCAAGGCGACCACACTGGGCGGCGCTTGTCGAACAAAGTGGTCGTTGTTGAGCTTCTTCAGCACACTGGCTAGGAAGCCGCGGGCATAGGCCAGTTCTTTTTCTAGGCGTGCCTTTTCCTGGTCCTTATCCACCGCTTGCCCCAGCACTAAATAGAATGTCGTTCCTTGGATGTTGCAGCTGGCTGCGTCTTGGGGTTGGATCGCGGTGCATTCGATGGTGGCCAAATGGGCTAGCTTCTTGACATACGCTACAAAAGGTGCCAACCACGTGGATACAGCTGCATCAGCAACGTACAGGGTCAATGGCACCTTGAGCGCTACCTGAGCTTGGTTTCTCAACCTTCTAAGGGCAGCCACTAGTTCAAAAGCTGCTGTGGCTTGATGAAGCAGGGGCGTAGCAGGCGTGGTGGGTTGTGGCCAAGGCGCCACGATGAGGCAGTCCTGGGGAGCTCGGACTTGGAGCTGGTGCCAGAGCTCCTCTGTCAGAAAAGGTATGAAGGGATGCAATAGCTTGAGCAAGGTTTCCCAAAAGCCTACAGTGGCTGTGTACGTACTGACTGCCAGCGGCTGATCGGGTGCTGGTTTGATCATCTCGAGGTACCACGAACAAAAATCATCCCAGACGAGCTTGTACAGGGCCATGAGCGCATCTGCAATGCGAAACGCTTGGAAATGGGTATTGACGGCTTGCAGCACTTGGTCGAGCCGGGCCTGGAACCACTGAATGGCCGTTAGATGGGTTTCGGTAGCTTGCTGGGTCGTGGTCCAGCCTTGAAGGAGGCGAAAAGCATGCCAGATTTTGTGGGCAAAATTCCTTCCTTGTTCGCAAAGCTTGACATCAAACAGCAGGTCGTTGCCTGCAGGTGCGCTCAGCAGCATGCCTACCCGAACGCCATCAGCACTGTACTGCTCGATGAGGGCCAGGGGGGCTGGAGAGTTGCCCAGTGACTTAGACATCTTTCGGCCCTGCTTGTCGCGTACTAGGCCTGTAAAGTATACATTGCTAAAAGGAGGAGCGTCCTGAAAAGCATACCCTGCCATGACCATCCTAGCGACCCAGAAAAAGATGATCTCTGGCGCTGTGACTAGATCACTGGTAGGGTAGAAATAACGGAAGTCTGAGTTTTCAGGATGTCGAATCCCATCAAAAACGTTCAGCGGCCACAGCCAAGAAGAGAACCATGTGTCTAGCACATCCTCGTCTTGGCGCAAATCTGTTGCTTGAAGGGTAGAATTGTTCGTTTGGGCTTGGACCTTTCTCAGGGCTGCTGCTTTGTCTAATGCAACTACCACGGTACCATCAGGCAGGTAATACGCAGGAATGCGGTGCCCCCACCAAAGCTGCCTGGAAATACACCAGTCCTGAACTTTTTCCGTCCATGCTTTGTACATGTTCTGCAACTTGGCCGGATGAAATTGAATGGTCCCATCCAGGACATGCTGCAGGGCAGGGGCAGCCAAGGCCTGCATCTTGACAAACCACTGGGTAGAAAGGCGCGGCTCTACCACTGCATCGGTCCGTTCTGAAAAGCCTACGTTGTGGGTATGGGCTGCTACCTTGACCAGTGCTCCCTGGGCCTTCAGCTGTTGGGCGATCTTCTTGCGCACCACAAAACGGTCTTCGCCCACATAGTGCTGGGCAGCCTCGCTCAAGGTGCCGTCTTCGTTCAGCATATCAATGGTAGCCAGGTGGTGCTTTTGGCCCAAGGCATGGTCGTTCATGTCATGGGCAGGGGTCACCTTGAGGCATCCTGTGCCAAAGCTGGGGTCCACATAGGCATCTGCAATAACAGGCACAGGCCGGTTGGCGAGCGGCACCAGGACTTGTTGGCCGTGGAGGTGTCGGTAACGAGGGTCTTCAGGATGCACACCAACGGCAGTATCGCCCAGGATGGTTTCTGGCCGTGTCGTGGCAATGGTCACGTGCTCCTCACGCCCCACCACTGTATAGCGAATATAGTACAGCTGGCCTTGGATGGCCTTGTAAAGCACTTCATCGTCCGAAAGCGCTGTTTTGCCTGCTGGGTCCCAGTGAATCATGCGAGTCCCTCGGTAGATATAGCCTTGTTCATAGAGCTGGATAAAGACCTGGTTGACTGCTTCAGAAGGCCCTGGGTCCAGCGTAAAGCCGGTGCGCTCCCAATCACAAGAAGCGCCTAGTTTTTTTAGCTGCTCTAGGATGATGCCGCCGTATTTTTCTTTCCAAGCCCAAGTATGCTGGAGAAACTCTTCCCGGGTCAGGTCGCTTTTGGCAATGCCCTGTGCTTGGAGCATGGCCACGACCTTGGCTTCTGTGGCAATGGAGGCATGGTCAATGCCTGGCACCCAGCACGTAGCCTTGCCTTCCATGCGCGCCTTGCGCACCAGGACATCCTGGATGGTATTGTTCAGCACATGCCCCATGTGTAAGCTGCCAGTCACGTTGGGCGGCGGCATAATCACAGTGTAGGGCTTCTTGTTAGGGTCGGGCGTGGCATGAAAAAAGCCTTGCGCTAGCCAGTGGGCATACCATTGGGCTTCGATGGCTTGGGGGTTGTAGGAGGGGGGAGTAGGCAAGAGTCTTACAATGATGAGTTACAGTCCCTGAGTGTCTCCTTAGCAGAGTAGTTCCGTTCGTTTAAAGCCCTGCTTGGCCAGCACCAAAACGTTTGTTTTTGCTGCTCATTTCAATAAAGTGTTGTAACGCCCTTTGAAATGGTTCTTGGCCATGTCGTTTGCGGCTTGCAATGTAGGCAATTCTGATTCTTTGGTAGGCCAGCAGGAAATTGCTGAAAGTTCTTCCATGCCTGCTTATTGGCTTGCAAAGGTTGTAGAATGTCAGGAGGAATAGTAAAATTTTCTGCTGAGTCTTTATCAGGCGCAAATACATGGGCAATGGCAGCCAGTCCAGCAGGGGTCATCTGTTGTTGAGCAATCAGCATACGTACCCGTTCTTTGTTCAGTTGCGAAAGAACGCTTGTCCTTTGCCGCACAGAGAAGCGCTGCGCCAACCGTTCTTGGTCAAGTGTTTTAACAATACTGTCTATCCAACCATAACACAAGGCCTCCTCTACGGCATCGTTGTAAGGGATGCGAGGCTTACCTGTTGCTTTGCGAAAATAGAGCAGCCAAACTTCTGTTTCTTTTTCGTGGTGCTTGGCTAGCCATTGCCGCCAGGCTTTTCGATCAGTGACATAGAGCGTTTTCTCGATTTCCATGGTTCTGAATGCAGTAGTTTGCTCACTGGTATCACTAAGGCTTGGAGGCATCTGCTTTAAGTCTTGTAATGCCTACCAAAACGTCTTGCGAGAGGCTATATTTTGTGTGCAATTGGACAACGTTAATCACCTGTATGATAGGCTTCGTGAGATGCCTTGCCAGCTCGGCATGACAGTTGTGATGAGTGATGGCTGTGCACAAGCACCAAGTTACCCAATGAATAAATCATAAAATAACTCAATCTCCCCATAAAAAGCGGAGTGGGGGGGATTCGAACCCCCGGTACCCTTGGCAGGGTACACTCACTTTCCAGGCGAGCACCTTCAACCACTCGGTCACCACTCCATGGAGCGAGACCCATGGAGTAAAGTTAAGGGATAGGACTACAACTGGGTGCTTGCAAACACATGCCTAGCATTGGCTGTGGTCTTCTGAGCCACTGTAGCTAGACTGACACCTTTTAGTTCAGCTATTTTTGCTGCGATGTGGAGCAGATAGGCAGGTTCGTTCCGTTGACCTCTGTGGGGTACAGGCGCTAAGTAAGGGGCATCAGTTTCTAGCACCAGATGGGCTAGGTCAATGGCTGCTACAACTTGTGCTAGTCCTGCGTTTTTGAAGGTAACAATACCCCCAATACCTAAATAGAACCCTAGGTCAATAATGCGTTGGGCGTCCTGTAAGCTGCCACTAAAGCAATGAAAGATGCCCTTGAGCTGCCCATCTTGGTGCTTCTCTAGCACTGGCAGGGTTGCGTCCAGGCCAGCTCTGCAGTGAACGATCACAGGCAGCTGGTAGTGCTGGGCCCAGGAAAGTTGTATGGCCAATGCTTCTGCTTGTTGTACTTGAAAGGTCTTGTCACGGGACAAGTCCATGCCGATTTCTCCAATAGCTGCAAACCGGCGTTGGCCCAGCCAGTATGCTACCTGCTCCAGTTGTTGTTCGAAATTGAGATCAATATGACAGGGATGAATGCCCATCATAGCGGTACAGTAGGCTGGATATTTGTCTTCCAGGGCCAGCATTGCGTCGATGGTGCTTATATTGATATTAGGGAGGTACACTTGGCGGACATGCTGGTACATGCTTTGGTCTATGACTGCTGCGATATCTTCCTTGAATTCTTTTGCGTAGAGGTGGGCGTGGGTATCAATCAGTTCCATAAGCCAATATTGGGGAAAGTAATGAGAGGCAAAGATAGAGTTTCAGCCTCTTTTGCCCAACTCAATAGCCTGCATGTGGCTGACCTTTTTCTCATTGAGCTCAAAGCAGAGCAAGGTGCATACCTGATGAAAACCTTCTTGGCCAGCAGCACCTGGGTTGAGATAAAGCAGCGGTGGGTGCTTGGGGTCATGCATGACACGTAGGATGTGGGAATGGCCACAAACAAAGAGATCAGGGATGCGCTGTTGCAGTGCTGTGCGCACGGGCGGGGTGTAAAGTGGCGGCTTGCCACCAATGTGTGTCATCCACACGTGCAGGCCTGCACACACAAACCGCTGGTCTTGAGGGTAGTTGATCCGGATTTCTTGGCCATCGATGTTGCCATACACGGCCCTGAGTGGCTTAAATTTAGTTAGCTGTTCGGCTACCGCTACCGTACCTATGTCGCCGGCATGCCATACCTCATCGCAATCCTCGAAGTAGTGGAACACCCGCTCATCGAGCCAGCCGTGGGTGTCAGAGAGTAAGCCAATTTTCATTGCTGCCATGCTTCTGGGTCCTTGCTGTGTACCTTGCAATAATAGCACCTTGACTTCTAAAGCCAGTATGTTTAGATAATCATGCGCAACGCCTTAATTTTGGACAAAGCATCAATCGCTGGCCTGCCTCACAAGTATCGTACTCGTAAGATTTATACCCATAACCTCCAAAGCGTGTACATAGAGCAACAACTCATAAAAGCGATCCAGCAAGGCCTACAGCAGCAGTTTGGCTTGACCGTGGCTTTGCCAGACCTCTTACTACAGCCTACCCACAAGGAATTTGAAGGCTCTCACACCTTTGTAACTTTTCCTTGGGCAGGACATTGTCAAGAGCAGCCTGAAAAAGTGGCTAGGCAGCTTGGGCAGTGGCTCAAGGCACAGAGCACCCTGGTAGCAGACTTTAATGTTGTCAAAGGCTTTTTGAACATCACAGTAACGGACCAGGTGTGGTTAGCACAGTTGGCAGCCATGAAGCAAGATGCGCACTTTGGCGTAGCTCCTCCGAATGGACAAAAGGTGGTCATAGAGTTTTCTTCGCCCAATACCAACAAGCCCCTACACCTAGGCCATCTGCGGAATAACTTTTTGGGCCATGCTGTGGCTGAGATCTTAAAGGCAGCAGGCTATGGAGTGTACAAAGTTAACCTAGTCAATGACCGGGGTATCCACATCTGCAAGTCCCTGGTGGCTTACCAAAAGTTTGGCCAAGGCGAGACCCCTGAGACCACGGGTATCAAAGGAGATCACCTGGTAGGCCACTACTATGTCAAGTTTGACCAGACCTATAAGCAGCAAGTAGCTGACCTGACTGAACAGCTAGGTGACCGGGAACGCGCTGCTAAGGAAGCGCCTATCCTCCTCGAGGCCCAGGCAATGTTGCAAAAATGGGAGCAAGGAGATGCAACCGTGAGCGCCTTGTGGAAAAAAATGAATAGCTGGGTCTACCAAGGCTTTGAGGCGACCTACCAACAGCTAGGCACCACCTTTGACAAGACCTACTATGAATCAGACACTTATTGGCTGGGGAAAAAAGTGGTCAAAGAGGGGCTATCTAGGGGTATTTTTTACAAGCAAGAAGATGGGTCTGTGTGGGCAGACTTGACAGAGCAGGGGCTAGACCATAAGCTCGTATTGCGGGCAGACGGTACGTCTGTGTACATAACGCAAGACCTGGGCGTAGCAGACTTGCGCTACACGCATTACCATTTTGATCGATCTATTTATGTAGTGGGCAATGAGCAAGACTACCACTTTGAGGTCTTGTTTAAGCTGATGCAGCAGCTGGGCCGTAATTATGCCACTGCCATGTACCACCTCTCTTACGGCATGGTTGACCTACCCACAGGCAAGATGAAGTCACGCGAAGGAACTGTGGTAGATGCTGACCAGCTGATTGAGGCTATGACTAAAACAGCAGCGCGTCATACCCAGGAATTAGGAAAGATTGACGACTTTACTGCAGAGGAAGCCCAGCAGCTTTATCATATGCTGGCCATGGGTGCGCTGAAGTATTTTTTGCTACGTGTAGAAGCCAGAAAGCGGCTTTTATTTGATCCCCAAGCTTCAATTGACTTCCAGGGACATACAGGGCCTTCTATCCAATACACACATGCCCGTATTGCTGCTATTTTGCAGCGCGCCCAGCAGGCAGGCATTGCTTATGAGGAGCTTGTATCGATGCCTAAGGGCTCTTTGCAGCCCTTAGAGCGCGAGCTCATTTTGCTCCTCTACAAGTTCCCTCAGAAGCTGCAAGAGGCTGCCGAGGCTTACTCCCCAGCCATCATCGCTCAGTATGCCTTTGAATTAGCCAAGACTTATAACCGGTTCTATACAGAGGTACCCATCCTGCAAGAAACAGCAATGGCTTTGAAAACACTAAGGGTTTATCTCTCAGCTACAGTAGCCCATATGCTCCAGCATAGCATGCGGTTATTGGGCATCGAGGTGCCCATGAGGATGTAGCTAAGAAAAGCCAGCAACTACCAGATGATGAATACAATCAAGCAATGGGCCATTGCCATCCGTTTAGCAACTATCCCCCTGGCACTAGCCAGCGTGGGCTTAGGCAGTGCTTTGGCCGCTTTTGCAGGTGCTTTTGACTGGCGTGTGGGTGTGTTGGCAGCCTTGACCGCTGCTTTGATGCAGATCATATGCAACCTGGCCAATGACTATGGCGATCTGGTGCACGGCGCTGACCTCCTCAACGACGTCAAGCCCCCGAGTGCTATCCAAACAGGGCTGGTAGTGCTCGCGCAAGTAAGGTACGCCTTGCAGGGGTTAGTAGGCGCTACAGTAGGGAGTGGCCTACTGCTTCTCTATACAGCCAGGTTACCGCCCATGGCCATGGGTATTTTTGTGCTCTTGGGCATCCTTGCAGTCTTAGCCGCCATCACGTACACCATGGGCAGCAAACCGTATGGCTATCAAGGTTGGGGAGATGTGGCCGTGTTTGTCTTTTTCGGACTTGTAGGCGTAGGGGGCACCTTTTACCTACACACGCAGCAGCTGAGTAGTGTCTGGCTGTTGCCAGCTATTAGCCACGGAAGCTTGGTGGTAGGCGTACTCAACGTTAATAATATCCGGGACATGCTCCCCGATACCCAAGCAGGCAAGAAGACCCTTGCTGTACGGATGGGTAGAAGGGCAGCGATGCGTTATCACTGGTATTTGCTAGCCACTAGCATGGGGGCTTCCTTAGGATTGCTGCTTTTACATGCTAAGAGCTATGGGTACTACGCAGCTTGCTTGGGAGGATTTTATTTGCTGATCAAACATGGTATTGCCGTTAGCCGACAAGCCCCAGATAAGCTCAACAAGCAGCTACAAGCCTTAGTACTCCTCAGCATTGGTTTTACAGGACTTTGGATTTTCATGCTGATAGCCTAAGAGAAGCTATAAGACTGCACGTGTACACAAACTCAACTCGGGAAGCCTCCCCTCATGTTTTTTGTCAGCTGCTTGGCACTTCCTTTGTTGAGCTTGCGTATCATCTTGCGCATGTTATCGAACTGTTTGAGGAGACCATTGACTTGCTCTAGGGCCATGCCGCTGCCTCTGGCTATTCTTATGCGTCGGCTTCTGTCGAGTAGGGCAGGACGGGCCCGCTCCTGAGGCGTCATAGAATAAATCATCACCTCAAAAGTTTTGAACTTATCCTCATCAACCTCGCTAGCTTGGACCAATTTGCCCATGCCAGGCATCATCCCCACCAAGTCTTTAAGGTTGCCCATCTTCTTCAGTTGCTGCAGCTGCGCCAGGAAGTCATCGAAGTCAAGTTCATTTTTATGCAACTTCTTTTCCAGCTTGCGCGCCTGCTCCTCATCATACACCTGCTCGGCCCTTTCTACCAAAGCAACCACATCGCCCATGCCTAAGATGCGGTTCGCCATCCGGTCAGGATGAAACACATCCAGGTCGGTCATCTTCTCGCCCGTGCCCATGAATTTGATCGGCTTGTCCACTACCGTCCGAATAGACAAAGCAGCTCCCCCCCGTGCGTCGCCATCTAGTTTAGTCAAGACCACGCCGTCAAATGCAAGCCGCTTATTAAAAGCCTGGGCCGTATTCACCGCATCCTGGCCCGTCATGGCATCCACTACAAAAAGCGTTTCCGAAGGTCGTAAAGCCTCCTTCAAGCCTACAATCTCTTGCATCATGAGCTCATCTACGGCCAGCCGCCCTGCCGTGTCGATAATGACGACTTGTTGTTGATGCGCTTTGGCATACTTCACCGCCTTTTGCGCAATATCCAGGGCATTCTTGTTGGCTGGGTCTGTATAAACTTCGACACCGATCTGCTCCCCCACTACCTGCAGTTGATCCACTGCAGCTGGCCGGTAGATGTCGCAGGCCACTAAGAGCACCGTTTTGTTTTGCTTTTTGAAGTAAGCTGCCAGCTTGCCAGCAAAAGTCGTTTTCCCGGAGCCTTGCAGACCAGCCATCAAGACTACCCCAGGCTTGCCGGTCAAGTGAACGCCTGCCTGCTCACTGCCCATCAGTGTGGTCAGTTCTTCATGTACAATTTTGGTAAACAGCTGCCCCGGCGAAACCGCTGTGAGCACTTGCCTGCCCAAAGCCTTGGCCTTAACAGCGTCTGTGACTTGCTTGGCCACCTTGTAGTGCACGTCTGCCTTGACCAGTGCCCGCCTGATTTCTTTGACAGTGGCAGCGATGTTGATCTCGGTAATGCGGCCTTGTCCCTTTAAGGTATTCAGGGCTTTGTCAAGGTTTCGGCTGAGGCTTTCAAACATGGGCAAATGGATCTTGCTTCAAAACTAAATAAAGTTAATAATGCCTGCTGTGCTGAGCCCTACTCCTCGGAATGCCTTGGTAAATCCCTTTAACGCATAATGGGCTAATTGAGCGGAATTTCAGCCCCAAGTAGCCTTTTTAGCCCCCTGACCCCATGCAAAAAACAGGGCAAAAAGTTGGGTGTCATTATTTGTGAACAGGTAGGGAGCATGCCTTTGTACTCCGGCAGTGTACTACGACGGCAAGACCAAGCAGTACTTTGTAAAGTGCTTAAGGGGGATCTTCTCTTCTTGTGTATAGGTACCTAAAAGCATTACTCACATAGCCACTACTTACTGCAGCTTCCTGTGCTTCTTTTTCCGTTGTTTTTTCAGGTTGAGGGACACTACTTGTTATTTTGTACATTGGTTCCCCCAACGGAAGTAAGTAAGTCCGTCGAGTTCATCTCTGTCCATGCTCGTGCTTGATTTTTGGGAGTAATATCCTGGCTCGCGCAAGACGCCTGTAAGCTCATAAGCAATTGCTTGACCTTGGCCTGTGCATGCTGCCGGCAGGGTCAGCGTAGGTGATACGATCACATCTTCGTCGCACATTTGATTATCAAGCTCAAGCAATATGTTTTGAGGAGGCGCTTTGAAGCCTACTAATGCTTGTAGCGGGATACGACGATCTTACCCAAGCCTATCATTGTATTTTTTCCACTCTGCAAACAAAGTCTGCAAAGCAGTTTGAGGGCCTGTTGGATTTTTATCAACCACTTTATAAGCAAAATTGTAGACAGGGTGGACGAATTTCACAAAATTGCTTCCCAAGAAGATATCAAGAGGTGTAGTACTGGGTACTATGTACTGTATCGAACCCAAATGGTAGTTCAGTATAATACTAAATGGAGACTCTTTGCTCTCTTTAATGGATTCTGTGATTGCTGCTTCTCCCTCCCCCCTGTACGCACATACTTGATAAGCGCTTGCAAGGCTTGCTGCATATCCTCTGGTAAGCCTTGGATTAATTGGTCTGCCAGGGGCGCATATTTTTTCGCAGAAGGATCTCCCGCACAAGCTGCTAGCAGATAAGCAGTAGAAAGGTTCTAGAAAGCTGTTTTTTCCAGAGGACCCTCCACCGGTATAATGCCAGGCTGCGCTGCCCGCTTGATGGCTCGGGTATCAGGTGTATTTTCGGCTTGTTGTTCGAATTTTTGCAGCCTAACGCTCCCAAACTAGCTAAGCGCCACTCTCCCTAAAATTTATGCTTGTAGCAACCGGCAGGCTGAGTGCTCAAGCGGCTTCATAAAAAGGAGGAGCTAATAAGCTCCTCTTCACCAGCTACCTTCTTGGCCATTACTTGACTGTTATCTGCCTAGTAAGCTGCTTTTTGCTGAGCTCTTTTTTAGGCAGGTGAATCGCCAAGATCCCATCTGTATAGTTAGCCGCTATCTCGTCTTGCTCTACCGCCTCGGGCAGGGTAAAGGCCCTCCTAAAGGTGTGATACCTAAATTCCCGCCGGGTATACTGGCCTTCCTTGTCTTGGGTTGCATGCTCGGCTTCTTTTTCTGCAGCCACGCTTAACACGCCATTATCTACTTCAATCTTAAAATCATCGCGTTTCATCCCAGGCACAGCCATGGCTACTTCAAAGGCATCTTCCTTCTCCTCAATATTGACCGCAGGTATACTAACGCCCCTGCTCTCGGGGGTCATTTCCAAGATATCCTTGCCCCAGAGGTCTTCCCAAAGGTTAGAGAACCTGGGTAATAAACTATGTTGATCAACTTTTATGAGTGACATGAGTACCTCCTTGTTTACAGGGTTAACCATATTAACACTTACTACTCCTAATAATAGCAATTTATATGCCAAACCTAGGCGCGCTTGACTACTTTCCCGCTTACCTACATCTCTATCAAGATAACGGATGAACAGACACGGAAATCCTTAGCTGATCAATGCATAGCCCTGAGCCCTCACACAAAGTCTGATCCCCATAAACATCAACGAATTATGTTTTTCTACAGCCAAGCCCTTGTATCGATAAACATCTGAAACGGTGTTTTACATGACAGTATTTGCCACCTATGGCCTTTGCACTACCGCTTGCTCAATACCGCTCGGATCGTAGCTGATGTAACAAAGTCTTCTTTTCTGTAACGATCAACTAGCTTTACAATAGCTCGAGGATTACTCCCATGCTGATCATAAATATGATTACGGTAACGATACAAGAATCAGATTAAATATTGGATTACTACCTCATGCTTGCGTTTATCCAACAGCGTGGTGCATACGCGACAGAATACCTATGTTGAACAGACGAACAACTTTTTCCCAGTGCGTATGAGCGGGATCCCTGGACACATTGTCGACGTATCTAACCAGATTGTCCTGGTTTATCCAGGGACATGCGTCGCGAGATGGAAAGGCGTAATCAATTAACTCATAGCCGTTACGCGTGATCAGTTTGAGCATCATGCCAGCGGTATGTATTTCGCCCTTTCCATAGTAGAGGGGTATCTTAGGCCGTTCTGCGAGCTCACGGCCTATTTCGTTCTGAAAGGCTCTTCTCAAAATTTTCTTGTTGCAAAATATTTGTTCCCACATGTGTTCAGGCACCGACAGCACAGCGTCGGTCAGAAGTAGAGTACGCCGTTCCCCTGGCATAATACATCGGCTTGATTCCGAATCGGTCGCGGATTAGGTAGACCATATGTTTCACTCCATCGTACAGCACGATGCTGTACATACCCCTCACATGATCAACGAGCGACAGCCCATACCTGGCGTACAAGTGAAGTACTACCTCACAGTCCGATCAAGTCTTTTCGATCGATGACGCTTAAGCAGGCCGATGGCAGCAGAGCATGCAAACAACACAGCGCTGACCAAGAAGCCTACGTACAAACCCCTATCTTCGACCACATAACCCAGTAAGGCTCCTGCCAAGATTTCAGCTGCAGATTCCACTGTAGCACACATGGACAAAACCATGGCCGTATGGGCGGCATCGCCAGTATGCTGAGAAACCAGGCTTTTGATTAGAGGCGACCGGATATCTTCTAGAGACAAGAGGATTGTAAGCGAGGCAACCGTTGCCCAATTGCCCACGAACTTGGTGAGCAGCACACAGGTACTTGCACCCAGTACATCCAAGCCACCCAAAACGCTAAAAGGACGCTGAAGAACCTTTTTTTCGTACCGGGACACAAGGCCAATCAGCAACCAAGCCAGCATGGCTGCGGTTGCGAACACTACGCCCGAATAGGCTATATCAATTTCCCTGATCCACAACAAAGGCTGATAGTAACGCAGCACCATGTCGCATGCCATCGTGACAAAAAAACTTGAAGCTATAATACGTACAAGATCTCGCTGGGTGCGTATATATCGTACAGATTCAATAATAGATATCTGGTTGCCAGACTTAGTCCTTCCTGCTTGCACAACTTCCGGATGTCTCATCCCGATAAGCGGTACAAGTACTCTGAGGATGTTGATGGAGATGATACATGCAAAACAGCCTGTCATGCTCTGTTTGTAAAACCAACTACTTCCCCAACTCGATACCACACATGCTATGATCATGAGGCGACTGTTTTTGAGCAGTTCTTGTGTAGTACGTGTAGGAAGCGCTTGTTGGGTAACCCATGCCTCCAGACTTCCTGTCAAAAATGCCTCTGCAGCGCCCATCAAGAACGCACAAACATAATAGAAGACAAGGTGGTGACCCCGTGCCATGAAGTAGCCTATCCAACAGGCTGTAGATAAAATGCCTGCCCAAATCATACTGCTCTTAGCACCGTGTGTGACGGTTATCTTCGCTGTGGGAAGCTCGCAAGCGAGCTTGCAGGCTTCCATGGCGGTACCTAGTAGCCCTATATGGAGCAATGGGCAGCCATTTTCACAAAGAAAAAGTTCATGGATCGGTAGGCATAAGCCAAGGGACAGTCCTCGGAGGAGGGCGTATACATGGTAGAGTGGCATAGTTGGCCTTCAGTCTACTTCTAGCCAAGCAGTGAGACGGATGGATGACTTTCTATAGTAGCTATCTCGCGATTTTCGGTGTACACGATATGCATCTTCCTTAAAATAATTAGCACTATCTTCTAAGTATTTTAGCGTGATACTTAGGGGCATAAGCAGAAAAATAATTCGTTCATTTTCGCCAAATACTTTTTCCTTACTTCTTATTTGCTTCAAAGGTTCCGCTAACCACAGGGTAGGATCATCCCCTGTAGATAGATCATCTACCAAAATCAATTGATCATCTGTCGTCTTGAGTAGACGCCTTACCCTACTTTTACCAACAAATCCACAAGCGCCTGTAATAAGCTGTATGCGCCTTATACCTGTATTTGATTCTCGAATAGGTAGTTCGGGGCACTGGAAGGGTTACTCAGTATATCTATAACCTTGGCTGAAAGTAGTTTGCTTTCTTGTAAAGTCCGATCCAAAGACAAAAACTTAAAGCCTATATGTGGTTCTAAAGAATCAACTTGCTCCGAAAGGAGTTCTTGCTTTGGGTATACATGAAAAATCATAGCAAACTCTTGATGCTGTGTATCCTTGTCTTCCCAGTGACATTCTAGACAACCTAGAAATTTCCCCACCTCGACATCAAGTTTGCATTCTTCTAGAAACTCACGCTTTAAGCAACTAACTAGATCCTCCAGTATCTCTACCTTGCCTCCAGGTAGAAAAAAAGAGCTGCCTTCTCGATCATAGCAGAATAAAATTTTCGCATGGCGTCTTAGTACACCCCGTGCTGTGATTATGGTCTTCTTATTCATGTATTTACTTCTGAATTCGCCTATTGTTGAAACAACTTCCTCATAGTTTTCGTAGTAGTGGAACACTAAATCTTGCGGAAGTATTAGTTTTTCTTCGATCAGTTGCACTATTTGAGCATAGTGTGCTATTTGAGGTATATAGTGTCCACTATTCAGAAATAGCTTTATTAGTCGTCCCTTGTCCACCCAAAGACTCCCACTGCCAAAGATAGGCTGATAATGACTCAAAGATGTATGCCTGATTTGATGCGTTGCCAAGCATGCTAGGATTTTACAAGATTGATCTATAATGAAAATAAGCTCTTCATCAGCGGTAGTATGGTGCAGTGCCTCTCCATTCTTTTTATAAAGAAGATTATTTTTAATTATTATTTCATGGCTAGGAAGCGCTTGCTTATCAATTAGTAGTATTGAGGGAGAAAAAATTGGAATATTCTGATCCTCTAACCATAAGAAAAAATCAGGTATGAAATAGGGCGGAATAACAGCACAATGCGCCTATAGTTTGGTATGCTTTCAACGGAAGTCGATAGCCTTTGCTGGTTCCCTGGATAGGATCCATAGCTAGTCTTCACGGGATAAGCTTCCCTCTGCCTGTGCTGCTAAGTCTGACAAATCCTGGCTCACCTTGTACTCGATCGCCAGGGCTTGGTCCTCATTCGCTACCTTAGGGATCAGTACTGCATCCGGCCTACCCCTACCGCGCTCTTTACTAGATAATAGGGCGATAAGTTGCTCAGTAAGCCCAGCATAAATTCGCTGTAAAACAACTCTGCTCCCTTAGAGCCTGTCTCTGGTAGAAGCTCGTCGAGTTTTCCAAGAGCGCTGGCAGACGTCGCCCCAGGCTGCTACTTTACTCACGGCCAGAGGCTCGTCAAACTGTAGTACCTATTGGGGGCTATTGGCAGCTCTTTGGATACCTATCCCAACAAGCGTTGCTCATATGTGCTTCAATTCGTAGTTAGGGATCAAGGATCAGTCAACACCTTAAAGCAAAGCTCTTTCAACTCCTCTGCCACCCCTTTCAGCCCCAGCCGCGCTGCCAGCGGCACATAGAACTGCCTCGTCTCCTCGGCAATCTGCTTTTGCTTGGCTAGGGACGAATGCCCATCTATCGTGCGCATGTTATGCAAGCGGTCTGCCAACTTCACATACAAAGCACGTGTGTTGCCTGTACTTTCTAGCATCTTCAGTTTCTCTTCTGCTGAGAGCTTAATCTTGTAGATACTACCCGCTAAGCTCTGCAAGTGCGTCACCATGTCTACCACTGCAGCGGTCTCTTCCCCAAAAACCATCCTGATATGCTGCAGCAGTATCGAGGTGTCCTCTACCGTGTCATGAAGCAGTGCCCCTAAGATCGTAGGCTCGTCCGTGTTGTAGTCTAGCACGATCTGCGCTACCGCCATGGGATGTAAGTAAAAGGGTTCTCCTGAGTGCCTGGCTACTGGACCGTGGTACCACTTGATCAGCTCCAGGGCTATCTTCACCAAGCCTATGTCTGCTTTGCTACGCTCTTCTACGGCTGCCAGAAACTCCTCCTCTTGCGCCTGGGCACCTGGATAGTGGTCATTGGCCCGAATAGGGCGCACCCCGAGCTCCATATATGACTTTTCCATGTCTTTGGGACGGACCGCTCGGAGGTCGATAGGGACCACATAGCAGCATGTATTCGGAGCTACCTCAGCATAGCCATAGTGGGCCTTGACAATCCGCTCGTTAGCTCGTTGCTCGAGCGCTTGGGTAGTCGTGGGGGCAGTTACTGGCGAAGTGGTCAAGTCGGGTTGGTAGCTCGGCGCTAGGGCTGGCAAGCGCTCCTCAGTAGTAACGACCATACGCAGGGCCTGCACCTTTTTGACATAACCTTCGCCTACATCCGGGAGTGGGTAGTGGAGCCAGGTGTCTTCTAGCCCCAGTAAGAGCGGTTGTTGCTCCTCGTCTTGGAGGACTTCGGGTTGCTTCTGCAGGGCAGCGATACTCTTGCTGATGAGGGTGGTCAGGCGTTCAGGGTCGCCAACGAGCTCTTGCTGCTGAGTAGCTTGTTGGCAGCGTATAGGTTGCGCTATACAGTTGCCTCTTAGTTGTTCTTGTACTTTGGTAAGCCACTTCTGTATAGGCACTGCAGCCACCTCGAGCCGCAAGTACTCCTGAGCCCGGGTATCAATGCCTTGCAGCTGGAAAGCCATAGGGACCAGCTTTTCCTCTATAGCTTGGAGCTTCTGAGCTGCTTCTTCTGCTACAGGTAGCTCTTGCAGCTCCTTGGCTACTTGCAGCAAGTTATGCACCCCTGTGCTTTGGAGCGTTTTAAGGGCTTGAACTCTTTCTGCGGCGGTTTGTAGTAGGCTAGCCTGATTGGCTATGTTTTCTGCCTCGCGCATTTTTTGCTGCCTTACAGCCCTTTGCCACTTGCTACGTGCAAGGATTAAACCTGCGCACAGAGAGAAAAAACTGGCATATAATAGGGTGTAGATATGTTCATAAGATAAGGCCATAGGCCCTTTTATGCCATAAGCGCAGAGCACTCCTAGGCTTACCCCAGCTAGAGAAATAATGACAAAGTTCCGCCAATCTACCAGAATTAAGAGCAGCATGATCGCCAAGGCGACATTAACCGTCCATTCTGTTCCGCCACCGTTGAGTATATAGAGCGTGGCCGTTGTAAAGGGTAAGCAATAGAGCAAAGTAAAGTGCCAGTAGGGGTAAAAATACTTCTTGAGCCAATCCCCCCAATAAGGCTTTAGGAGTAGCCCTACACAAAGCATTGCCCCAATGAACTTGACAACAAACATCGCTCCCTCTCCCTGCCTAGTATACATGAAGTAGGGCACCATGTAATTGAAGCACATAAAGAGGGCGAATAGGACGTGAAAAGCATTTTGGGATATAGGAAGCCATGGGCCACTTGCTTCTCCTTGGATCTTCACGACAGCAATGCCTTGGTGCTTGATGATGTGCGCAGTAAAGAAACTGATGGCATTGGCTACAAGGCTAATAGGAAATATTAGATAATTGGCTGCTACAGGTAGGAGTAGGTTAGCAAGGATAAAGGTGGCAATAGTAACAGCAGAGGCAATGAGAAATGACCTACTGTCGGTCTTGAGTCTCAAACCAGCTATTAAAGGAACGGTAATAAGGGGGGCAAAGCTGGAAATGCTGAAATAGCTTAGTGTACGGATTTCGTCTGTACTAAAAGCTACTACAATGCCGGCAAAGCCTATCAAAACAGTAATATAGCGTACAAAGCGTAGTTCGTTGAAAGCCATTTTTCGGCTGTCAAAGTAAGGCTTTAGGACGTTGTGGGTAAATAGCAGTGCTCCAGCATTAAGAAATGAGTCAAGCGTAGACATGACAATAGCCAAAAGGCCCGCTACACTCAAGCCTTTGAAGACTGGGGAGAAATAATGATGGATTATATAAGCAAAAGCTCCCCCCTCACTGGGCTTCATGCTGGGATCTAGTAGTAATACACTAAGACAAGTCAATATTAATAGCGCTCTTACGACAAGGATGAAGGCGGCACTAGTGAACAACATGCTACAGGCCTGTTGCCTCTGCTGAGCCATTAGGATGCGTTGTATATTAGGAGGCTCTGACAGCCAAACAGGGAAAAAACACCAAACTAAGAAGGCAGAGAAGTAGTGAGGAAACCGTTCATGGCTCCCAATCGTTAGTTTTTCTACAGGGAGCTTACTAAAAAGTGCTTTGATACCTCCAACTTCACTGATAGCCACATTAGCAACGACAGGAATGATAGCTACAAAGACAAGGAACTGAAAAATATCCGTGATAGTTACTGATTTGACCCCTCCCACAGAGGAATAGAGTATCAAAATTAGCCCCCCTAAGCCAACACTCCAGCGAGCATTCCAGCCCAGGAAATCTTCACAAATGACTCCAAGAGCTAATATTTGTGATCCAACAACGCTAACGGTAAATACACTACCAAGTATTCCGGTGATGACTTCCCCAAAGATTCCGTATAGCTCCTTCATTACATCCCCCAGCGTAATGCTTCGGTGAAAGCGGACCATTTGGGGAACAATGAATGCACTAGTGTAGATAAGTGCGAAAGTAGAACCAATTGTTGTAAGTCCAGCAATGAGACCATAAGCAAGAATCTTCTTTTGTGCACCAATAACGTTACTCCCCCCTAAATAGCTAGCTATAAACGTAATAGACAGGACGCCTGTGCCATACACTTTATTAGCAATCGCATACTCTCTGATATCCTTAATCCCCCTGCCTGCTAATAGTCCGATAAGCAATGTAAGGACTAGGAAGGCCCCTACTATGAGGTGCTCGGTACTGAGGTAATGTATCTTTAGTCTAGTTTATGTTACCTACGCCAAAAAGTCAGCCATCCAAAGAATAAGCCTGTCCAGAGAGAAGAGGATAGCAGCAACGATCAAGAGCGCGAGCACCGTGAAAATATGGTATGTTTGTCATGACCTCTTAGAAGACGGCAGCGATTACTTGGATGATAGTTATTTTAAACACCATGACAAACTGGGCCTTACGCCAACAGCCTATTCCTTGTGCCCATAAGACAGGCTAAATCAGATCATGAGTCAAGCGCCGAGTACTGGCTTTTAGACTGTTGAAGATACCCTTGATCTACAGCAAGCGTTTTCTGTTCGGCACTTTGAACGGCTAATTGGTCACAACGCTCATTTTCTGGATGGCCTGTATGGCCTCTGATCCAGTGCAACGAAACCTGATGGCGTTGGTAGACCCTCCAAAACCTTTTCCAAAGGTCTGCATTCTTTTTACCTTTAAAATCCTCTTTTAGCCAAGCTGCTAGCCACCCCTTGGTGACAGCATCAACTACATACTTGGAGTCTGAGTAAATGTCTATTTGCTGCTTATCCCTTTTCAGGGCTTCTAAGCCTACAATCACTGCCAACAGCTCCATCCGATTATTTGTCGTCAAGCTAAACCCTGCAGTAAGCTCTTGGCAGTAGCCCTGGTCTTTCAGAATGGTGCCATACCCCCCTGGCCCAGGATTCCCCCTTGATGCCCCGTCTGTATAAAGTTTGATCAAACTATTGATAAAAGATGCGCTCTAAACAACTTAACAGCAACAGAGAGCAAAACTATGCCCATCACTTTGTGAATAACATTGACCCCCACTCGCCCCAGCTTGCATTCAATCCACTCAGAATACCTTAAGATAGCATAAACAAACATAAGATTGGCTAGGGTTCCACACAAGATATTGATGTCTGCGTACTCTGACTTTAAAGTGAGCAGGGTGGCGAGTGTGCCCGTACCTACTATGATAGGAAATACTAGTGGTACAATAGAGGGCGACTGATTATCGATCTCCACCTTGAAGATGCTTACATTCAGAATCATCTCTAAGCCTATGAGGAACAGAATGATACTACCCGCCACTGAAAAAGAAGCTGCATCAATAGAGAAGAGGTCAAGTAGTGACTGGCCTACAAACAAAAAGGAAATCATAATCACGCCTGCTGCTACAGTAGCTTTAGGCGCATGAATGTGTCCTACTTTTTTTCTCAGGTTAATAACTATGGCTGTACTGCCAAATACATCAATCACAGCAAAGAGTACTAAAAATGCAGAAAGTGCATGATGCCAATCAAAGCTAACTAGAAACTCATGGACGCTACGCATGACATAAAAATTTTTTCAGTATAAAACTGCTAGTAACTCAACCCTAGACAAGCAATATGCTCTTCCTACGGACGCCATTTCACAGAAAAGCACGCAAATTTAGGTAACAACATTACATAAAAAATAGTTAGTCATAAAAGTTGATTGTCTTTTAAAATTTTAACCTTAGCCTCTTAAGGATCTATTGCCTCTATAACGCAAAAGGCTCTACTGTTTCTTCAAGGGATTATTGACCTATATTTGCCAGCCAGTTGTTTACTCCGTTCCACGTGGAACACTAGCTGACGAAATTTGTAGTAATTTATAGCCAAGCGCTGATATGTTTCCAGAATATGACATCATCGTGGTAGGTGCAGGGCATGCAGGCTGTGAAGCGGCGGCGGCAGCAGCCAAGATGGGCTCCAAGGTGCTTTTGGTGACGATGAATATGCATACCATTGCCCAGATGTCTTGCAACCCGGCCATGGGCGGTATTGCTAAGGGGCAAATTGTACGCGAGATCGATGCACTAGGAGGTATGTCTGGCATTGTTGCTGATCAATCCATGATTCAGTTTCGCATGCTGAACAAATCCAAGGGACCAGCCATGTGGAGCCCTAGGACCCAAAACGACCGCATGCGGTTTGCAGAGGCGTGGCGCTGGGCCTTGGAAAAGATGCCCAATGTGGACTTTTGGCAAGAAATGGTGCAGGAGATCATCGTTCAAGAAGGCAGCGTTGTAGGCGTTAAAACCGGCATGGGCTTAGAGATTCGGGCCAAGGCAGTAATCTTGACCAATGGTACATTTCTGAATGGCCTTATCCACATCGGCAAAAAGCAGTTTGGAGGGGGCAGAACTGGCGAAAGGGCGGCAATAGGCCTAACAGAGCAGCTGCTAGGCTGGGGGTTTGAGGCTGGCAGGATGAAGACAGGCACACCGCCAAGGGTAGATGGCAGAACCCTGGACTACCGTAAAATGGAAGAACAACCAGGCGATAAGCAGCCAGGCAAGTTTTCTTTTCTAGACATCACCCAGCCGCTGCAACAGCAGCAAAGCTGCTACATTACCTACACCAACCAGCAGGTTCACCAAATCTTAGCCAGTGGTTTCGACCAGTCGCCCATGTTCAATGGACGCATTCGAGGGCAAGGACCCCGGTACTGTCCGTCCATTGAAGACAAAATCACCCGCTTTGCAGACCGTGAGCGGCATCAAATTTTTGTAGAGCCAGAAGGCTGGCATACCGTAGAGATTTATGTCAATGGCTTTTCTACCTCCTTGCCTGAAGCCGTACAATTCAAGGCCCTACAAGCCATTCCAGGATTCGAGCACGCCAAAATGTTCCGTCCAGGCTATGCCATTGAGTACGATTACTTCCCTGCCACGCAGCTACAGCCTACCTTGGAAACACGCTTGATTGCCTGCCTGTACTTTGCAGGGCAAATCAATGGCACCACAGGCTACGAAGAAGCGGCCTGCCAGGGCCTCATGGCAGGCATCAATGCCCACCAAAAAGTACATGGTCTCTCTCCGCTGGTGCTATCCAGAGCAGAGGCATACATCGGGGTACTGATCGATGATCTGACGACCAAGCTCACCGACGAGCCGTACCGCATGTTTACGTCCAGGGCTGAGTACCGGATTTGGTTGCGTCAAGACAATGCTGACCTGCGCTTGACCCCCATCGGTCACCAGCTTGGCCTAGCCACAGATGAACGCATGGAGCATGTACAAGCCAAAAAACAGGCTACTGCCCAACTACTAGAGGCTTTTAAGACCTGGAAGCTTACGCCTACGCAGGCCAATGCCTCCCTGGCTCAGCTAGGCTCAGCACCCCTACAAGAAAAGCAATCGATCCAGCAGCTCCTCAAGCGGCCTGAGCTCAGTATGGAACTACTTGGTAGCATGGATGAAGCATTAGTCCAGCATTTACAAGAATACGACCAGGAGGTACTAGAGCAAGCAGAAATCCAGCTGAAGTATGAACGGTACATTCAAAAGGAAAAAGAACTGATACAAAAAGCGCAACGGCTGGAAGACTACTGTATCCCCGTCAACTTTGCCTACGACCGCGTTAAGGCGTTGTCAGCCGAAGCTACAGAAAAACTAACACGGCTCAGGCCCGCTACACTAGGACAAGCGGCCAGAATCAGTGGCGTCTCGCCTGCTGATGTATCTATCCTAATGGTTTATCTGGGGAGATAACTACATTTAGATAATTTTTTGATTGGTAGAGTGAAGGATTTAGCTAAACAGTGGTCATTTCACTCCTCGCTTTTATCTACACTACCCGGTGAAGAGACCAGTAGGTAAAGCGGGCTTAATTTGCCTTGAAAGAAAAAATAGCAACGTTAGCTATGATTGCATTAGCCAAAACAAACTCCTATAAGTGGTGCTTGAGGATAGCTCGTTGGGGAGGGCCTATGGCCTTAGGGCTACTCACCTACGCCTGTGCCCGTATTACGGCGCCAGAAGGCGGGCCCAAAGACACTACGCCTCCCAAGCTCATCAAAACATATCCGGAGCAGGCGTGCACCGGCTTTCAGGGCAAAATGATCAAGCTCGTCTTTGACAAAGAGATTGAGGTGCGTGACCTCTACAACAAGCTAGTGGTGACGCCTAGGCTACAAAAGTTAGAGGGCCAGCCTAGTTACCCGTACCGTGTGCGGGGCAATACACTCAAACTCACACTCGAGGCTCCTTTGGAAGAGGAAACTACCTATAACTTTAACTTTAATGATGCCATTACGGACATTACAGAGGGCAATGTTGCAGAGGAGCCTGTAATCACCTTTAGTACGGGCAACCACATAGATGCCATGTATGTAACAGGGCAGGCCAAGTACCTGATGACTGATCAACCGGCCTCTAAAGTGCTGGTAGCGCTTTACAGGGCTGACAAGGATAGCCTCAACATCCTTAATAGCCCTCCTGATTATTTTGTTAAAGCAGACGAAGAGGGACGATTTAAGCTAGATTACGTAAACAAGGGACAGTACTACCTATACGCCAATAACAGCAAAGAGAAGAAACTTACCGTTGATCCGGGCGTAGATGAGTACGGTTTTTTAAAGGACCCCATTGACTTGACAGAAGAACCCAAAGAAGGCGTTACGCTTTCTCTCCTCCAAGCTGATGTCAGGGAATTTAAGTTGCAAGGCCAACAACCTCAAGACCAGTATTTTGAGTTGAGCTTTAACAAACCTGTGGTAGATTACAAGCTTGCCTGGGTACACAAGTCCAAAAGATTCAAGGAAGCCGCAACACTGTACAGCCATTTGGTAGAAGACAAGCAGGTGATCAGGATTTATAATACGTTCGGGCTACTAGAAGAGGACAGCCTTGCGGCCCATTTGACTGCCCAAGATGGGCTAGGAACAGTGATTGAGGAGACCATCAATATCCACTTTAGAGAAGGAAGCAGGCAAAATAAAACAGCCTCTTACACATTTGAGCCTGCCTCAGGGGCTGCTATCAATCCTGATTTTATAGGCAAAATGACACTGAACAAGCCTGTGAAAGAGGTAGTAGCAGACCGCCTATTTTTTGTCTTTAATGGCCAAGACACGGTGCATATCAGCGCCAAAGACCTGCAGTTCAATGCCCAGCAGAATGTGGTTACCATCAACAAGCAACTTGATCCAAAGATGTTGCAGCCTAAAAAAAGCGAGGAAAAGGAGCGTGAGGAAACATCAGCACTGGTCTTGCATATAGAAGAAGAGGCTTTCATCACTGTAGAGGGAGATAATAATGAACCTAAGCGCTATGTATACACATTCAGAAATCCCAAAGCATATGGCACTATCCAAGGCCAAGTGACCACCCAAGCGCCTGGCTTTATTGTGCAGTTGCTTGACACAAACTATAAGGTGATGGATGAAATTAGGAATGAGCACAACTACCAGTTCAAGGAAGTGGCACCAGGCAATTATAAGCTCCGGGTCTTGGTGCTGAAAGCACCAGAGGCAGCATGGGAATTTGGCAATATCCATGAACGAAAGGAGCCCGATCCGGTGGTATTTTATCCAGAGGAGGTAGTTGTCATTGCTAACTGGGAGATCACAGGCATTGATTTTTCCTTCTAGAGAGCGATGCTGCTCAATGAGCTCATGGGCATGGATAAAGGCTATTGTATCTCTTGCAGTAAACTTTTATTAGGGAAATTGATAAGGCAACCTAACCAAGAACCTTATGTGCTTCCTACCTGATGTAGACATTACCTTAATAAGCTTCTTTTTATCCCTAACCCTGGGGGTGGGTATTTACCATGGCCGAAGGGTAAAAAACCTCAGGGACTATGCCCTAGGAGGTAAGAACTTCTCTACCAGTGCCCTGGTGGCTACCATCCTGGCTACATGGTTATCAGGGAGTAGTTTATTCGTTGTTATCGAGCATACCTACAGCCAGGGACTCTATTACCTGATAGCAAGATTGGGACTTCCCCTTGCTATATGGCTTTATGGACAGCTGGCTGTGCGTATGGGGCCATTTATGCACAAGCTCTCTGTGGCTGAGGCCATGGGGAGCATGTATGGGAAGACCGTACAGATCATTACAGCCACCACTGCTATCATGGCCAGAATAGGCTACACAGCCATACAGTTTCAGGTCATGGGGACCCTGCTCACCAGCATTCTCAACCTAGATAGTACGGTTATAACGATTGTAGCTGCTTGCATTACCTTGCTCTACACAAGCTTGGGCGGTATCCGAGCCGTCACCCTCACCGATGTGCTCCAGTTCTTCACATTTTTCCTGATCATGATTTTAGCCCTGTCCATTTGGCGCGACATGCAAGGCCCACAAGTCGCCTATACCCTAGCCAACCACCCCTTGTTTGACTTGAAAACCGTAGTGGGTTGGACCCCGCGATTCATGGCTACTCTAGGCTTGCTGCTCTATTATGCTATTCCTACGTACTTTCCAGATGGATTCCAGCGGATCGCCATGGCCAGCGATCCCCAACAAGCTAAGCAAGCCTTCACCTATACAGCGGGTATCATTTTTTTCATATTTATACTTCAAGCCTGGATAGGCATTTTGCTGTTGGCTGATAATCCTGCTATACCCCCTGGACAGGTAATCCCCTACCTGATCCAGCATCATGCATCTGTGGGCCTAAGGGGATTACTAGGGGTAGGGATCCTAGCATTGGCCATGTCTACCGCTGATTCTGTGCTGAATGCTAGTTCTGTGATCTTTGCCAATGATCTGGTCAAGCCCCTGGCTGGGCAGGACATGGGAAAAGTCATCACCGCCAGGATAGCTTCTGTGTTCATGGGCCTAGCAGCCGTGGTGTTAGCCCTACATAGCACGGATCTCCTCAAGCTGAGCTTGCTCTCTGGCAGCTTTTACATGCCCATTGTCACAGTACCCCTGCTCATGGCCGTGTTGGGCTTTCGCAGCACTACCAGGGCAGTGCTCATAGGCATGGCTGCAGGGGGTATGACCGTGTTCGTATGGAGCATCTTCCTAGATAATGCCGATAGCATTGCTCCAGGCATACTGGCAAATCTCCTGGGCTTGATGGGAAGCCACTACCTACTCAGAGAAAAAGGAGGCTGGCTAGGAACGCAAGAACCAGGGCCCTGGATAGCTGCTCGGCAAGCTCGGCGGGAGCAATGGCAAGCCTGCTTACAAACCTTGTACTATCCCAAGTCACGTGCTTATCTAGCAACTTATCTACCTACTCAGTCAAGCACCTATCTAGTGTTTGGCTTGTATGTTTTCGCTGCTACTTATGTCTCTTTTTTCTTGCTCCCACCTGCCCTTAGTCAACAATATGCTACCCTCTTCCAAAATATGCTGCATGTTGTGCTCATGATTACAGCTACCTGTATGACTTATCCTATGTGGCCCCACTCACTCAGAGCGCACCAACTACTGCCTTGGCTTTGGCCCATGGCTTGCTTCTATACCCTGTTTCTAGTAGGCAGCCTGATGGTCATGCTCAGTGGGTTGCAACAGGACATAACCCTCATCTTCTGCTGCAACTTGATCGTGGCTGCTCTCTTACTCCCTAGACCGCTGTTGATCACCATGCTCCTGGTAGCCCTACCCATGAGCTGGGGGATCTTCAAAGCTGTGGCCGGAGCTGACGCACTTCCCAACAATTTTACTTTTATACAATTCAGCTCCCTCTATACCTGGTTCTTGTTAATTATTTGCCTGCTGGCTGTTGTCAGGCTACGAGAAAAGTATAGCGATGCTAAGCGTCGCGTGAAGCAATTACAACTAGAACAACGCAACGAAGAACTTATCGGAGAGCTGGCCAGTGCCTTACAACCCAAAGAGGAATATACCACAACGCTTGATCCAGACGCATCCAGGATATGGAATAGGATTGAGGAATTGACAGCTGAAAGTGCCCATACCTTGATCAAAGACCTAGCAAAATTGGCTCAACTTCTTAGCCAAGAGGTACCGCTGAAAGTGAGTAAGAGCAATCCCTACCAGCTATTGAGCAATGCCTTAACCTCCTGGCAAGCATCTAATCCAACTTCAGAGGTAATGCTAAAGGTTTATACCAAGCAAACACAGATAGTCTGTGATGTAGCAAAGATCAAGCAGCTCATTACCAATAGCCTGACTTATGGTCAAGTCCATAATCGGGAGAAAAAACCGATGATTGTCAGGGTGGAGGATGCCTTCTTAGGGTATCAACGAGCAGGCGGAGCTACGGTGGCTAAGGTTGCAGCGCTGCGGATTTGTATTACTACCCTGAAAGACGTTTCCAAGCCCCTAGATGCGTGCTATAGGGGGGATGCACTAGCAGCGCAAGGCAGCCTACTTCATCTTCTGGGGGATAGTATGCTGCTAGAGAACCTACAAATTGTAGATGCGCATTATGGTTACCTAGGCCATCAGGTTGTCATGCCTACAGATTATCATCTGTTGTACGTGATTCCAGCCCAATGGAGCGAAGCTGCACGACTCAATGAGCAGCAGAGCTCAAAGAGCGAAGAGTAGACGTGCTAAGTAAAGCAGGCAGTACATCTTTGATGTGCGCTAGGTTATGATGATTGAGCAAATTCTTAACAATAGTACGGATATAGGGCTTGATAGCTTTAGCTTCATGCTTTCTAAAGTGTCCGATGCATTAGGGCTCCCAATCACGACTAACTCCTGATAAGCTTTAGAGCCAGGTTGTAATACTAGCTCACCAAGATAGTGCAACAGTGCGCGCGTACTTTGTTCGTACGCTAAGTATTTAAAACTGGTGTGTGGATCAAAAAAAGCACTGGGTAAAGATTGTTTTTGAAAGAAACCTTGCTTTCTATCACTATCTTGGGCTGGCGCATAGCTAAGTTGTAATAGTTCTGGACCTTTAACTACTTTGTTAGCCAGCATTTTGTATTCAAGCACCTGTAGCACATCGGCTACAAACACTAGTTTAAATTCTGTATGCATATCTGCTTTTTATGAGCAATAAAAAGGGATTTGCCTTGCAAAGAAAAATAGGGGCCATCAGCTCACTATTAGCGTGCATGACTTGAGCCTAGCAGCGGCACAAAAGCTACACTACCACAAACACTATAGTGATAGTCATTGCTTGATTTTTTCGTTACGCAAATAAGTTCTTGTCCCTGATAAGCACCCCCTACTGGCATAATCAGCCTGCCATGGACAGCTAGTTGTTCGAGTAAAGGATGAGGAATCTCAGGAGCTGCTGCTGTGACAGAGATCGCCTGATAGGGAGAGTATGCCTTCCACCCTAAGCGGCCGTCCCCTTGTTTGATGGCGATATTTTTGTATCCCAGGCTACTTAGGCGTTTCCTAGCCAAATCAACAAGGCTTTGAAAATAGTCAACCCCATATACATACTTGGCTATGTGACTTAGGACTGCGGCTGAATACCCCGAGCCTGTCCCAATTTCTAACACCTGGTCGCTTGGTTGCAAATCCAAGATCTGGGCCATCCATGCCACTATATAGGGTTGAGAGATAGTTTGATTTTCTTCTATCGGCAAGGGATGATCAGCATAAGCTTTGGCTTGATAGGCCAGAGGCACGAAGACCTCTCTCGGGACAGTCCGCATAGCCGCTAGCACTTTACGACAGCTAATCCCTCGCGCTTTGAGGTGTTGCTCGATCATGATTGCTTGAGCACCGGCAAAGGGGGTATCCATGCCTTTATGCAAATGAGTCCTTTAAACTTATATACTTTGCTGTGACTTTCAAAAAAATATTTGCCTTTTCAAAATCATTGAAGCAAGGTAGGCCTAGACAGGCCCTACAGGAGTATCAAAAAAGAGCAAGTGTGCCAATGGCTAGCCAAGCGAACTTGGGCTGCTAGGCGCTAAGCGACAAAGGTTACCTCTTGAAAATCATAACATTTTAGCGTACTATCTGTGTGCTCAATCACGAGTCGTCCAATAGCGTCTATCCCCCTGATTTTTCCTAAGAACTTATGGGTTGCATCTTGGAAAGTATGGGCTTCGTGGATCCAGTACATATTTTTGAGATAAGCTGCTCTCAAAGGCGCAACGTCTTGCGTCTGTAGTTGTAAATAACTATGCTCGAGCGCTGCTAGCAGGAGGACAAGTACTTGCTGTAAATCAAAAGTACGTCCACAGATCCGTGCTAGCGAAGTAGCGCCTTGTTCATTGAAATGTTCTTGATTGACATTGAGCCCAATACCAATCACAGCTACCTTGAGCTGTTGTTTTTCAACAACATTCTCTATGAGTACACCACTGAGCTTTTGGTCTTTATAGTAAATGTCATTGGGCCACTTGGCCGTCAAATCATTAGGCACGAAGGCAGATAGCACCTGGTGCAGGGCAAGTGCAGTGATTATATTGAGTGAAAAACTTTGTGGAACCGCTAGAAAAGTAGGATAAAGCACTACGGAAAAGGTAAGATTTTTGTGGGGTGCACTGTACCAAACATTGCCACGTTGGCCTCTACCTTGGTATTGATGGTCTGTAATGACCACTGTGCCTGCTGGTAATTCCTCCTTCTGTAAATACTGCCCAGCCAAGGTATTCGTAGAAGCACAAGTGACTTCATAGATTATATGCTGCCCAATAAACTGAATGCGGGGAGGAGGAGTATAGCGCAATTTTATACTTTTGTTAGAACAGCTAAGATGACCCTATTATAAAAAGAAAAAGGACTTGAAAAATACCCTGACTGAAGCGATTGTTCAAGGCATGCAGGCCAAAAAGGCGCAAGACATTAGCATACTCAATCTCAAAAATATCAACAATGCAGTGGCCGACTACTTTGTCATCTGCTCGGGCTATACCAAAAGGCAGGTAAAGACCATTGCTGGCGCCATTGTCGAAACAACCTACAGCCAAACCAAGGAGCACCCTTGGCAACAAGAAGGCCTAACAGCCCAAGAGTGGATTCTGATAGACTATGGTAACGTAGCGGTGCATGTATTTCACAAGGAAAAGCGGGCCTATTACATGCTAGATACACTATGGGGAGATGCTGCAGTAACACGCATTGCAAGTTAGTGCACTTGTAATGGATAGTATTTTTCGCTTCTTCTTAGCAGGCTCTCAACGAATACGACTGTTGATCGATCTTTTAAAAAACGCTGAATCATGAGTGTAGGCAGAAAGAATTTGCCACCTAGACCCAACGCTCAGTCTTGGGCCATCATTACGCTGCTAGTCATCATCGTGGGGACTATCTACTTCCATAAGATGAATGCCACCATCCCGATCTCCGAGCACAGGTTTGAGACCATGCTGCTTAACGATGAGGTCAAAGAGGTGGTGTTACTTGTTAATAAAAACCTTGTTGAGGTTACCCTAAAGCCAGAAGTACTAGAGAAAGAGCCTTACAAAAGCGAGCTCGCGCAACGCGGCTATTTAGCTACAGAACACGAAACGGTCTATACTTTCAGAACCCCTAACTCCCAGGTGTTCAATGACAACTTTAAGGCCATAGAGGCCCAAATGGAGCCGGATCAAAGGATAGGCTACACCACTAAAGAACGCTATGATATCACAAGCTTTCTAATCAATTGGAGCTTTTTGTTCTTGCTACCTCTTGCGTTCTGGTTCTTAATGCGTCGGATATCCGGGGGAGGAGGACCTGGAGGACAAATCTTTAACATCGGAAAGTCAAAAGCAGCCCTCTTTGATGCAGATAGCAGTGTAAAAGTAACCTTTGATAATATAGCTGGTCTGCAAGAGGCCAAAGAGGAGGTCATGGAGATTGTAGAGTTTCTTAAGCACCCTGAGAAGTTCACTAAGCTAGGAGGCAAAATACCCAAAGGTGCTTTGTTGATCGGCCCCCCAGGTACGGGCAAAACTTTGTTGGCCAAAGCAGTAGCAGGGGAAGCAGGTGTGCCCTTCTTCTCTTTATCCGGGTCAGATTTTGTAGAGATGTTTGTGGGGGTAGGGGCCGCCCGTGTCAGAGACCTTTTTAAACGCGCTAAAAGTAATGCTCCTTGTATCATTTTTATCGATGAGATCGATGCCGTTGGTAGATCAAGGGGGCGTGGACAAATGCCTGGTGTTAACGATGAAAGAGAAAGCACGCTGAATTCATTATTAGTGGAAATGGATGGCTTTGCCACTGACTCAGGCGTGATCATTCTCGCAGCTACTAACCGCCCGGATGTGCTTGATCAGGCGCTCTTAAGGCCAGGCCGATTTGACCGACAAATCGGTATTGACAAGCCAGATATTGCTGACCGAGAAGCAATTCTCAAGGTACACCTGAAAGCCCTCAAGCTGACCTCAGAGGTGGATCCTAAGAGGCTAGCAGCACAAACACCAGGTTTTGCTGGTGCAGAGCTGGCCAATGTCTGTAACGAAGCAGCGCTCATTGCAGCCCGGAAGAACAAAAAGCTTGTGGAAATGGCTGACTTCCAGGATGCGATCGACCGGGTGATTGGCGGGCTGGAAAAAAAGAACAAGATTATATCCCCCCAAGAAAAAGAAATAGTGGCTTACCATGAAGCAGGGCATGCGGTAGCAGGCTGGTTCTTAGAACATGCCCACCCACTTGTGAAAGTAAGCATTGTGCCTAGGGGCGTGGCTGCGCTAGGTTATGCGCAGTATCTGCCCAAAGAGCAGTTCTTATATCAAACCGAGCAGCTACTGGATGAACTGTGCATGGCACTCGGCGGTAGAGTAGCAGAAGCGCTTATCTTTGGTAAAATATCTACCGGTGCCTTAAGTGACTTGGAGCGGGTGACCAAAATGGCTTATAGCATGGTGGGAATTTATGGCATGAACAATAAGATTGGTAACATCTCTTTCCATGACCCGCAAAAAGAGGAGTATAGCTTTACTAAACCTTATTCTGAGGCTACAGCCAAGACCATTGATGAAGAAGTGAGTAGTTTGGTAGACAACGCCTACCAACGCACCAAAACGCTATTGCTTGCTAAAAAAGAAGCACTAGAAAAAGTAGCCCGTGCGCTACTAGCGCAAGAGACCATCTTTCAGAAAGACCTAGAACAGTTAATCGGTAAGCGCCCTTGGGCCCAAAAGCAACAAGCAGAAGAACCCAAGAAAGTGGAAGAGGCAAATTGAAGGGTAAGAGCTTGGACAAAAAATGCATCAACTTTTTAAAAAATCCTTGTTTTTTCCCTGCTTTTGCCTCCAAATATTCTTTGGAAGAATTTGACATAACTTTGTAGCTTAGTGTATAAATAAATATAGGTAGAAACAATCCTTCTTCAACCTCCTGCAACTACCTTAGAGAAACGTAGTGAAACGCGTGAAAAACCAAGAAAGCAGGCTCCCTGCCAATTGGGAGATTACAGGCATTGATTTTTCCTTCTAGAGAGCGACGCGCTCAATGAGCTCATGGGCATGGATAAAGGCTATTGTATCTCTTGCAGTAAACTTTTATTAGGGAAATTGATAAGGCAATCTTACCAAGAACCTTATGCGCTTCCTACCTGATGTAGACATTACCTTAATAAGCTTCTTTTTATCCCTAACCCTGGGGGTGGGTATTTACCATGGCCTAAGAGTAAAAAACTTCAGGGACTATGCCCTAGGAGGCAAGAACTTCTCCACCAGTGCCCTGGTGGCTACCATCCTGGCTACATGGCTATCAGGGGGGAGTTTATTCGTTGTTATCGAGCATACCTACAGCGAGGGACTCTATCATTTGATAGCAAGATTGGGGATACCCCTTACGCTATGGCTTTATGGACAGCTGGCTGTGCGTATGGGACCATTCATGCACAAGCTCTCTGTGGCTGAGGCCATGGGGAGCATGTATGGGAAGACAGTACAGCTCATTACGACCATCTGTGCCATCATGGTCGGCATATGCAGTGTAGCCATACAGTTTCAGGTCATGGGGACCCTGCTCACCAGCATTCTCAACCTAGATAGTACGGTTATAACGATTGCAGCTGCTTGCATTACCTTGCTCTACACAAGCTTGGGCGGTATCCGAGCCGTCACCCTCACCGATGTGCTCCAGTTCTTCACGTTTTTCCTGATCATTATTTTAGCCCTGTCCATTTGGCGCGACATGCAAGGCCCACAAGTCGCCCACACCCTAGCCAACCACCCCTTGTTTGCCTTGAAAACCGTAGTGGGTTGGACCCCGCGATTCATGGCTACCATAGGCTTGCTGCTCTATCTGAGTATTCCTATATATAATTCATCCGGATTCCAGCGGGTTGTCATGGCCAGCGATCCCCAACAAGCTAAGCAAGCCTTCACGTATGCAGCGGTTATCGTTTTGTTCATACTTATGCTTCAAGCCTGGATAGGCATTTTGCTGTTGGCTGATAATCCTGCTATACCCCCTGGCCAAGTGGTCCTCTACCTGATCCAGCATCATGCATCTGTAGGCCTGAGGGGAATGTTAGGGGTGGGGATCATCGCATTGGCCATGTCTACCGCTGATTCTACTATGAATGCTTGTTCTGTGATCTTTGCCAATGATCTGGTCAAGCCCCTGGCTGGGCAGGACATGGGAAAAGTCATCACCGCCAGGATAGCTTCCGTGTTCATGGGCCTAGCAGCCGTGGTGTTAGCCCTACATAGCACGGATCTCCTCAAGCTGAGCTTGCTCTCTGGCAGCTTTTACGCACCCATCATCACAGTACCCCTGCTCATGGCCATATTGGGCTTTCGCAGCACTACCAGGGCAGTGCTCATAGGCATGGCTGCAGGGGGTATGACCGTGTTCGTATGGAGTATTTTGGGGGATAATAGCGACAGCATTGTTCCAGGCATGCTGGCAAATCTCCTGGGCTTGATGGGAAGCCACTACCTACTCAGAGAAAAAGGAGGCTGGCTAGGAACGCAAGAACCAGGGCCCTGGATAGCTGCTCGGCAAGCTCGGCGGGAGCAATGGCAAGCCTGCTTACAAACCTTGTACTATCCCAAGTCACGTGCTTATCTAGCAACTTATCTACCTACTCAGTCAAGCACCTATCTAGTGTTTGGCTTGTATGTTTTCGCTGCTACTTATGTCTCGGTTTTCTTGCTCCCCCCTTTCATTAGTCAACAATATGCTACCCTCCTCCAAAATATGCTGCATGTTGTGCTCATGATTACAGCTACCTGTATGACTTATCCTATGTGGCCCCACTCACTCAGAGCGCACCAACTACTGCCTTGGCTTTGGCCCATGGCTTGCTTCTATACCCTGTTTCTAGTAGGCAGCCTGATGGTCATGCTCAGTGGGTTGCAACAGGACATAACCCTCATCTTCTGCTGCAACTTGATCGTGGCTGCTCTCTTACTCCCTAGACCGCTGTTGATCACCATGCTCCTGGTGGCCCTACCCATAAGCTGGTGGATCTTCAAAGCTGTGGCCGGAGCTGACGCGCTACCCACTAATTTTACTTTTATACAATTCAGCTCCCTCTATACCTGGTTCTTGTTAATTATTTGCCTGCTGGCTGTTGTCAGGCTACGAGAAAAGTATAGCGATGCTAAGCGTCGCGTGAAGCAATTACAACTAGAGCAACGCAACGAAGAACTTATCGGGGAGCTGGCCAGTGCCTTACAACCCAAAGAGGAGTATCTGACAGAGCTGCATCCAGACGCATCCAGGATATGGGCTAAGCTGGAGGAAGTGAGAGGTGCGGTAGCAAAGCACACAGCCGAACTCAAGGGTTTGAAGATGCACACAACAGCCCATGCGTCCATAGCCCTTCGCAGTGCGCATGCCCTGACCAAAGACCTAGCCAAGCTGGCCCACCTGCTTGGCCAAGAGCTACCCTTGAAAGTGAGTAAGAGCAATCTCTACCAACTATTGAGCAATGCCTTAACCTGCTACCGCACGCAAGCATCTGACCCAACTTCAGAGGTAATGCTGCAGGTTTATACCAAACACAAACAGATAGTTTGTGATGTAGAAAAGATCAAGCGGCTCATTAGCAATAGCTTGGCTTATGGTCAAGTCCATAAGCAGGAGCAAAAACCGATGATTGTCAGGGTGGAGGATGCCTTTTTAGGGTATCAACGAGCAGACAGAGCTACAGTGGCTAAGATTGCAGCGCTGCGGATTTGTATTACTACCTTGGAAGACGTTTCCAAGCCCCTAGCGGCGTGCTATAGGGGGGATGCACTAGCAGCGCAAGGCAGCCTAGTCCATTTTCTGGGGGATAGTGTGCTGCTAGAGAACCTACAGATTGTAGATGCGCATTATGGTTACCTAGGCCATCAGGTTGTCATGCCTACAGATTATCATCTGTTGTACGTGATTCCAGCCCAATGGAGCGAAGCTGCACGACTCAATGAGCAGAGCTCAAAGAGCGAAGTATGAAAGTGTTGCATAAAGATGCTGGGCAAGCATAAAAAAAGATTATTTTGGGAAGCAACCTTAAAGCATTAAATGTACCAATGTGCAGGTTGCACCTTGAGCAATTCAGGTTGCGGAGAACGGTTGCTGCAAGCTTTGCAGGTGTACTGTCAAAGGCTTCACCTGAGGAATATTATCGCTCTCCCTCATCCATTACTTCGCTTCTCTTTAGTACTGCTCACTGTATAACCCTTTAGTTAGCGCCTATTGTAACGTCCCTGGCATGCTATTTTTCTATGGGTGAAAGCTTCAAGAACTGCGCGGAACCCTGTAGGAATATAATAATTGCTATAAGTCTTATTCCGATCTACAACGCTCTGACCAACTAATATGCTATCCCCTGAAGCAGCTGCTGTAACCTGCTCATAATCTCCACCTAACACGCACTTCAGCACTGCATTACATTCTTTGCAATGGGGCCTGCTACAGCCCATCCCTACTAGGTGCGTATAATGATGGCGATCAAGCGCCTCCTCACTTTCAGCACTGCTCTGCCACAGCTTTTGTATAAAGGCACCCTCTGCATGCGATGCATCGGTTTTATAACTGTGGTAGTATAGGTCGTCTGCTGCCTTGCGCAGTTCGGGCTTGGGGATGCCTGTATTGGCAAACATAAACTTTTTGATGCGATAGTTGCTATCTTTGAGGGACACGCAAAGTAACGTATTGTGGCTTGCATAGGCTTGTCCCTGGATTGATGCAAAAATACGCTTGGCATCCTCTGCCAATCGACGAGGCTCAACGTCATCAATACTTACAGCATAATTATCTACCAAGGAGACAGCTGCTACAGCTGCAGGGTCTTGCTTGTTCATATTATATACTTGCTTCCTCCTCTTTCTTTCTTGTTTTTGACGTTCCTGATCTGAATCTGAAAAACCTTCTCCCTGCCTTGCATCCCATACAAGGGTGGCCTCGGACACTTCTTCTATGTGATCTTGGAGTGGGAACACTCCTTGTGTGCTGTTGAGTAGGGCAATTAAGTCCTCTTGACCTTGAAGTATATATTCTTGCCTAGCATTCTCTGCTGTCACTGCTTCTTGCCACAGGTCAGGTAGCTTAAGCATGGGAATGGCTGCTGCTGGGAACTGGAAAAGCATAAGGCCCAGACAGCAACCCAAAACGCTAAGCAACTGCTTATAGTTAATGGTGATAGATCGCATAGTTACAAGAGGTTAATGGCGAAACGCGGCTGGTCAGCAGCCTGGGTAGCGCCTCAAGAATTAGCCTACCTCTAAGGTCCCAACCCATGCGGTGGCTTAAGTACTATCTTCAGCATGCTCAAAAGCAAGAACTTATTGGCAATGTTCAATTATTGTACTTATTGGCTGGCTAGGGCTGCATGTAAGTTATTTTGGAAGCTGTTGTGGGGTGATAAGTTTTAGGGACACAAGGGGAGTTGTATAGCCCCACACTACGCCAAGGTGCGTGACATTGCATGCTTTGTGATGACGTAATTTGACCACCCAGTACACAGCGCCTTGTAAAGCGTTCCCTTAATGAGGGTGTGCAATAAGTCCTAAAAAGTCAAGAAAATCTCTTTTGATACTGGCTATAAAGGCTTCAGTAGGCGATTTCTAATAGAGCGCGTGACTTATTGCACAGCCCCAAGCCAGCTATCGAAAAGACTGGCACGATAGGGGTAACAAAGCGGAAAAGGCTTTGGGTCCTTCCGAACGAATATGAGGAAGCGCACGCCAAGAAAAGTAATGCGCTAAGCCCCTGAACTGGGATTAGATTGTACCTACGCCCTACTATTTGGTGTACTATCAAGGGGTAGGGGGAACCCCCACCTAGTAGGGATAAAGCGCTTTTTCATAGCTTGATGGTTTTTAGGGTGATTAAAATTGCTTATGAAGCTACCTGCCATCTCGCTGCTACCTCCTGCCAGTTCACTACGTTCCAGAAAGCAGCGATGTACTCGGGCCTTCTGTTCTGGTAATGGAGATAATAGGCATGCTCCCAGACATCAAGGGCTAAGATGGGGGTACCCTGGTGCTCCATGGGCACCAGGTCCATCAAAGGATTATCCTGATTAGGCGTAGAGCAGATGCTGAGCTTGCCTGACCTATCTACATACAGCCATGCCCATCCGGAGCCAAAGCGCGTAGCAGCCGCTGTTGTAAAAGCTTCTTTCAACTGCTCAAAACTGCCAAAGCCTTGGTGAATAGCCGCTGCTAGCTCGCCCGAGGGCTCCCCACAGCCTTGCGGCGACAAGAGGGTCCAAAACAAAGCATGGTTGTAATGCCCTCCCCCATTATTGCGCACTGCATCGCCATGCTGGCTGACGTTGCTGAGGAGGGTTTCTATAGGATCGTTATCCAATGCTGTACCGGCAATGGCCTTATTAAGATTAGTAACGTAACCTTGGTGATGCTTACTGTAATGCAATTCCATCGTCATTGCATCAATATGCGGCTCTAAGGCATTAAAAGCATAGGGGAGTGGAGGTAATTGAAAAGCCATAGCGTTGAAATATTTATAATTTATAGATGAGCAATAGGTATACCGTAAATATACTAGTTTCTAAGTCGTTGAAAAAAATGGGTGACGCGTTGCCGGGCTTCTTGGCTAAGTACATGCTTGGTCACTTGCGTACTCGGGTGGAGCAGTGGCGCAGCTATCTGGGTATAGCCTCTTTGCGGATCATGCGTACCAAAAACAAGCCTACCTAATTGGGCCCAGTACATAGCACCCACACACATACAGCAGGGCTCTACAGTAGCATACAAAGCACAGGTCGGCAGGTATTTACTCCCTAAATAGGCAAAAGCTGAAGTTAAAGCCAAGAGCTCTGCATGGGCCGTAGCATCCTGCAGCCGCTCGACTTGATTATGCGCGCGGGCAATGATATGCTTATTGCTTACCACCACAGCACCTATAGGGACTTCCTGAGCTGCCCAAGCTTTATCAGCTTCTTTGAGTGCTTCGCGCATAAAGTATTCGTCTCCTAACTGAATCATGAGGCATCTCACTTGGGGTAATAGCGCAGGCTAAGAAACTAAAATAGTGCTTTAGGCGAAGATCTGTCTACTGTTTGAGCCCTAGCCCAAGGGCCTGAAGCATAAGATCGCTGGCGGTTAGTCGAAAGAACATAGCTAATTTTGTGCATTATATTGCTGCTGCTCGTCATCATGATAAGGACACATACCTGTGGAGAATTACGCCTGGACCATGTAGGACACGCTGTAACCTTATGTGGCTGGGTACAACGCATCCGCAACAAAGGAAGCATTTTATGGCTAGACTTGCGTGATCGCCACGGCATAACTCAGCTGATCTTTGAAGCAGAAACAGGCTCAGCACTTATCCAACAGGCCAAAGAGCTAGGGCGCGAGTCTGTGATTAAGGTACAGGGAACGGTGATCGCCAGAAAAGTCAGTAACCCGCATATGCCTACAGGTACTATCGAGGTACAAGTACAAACGCTGGAAATGCTCAACACCGCCAAAACGCCCCCTTTCCTGGTAGAAGATGAGACCGACGGAGGAGAGGAACTACGGATGCAATACCGCTATCTGGACCTAAGACGTCCTTCTCTACAAAGCAACCTCCTACTCCGTCATCAGGTCATGCAGCACATCCGTACGTACCTCAACACGCAACAATTTCTAGAAATAGAAACACCCCTCTTGATTAAGTCTACGCCAGAAGGAGCCCGTGATTTTATAGTACCCTCTCGCATGCATCCAGGCCAATACTATGCACTTCCTCAGTCACCGCAAATTTACAAACAACTGTTGATGATAGCAGGCCTTGACCGTTACTACCAGCTCGCACGCTGTTGTAGAGACGAAGATCTGAGAGCAGATCGGCAGCCTGAATTCACCCAGGTCGACTGTGAGCTATCTTTTGTGACGCAAGAAGACATCCTACCCATTTTTGAAGGGCTGGTGAAGCATCTTTTTCAACACATCAACAATATCCAACTACCACCATTTCCACGGATGCCCTATGCCCAAGCCATGCAATTATACGGCACTGACAAGCCTGACTTGCGTTTGGGGATGCCTTTTGTTGAACTCACCCATTTAGTGCAGCAGCGAGGCTGCGCTATGGTTGATCAAGCAGCCCTTGTGGTGGGCATCTGTGCCCAAGGTTGCGCCCAATATACCCGGAGGCAGATAGACCAACTCACTCAGTTTGTAAAACAGCCTCAGGTAGGTGCTAGCGGACTGATCTATGTAAAGTATACGCCAGCGGGCCACTTCCAATCTTCTGTAGACAAGTTCTTTAACCAAACACAGCTGGCCACCTGGGCAGAAGCCCTACGAGCCCAGCCAGGCGATCTTATGTTAGTACTGGCTGGAGAGGTGCAAGCAACCCGGCAAGCCCTAGCAGCGCTTCGCTTGAGGATGGGCGACGAACTAGGACTACGTAATGAGACAGTTTTTGCACCGCTATGGGTAGTAGACTTTCCTTTGTTAGTATGGGATGCCATGAAAAAGCGCTATCAAACACAACACCATCCTTTTACTGCCCCGCAAATAGCGGATCTTCCTTGGTTAGAAAAGCAGCCCGAAGCAGTGCATGCCCAGGCGTATGACTTGGTCATCAATGGCGTAGAAATAGGGGGAGGCTCCATGCGTATCTGTAACCGGGCCTTACAGGAGAGGCTATTACGTATGCTAGGCTTTAGTCTTGAGGAAGCCAATCAGCAGTTCGGCTTTTTGTTAGAAGCCTTGGAATATGGCGCCCCGCCACACGGAGGTATTGCTTTAGGATTAGACCGACTGTGCGCTTTGTTAGGTGGAGCAACGTCTATTCGATCATTTATGGCTTTTCCAAAAAATAACGCTAGCCGAGACATCATGCTCAAAGCACCTGCTCCTCTCACTCAAGAACAGTTGCAAGAACTAGGCATCAAGCTATAGGCAACTCATACTCGCGCTTCCAAAATAGGTAGGCCCCCCTGCGTATTGTAGCTCCCCCAAAGCAGGGTTAAGGATAAGCACAATAGTACAACCCAACCATAGCCAATAGCAAGATCCCACCCCCATCTCCAAAATATCATAACTTTGCATCCGTATGGCAGAAAACAGTGCACCCACCCCTGGCTCAGAACCACACTATGACTAAGTTGAGAATACTCTACGCTGCCAGTGAAATCGCTCCTTTCCTAAAAACCTCTGCAGTGGCTGAATGGGTGAGATCACTGTCTGAGTATATGCAAGAAAAGGGACTAGAGATTAGAATCCTAGTGCCTAGGTTCGGTGTGATTAATGAACGAAAAAATAGGCTCCATGAGGTAGTAAGATTTGCAGGCATGAACATTGCGGTAGGCGTCGATGCCCACTCTTTGGTCATTAAGGTAGCTTCGATACCTAATGCCAAGCTCCAGGTTTATTTTATCGATAACGAAGATTATTTCACAAGAAAAGCCATATTCTATGACAGAGACAACAGGTTTTTCAAAGATAACGATGCAAGAACTGTATTTTTTTGCAAAAGTGTACTAGAAACTGTAAAAAGACTTGAATGGGCCCCTGACATTATTCATTGCCATGACTGGGTGACTAGCCTTATTCCCTTGTACTTGAAAAGCAACTATCGCAATGATCACATCCTGAAAAAGGCACAGGTCATCTTCACACTTTATAACAATACTTTTTCTCACAAGTTTTGTAAAGCACTCCTAGAAAAAGTCAACGTAGAAGGATTGAAACAAGAAGCCATAACCCCCCTTTCTTCTCTTGATTTCAGCGGGTTGATCCGAACAGGCATCAAGTATGCAGACAGGGTGGTAAAAGCAGAAACGCTACAAGACGAGCATTTCAAGGGCCTATTTGATGAGAAGAATTTTACGTGTATTGAAAACTATGAAGCAGGGCTAGAAGCTTACTACAACCTTTACACAGAATTAGCCGGTGCACGCTAAGTTTTGTCTTACACAGGTGGATGCTTGCTGAAGAAAGCTTCTAGGCGTGCAATACACTCTTGCCTTCCGATAAGTTCCATAGTTTGCATGAGGTCTGGCCCAGCCCCTACACCTGTCAGCGCTACCCGCACAACAGGCATTATCTCACTCCTCTTCATAGCCTGGGCTTCTATCAAACGGGTCAGTGTAGCTTGAATAGGCTCAGCCTGAAACACCGCTAATGCTTGTAGATTATTTACAAAGCTTTGTAACAGGGCATATACCTGCTTATTCCACTTTTTTTTCAGGATTTTTTTATCATACACCTTAGGCTTGATAAAGAAATACTGCCCTTGCTGCCAAAAGTCTTGAGGAAATACCGTCCGCCCTTTCATGAGTCGACACACGTGTAGCACCTTGGCGTGGGTATAAGGAATCTTGTTTTCTTCTAGTGCTTGAAGCAGGTACGCAGCAAGGACCTCATCAGGTTGGGCTCTTAAGTATTGTTGGTTGAACCACTCGGCTTTGTGGATGTCGAACTTGACCCCTGATTTACCAATTCTTTCAATAGAAAAGGCCTGAATAAGTTCTTCTTTGTTAAAGAGCTCTTGCTGCTTACCAGGGTTCCAACCAAGTATGGCCAGAAAATTGAGTAAGGCTTCAGGTAGGTAACCCTTTTCCCGAAATCCTTGGGTATGCTTACCTGTGTCAGGGTCTTGCCAGGTCAAGGGGAAAATCGGGAAGCCATGCTTGTCAGCATCGCGTTTACTCAGCTTACCCGTGCCTTCAGGCTTGAGGAGCAAAGGAAGGTGCACGAACTGAGGCATCGATGCTTCCCAGCCTAAATATTGGTAGAGTAGCACATGGATAGGCGTGGAAGGAATCCACTCTTCGCCTCTAATGACATGGGTAATCTCCATGAGGTAGTCATCCACCACATTGGCCAAGTGATAGGTAGGGATCCCATCTGACTTCATCAGCACCTTATCATCCAAGGCGTCTGTATGCGTTTTGACCCAGCCTCTTACTAGATCATGGAAGCGGATATCTGCTTGATGAGGTACTTTGATCCGGATGGCATAAGGAACGCCCGCCTGCAGCATGGCTGCTACCTCTTCTTGGGGCAGCGTCAAGGAATTTCTCATCCATGCTCTACTGATAGCATTGTATTGGGGGGCAGCTACGCTAGCTGCCTGCAGACGCTCGCGCATAGTATCCAACTCCGCTGGAGTATCAAAAGCATAGTAGGCTTTTCCTGCTTCTACTAACTGTATAGCGTACTTTTGATAAATGGCTTTTCTTTCTGATTGTCTATAAGGACCTAAAGCGGCTCCTTGAACAGGACTCTCATCAGTTTCGATGCCTAGCCATTGCAGGGTGTTGAGGATGTATGCTTCTGCTCCTGGAACAAAACGCGCCTGGTCTGTATCCTCTATCCTGAGTATAAGCTTTCCTTGGTGCTTTCTGGCAAAAAGATAGTTGTACAATGCGGTTCTAACGCCACCTATATGCAATGCTCCTGTAGGGCTCGGCGCAAATCTTACTCTCACTGTTTTTTCCATTGCATGCAGTTTTCGCGTAAAAGTAAGCAATACAAGTGAGGCACTGTTGGTGATGGTTAGTATATAACCGTGTCAGGATAGCTCCCCCGAATCCACAGCAGTTATTTTATGTATTTCTTCACGTACAGGCTTTGAAACTGGGCATGCTTTCCGTTGCTTTGCGTTACGAATAGAGGTCTTCGTTTTGCGTTGTGAAAGCCCTACGCCATCTCAATAAGTACCTAGTCCACTACAAGTATCTACTTATCTGGGGGACGATTCTCACGATCTTGACCAATGTCTTCTCAATTATTCCTGCTCGCCTTATCAAACACACTTTTGACTTGATACAAGAAAGCATAAAGAGTTACCATCTTTTGACTGATACTACGCTACAAGTAGCCACCTACAATAGGCTCATTAGCGGCCTGCTCATCTATGGAGGGCTTATCCTTCTAGCGGCTCTCCTTAAAGGGGTGTTTGCGTTTTTAGCACTCCAGAGCATTATGGTAATGGGCAAGCGCATTGAGTATGCACTAAAGAATGAAATTTATGCCCATTACCAAACGCTGCCCTTAAGCTTTTACAGAAGGAATAGCACAGGTGACTTGATGGCCCGGATCTCAGAAGATGTCAATTGTGTGGGTATGTACCTAGGACCTGCTATTGCGTATAGTATCAACACCCTCTCCATCCTCTTCATGTTGATTCCCTACATGCTTGTGATCAATGCTCGATTGACGCTTTATGCAGCGTTGCCAATACCGCTCTTGGCAATAGGCATTTATTACATCAGTACTTTTATGAAGCAACGGGCTGAGGCCATCCAGCAACAGCTTGCTAGCCTGACCACCTTGGCGCAAGAGACTTTTTCAGGGATCAGGGTGTTGCAGGCTTTTGCGCGAGAAAGATCATTTACCAAGACATTTACCCAGGAATGTGAGACTTACAAAACCCAGTCTCTGCGCTTGACTTCCCTGAATGCTATCTTTTTCCCGGTGGTCAGAGGCATTATTGGCTTGGGTACTATGTTAGTTGTTTTTATAGGTGGGCAGGACGTTATCAAGGGGAGGGGTACGCCAGGCAACATTGCTGAATTTGTCATGTACTTGAACCTTTTGGGCTGGCCTATCTTCTCTGTGAGTTGGAGCAACAACTTTGTACAGAGAGCTGCTGCCTCTCAAAAAAGGATCAATAATTTTTTGCAAGAGAAAAACCTCATTGTTTCTAAGAAAGCCTTTAAACAGCCCATACAAGGACATATTGCCTTTAAAAAGGTAAGCTTTTCCTATGCTGATTCAGGAGTCAAGGCGCTAAAAACTATCTCTTTCGAGATAGCTGCCGGTAGCACAGTAGCCATCATCGGCACAACAGGGGCAGGCAAGTCCACCATTGCCCACCTTATTAGCCGTCTTTATGATGCAGATGCTGGTGAAATCACGATGGATGGGATTCCTATTCAGGACTATGCTGTACCCTTTCTCAGGCAGCAGCTGGGCTATGTGCCGCAAGATGTACTGCTCTTTTCAGACACTGTCAAAAACAATATTGCTTGGGGTAAGCCTCGAGCTCCTAACAAGCAAATTATCCAAGCAGCCCAGCTAGCAGAGATCTACGAGGCCATTCAACAGTTCCCTAACCAAATGGAAACGATGCTAGGAGAAAGGGGTATAACGCTTTCAGGGGGACAAAAGCAACGGATGGCTATTGCTAGAGCGTTCATTCGTGATCCAAAGATATTAGTGCTAGACGACTGCCTTTCTGCTGTGGATACGCAAACAGAGCACAGCATCTTGCGCAATATGAAAAAAGCTATGCAAGGAAAAACAACATTCATTATTTCTCACAGGGTGTCTTCAACCCAGCTTGCTGACCTGATTTTGGTATTAGAGGCAGGGGAGCTGGTTGAGCAAGGTACTCATGAAAGTCTTCTCGCACATAGGGGGCTGTATTATGCATTGTACAAGCAGCAACGAGAGCAGCTCGTAGGGAACCTCGTTATGAGCAAGGAGGCTTAGGCTCAAATCTTATGAAGCTAGACAAATTAGACAACATGCCCCTTAGAAGAGCCTTGAGTGGTAAGATCAGGCAGCGTGGGTTATCAAAAGTCACCTACCAACTCTTTGATATTACCAAAAGAGAGCAAGACTTTCTCGTGCTTATCGGTGTATTGCTATTGCTATGTAGGCTTTTGACGCCTTATCCCCGCTTGGCTATGTGGTTTGGTTTTGCTTTAGCCAGCTATTCGGCCATTGCTAACGATAGCATTCAAATAATAGGTACTTTCATAGCTTCCAACGCACATAGGCAATGGTGGCATTTATGGCTGTTTATGGGCCTCATCTTTGTTAGTACAGTAACCTATAGCTGGGTAGTCTACGGGGGGGATGTGAGCTACCAAAGACTAACAGGCAAGGGATTTTATGAAGCACCACAAACTTTTAGCTTTCTACAGCTTTTTGCACCTATCGCTTTGCTTATCCTAACGCGCATGCGCATTCCTGTGTCTACAACTTTTTTGCTCCTAAACGTCTTTGCTACAGATGCCAACGCCATGTTTAATGTCCTACAAAAGAGCCTTTATGGCTATTTCATTGCCTTCTTCTTGGCTATAGGTGTTTGGTATTTCACAGCTCGATTTGCTGATCGATACTTTAAGGGCAGGCCTAGACTAGGCTGGTCAGTCTTGCAATGGATTACCAGTGGGCTACTCTGGTCAGTCTGGCTCATGCAAGATGCCGCTAATATTGCTGTATTCTTGCCCCGACAGTTAGACTTGTTAGAGCTATTCATGTTTGTTGGATTTATCTTTTTAGGAATAGGGCTCTTGTTCTATTTAAGAGGTGATCGGATGCAGCAGCTAGTCAATGAAAAGGCAGGGATCAAGGATATCAGGGCTGCTGCCCTAGTAGATCTTGTTTATATGACTATCCTTTTCTACTTCAAGAACTTGAACAATCTACCCATGAGTACTACTTGGGTATTTATTGGGTTGTTAGGTGGCAGGGAGTTGGCCATTGGGCTTACCAAGAGAACGGTTAAAAAACGCAGCAGGGCAGTGAAAAAGAGCCTTAAATTCATTAGAAGAGATCTACAGCATGCATTCATAGGGCTGGCTATCTCTATCATACTGGCCATACTAGTAAATCCGATTATACAAGAAGCCATACAGGAGCTGATACTAGGGGTTGTGAAGTGAGGCAGGCTTAAGAAGCATGAGAAGTTACACGTGGGCGTATGTGCTGAGTTAGCAACTCAGGACTACCCAGGACGCATATTGACCTATTCAGTTCTCCAATAGCTCCGTTCTGGTGGTTTTACTCCTTGCCACAACCCTTGTTCACAACTTTTGAAGCAGCCATATTACTAGGCTGAGTAGGATGCTAAGGATAATACTCGTAGTGATTGGCGCGTAGAGCTTAAAATTCCCTTTCTCCAGCACAATGTCACCAGGCAACTTACCTAGCCCTAGCTTGGGCAACCAAGACCAGAGCAGTCCTGTAATGACTAAGATAATGCCAACAGTAATGAGTAGTCTGGCCACGGCTAGTTGTTGGACGGGTTTTGAGGCAGTGTATGCACAGGAGGGGCCGCATCGAGCAGTACGCTATGCACCTTCAGGTCTTTGATCCTTTGGTCGAAGAAAGAACGCAGGTACTCACGCTTGATACTTCCTTTACTGGCGACTTTGGCCACAGGAAGCTCAATAGGCTGCACATCGAGGTGGAGTAGGTATCTCAATAGCTTCCAACCGCCTCCGGTGACTTCAAGGGCTATACTAGCTGGAGGGGCTTTGGTAAAGGCTACTTTGGATTCATCAATTACAAAATGAACAGGATAGTTAATCTCTGTTGTATAAACCTTGTTAAGCGCGTTAATAAGCCAGAACAAGGTAGCCCCCCCAATACAGAGTAGAATAGTCCGCCATTGATGCTTGCTTGTTGTGGGCATTGCAATTTTTTAAAGGGGTATGGCTATTTTTTCTTTACATGTCGCTTAGTAGAATCTATGGAGATAGCACTCTTTGAAACTGTAATTTTAGCGCCCTTGCTATCTACTTCCAGGGTCACTGTATCGTCTGCTACCTCGTAGACCTTGCCATGAATACCGCCAATGGTTATTATCTGCTCTCCTTTTTTAATCTTTTCTAAAAAATTGCGTTGATCTTTTTGTCGCTTTTGTTGGGGTCTGATCATAAAAAAGTAGAATACCACCAGAATACCTCCTAGGAGAATCAACTGAGGCATAGAGCTGCCTTCAGTGCTAGCGGCTTGTGAGAGTAGGACATTGAGCATATTGCTTGTGTGTTATAGGTAAAAATTGATCCTGATTGTTTACTGTTCTAGTTGGGCAGCCAGCTCGTTAGCGTCTTGCAAAAGCTGTTTGGCTTTATGGATAGTTGCATCAATGACTTCTTGACCCGCTGCTTTGGCTTGGCTCGACGAAATGGCTTGGGTATGGGACAATGTTCTGATTAGTTCTTGGAGCTTCTCTACATAGCTTTGGACTCGGTAGCTGAGTAGTTTCCTGACGTTAGCCCCTCTGGCAGGGGCAAAAAGGATACCTCCCACAATCCCTACGACTGTGCCTAAAAAAAGGGCGATGATGCTTCCTGAGTTTTTACGCATAGTTAGTCAGACTTTAAGGTTAAAATCAGACTTTGTCAGCGTGCCTCCTGGTTGGAGGGTGGCTGCTACAGCATCTAACAGGCCATTGACAAACTGACTGCTCTTGGGGATGCTGTAGGTTTTAGCTATGTCTATGTATTCATTGATAGAAACTTTTATAGGGATACTAGGAAAATACATCATCTCACACAGCGCAAGCTTAATAATGGTCTGGTCCAATAGCATGATCCGATCTACTGTCCAGTTTTCCGATTTTTGTGCAATTAGTGCCTCCAATTCTTCGTCTTTCTGCAAGGTTTTGTGTACCAAATCGGAGTAGAAGCGTTGTTCTCCCTCCCCTTGGGCAGTGGGTCCGAACGCCTTCAAGTTAGGCTCTTTTTCTGATTTTTGCTCATAGGATGCCAAGCCTTGGTGTACCAACTTTTTTACAATACGCTTGTGAGTTGCCCAATTCAAATCCTCTTCAACGAAAAAAGCTTGGATAGCTTCTTGGCCGAAGATGATGTCCTCAATCAGCAATACCAAAAGCTGCTGCTCTTGGGCTGGGTTGATAGGGTCTGCCAGGTAATGCTGTACAGTAGGGTCTTTTTTTACAAACTGATTGTACCAGCTTTCTACTAGGGCCATGTGCGCTCTCCAGCCAGCAGCTTCTTGTTGTACCAGCTTGGCCAAGTTGCTATCGTTTTGCAGGCGCTGCAGCAGGTAACTATCGGCAAGGCACAGTGATGAGGTGATGGACTGCGGGTGCGTCAGCTTGGGCCTTTCAATTTGCTTTTTGGCAATGTGCACCCATTCAACAAGCAACTGCCAGATGCGCACACAAGCTTGGTTCATGGTAGCTATGTCTTTAGCCAAGGCCTGCTCAAGCCGACGCCTGTCTTTGCCCAATTCATTTTTATAGCTAGTGAAAGCCCGGGACACTGCTGCGTTAACTCGGCTACTGGCATAGGCAAGGCTAGGAGGAGGTGTTTCGGGAGTAGCCAAGGAGCAGTTAAACAAGTCTATGGCCTGTTGTGCTTCTTGGGTTAGCTGGGCTTTATCTGCGGCTGGTTCAGCCAAGACATCAGGGATGAAATCAGCTTGTATCTGGTCTCGTGCCCAATCATAATTGGCTTGCTTGCATATATAAAAGGCATACAGATGTTGTACTGCTTGAAGGCGGATAAATCTACGGTTGAATAAAGGTTTGTCTGTCAAGGCAAAGTCACAGCGGTGGAAAGCTACAAGAGGATGATCAAGTTTGTTGAGGAAGCTTGTTCTGAGGAGGTTTGCCTCGGGCGTCCTGGATTCTTGCTTCAGCCAGCTGCTCAGCAACTACTGAGGTAGGGATGTGTTCTTCTTCTGACCTCTTTAGTACTTCTAAACAAGTGTCATAGATGCGCTCAGTATGTTGGTAAGCCAGTTCAGGGCTGTAGGTATAGTATTTATCAGTATAAACGTTAATGAGCCCCCCTGCATTGACTAGGAAGTCAGGGGCATATATAATGCCTTGCTCAAACAACAACTGACCGTGGCGTTGCTCATCTTCCAATTGGTTGTTAGCAGTGCCAGCAATGATTTTGCACTGAAGCCGGGCAATGGTGGCATCGTTCAGTGTGGCGCCTAAAGCACAAGGAGCATACACGTCTAGAGGTAAGTCATAGAATGCATCGGGCTGTACAATGTGCACTGGGTGGGCTTGGGCAATAGCTACTAGCTTTTCTTGTACCACATCTGTGACATAGACCTGGGCTTCTTCTTTGCAAAGACGGTTTATCAAATGAGTCCCTACCTTGCCCACGCCTTCTACACCAATCTTCTTGCCCTGTAGGCGATCCGTACCATATACTTTTTTTACAGCTGCTTTGATGCCTAGGTAGGTGCCATAAGCTGTAAAAGGCGAAGGGTCGTCGCTGCCACCCAGCGCGCTAGGTAACGAAAGTACATGTTGTGTCCCTTGGGCAATGGCTGCCATGTCATGTATGTTGGTGTTAACGTCAGGCGCGGTGATATACTGACCATGCAGCGAGTCAACAAATTGACCATACTTTTTGAGCAAGGCTTCAGTCTTGATCTGGTTTACATTACCTATGATCACTGCTTTGCCGCCCCCTACTTTGAGATTAGCCAGGGCTGCCTTGTAAGTCATGCCTTTAGCCAGTCTCAGCACATCTGTCAGCGCTTCGTCCTCATGGGCATAGTCCCAAATACGCATCCCCCCCAAGGCAGGGCCTAGTACTGTACTATGAATAGCAATGATGGCTTTGAGGCCTGTAGCTTGGTCATAACAATAAACAATCTGCTCGTGTTCATCTTGAGCTACTTTGTCAAACACTGAATAGGATGAAGGAGTGGACTGGGAGACATGGGTGGCGTGCATTACGTTACAGTTTTAGTTCTGGGCATCAAAGTTAAGTATTCTCAAGGATTTTTCGACCTCATACTCTATTCCTGTTTGCGTAGGTTTACAGGCGGGAAAAGTATACACTTTTAAGGATCACATCGGGTTTACAAAGCCCTTGCATTGCACGCCTGGCACAAAAACCGCTAACTTTGGCTATCAACCAACCCAAGTCGCCAAGATGCGTATCCTGTTTCAACGTGCCTTTTTTTTGGTGTTTCCCTTTTTGTGGAATAAAAGGGCCAGCAGGGTAGCTACTATCGCCACCCTGGGCATCATCCTTATCAGCACCCTAGCCCACACGGCTGCGCCTTGGCTGTTTGGCTATCTGCTCAAGCACTACGCGGTCCTGGGCCCATCTTCTGTGCTTCTAACCATTGTATTGCTGGTACTCTGCTGGTGCGCCTGCATTACCCTAAACGGAGTGTGTGAAATCGTTTTCTTTCGGGTCATCAACCAAGCCATCCGTGACATCCGTCTGCGCGTGGTCATGCAGCTACACCAAGTGCCACTCCAAGTCTGGGAGCACTACGGCGTCACAGAAGTCATCAGTGCCAACACGCGTGTGTCTAGCAGCATTAGGCGCTTTATGGGCATTTCCTTTGTGAAAATCTTTCCAGCGCTAGTGAAGATTGGCACTTTTTCGATCGCCATGCTGCATATACATCACAGTACGTGGTACTTTCCACCACTAGTCTTACTCACTTATGGCTATGTCTATGTGAGTATCCGTAGCTTTTTGCAGTCACGCCGCCGTTTGTGGGAAGCCACTGACCAGGTGCGGACGGCTATGAACGACAGTTTGCACAACACCAAGTTTTCGCGGTTTCATTTAGAAGCAGAGGCAGCTCGCTTAGGAGCATTCTTTGATACAGAGGCCCAGGGCTGGTGGTATAATAATTTTCAGCTGCACAAGATACACCTGGCTCAAGCTGCGTTGTTTTTTATCATTACCGGAGGGTTGGTGGTACACTTGGTGCTTTTGCTGCAGGCTGGCCAGCTGACTGTGCCGGATTTTGTGGTCATCAAGGGCTATGTCTTTTCTATTTATCGCCAGATGCGTGTGACTACGTTACAAATCCGAAGCTTGTTAAGTAGTCTCATTGATCTAAAAAAGGTGCTGGACCTACTTGCCTTGCCAACCCGCTCTGCTGATGTATCCCTATCCTTGTCTCGAGAAGCCTTGGTCGCTACCACCCCCGTCCTACAAGTCCGCAACGTGTCTTTTACTTATGTACAGCAGGGCACAGCAGTCTTACAAGGGCTTTCGCTAGACATTCAGACAGGCGAACAAGTGGCTATTGTGGGCCCTTCAGGCATAGGCAAAAGCACCCTCTGCCATCTACTGGCAGGTATCTATCCACCTCAACAAGGAGAGGTTTTGTTGTATGGCAGGCCTTTGCAGCAACTATCGCTTGCTACCATTGGCGAGTACGTGCACTTTGTAGACCAAGAGGCCAACTTGATCAATGGCACCATTGCTGACAACTTGATGACAGGCCTACCCACTGCCGAGACAACGCCTTTAGCCTACCTCAAAGATCGGCTGCACCATACTACGGGCGATGCTGGGAAAAAGCTGAGTGGGGGCGAGAAGCAGCGTATTCTCCTGGCCCGTTGTCTGAGCTACCGGCCCGAGGTGTTGATTCTGGACGAGACACTGAGTGCCTTGGATGAAGCCAGTGCCCAAGAATTGTTGCAGCTTGTGTTGAAGGCGGTGCCTACCGTCATTTTAGTAACCCACCGACAATCGCTTGTCCAAAGTTTTAAGCATATTTATTGCCTAGAAGCAGGGCAGCTAAAGGCAGCATAAACGCCCCCAATAACACGCTTATAACCATTAACTATCAACTCCCCTATAGCGTCTCCTGTCAATCAGCCCTTGAGGCTACACCGAGGTCGGCCTTTTAAATAATTTATGTATAAAACACAGTCCGCATGCCCTTCAAGCTCACGGCTCCTTATCCACCTACAGGCGACCAGCCCAAAGCTATTCAACAACTAGTGGAAGGAGTACAGCGTGGTGAGTCGGCACAGACCCTATTAGGTGTAACAGGCTCAGGCAAGACCTTTACCATAGCCAAGGTCATCCAGGTCCTGAACCGCCCCACGCTCATCATCAGCCACAACAAGACCTTGGCTGCACAGCTGTACGGCGAGCTCAAGCAGTTCTTCCCAGACAATGCTGTGGAGTACTTTGTGTCTTACTATGACTACTACCAGCCCGAGGCCTATATCCCTGCTACCAATGTGTACATCGAAAAAGACCTATCTATCAACCAAGAGCTAGAAAAGCTACGCTTGCGTACCACCTCCGCATTGCTCACGGGCAGGCGAGACGTCATTGTAGTAGCCTCTGTGTCGTGCATCTATGGCATTGGCAACCCAGAAGAGTTTGGTAAAAACGTCATCCGCATTAAAGTAGGCGACCAAATCGTGCACAATCAGCTGTTACGCACGTTTGTAGACATGCTCTACAGCAGAGATGACAAGGCTTTTGAGCGAGGCAATTTCAGGGTCAAAGGTGATACAGTGGACATTTTCTTGGCCTATGCAGACTACGCCTACCGCTTTTTCTTTTGGGGTGACGAGATCGAGGCCATTCACAGCATTGACCCAGCTACAGGCAACCAGCTTGCTGAGGAACAAAACGTGGCCATCTTTCCAGCCAATCTCTTTGTCACCAATAAAGATGTCCTGGCAAAAGCCATTCAAGCAATACAAGTAGACCTGGCCGCACAGATCCAATTTTTTGAGGCCCAGCATCGGTTTGAAGCAGCCAAACGCATCAAAGAAAGGACTGAGCTGGACTTGGAGATGCTGCAAGAACTAGGCTACTGCTCTGGCGTGGAAAACTATTCGCGCTACTTTGACCAACGCCCGCCAGGGAGCCGGCCTTTTTGCCTCTTGGACTATTTCCCCAAGGACTATCTCATGGTGATTGATGAAAGTCACGTGACTATGCCCCAGGTACGGGCTATGTGGGGGGGCGACCGGGCGCGCAAAATCAACTTGGTAGACCATGCTTTTCGGTTGCCTGCTGCCATTGACAACCGACCACTCAGCTTCAACGAATTCGAGTCCTTGATCAATCAGGTGATCTTTGTCAGCGCCACGCCTGCAGCGTACGAGCTTAGGCAGTCTGACGGTGTGGTGGTAGAACAGATCATTCGCCCTACTGGTCTGCTTGATCCCAAGCTTGAGGTCAGGCCTAGCACACATCAGATCGATGACTTGCTGGACGAGATCAACCAGCGTATTCAGCGAGAAGAACGTGTACTCGTCACCACCTTGACCAAGCGCATGGCTGAAGAACTAAACAAATACTTGGAACGGGCTGGCATCAAGTGCCGCTATATCCACTCCGATGTGAAGACCTTAGACCGGGTAGAAATACTGCGGGAGTTGCGTTTAGGTATGTTGGATGTGTTGGTAGGCGTTAACCTGCTCAGAGAAGGATTAGACCTGCCCGAGGTCTCACTCGTAGCCATCCTAGATGCTGACAAAGAAGGCTTCTTGCGCAATGTACGTTCACTCATCCAAACCATTGGCCGTGCAGCTAGGAACGAAAATGGCCAAGTCATCATGTATGCAGACACGGTGACTGAATCGATGGCAACAGCTATTAATGAAACCAACCGGCGCCGAAATCTTCAGATGGCCTATAATAAAGCTCACAACATCATACCCCAATCAGTACACAAGACCAAAGCAGCTATTCTGGGGCAAACCAAAGTGGCTGATAGCAAGGGTCGTCAACAGTACTACATAGAAGAAGCAACTTTAAACATGGCAGCCGACCCTGTGGTAGCTTACATGAGCCGAGACCAGCTCGCACAGCTCATCAAAGCAACTAAAAGAAAAATGGAGGCGGCGGCTGAAGCATTAGACTTTATGGAAGCAGCTAGGTTGCGGGATGAACTAGTGGCTTTGGAAAAAGTAGGCGCTAACAAGCATTAACACTCAACTAACACTACTCCAATTTACAGTACGGCTACGGATGCGTGCTAGTTGGTCTTTGACAGGTAAATGATGCGGTTGGGTCAGCCAAGGATCTTCTTTGATAATGTGTTGGGCTGCTGCTCGAGCAGCTTGTAGGATTTTACTATCCTGACTCAGATCTGCAATCTTGAGATCGAGTAGGCCACTTTGTTGTACCCCTAAAAGATCGCCTGGGCCTCGTAGCTTGAGGTCTACGTCTGCAATCTCAAATCCGTCGTTGGTACGTACCATGGTCTGCATACGCTCCCTACTCTTAGTATTCAGCTTACTATTAGTTATGAGGATACAGTAAGCTTGCTCGTTGCCCCGGCCTACTCTACCGCGCAATTGATGCAGCTGGGCCAGCCCAAACCGTTCTGCATTTTCAATAACCATGACCGTGGCCTTGGGTACATTCACACCTACTTCAATGACAGTGGTAGCCACCATGATTTTAGTTGCTCCTGTGACAAAACGCTGCATCTCGTACTCTTTGTCTGTTGCATGCATCTGCCCGTGTATGACGCTAATAGGAAATTCAGGAAAGGCCCGACAAATACTCTCATAACCCTCCATTAGGTTCTTGTAGGCCAGCTTTTCTGATTCTTCAATCAAGGGATAGACAATATAGACTTGCCTCCCAGCCAGGAGCTGCTTCTCGAGCAACCGAAATACCCTAAGCCGGTGTGCATCGTAGTGGTGCACCGTCTTGATAGGCTTTCTGCCTGCTGGCATTTCATCAATGACTGAAACATCAAGGTCACCATAAAGCGTCATGGCCAGCGTACGGGGAATAGGCGTAGCTGTCATGACCAATACATGTGGAAAGTAGGCTTGGCTTTTGTCCCATAACTTGGCCCGCTGGGCCACCCCAAAGCGGTGCTGCTCGTCAATAACGGCTAGTCCTAGGTTACTAAAGTTTACAGTAGTGCTCAGCAAAGCATGGGTCCCTACAACGATCTGAAGTTGGCCTGCTTGCAGCGAAGCCAATAGCGCCTTTCTTTCTTTTTTCTTGGTAGCACCTGTCAAGAGTGCAATGGTTATGCTCAAGGGATGTGCAAAAGCCTTTAAAGCTTTGTAATGCTGCTCTGCCAAGATTTCAGTAGGCGCCATCATAGCCACTTGTGCACCACTCCCAATACAAACCAGCATGCTCAGGAAGGCCACCATAGTCTTGCCACTGCCCACATCGCCTTGCACCAGTCGATTCATTTGGTGGCCTGACTGCAAGTCTTGATAGATTTCTTTGACGACCCGCTTTTGAGCGCCTGTCAGCGCAAAGGGCAGGTGGGTATGATAGAACCTATGCAGAAGTTGAGCGTCCTGGAACACCCTTCCTTTTCGCTTCTCCACCCGTATTCGTTTGAGCGCTAGTAGCTGCAGCTGCAAGTAGAAGAGCTCCTCAAATTTCAGCCGAAGACGAGCTTGTCGTAGTAATTCATCGCTCTTAGGAAAATGAACGTTGAGTAGGGCAGTAGACCTGTCAAGCAGCTTGTAGCGTTGTAGTAAGAGGGCTGGAAGGGTTTCATCAATGTACTTAGAAGCTTTTTCTAAGAGGTTACTCTGCAATTGGGCGAGCGCTCTGCTGTCTAGGTACCTGGCTTTAAGCTGCTCAGTGGTATGATAAACTGGGACTAGATAGCGGTCATCCTTGTGACCAGGAGTAAATACTTCTAGTTCGGGATGGACCAGGCTCAGCTGCTGGCCATAGGCTGTGGGCTTACCTAATACAGTATACACGACACCAACCTTTAGTTTTTTAAGTATCCACTGCAGGCCCTGGAACCATATCAGCGTGATCTCTCCTGTATCGTCCTTGAGGCGGGCCAGTAATCTCTTTCTGCCCGTCTGGATAGTTCTTAGGCGTGTAATTGTCCCCGTAAGCTGTACGTAGGGCATGGTTTCCGCTACGGCCTCTATTTTGTGCCGTTGGGAGTAGTCTTCATAGCGAAATGGATAGTACTGGATGAGATCCCCGAATGTGGCCAGCTGCAATTCTTGTCGAAGCAATACGGCTTTGTGGGACCCAACTCCTTTGAGATACTCAAGTTTTATTTCAAAGAAAGAAGGCATGAAAAAAGCCTCTAGCTGAGTGAAGGGAACACAAGTTAGCGTTATCCACACTCATTCTATATAAATAGCTACTAATTAGAAGTTTATTGTTTTTGTTAGGTAGTGGACTCATTGGAAAAAATAGAGGAAAAAATTTTGGAGAAATGACTTTTGGATTGGTAGTGAATATCTTTGGAGTTATGCACACCCTATCCGCTATATTTTCTTGATTTTGGGGCAGTCAAAAGTAGCTGTGAATAGCAAGTTTTTTGCCTAAAAAATAAACTTTTTTTCTCTGCTTGTGGATGACTATGTAGAAAACTGTGTGCAGCGTGAGTTTTTGTTGAATGGATTATGTTATTGACCAGAAGAAAGCTTTTATCCATGCTTATCCACCAATGTCTCTTCACAAACAGAACGTTATCTACATGGTTGTTCACATAAGGACTCATACCAGGTACTCGCTTTAGCTTAGGATATGCCCCTTGTCCTTTTGACCGTTCCTTGGGGGTGCAGCAGGCCTGCTTCTTATCACGGCCCAACTAGGCTATAAGTGATAGGCTCTGGGCTACTATTGCAGCATATAGTGGATAGTATCTAAGGTTATCATCACAAATGTTCGGTGGCCATCAGGAGTGTAGTTAGGATTAGCACAGGCAAAAAGTTGATCTACTAGCGTATCCATTTCCTCTTTTTGCAGCTGCTTACCTGGCTGGATACAAGCCCGTTTAGCTAGGGAGCGCACTAGATTTTCCTGCGTGGTCAACGAAAACTTGGCTTGGTGCCATTTAATCTGTTCAAGCAACCCTTCTATAAGCTGCTTCAGGTCGTGGTCTACTGCTTCTGCAGGGCAGCCTGCCACGATCAGACTGTCTTTGCCAAAGGATTCTAACACGAAGCCTAAGGCCTGGAGGTCCTTTGCATGGGCCTGGACCAGAGCCAGGTCTGCTGAATTGAGGGCAATGTGCACAGGAAAGAGTAGTTTTTGCGTATTACGGGCCTGGCTATTGAGCGACGGCTGCAAGTACTGCTCGTACAAAATCCGTTCGTGAGCTGCTTGCTGGTCAATGAGTAAAAGGCCCGACTTCACTTGGGTAAGAATGTACTGCCTGTGCAGCTGTATTTTCAGCGATTCTTCGGCTACAGAGGGAGCGTCGTTGGCGCTGGACAATTGGAGCGTAGTAGTAGGCTCGCTAGTAGCGGGCTTTTCCAGGTGTTGAAAAAGCTTTTCCCAGTCTTGGGCGTTGCTTTGCTGAGTAGTACTAGGACGCTTGAACTGGGCATAATTGCTTTCTGATAATTTACTTTCTCCCCAAGGAATATGCGAGGTAAGGGGAGTGGTTGCCTCTGCTATAGTAGTAGAAGCTTGGGCAAACGGATCGAAGTTGACGTTTTGCTCAAAGTCAATGGACGGTGTGACGTGGTGGACTGCCAGGGCTTGCTTGATGGCTGCTGTAAGGATGGAATAAACCATCCGCTCATCTTCAAATTTGATCTCTGTTTTGGTCGGGTGCACATTCACATCAATCCGTTGTGGGTCGATATCGATAAAGAGCACGTAAAAAGGAAAGACATCTTGGGAAAGCAGGCCCTCAAAGGCATTTTTGACGGCATGGTTAAGGTAGGGGCTCTTGATAAAGCGCTGATTGACAAAAAAGAACTGCTCACCACGAGTTTTTTTAGCATAGGCTGGCTTACCGATATACCCTTGAAGCTTGAGTGAGTTCGTAGCTTCTTGACAAGGAACCAGCTGCTTTTTGTAGGCATCTCCAAATAGGTGCACAATGCGGTGGCTGAGTTTAGCTGCAGTCAGCTGGTAGATCTCCTGTGCATTCTGGTAGAACGAAAAGACAATGTCGGGTCGAGCCAGGGCTGCCCGTTGGAACTCGTCAATCATGTGTTTGGTTTCTACAGGGTTAGACTTGAGGAAATTCCTGCGGGCAGGTACATTGAAGAAGAGATTCTTGACGCTGATTTTTGTGCCTTGGGGAGCTGCTACAGGGGTTTGCGTTTTGACCTCAGCGCCTTCAATGACAATACGGGTGCCGAGTTCTCCCTTTTTGTGACAAGTCTCCATCTCTAGCTGAGCTACCGCAGCAATGGAAGCCAAGGCCTCACCACGAAACCCCATCGTCTGGATGTTGAACAGGTCTTCTGAGGTCCTGATTTTAGAAGTAGCGTGCTTCTCAAAGCTCATCCTAGCATCTACTTCAGACATGCCCACGCCATTGTCAATAACCTGAATCAGGGCCTTGCCTGCATCTTTGATGACTACCTTGATAGCCCTGCTGTCTGCATCAATGGCATTTTCGATGAGTTCTTTGACTACCGACGCGGGTCTTTGCACGACCTCACCAGCGGCAATCTGGTTAGCAATACTGTCTGGAAGTAAGCGAATGATGTCGGACATGGCTAGCTGGGAATAACTTACGGATTGGGTACTTGGGTGATTGACCTTGAGTGCTTAGTTGACTAAAAGAAATCATATCCTAATTACTTAACTTTTTTCACCAATAAGCAATGGACCTACTGTAGCTGCAGCGTTTGGTAATATTCCTGGAACACCGCATAATATGCTTGCCCCAAATCTTGGTAGCCTGCCTGGTGCAAGGCGTGTGCAATCTCGTTCAGCGTAGCCAGTTGCCTTTGGACAGCGGGGGTAAGCTGCAAGCCTGTTTTTACCTGGTACTTCAGCCACGTCGTAGCCCTTTCGCCTAAGGTACACGCCAAATCTAACGCCTTTGGGGAAGCACCTACTGCCAACAGGGGCCCCACCATACAGGCATTGGCAGCATCGTATGGAATAGCCTGGTCAGGCATTACTTGCAAACAATGTAGTAACACTTCTTGCGCTTGTGCTGCTTTGCCTGCCCGCAAAAGGGCTTTAGCGAGCCGGTTAAACATAAGCCGGTAGTTTGTCACAAAGCCTCGTTGGTTCTCATCGCAGTGCACCCGAGAATAGTTCAGGCCACGCCAATAGCACTGGTGCATTAGGTGATGATACATGGCTGCTGTATTGACCAAGGGTGTGTCTGTAGGGTTTTTAATCGGCAAGAGCCGCAGGGCAGTGCCTTCATAAACGACGTAATCCCTCAGCGCGATGTTCAGGTTGTTCAGCGACGTAGGGTTGAAGTAAATTGGGCGCTCCCAGTGGTTATTTACGAGTAGATCCAACAGCAGAAGCTCTTTTTTCTCTAGTCCTCGGCCCTTCAGGTCCCACTCCATGGTCTCTACCAGCAGGTGTTGGTATGCTTCAGGAATAATGTCTTGGACCAGCAACGAGGCTTTATCTACCTTCAAGTACATCTTTTCAGCAGGAAGGCTGTTGTTGTATTCGCCAGTAGCTGTCTGGACCTGCAGGGTAGGGTGGCCCGCCTGAATCATCTGAAGGTACTGGGCAGTGCTAGCGGTCCTGAGAGGTGGGTGCGGGGCACGCACGGTAGAAAGTCATTGGGACCATATTGCCTGTACTGCGCCTGGGGCAAGGACAAGGGCAGCGCAGCAGATTGATACACAGGGCGACGCAGCTGCTGGATGTACCACGCTGTGTTGGCATAGCTGAGCACCACTACCCGCACATCGGTTCTAAATCCCTCTACCTCCTGTACATACCACAGCGGAAAGGTATCATTGTCGCCCCCAGTGAAGAGGATTGCGTGTGGTGCACAAGCACTAAGCATATTTTTGGCAGCATCTACACATAGGTACTGGTGAGACCGGTCATGACTTTTCCACCCTTGCCCCCCATGAGCCCTGGCACAAGCAGGCAACAGGCAGTGCCCAAGGGGATAGCTGCCTTCAACTTCCACTGGCGGAAGTAGTAGATGACGGCCAAGGCACCCAGCCCGATCCAGAGCGTAAAGATCAAGAAAGCGTTGGCATAGAAGTAGTCGCGTGCTCGGGGTTCGATGGGCGGGGGGTTCCAAAAGAGCAAAAAGGCCACGCCTAGCATAAGGAAGAGGGCCAGCAATACCCCAAACGATTGTTGGTGCTTTTGGAACTGAAACGCAGCCCCTAACAGCCCTAATAAGAGTGGCAGCAAAAAATAGTTGCTTCGGCCAGGGTTCTGCGCGATGGCCTGCGGTATTTTTTTGAAAGCATCTAGGGGCGAACACCACGTGGCTTCCTGCTCATCACTGGCCCGGCCCGCAAAATTCCACAAGCAATAACGGCAGTAGCCCCTGCCCAATTGGTGCTGCCAAAGGAACCGTAGGTTGTCTCCCAAAGTAGGCGATTGTCCAGGCTTCAGCCCTAGCCAATCCCTGTAAGCCCTTACCTGCGAGGCACTGCGGCTCCATAACCGGGGCAACAAGGTGCATGCCTGGGGATCAAAAATGTTCTTGAGCTTGTGGCCTGCGATTTCGTAGCGTTGAGAGCCCTTGCGGTACACCGGAGCACCTTTCTCCTGACCGATGAGGGCAGCAGTGAAGTAAGGACCGTACAACAAGGGCTTACGGCCATACTGCTCCCTTTGTAGGTAGCTAATAAAGTTGACCACACTGCTTGGGTCATTTTCGTTGATGGGCGGTTGGGCATTGGCCCGGATGAGTGCTAGCACGTGTGTGCTGTAGCCTATAGGTAGAAAAATAAGGCACAACAGCCCTACGTTGAGTTGCTCGCGCTGTTGCCGTACAGTATAGACCATCCCCACCACCAAGCTTCCAATGAGCAGGAGAAGAAAGAATACGATGCCACTGCCAAAAGGTAACCCCAGTTGATTGACAAACAGAAGTTCGTTCAGAAAGGCCAGGGTAGGTAACCCAGGGATGATACCGATGTAAATGAACCCAATAAGTAGTCCCCCCACCAGAAGGGCCTGGATAGCTCCCGACGGGGTAACACGCGTACTTTTTTTGAAGTAGACAATCAGGCACAGCGCCGGTAAGGTGAGCAAGCTAACGATGCGTAGCCCAGTGCTCAGGCCTAGCAAATACGCCACCAGTAGCAGCCAGCGATGGGCCTTTCTCTGAGCAGCTGTCAGCTCCCACTGCAGCATGGCCCAACACTACCAGTACCATGACCAGCGTAGAGGAGGCATAGGTCTCAGCCTCCGTAGCATTGCGCCAAAAAGTGTCGCAGAAAGTGAGAGACAAAGCCCCTACGCCACTGGCTACCCATACCATAAGGGCTTCTTGCTTGGATAATTTTTGTGCATTTTTGCCTAATACTTGTCGACCTAGCAAAGAGAGGACCCAAAATACAATCATGACGGCCCCTGCACTAGTCAGGGCACTGCTCATGTTCACCCAAAAGGCTACCCGCGTGACATCGCCTCCAGCCAACAAGGAAAAAAGTCGACCAATGAGGAGAAACAGGGGGGCTCCTGGAGGATGGGGTACTTGCAGCTTGTAGGCCGTGGCAATGTACTCCCCACAATCCCAAAAGCTGACTGTAGGTGCTGCTGTTAGGGTATAGACCAGGGCTGCGAACCCTCCAAGATAGCTGTTAAGAGGCTTATCCAACCAGCTCCCCAGCTTAGGGTTGGGGGGGAAGATAGTAGTTTAGGTTCTTTACTGAAGCGTTGTTAATCTTGTAGCCATACGCAGTAAGCGCTCTGCTGCGCAGGCCGCGTAGATATTATGTCTTCAGTGTACATCTAACTTCTATTTATAAATCCATTGGCCATGAAAAATTTTATCAAGCTGGGTCTTTTAGCGTTGATCGTGGTGTTGGGTATATGGTTCTACAAAAGCTATGTACGCACTCCTCAAAACCAACAAGAAAAAGTCTTGGGCATCCTAGCCAATTCCCAGATCAGAGGTTTTGACCCAGCCATAATAGACGATGTGTATACCAGCATAGAGATAACCAAGGTCTACGAAGGCTTATTAGATTACCACTACCTGAAGCGTCCTTTCGAGCTGGTGCCTAACCTGGCAGCTGGCCTGCCTACTATATCTGCAGATGGTCAGGTATACACCTTCAGACTCAAACCAGGTGTCAAGTTCCAGGATAATCCCTGCTTTGCCCAAGGAAAAGGCAGAGAGTTGGTAGCTGAAGACTTTGTCTACTCTATCAAAAGAGTGGCCGACCCCCAGGTACAGTCCCCTTGGTTTAGCTGGCTGGCTGACAAAATTCAGGGTCTTGATGCTTGGCGCAACAAGTATACTGATGGTGTGCAGGCAGACTATACAGAAGCCATAGCAGGCTTAAAAGCCCTGGATAAGTATACCCTGCAGTTGACTCTGAATAAGCCTTGGCCTCAACTGCCATACATTTTGGCCATGGGGTTTTGCTATGCAGTGCCTCGAGAGGCTGTAGAGCACTATGGCCAAGAATTCTTGAATCATCCAGTGGGTACGGGACCATTTATGCTCAAGGAGTTCAAGCCTCAGCTGAACAAGCTGGTGTACCATAAGAACCCCACCTTTAGGGACAAATATTTTCCCAGTGAAGCTTCTGAGGCGTATCAGCACATGCTGGCTGATGCAGGTAAAAAGCTACCACTGGTCGATAAAATCATCACACATATCGTTCCTGAGGAACAGCCTAGATGGCTTAAGTTCCAACAAGGAGCAGTAGATATAATCGATATGTCTAGAGACAACAATGCCGTAACAGTCGTGCAAAATAATAGTTTGGCCCCTCAATGGCAGCAAAAAGGCATCCAATTATTCCTAGAGCCAGAGCAGGGTGTCAACTTTTTTGCTATCAATAACGGGCACAAGTTGTTCAAGAACAATGTAAAGCTGCGTCAAGCTCTTTCTTTGGCTTATGATAGGCAGCGCGCTGTCGAATTATTTGGGCAGGATATATCTGTGCCTGCCCAATCCATTGTGCCTCCTGGCTTGGCAGGCTACCAAAAAGACTATATCAATCCTTACACTACCTACGACTTGGCTCAAGCTAAGCAATTGCTTGCAGAAGCTGGCTATCCAGCAGGCAAAGGATTACCCGTTATTGTCTTTGATACTGACTCCTCTACCAGAAGCAGGCATATCGGAGCGTTCTTTCAAAAATGCATGGAAAAGATAGGCGTCAAAATTAAATTAGAGACTAACATATATCCTGAGCTTTTGAGGAAAATGGCTCAAAAAAAGACCATGATCCATGCCCTATATTGGAGTGGAGACTATCCAGATGCAGAAAGCTTCTTGCAGTTATTGTATAAGTCAGATCAGAGCGTCGGGATGGGTGCTAACTTTAATGATCCTGTTTATAACGCATTGTATGAAAAAGCAGCGGTCATGCAGCCCTCTCCAGAACGCACTGCCCTGTATGAACAACTCAATCAGCTAGCAGCAGCAAAGGTACCTGCCATTTACACGGTGTATCCATACCACCCTGTCCTCTACCACGGCTGGGTCAAGAACTACCTGTGGTCTAACTTTCACTACGGCCGTGAGCAGTATTTCAATATTGATCTGGAGGAGAAGCAAGCCTTGCAGGCTAAGTTCTAAGGCCCAATAGAGACCGCTCTATGAATATTTACCAATATACCCTCAGGAGGCTACTTTATGTCATTCCTATTTTGGTGGGGGTGACCTTGTTAATCTTTTTGCTGTTCAATGTCGTAGCCGGCGATCCCGCGGTGGTGTTGCTCGGCAAGCACGCGACGTCCCAGCAAATAGCTGAGTTGCGACACGAGTTGGGGCTTGACCGGCCCTGGCTGGTACAGTATTTCGATACGTTGCAGTTGGCTTTTACCTTGAACTTTGGGCGGTCTTGGGCTACCAAAGCTTAGGGTTGGGGGGGAAGATAGTAGTTTAGGTTCTTTACTGAAGCGTTGTTAATCTTGTAGCCATACGCAGTAAGCGCTCTGCTGCGCAGGCCGCGTAGATAGCATGTCTTCAGTGTACATTTAATTTCTATTCATAAATCCATTGGCCATGAAAAATTTTATCAAGCTGGGTCTTTTAGCGTTGATCGTGGTGTTGGGTATATGGTTCTACAAAAGCTATGTACGCACTCCTCAAAACCAACAAGAAAAAGTCTTGGGCATCCTAGCCAATTCCCAGATCAGAGGTTTTGACCCAGCCCTAGCAGAAGATGTGTATAGTAACCGAGAGATAGCCAAGGTCTACGAGGGTTTATTAGATTACCACTACCTGAAGTGTCCTTTCGAGCTGGTGCCTAACCTAGCAGCTAGCCTACCTACCGTATCTACAGATGGTCAGGTATACACCTTCAAGCTCAAACCAGGCGTCAAGTTCCAGGATAATCCTTGCTTTGCCCAAGGAAAAGGCAGAGAGCTGGTAGCTGAAGACTTTGTCTACTCTATCAAAAGAGTGGCCGACCCCCAGGTACAGTCCCCTGTGTTCAGCTGGTTGGCTGACAAAATTCAGGGTCTTGATGCTTGGCGCAACAAGTATACTGATGGTGTGCAGGCAGACTATACAGAAGCCATAGCAGGCTTAAAAGCCCTGGATAAGTATACCCTGCAGTTGACTCTGAATAAGCCTTGGCCTCAACTGCCATACATTTTGGCCATGGGGTTTTGCTATGCAGTGCCTCGAGAGGCTGTAGAGCACTATGGCCAAGAATTCTTGAATCATCCAGTGGGTACGGGACCATTTATGCTCAAGGAGTTCAAGCCCCAGCTGAACAAGCTGGTGTACCATAAGAACCCCACCTTTAGGGACAAATATTTTCCCAGTGAAGCTTCTGAGGCGTATCAGCACATGCTGGCTGATGCAGGTAAAAAGCTACCACTGGTCGATAAAATCATCACACATATCGTTCCTGAGGAACAGCCTAGATGGCTTAAGTTCCAACAAGGAGCAGTAGATATAATCGATATGTCTAGAGACAACAATGCCGTAACAGTCGTGCAAAATAATAGTTTGGTCCCTCAATGGCAGCAAAAAGGCATCCAATTATTTCTAGAGCCAGAGCAGGGTGTCAACTTTTTTGCTATCAATAACGGGCACAAGTTGTTCAAGAACAATGTAAAGCTGCGTCAAGCTCTTTCTTTGGCTTATGATAGGCAGCGCGCTGTCGAATTATTTGGGCAGGGTATATCTGTGCCTGCCCAATCCATTGTGCCTCCTGGCTTGGCAGGCTACCAAAAAGACTATATCAATCCTTACACTACCTACGACTTGGCTCAAGCTAAGCAATTGCTTGCAGAAGCTGGCTATCCAGCAGGCAAAGGATTACCCGTTATTGTCTTTGATACTGACTCCTCTACCAGAAGCAGGCATATCGGAGCGTTCTTTCAAAAATGCATGGAAAAGATAGGCGTCAAAATTAAATTAGAGACCAACATATTTACTGAGCTTTCGAGGAAAATAGCTCAAAAAAAGACCATGATCCATGCCATAGGTTGGAGTGGAGACTATCCAGATGCAGAAAGCTTCTTGCGGTTATTGTATAAGTCAGATCAGATCATCGGGATGGGTGCTAACTTTAATGATCCTGTTTATAACGCATTGTATGAAAAAGCAGCGGTCATGCAGCCCTCTCCAGAACGCACTGCCCTGTATGAACAACTCAATCAGCTAGCAGCAGCAAAGGTACCTGCCATTTACACGGTGTATCCATACCACCCTGTCCTCTACCACGGCTGGGTCAAGAACTACCTGTGGTCTGACTTTCACTACGGCACTGAGCAGTATTTCAATATTGATCTGGAGGAGAAGCAAGCCTTGCAGGCTAAGTTCTAAGGCCCAATAGAGACCGCTCTATGAATATTTACCAATATACCCTCAGGAGGCTACTTTATGTCATTCCTATTTTGGTGGGGGTGACCTTGTTAATCTTTTTGCTGTTCAATGTCGTAGCCGGCGATCCCGCGGTGGTGTTGCTCGGCAAGCACGCGACGCCCCAGCAAATAGCTGAGTTGCGACACGAGTTGGGGCTCGACCGGCCCTGGCTGGTACAGTATTTCGATACGTTGCAGTTGGCTTTTACCTTGAACTTTGGGCGGTCTTGGAACACCAAACAGCCGATTGCGCAGATGATCCAAGGCGGGGCTTTAGCTTCGCTCACACTGTCGGTGCCGGCCTTTGTTATTGCCAGCCTGGTAGCCATTGCCATTGCGTTGTTGGCTGCTTTTTTCCGCGGTACCCTGCTGGACAGGACCTTGGTGGTAGTCAGCATCATCATGATGAGTATCTCTGTGCTGGCCTATATCCTTTTTGGCCAATGGGTCTTGGCCTATAAGCTGGGTTGGTTTGAGATTGCGGGCTATGAGTACGGCTTTCCTGATTGTATCCCTTACATCCTTTTACCGGCTATCATCTGGATTGTACTGAGCATTGGCCCTGACATGCGGTTTTATAGAACGGTCATACTGGATGAGGTGTCCCAAGACTATGTGCGTACGGCCCGGGCCAAAGGCCTTTCTGATCGAGTAATTTTGTTCAAGCACGTGCTGAAGAATGCCATGATCCCCATTATCACCCACCTGGTCATTCAGTTGCCTTCATTGATTTTGGGTGCTTTGTTGATTGAAAATTTTTTTGGCATTCCTGGGCTGGGCAGCATTACGATGCAGGCCATCGAGCGCTCGGACTTTCCGGTGATCAAGGCCATGACGATTCTTTCGTCCGTACTTTACATTGTTTTTAATATCATCATCGATGTGCTCTACACTTTGGTAGACCCGCGGGTGAAACTGAACTAGCTTCTGCCCTATGATCGTCTCTTCTGCCCCCCAATCGCTTTGGGCAGCCACCCTGCGCCAGCTGCTTCAAAAAAAGCTGACCGTAGCAGCCTTGGCAGTCGTTGGCTGGTACCTATTGATCGCGCTGTTGGCCCACCTGGGCCTAGTTGCCAGCGATTGGAACGCAGAGGTAGGCAGTTCCTATGAAGCGCCTAGTTTTCAGCATTGGATGGGCACGGACATTTTTGGCCAGAGTGTGCTGGCCAAAGTCATCAAAGGCACTGAGGTGGCCATGAGCGTAGGGTTTTTCGTGGGGCTTGTTGCTGTCCTTATTGGTGTCACCTTGGGGGCACTCGCTGGCTACTTTGGTGGCATCTTAGATGAGTGCATTGTTTGGCTATACACCACGGTGGCCTCTATTCCGGATACCATGCTGCTCATTGCCCTGACCTTTATCCTGGGCAAAGGCATTTTTTCTGTATACATGGCTTTGGGCATGACTAACTGGGTAGAGCTTTGTCGGTTGATTCGGAGCGAGGTGAAGCGCCACAAGGACCGGGAGTATGTACAGGCAGCAGCAGCAATTGGGGCTAGCCACGGGCGCAAACTGGTGCGGCACATCTTGCCCAATGTCTTACACATCGTGATCATTCGTTTTTCACTCATCTTTCAGTTTGCGATCAAGTCTGAAGTCATTCTTTCTTACCTAAGCCTAGGTGTGCAAGACAGTCCTAGCTGGGGCGTGATGATTGGCGATGCTCGGATAGAATTGACACGCGGCATTTGGTGGCAGCTGGCCTTTGCTACCCTGGCCATGTTCTTCTTAGTGCTGGCCTTGAATATCCTAGGGGATGCGCTCAGAGATGCTCTAGATCCTAAGCTCAAAGTAAAGTAATCCATCATGGCTGACAGGATTCTCGAAGTCAAGCAGCTGGTCACCCAGTTCAGGACGACCCAAGGCACGGTTACAGCAGTAGATGGGGTTTCCTTTGATGTGTACAAAGGTAAGTCCCTCGGCATTGTCGGTGAGTCTGGCTCAGGCAAATCCACCCTTGCCCTGTCCATTATGCGGCTCATTGACCCGCCTGCTGGGCAGATCGCCCAAGGCGAAATTTTGCTTCAAGGCCAAGACCTCTTACAGCTGTCGGTCCGGGCCATGCAGGGCGTGCGGGGCAGCCAGATCTCCATAATTTTTCAGGAGCCCATGACGTCGCTGAACCCCGTGTTTACAGTGGGCAACCAAATCAGAGAAACCTTGCTACTACACCAAGCCATTACCCCGAAAGAAGCGCAAGATCGCTGTATAGAACTACTGGCCCTGGTCGGCATTGCTGCCCCAGAAAAGCGCGTGCACGAATATCCCCACCAGCTTTCTGGCGGTATGCGGCAGCGCGTCATGATTGCCATGGCTCTGGCCTGCCAGCCGGCGGTCTTGATTGCCGACGAACCGACTACAGCCTTAGACGTGACCATTCAGGCCCAAATTCTGGACCTGCTGAAGAAGCTGCAGACGGAGCAAGACATGGGGATCATTTTGATTACACACGATTTGGGCGTGGTCGCTGAAATGTGCGACGAGGTCGCCGTCATGTATTGTGGCAAAATCGTGGAACAGGCAGATGTATATACCCTTTTCAGCCGTCCTGCGCATCCGTATACGCAAGGGCTGTTGGCTTCTATTCCTTCTTTAGCGCCGTCACAAATAGACCTAACCCAAAGAAGGCTGGCCACGATTCCCGGCGTTGTCCCGCCCCTGTCGCGGCTGCCGATGGGTTGCAACTTTCAGGACCGCTGCCCACGGGCCGATGAGGCATGTAAGAGCGATCCTGTCCTAGCCGAAGTAGCCCCTCAGCACCTGGCAGCTTGTTTTCATCCTTTGCATGGCCCTCTAAAATCATCTTGACATGGAACCCAGCCGTCCCCTGCTAGAAGTCCACCACCTTTCCAAACGCTTTCCCATGCGGGGCGGCATCTTGGGCAACCCTGTGGGTTACGTCCAGGCCGTGGATGACGTGAGCTTCAGTATCTACAAAGGCGAAACCTTGGGTCTAGTAGGCGAGTCAGGCTGTGGCAAATCCACCTTAGGCCGGGCTATCTTGCGCCTCATAGCGCCCAGTGCGGGTCACGTCTTTTTTGACGGTACAGACATCACAAAGCTGGATGCTGCAGCCATGCGTGCCATGCGCCGCAAAATGCAAATCATCTTTCAAGACCCCTATGCCTCGCTGAATCCCCGCATGACCGTGCGCGCGATCTTGGAAGAGCCCCTGAAAATCCACCAGCTTCGTCCTACCCCAGCGGTACGTCAGCAACGGTTGTGTGAACTACTAGACTACGTGCAGTTGCCCAAAGAAGCGCTACAAAAGTACCCCCATGAGTTTTCGGGTGGCCAGCGCCAGCGTATCTGCATCGCGCGGGCCTTGGCTGTGGACCCACAGTTCATTGTGTGCGACGAATCAGTCTCTTCCCTTGACGTATCGATCCAAGCCCAGGTCATCAACCTGCTGATGGACCTGCAAGAAGAACTGGGCCTGACCTATCTCTTCATTGCCCACGACCTGAAGGTAATCGAGTTCATTGCGCACCGTGTAGCGGTCATGTACCTGGGTAAGATTGTAGAGATGGCCCCTGCCCAAGCTATTTACCAACATCCCTGTCATCCCTATACCAAGGCCTTGCTGTCTGCCATTCCAGTACCTGATCCTACCTATCAAAAAGAGCGCATCATTTGGCAAGGCGACGTGCCTAGCCCCTTGTCCCCACTGTAGGTTGCCACTTCCATCCTTGGTGCTGGAAAGCCACGGCTGAATGCCAACCACTTACCCTGTCCCTACCCAACTGGATGGGAAGCATACTTTTTGCTGTTATCATCCGCTGGGCAAGTGACAGCGACCCTTTCTACGCTCGTAAGTCACTGCTTATCTTTATTAGCCAAGATGGTCCAGGTCTTAAAGGTTTCTTTTCCTGTCTTAGAATCTAAAAGCTTCAACCTCATTTTCAACTCCTCTACTGATATCCACAGAACGCCCTGCTTCTTAAACTGGCTCAGCATTTTGTAAATACGTTTTGAGTACTTACTCCTCCTTAATCTGAGAAAGGACTAAGCCAAAGATATCCTGCTCTGGTGCAGACCTATCATAATGTGCTGTAATTAGGTCGTTGTGTTCTGCTAATGTTGTCTTCTTATTCAGCATGGAGAAAGGAATGCTTTAATAATGCCTACAACTCCTGCAACAAGGAATGAAGCCTATAGGACATTCAGAATGGCCCCTATAAAGAGAGATCTACGGAAAGACACAACCCACCAACTCAAAAAATTTGGCCTTAGAAAGCCTTAAAATAGCTCATTGACCTGGCGCCGAGCTTTCATACCTGTTTTAACCTCCTCCGTTTGTCCTGCTTCATTTTCAGCTGCTCACGCTCTATCACTTCTTTAGGTCTCTCGGGAGGTTCATGTTCTTCAAAGAAGCTAGATAAAGCAGGCACTACCGCATCCCCTTGCGACATCCCTTTGGCACGAGTACAACGCCTAATTAAGTCCAGTAGTTGATATTTGACCGATATCGTTACTTTGGTGATAAGCTCCTCCTCTTGGGGCGGAGGAGCTACTAGAGTTTCTGCCACTGCCCCTTCAAGGCTAAGCGTAGATATCTTGCCTAAGCTGAAACCGTATTTTGTTTGTTTTCCCAGAGGTACATGGTTTTAAATATTTCTTCAGCAGGGCATGGTAGTCTAATGCTGCTTTTCTCCCTCGTTTATACTTACTTGCATAATCGAAAAGTGTAGGCCCTTAGCTTGTGCTTCACTCAAGGCTACACTAGTGCGGATGTAGGTATCCAGTACCTTTGCCCCCACCTGTTCTTTCACACTGTCAATAATCACCTTATTGAAATTTCTATTAGCGTTAGGATTGAACCCTACAGCGAACACCCCACCTAACTCTACCTTCAAACCAGGTACTTTTTCCTGAATACGAGTGTCATGCCGAAGCTCATCAATGTATTCAGCCAAGTTTCTCAGCCCTTCATAGCTAAAGTATTCGGCTTGTAGGGGAACGTAGTATTGGTCGCAAGCCACTAAGGCGATATCAGAGATAGGAGAAATGGCCGGCGGGCAGTCAATGATTACCAAGTCATACTGGTCACTAATCTTAGTCAGCGCTTCACGCAGGTTGGTAGGATAGCCTTTGTCTTAATACTTGCTTCTTGTTTGCGTAGCTCCGAAGACGCTGGGAGAATGTCTAACGCACTGTCTTTGTACTTAATCCTGGTTGCTTCTAGAGAAAGCTTCACCCAGTAGGAAGTTTGCAGAATTGTTAGACAGCTCTTTAGGCTGGATACCAAACCCTATCGTCAGATTAGCTTGTTGGTCAAGGTCAATGACGAGAACCCTTTGATCAGCATAGAGCACTAGGGCAGCTCCTATGTTCTGGGCAGAGGTAGTCTTACCTACCCCTCCTTTGTTATTGCAATGTGAATTATGTTATTTATGGTAATTATGAAATTTATGGAAATCGAACTAATGAAAATAGTGTGCAGCAACATTCTTACAGAAAGTAGCACCCCCGCTACTCCACAATGAGCTTCTAAAAATAGAAAAAGCCCTTTTTGAAATCTGTATCCATAGGTTTTAGTTCAGATACGCTCGCTCATCTGTGTAGGAGGAGGAAAAAAATAGAAAAGTCAAGCTGCTACATATAAACAGTATAAACAGGAAGATAGAGAATAAGCGGAGTTTAATGAAGAGGGGGCTGCCAATAGAGACAATGAGCTGACCAATACTCTCAAAGGCCATGGTAAGTGTAATTATACGAGCATCATTTTTTCGGTTAGTTATTTGATAATAGAGATGCCTAGAGAAAATAAGCATACCACCATATCCTACCCCAAAGAGAATGGCATTAAGAACAAGGAGATGCAAAGACATTTCCCGATAAAGTAGCAATAAGGTTATTCCTACCCCCATACTTCCTAACAATGAAGTAAAGAAACTGCTTGTAGCTTTCAGTGATAAGGGAATCAAAGGGTAGAGTATCCCTACTAGTAACATCCCCAACTTTGTCATTCCTTCAAGCAAACTCAATCCCTTAGCGCCACGTGCAGAGAGCTTTAGCGAAGTAGCTGAGGCTACTACTTCAAAGTAATTACCTATTATAAGAGGTAATGCAATCAAAAAAGCTTTTTGTATAAAAGAAGAATGCTTTAAGAAATGGGGAACCGCTTTATCTTCTTTCGAAGAATTCGTAGGGGCCTCGTTGCCATTTACAGATAATTCATTCAAAGTGCAAAAAAGTAAGCCGGAAGCAAGGTAAGAGATCCCATCAATTAAAAAGAAAGTGGCATAACCAAACCTTAATTGCCTACCCAGTATAAATACCATGGCACCGAGGAACCATCCCGTTTGCGCTATACTAGATACATAGCTTAGGTACTTACCTATATATTTTTTTTCTATAACGAGCGGATGGTATATGAAAAGGGCTGCTATAAAGAGATAGTTGAGTAACGAAGAAAGTGCGAGGAAAATACACAACAAGCGTAGTGTAACATAATTGTTATAGATACAAATGCTCTGAGATAATAACAGTATGAATCGGAGTCCTTCTACAATAACCAATAAGCGACGTAAATCACGGCATTGTTGCAGAAAGGAATTTACATATCTTCTAAACAGTAAAGGGGGCACTGCAAGTGCTCCAAAAAAGAAGCTAAGGTAAGTAACATCATATATACACTCTGAAAAAAGGGTAATTCCCGCTAGATAACTACACGCAGTTCCTATATAGCTAATAAAGCAACTTAGAAAAAGTGTATACCTATTTCGAAGAGGGGACTGAATGGAGCTCAAAGACTTTCAGTTTTGGGTGAATAGTATAAACCTAGGGAGCTGAAGAAAACTGAATATTAAGTTGAGAGCAGGCCCAAGAAGACAAAGCCAAAACATCTTCTTTAGGATGGCCAGTAAATATGATGTGCCCCACACGTGTTGTTCCCCATCGCTCGGGTTTAGTGTAACAGGATCCGGATGTGAAATAAGTCATTTTTTCAACAATATGCTTCTTTTGTTTGCTAAACTCTTTGTTCCAGGTGTATCCTTTGATTTTTTTCCCATATCCTATTTCAGGAAGAGTTAGGAAGGCAATGCCTATCGTCTTTTTGGAGGTCAGGGGCTTTCGAGGTAACACTTTCCCAGTAGAAATATCTACCAATACTTTTGCTAGATCCAATCCTGTAGATAGCTTAACGAGCCTAGGAATATAGTCACCACCTAGCCGTGCCCCAATTTCTAAGAGGAAAACACCTTGTTTATTGACACGAACCTCTGCATGAAAAATAGTATTCTCAAGTCCAATGGCATGAACGGCTTTTCGTACAGTAGAAAATATACGTTCACGTTGAGTGGGACCAATATTAGCAGGAAAAATATGTCCTATCTCATCAAAGAATGGCTCTTTTGTTAGTATTTTTTTGTCACTTCCCAAAATTGCACCTTCCCTTCTTGTACAAAACCTTCTATGCTAAATTCATCCCCTTCTACATAAGATTCAACGATGGTATCCTGACATAGACCATATATCTCTGACAAAGAGAATTGTTTGCCTTCCACAGTAAAATGCCCATCGGCATTAAAACTAATAGAGTAAGCTCGCTCCAAGTCTACTGATTGTTCGATCTTGTATACACTGTTAGATCCATGCTGTCTGGTCTGCTCTATGTTTGGCCTTCAGCTGCTCGAGCGGTACGCGTGCTATTTTAAACGTCAGCTTAGTAAACTTACGCCCTACCTTTTGTGCTTCATAGGTACACCTTAGGTCGGTAAACTCGTTAATCTCTCGCTTAGCCACTTCCAGCACTTTTCTTACAATGGACGGATGGTCTTCCTCTGTTTTCATCTTTAGTATTTAGGTAAGCTCTCTTTACATTCGAGGAAGTACTTACTATGTCTTCAAACGCGTACCTCCTGAAGAACTTTAGGAATATCGATGATCATGAAGAGAAACCACCCAATCAGTAAATCCCCCTGACTCAATGAAGGGGGTGAGAGACGGGATTCGAACCCGCGACCTCTGGTGCCACAAACCAGCGCTCTAACCAACTGAGCTACAATCACCCTGTATCTCCTACCTTTGGCGGATACGGCGGCATAGGGACCAAAGAAAACCAAAAGCACGCGAGTTGCCAACCCTTTCGCTTCCCTGCCAATGCCTTAGGAGAAACCTGCTAGAAGATGCAAGCTACCTGGAAATTATTACTTTTGTTATCGTTTTCATCAACAAAGTAGCTGCGTATGGCTTACAGCAACGTTGTAGATCTTTTAGACGTTCAGGCAGACAATTTGCTTACCCACCGTTGTGAGACCATTCCTAAGGAGCAGCTACATGTACCCCATCCTAGGTTGGTTGATGAAGTATTCCTCCCTTCTAATAGAAATCCGCAAGTACTCAAAAGCCTAGCCCACATATTTGGTCATGGCAGGCTAAGCAACACAGGCTACGTATCCATTTTACCAGTAGATCAGGGTATAGAGCACACAGCAGGCGCCTCTTTTGCTGCTAATCCTTTGTATTTTGATCCTGAAAACATCGTTAAGCTAGCCCTTGAAGGGGGCTGCAATGCAGTAGCGACTACTTTTGGGGTCTTGGCCATGGTAGCTAGAAAGTATGCCCACAAGATTCCTTTCATCGTCAAGATCAACCACAACGAGCTACTGACTTATCCCAATAAGTATGACCAAACTATGTTTGGTTCTGTAGAAGAAGCCTGGAACCTGGGTGCTACAGCCGTAGGAGCCACTATTTACTTTGGTGCCGAGGAAGCTAATCGTCAGTTGATAGAAGTAGCCGCAGCTTTTGAAAAGGCGCACGAACTAGGTATGGCCACTATTTTGTGGTGCTACACTAGGAACAGTGCTTTTAAAACAGCAGAGGCTGATTATCATCTTGCTGCTGACATTACAGGGCAGGCCAACTACCTAGGGGGGACTCTCCAAGCAGATCTGATCAAACAAAAACTCCCTGAAGTAAATGGAGGCTTCAGCGCCCTTGGTTTTGGCAAAACCCACCCTAAAATGTACGAACAGCTGGCCACTGCGCATCCCATTGATCTCTGTCGCTATCAAGTGGCTAACTGCTACATGGGGAGGGTAGGGCTTATCAATTCTGGAGGCGCTTCGCAAGGAGCTTCAGACTTGGTAGAGGCCGTCAGAACAGCAGTGATTAATAAAAGGGCAGGGGGTATGGGGCTGATTACAGGTAGAAAATCCTTTCAGCGGTCTATGCAAGAAGGGATTAAGCTGCTCAACGCAGTACAAGATGTATACCTGGCCCAAGCAATCACCATCGCCTAGCAACAAGGCAGGCGCCCAATAAAAACCCATCCATGGCTTGGTTCAAGCGAAAAACAAAAGGCATTCTTACCCCTACAGCTGATAAGAAAGAAAGCCCCGATGGCCTGTGGTACAAAACACCCCAAGGCAAGCTAGTCCCTACCAAGGTGTTGCGAGCCAACGCCTATGTAGTTCCCGAAGATGGTTACCATGTACGCATAGGCTCTAAGGAGTATTTTGAACTCCTATTTGACGAGAATAAGTTCACCGAACTTGCCCCCCAACTTACCTCAGCCGATCCGCTCCAGTTCGTTGATAGCCAACCTTATACCCAGCGCCTACAAAAAGCCCAAGAGACAACCCAGCTAAAAGATGCTATTCGCGTAGCCCACGGCCGCATGAATGGACTAAAGCTGGTTATTGCTTGTATGGACTTTGGTTTTATTGGCGGATCTATGGGTTCAGTCGTTGGTGAGAAAATTGCTCAAGGCATTGACTATGCGCTGAAAAATCACACACCCTTGCTGATTATCTCCAAGTCAGGCGGAGCACGCATGATGGAGGCTGGCTTCTCTTTGATGCAGATGGCCAAAACCGCAGCCAAACTACGCCAATTGGCAGAGGACAAGGTGCCTTATATCTCCTTACTTACCGATCCCACTACCGGCGGTGTGAGTGCGTCTTTTGCTATGTTGGGTGACTTTAACATGGCTGAGCCAGGGGCCTTGATTGGCTTTGCCGGCCCTAGGGTCATTCGAGAAACCATAGGCAAAGAACTGCCCAAAGGCTTTCAGCGCGCTGAGTTTGTGCTAGAGCATGGCTTCTTAGACTTTATTGTAGACAGAAGGGAGCTAAAAAAGACGCTGAAGCAGCTGTTGCTTATGCTAAATGCTTGATTATATTACTGCCTGTCGGCATTTAAAGACGTAAGCCATGATACAACGTCCTCAAACTATCTTGCTGCTTGTTGTCATTACATCGCTGTTGATAGCGGCGACCCCGCTTCCCATTTGGTATAAGGCAGAGGAGCCAGATCAACTCTATTTTGAATCAAAAAAAAGTACTTATTCTCTCACCCCCTGGGCCTTTGAAGCATACAGGGGTTATAGATACAGTAGTACATCATTTCCTTATGCGCTCGTAGGTTGGTTGACCTTGCTGACATTAGGGCTTGCGATTTATGAAGTGTCAAGTTTCAAAAACAGAACTAGGCAGCTGAAGCTGGGGCGGCTCAACACTTGGCTGATAGTAGTGATGATAGGCTTGCGTGTATACTTCATTTTGCAGAAAGAAAAATATGTACTTCCCGATATGCCAGGGTCAGGATACCGTTCTTGGGGTATTTTCCCTACCCTTCCTGTCATTGCGCTAGTAAGCAATCTAATGGCCAATTATTTCATCAGAAAAGACGCAAAACTAGTGCGATCTGCGGACAGAATGCGCTAGTCTGCCTGTGCCTGCCCCAATAACTCAATGACCCAATGAAGTAGTTTTGATATTCCTTATCCTGTTCACTTCCACGCAGGGTTGAACCTAGAATGACTAAGGGGTGGCTATAAGTAGCTTTATCATTAATTCGTCTAACTGTTCAGTATTGCATGACTAAGCGTTGGCTCTACCGCGACCTGCCTCCAGTCTATCAAGTCAATGCGCTTGCCACTGCCCTGGGTACCCATCCAGCTATTTGTTCGCTGCTCGTACAAAAAGGCATCACCCAATTTGACCAGGCCAAGGCTTACTTCAGACCTTCTTTAGCGGATCTACATGATCCTTTTATTATGAAGGGCATGGCCAAAGCAGTGCATCGTTTGGGCCAGGCCATTGCTCAAAAGGAGCCTATTTTGGTGTATGGCGACTATGACGTGGATGGAGTAACTGCAGTGGCCATGTTTTATGGGTATCTGAAAACGCTGGGGGCTGCTGTGGAGTTCTATATCCCAGACCGGTATGCCGAAGGCTACGGCATTTCTATGCAAGCTGTCCAATGGGCAGCCCAGGAAGGCTTCAAACTGATTGTCAGCCTAGACTGTGGCATCAAAGCCACGGCTTGTATACAAGAGGCCAATGCACTAAGGATGGACGTAATAGTATGTGATCATCATGAGCCAGGTGACGTACTGCCTAGTGCCTATGCCATCTTAGACCCGAAGCAACAAAACTGTCCTTATCCTGCCAAAGAACTTTCTGGGTGTGGGGTGGGCTTTAAGCTGCTACAAGCCTTGACACGGCAGCAACACCTGCCGCCAGAAAAACTGTACCACTATTTAGACCTGGTAGCAGTAAGCATTGCCTGCGATATCGTGCCGATTGTGGGAGAGAATAGAATTTTGGCCTACTACGGCCTGCAAAAGCTCAACACTGCGCCACGGCCTGGCCTCAAAGCATTGATGGAGATTGGCAACTCGAATTCTCCTGTGAGTATTTCACAGCTCGTCTTTGGCCTAGGACCGCGCATTAACGCAGCAGGAAGGATTGACCATGCGCGCTTAGCCTTACGCTTGCTCTTGGCAGCCAACCCAACAGAAGCAGCGCATCTAGCTCATACCCTTAACCAAAAGAACAGCCTAAGAAAAAATGTGGATAGTACGACGACTGAGGAGGCTATTGCTATGATTGGTGCTGACCCTCGCCTGGCTCAGGCAAAGACGACCGTATTGTTTAAAGAGAATTGGCGCAAAGGTGTCATCGGTATCGTTGCTGCACGCTGCATTGAGCAATACTACCGCCCTACAGTCATCCTCACGGCTGCTCATGGCAAAGCCACAGGCTCTGCTCGATCCGTAGCTGGCTATAATGTATACGAAGCCCTCCACGCTTGTGCCGATTTGTTGGATCAATATGGGGGGCATGCTCATGCAGCAGGACTTACCCTACCCCTTGCGCATGTAACGGCATTCCAGCAGCGGTTTGAAGAAGTAGTAGCGCGTAGCATTACAGATGAATTACTCATCCCTCCACAAGAGATTGATTTGCCACTTAGGCTCGAGGAGATCGACTTTAAGTTTTACAACATCCTGAAGCAGATGGCTCCCTTTGGTAATGGCAATATGAAGGCAGTCTTTGCTACCGACCATGTACTAGCTAAAAGTTATAACATCCTGAAAGAGCAACACCTCAAGCTGTATGTACACCAACTAGGCATAGACCATGTTCTAGAAGCTATTGGATTTGACCTGGCCCATTACGAACCACTGGTGCAGGCACAACAACCTTTCAGGATGGTCTATACCATAGGAGAAAACAATTATCTAGGAGAACGCAGCTTACAATTGAACGTCAAAGACCTCCGAGCGATGTAAAAGCCATTGCGTTAACTTTGGCTTGCCTAAAAGCTATCATTATGCACCTCCGTGCTGAAAATTTAGTCAAGAGATACAAGGGCCATGCCGTAGTACGAGGAGTCTCACCTGCTGTAGCGCAAGGGGAGATCGTCGGTTTGTTAGGCCCTAACGGTGCTGGTAAGACTACTACGTTCTATATGATCGTAGGGCTGGTGAAACCTAACGAAGGAGAAGTCTATCTAGGCGAAGAGCGCATTACGCCACTTCCCCTCTACAAAAGAGCACAAAGAGGCATTAGCTATTTGCCCCAGGAGGCCTCGGTCTTTCGTAACCTCACGGTAGAAGAAAATTTGATGGCTGTGTTAGAAATGACCAAACTGCCCAAAAAAGAGCAAAAAGAGCAATTGGAGGGCTTGTTGGAGGAATTTAGCCTCACCCACATCAGAAAAAACAAAGGCAAGGTTTTGTCTGGCGGAGAGCGCAGAAGAACAGAGATAGCCCGGGCATTGGCCATCAACCCTAAGTTTGTGCTCCTTGATGAGCCCTTTGCTGGCGTCGATCCCATTGCTGTGGAGGAAATTCAGATCCTGGTAGCCAAGCTGAAGAACAAAAACATTGGTATCCTCATCACCGACCACAATGTCAATGAAACACTTTCTATCACAGACCGCGCTTATCTTATCTTTGCAGGTGCGCTGCTCAAGTCGGGTACTGCCGAGGAGCTAGCTGAAGATGAAAAAGTACGCAAGGTATATCTAGGCAAGCACTTCGAACTGAGACGGAAGCTATAGTGCCTAGCTAAAATTAGTGTATGGGTTGTTGCATAATTGCGCTGTGCCACTTAAGATAACGAATATGTTGTAACCAATAAACTATTGATGCATTACCTCAGTATAGACCATCTCATAGTAGGAAGCTTCCTACTCCTTACACTGCTTATCGGCCTACGCGCGGGCAGAGGAATTAAGGATATCAGAGAGTATGCCATTGCTAATAAACAGTTTGGGACAGGCGCGCTTACGCTTACATTGGTAGCAACCTATATAGGAGGCTAGCATTTGTTTGGCTTTCCAAGTGATGTATTTGCTGACGGTCTCATTAAAAGGTGAGGGCTCTACGTATTGTGGTCACTACCGAGGAGCTCCTGACAGCCCTAGCGCCAAGCTACCAGCCCGACTTAACAGCATCTGCAGTGACCACCTCGACAACCCCCAGAGCATTCGAGCAACTGGCTAACGAACGGATTGTCAAGGCCCACTATGGGTATGCTGAGGTAACCCCCAATACGCTGTGCTATGTGGTCCCTATCGACCTGAGAGTGGTCAGACCCCAAGATATGGACAAGTCTTATATAGAGCTTGGGGTAGCCCCTGTACGTGCCAATGACCACTACAAAAGCGACATCATCGATGCCCAGGCCCAAAAAGGAATTTCTGGCAGCCTTAGCGCAGCCTAGTAATGTAGACATAGGCTTGGTGAAGATAGCCCTGGAGCTGATCAAGTGGTATCACGATCCGGTAGCCAGGCACTCAGGAGAGCCATTTTACTTACATTCCCTGGCGGTAGCGCAGATAGTACTGGATTACAACACAGACGAGTCGACGATTTTGGGTGCCTTGCTGCATGACACGGTAGAAGATACATCGATGCTACTAAAGCATATCGGGACGGTCTTTGGCTCAGAGACGGCTGAGGTGGTAGATGTGGTGACGCATCTGCAGAGCATGGGAGATAGCCTCTACAAGATAAAGCTCTCTAGAGAAGAGAACTTGAAGATGCTAGAAAGAATAGGCAACACTCGTGGCTTATATGTGAAGCTGGCAGACCGCATGCATAACATGCGCACGATTGATGGGCATCGTACGCTGGCCAAGCAGCAGCAATTAGCCTCGGAGACGATGCAGTTTTAGTGCCGTTGGCAGAGCGGCTGGGGCTGTTAGGGGGAGCTCCAGAGCTAGAGGAAAGAAGTAGGGCGGTACTTATGAAAGGCGCTCATTAAAATACTGACAGCTCCTATGCCCACTAATAGACTCCTCATCACGTGGCTACTAGGTGAGGAAGGCAAGATAGGCCTTTTCTTCTTCCAAGAGTTCTTGCGCGTCTTTTTAAGCACCATGAGTCTGTTCATGCTGGTCCCCTGTGCGCTCTTCTTCCCTATTCACAGCATGCTACTCGTCATTCTCCCAGGCACGTTTTTACTGCTCGTAGGGCTCATCCGTTTCTTCGCAAGCGCAGCAGAAAAGGCAACCTGGCTGACTTTCTTAGCGTTGTGGCTTTCTAGGCAGGGTGTGTGCCCAATAGAGACCGGAGCCTTGCTATAGGCTTTGAGCTCTCGCTTCCTCAAGAAGAGACCCTAGTAAGCTTAGAGACGCTTATCCATGAGTTCAGTGCAGCGGCCAAAGCATTGCCTTCAGAGGCGGACAGGGACCAGTTGATGAAGACCCCTGTGCTGGACCATATGATATAGTTATATGAGCTTTAAGGAGAGTGGTTTGCTAGAGCGCCTGGAAGCAAGCAACAAATATGTACCCCCGTATGAACTAGAGCGGCCGTATCCTCATGACGGCTTTACTCAAAAAGCTCTTTCTCAGCTGGAAGTAGCCAAAGACCTCTTAAAAGCCCACCTATCCCCTGCCATCAGCCAGCGCATTGACTGGAACACCTTGCACCTCTCCAACAAAAGCTATGTGACCGAGCAGCTGAAGCAGTTGCATAGTGATGTAGTATACAGCTGCCAAGTAGATGGCAAAGCGGCTTATATCTATTGTTTCATCGAGCACCAGAGCAAGGCTGATCCACTGCTGCCCTTTCGGATGCTGCAATACAACGTCTTGCTCCTGGAAGAGCACCTAGCCCAAGGCCATAAGCAGCTACCTATAGTCATTAATCTGTGCCTCTATTCAGGCCAACAGACGCCTTCCCTACGCTGTCGACCTCTACGACTGCTTTGAAGACCCTGGGCTAGCTAGGACGATGATGTTCAAGCCTTTGGAGCTCATCACCTGGGCTTCGTAAGCCTCGGCCTGCTGGTAAGCCTGGGTAAACTGACCAGGGGCTTGGCGATCGAGCTCCTGCTCGGCGAGCGCTGCACGCGTGTCACGCAACAGATAACTCCCCCGCTGGATGAAGTCCCGCTCGAGCGACATATCGTTCTCCAAGTTTTTTTTCAAGGCTCTCGTGGGCGCTGTGTCAGGGAGGTAGTCAGCAGGGTTGAGAGGAAAGCCCCAAGTATCTTCTAATAGCACGCCTAATAGTTTCCTAGGCTTGCTCTGCTTCAGGTCCATGAGCCAGCTCTTCAGCCCTTGGCTGGGACTGCCTCTTGAAGTAATACATCTCCGCTACTTTCTTTTTCGTGTCTAAAGCCTTGCGGGCTAGCTGCTGCAGCTGGTCCAGCGATGTGGTTTGCTTTGCCTCAATACGGTCTACTTTTTTTCTAGATCACCACCCCGGATGTCTTCTGCAGCAGCACCAGCAGCTCCTACACCAGGGATATATTTGAAAACCTTGGAGGTTTTCTTTAGCAGCTTCTTGCCTTGCTTAATAAGGTATTTGTCCCATCTGGACTCCTCAGCAGGCTCTTCTATATCTATCCCCAATCGCTCAGCAATCGGTCCTGCGTGGGTGGGTGCGCTCCAAACGAGCCAGCTAGTATAAGGCGTATCTTTGTATCCTCATTGGGTGCCCCATAACTTTTTGGTACACTTTTGAAGTACTGCCGTGTCAGTATGCCACAGGTGAGCACACTCAGGTGCAACTTGACAAGCCGTGTATCGTGCGCATTGAAGCGCTTTTCGAGCGCCATCAACTGTTCTTGACGGTGCATAGCAAGCGCTCTGGTGCGTGCCTGAATTTGCAGCTGAGCGCTGAAATCAAGCTCCAAGTTTTTGCTTTTTCTCCACTTCTTGTCATCGATCAGTTCGATGTGCTGACAGACGATATGCGGAAAGCGCGCTAGGTGTGTCATGGGCCATAGGAAGGGGCTACTCACGCCTTCTAGGCCTAGGTTGTTTTTGCGGTTGTAAGTAACCTCTTCAGCTTGTCCATTCATGGTGACTCCTTTAAGAGCTACCCCTATGGCAAGCTTATTAGGAAGCTGACGATGGCCCTTGCAAAGCCATTGGTAGCACGATGGAACGGAGACTCATGTATTGGAAGAGAAGCTGTTCTTGTTCTTTTTGTGTGAGCCTGCGAAGTGCTAGAGGAGCAGGGATAGCTGCCAGGAAGGCTGCACAAGCCTCTTGTGCAGTTTGTTGCTTCTTGGCTAATGCAGCTTCCTGCCAAGGATCAGGATGGCTCAAAACTATGTAGTACGCTATCAGCCCAAAAAGGAGCATAGTAGCTTGAAGACCAAAGTCCAGCAGCTTAGGCGGTATGATGCCTCATGAAATGAGGCAAATAACAACAGGGGAAAGAATCTCTACTAGAGAACCGCATTTTACGCTATGATGATAATACTATCACGCCAGAGGCCCCAAAAGCATTTATTTTCGGTTGGCGGAACATCTGGCATCAAGGGTATCAAATGAAGCAAGACCCCAGAAGCGGGCAAGGCAACACTCCCAAAATTTTAGTGGAGGAGATAACAATTAGTGGAAGAGATAGCACGTGATTAAGCCAAGCGTATCCCACTTTACCGTCTATATGTCCGGCGCCTTTCATTCTACAGTGACTGATTTGGCTAAGTTCCTAGGACGGTCCACATTACAACCTCGTATAACAGCCATATGGTAGGAGAGTAGTTGTAGGGGTACGACAGCGACCATAGGCATCAGTGCCTCGTGAATAGGGGGTACTTCTATGACATAGTGAGCGAGCTGAGCAGCCAATTTGTCTCCCTGCGTTACAATAGCAATGAGCTTGCCTCCTCTAGCTTTGACCGCTTCTATGTTCGAGATAAGCTTGTGATAAGACCGGTCTTGCGTGGCCATAAACACCACCGGCATGGCTTCATCGATCAAGGCAATAGGTCCGTGCTTCATCTCTGCAGCAGGATAACCTTCTGCGTGGATGTAAGCAAGTTCTTTGAGTTTCAGGGCTCCCTCCAGGGCTACCGGAAAGTTATAGCCTCTGCCGAGGTAGAGAAAGTTAGGTGCCACTTTGAATACCTGGGCAATGCGCTCAATGTGTTCATGTTGTTGTAGCACCGCCTCTACTGCGGCAGGGACAGCAGCCAGGGCTTGTAATAACGCTTGCCATAGGGGAGGGGTAATGGTGCCCCGTTGGCGGGCCATTTCTAGCGCAAGCATCATTAATACGGTCAGCTGGGCCGTAAAAGCCTTGGTGCTCGCCACGCCAATCTCAGGCCCTGCATGGGTATAGATGCCGGTGTGGACTGCCCGGGCAATAGAAGACCCCACTACATTGCAAATCCCCAGCACGGTGGCGCCTTGGGCTTTGGCCAGCTCAACAGCTGCCCGTGTATCTGCCGTCTCACCTGACTGGGAAATAGCCAATACAATGTCGCCTGCACCAATAACCGGGTTTCTATACCGAAATTCAGAGGCATACTCTACTTCTACAGGAATTCTACAGAACTCCTCTAAAAAATACTCGGCTACCAAACCAGCGTGCCAGGAGGTACCACAGGCTACAATAGTGATCTTATTGGCCTGGGCGAGCCGGTCTATATAGTTACTGATTCCGCCCAACACCAGTCTTTGGCTGCCTAGGTCAAGACGTCCCCGCATACAATCCTGAATAGCTTTGGGTTGTTCGAAAATTTCCTTGCGCATAAAATGCTCAAAGCCTCCTTTCTCTATGGCCGCCAAGGTCATATCTAGTTTTTGGATGGCAGGCGTTAGCGGAATATCGTCTAGGTCCCTCATAGAGAGCTGGTTATCCTGGATAACAGCCATCTCGTGGTCATTGATAAAGATGACTTGTTCGGTGTACTCCACAATAGGCGTGGCATCTGAGGCAATAAAGAACTCATCTTTCCCAACCCCAATTACCATCGGACTGCCTTTTCTAGCCGCAATGAGTGTATGGGGCAGGTCCTCAGCCAGGAGGATCAAAGCATAAGCGCCTATAACCTTGGTAAGGGCTAACCTCACCGCTTTTTCTAGCGGACAGTGATGGCGCTGCTGTATATCCTCAATAAAATGGGCCAAGACCTCTGTGTCTGTCTCGCTCTTAAAACTATAGCCTTTGTGCAGTAGGTTTTGCTTGAGCACACTATAGTTTTCAATAATGCCATTGTGCACCACAGCCAAGCTGCCAGAGGCAGCTACCTGAGGATGGGCATTGGTGTCACTAGGCGCCCCGTGGGTAGCCCAGCGGGTATGCCCAATGCCTATCTGGCCTTTGAAGGCCTTGTTAGCCACTAAGCACTCCAGGTCACTGACTTTGCCTGCTTTTTTGTACACCTTGAGGCCTCCATCCAGTAGGGCAATCCCGGCACTATCATAGCCTCGGTATTCTAGTCTTTTAAGCCCTTTTAAGAGAATAGGATAGCTTTCTTGTTGTCCTATATAGCCAATGATGCCACACATGTTGATGGGGGTTAGTGCCGAGGTGATTGCTGGGGTTGTTTGTTGGGGGTTTCCAGACGTGTTACGTGCTTTACCGCTGCTCCGTACTGCGGTACATCTGGAAATTTTTGGACAATGCGTTGGTAACAACCTAGCGCTGCGTTACGATTTTCGTTAGCTTCATAAGCCAGCGCTGCTTTGACTAGGTAGCTGGGTGTAAAAGCTTTGTTAGGTTTATAGTTGGCAGCCTTTAGGTAGTAATCTGCAGCTGCTGTGTAGTCCTTTTGTTCCGCATAGGCATCCCCTATCAGCGCCCAAGCCCGGGCTGGGAGTAGCCCGTCTTTGGACCGGAACTTAGTAAGGTGCTGAATGGCTTTATCATAGACTTTTTGGTGCAGGTAGCTCACACCAATGTAGAAGTGTGCCAGGTTGGCAGCTTTTGTAAAGCGATACGTTTTGACAATGTCTAGCAGTCCTACATATACCCCATCGCCGTGTAGGGCCTTGTCAAATGCTTCCTGTTCAAAATAGTAGACTGCCTGGAACATCTCGCGCTGGGCTAAAGCGCTTTGTTGGTGCTGATAACGTTTGAAAAAGAAAAGCCCACTAGTAGCCAGAACAGCCAGGAGGCCAACTGCATACAAGCGCCACTGGTGTTTTCTGATGCGTATTGCTAGTTGTTGGATACGATCCATCGCTGTTGAACGTGTTTGGGGCATAGTTGTTAGCTATGAATTATGTATTATGAGACGCGGGGCTAGCCTCTGTGCCTATATTGAGCAGCTTGAGACGATTAGTTAATTCTTTAAGAATGGGTAGTCTTTTTGTACATATACATCTTCGTAGGCTTCCTCTGACTTAGGGAAGTCAGCTGCTTCGGCAAAGGTTACTGCTGCTGCTATCAGCTCTTTCACTCGGTTGTTGATGATGCCTAGCGTGGCTTCATCTGCCAGCTGTCTTTCCATAATCGTCGTGCGTACCCGTTCTATAGGGTCCTGTTGCTTGTAGTCCTCCAATTCTTCTTGGGTGCGGTACTTGGCTGGATCAGAGATAGAGTGCCCTTTGTAGCGGTAAGTTTTTAATTCTAGCAAGCTCGGCAGTCCTTTTCTAGCTTTTTTAGCAGCTTCAACCACAGCCCGGTGCACTGCGGCTACATCCATCCCGTCTACAGGTTCAGCAGGCATGTCATAAGCAACGCCGAGCTTATAAAGCTCAGTGACATTAGAGCTCCGCTCTACAGAAGTACCCATGGCGTAGCCATTGTTTTCAATGACAAAAATGACCGGCAGTTTGTAGAGCATAGCTAGGTTCAGGGTCTCGTGAAAAGCCCCTTGGCGCACCGCCCCATCACCCATAAAGGTGATGCAAAGGTTATTCGTCTTTTTGTATTGCTCGGCAAAGGCAATGCCTACGCCCAAAGGGATCTGCCCGCCCACGATACCATGCCCACCAAACAAATGGCGTTCCTTGTCAAACATGTGCATTGAGCCACCCTTGCCCTTGGAGATACCCGTAGCTTTGGCAAACAACTCTGCCATGATGTATTTGGGGGCTGTGCCTAAGGCAATAGGATGTACATGATCGCGGTAGGCAGTGATGTACTTGTCTTCTTTATCCAGAGCAGTGATTGCACCGGCCATGCAAGCCTCCTGACCAGTGTACAAGTGGCAAAATCCTTTGATTTTCTGTTGCCCATAAAGCTGGCCTGCCTTTTCCTCAAACTTCCGCATAAGCAGCATCCGCTCGTACCAGAACAGGTAAGTCTCTTTTGAAAAATCTACGGGCGACTTTACTTTCGGCTTGGTAGCTTGTTTTATGCTATCAGGGACTGCTACAGTTTCCATCATAGTCAATGAAAGGTGATAGACAAACACGAAGCTAACTAAAAACATCCAAAAAGGAATTGATGCTACTGCGAAACCTCCGGTGCGTGCACTTCAGAAACCACAGCGCAGTAGAGCTCGCTTTTGCCAACCAACTGAACTTTGTCGTAGGGCCTAATGGAGCCGGTAAAACCAGCCTTTTAGATGCCATTTACTACCTTGCTTTCACTAAGAGTGCTTTTAATTCCATAGACACTCAGAATATCCAGCATGGCCAAATAGCTTTTGCGATAGAGGGGCAGTTTGTGAAGGAGGCCAAGACCTATGCCTTGAAGTGCCTCTTTCAGCAACATGGGGCCAAGCTTTTTACCAACAATGATAAGCCCTACGACAAACTGCGGGATCACATTGGGCTTTTTCCAGTGGTGTTAACAACCCCGTACGATATGGACCTGATCCGTGGAGGGAGTGAGACTAGAAGGAGGTTTTTTGATAGCATTCTTTGTCAGTTGGATAGGGCATACCTAGATACCCTGTTCCAATATCAACACCTGTTGAAGCAACGCAACAGCCTGCTGAGACTGTATAAGCAAACCGGGCAGTGTGACCAAGATTTACTGGCTGCTTATGACAATCGGTTGCTGCCGTTGGGCAAGTGCTTGTTTGCAGCCCGAGCAGCTTTTATCCAAGCGTTTGCACCCAGCTTTCAAATGCACTACCAGTACTTTGTGGCTGCAGAAGAAGCTGTACAACTGGATTATGTATCAGAGGTAGCAGCACCTGACTTTGAACAAAAGTTCTGTGACAGTCTGGCGCAGGACCTAGCCCTACAGCGCACTACCCAGGGTGTCCACCGAGATGAGATACGATTCTCTCTTAACGGCCATTCTCTGAAAAAGATAGGCTCCCAAGGCCAGCACAAGTCTTTTGTCATTGCGCTTAGACTGGCACAGTACGAGTGCCTTGAAAAAGTCCTGAAGCTAAAACCCCTCCTGCTTTTGGATGACCTTTTTGATAAGCTGGATGAGCAGCGGATAGATCAGTTGGTACGGCTTATAGCCCAGCAGCAATTTGGTCAGGTGTTCATTACAGATGCTAAAGGGGATAGCAGTGCTGCCCTTATGCAGCAAATCAAGGCAGAACAAACCTTGATTAGGTTGGACCCATGCAGACAAAGACAAGTAGACTAGGACACAGATTATGAATTGTCAAGGATGTATGGCATCTTTACGGCCCTGTGACCATTGGCTGCTATGCTCCTTGGTAACTCCAAATTAGTTTTTTTATGGATAAGGGTAATTGCTGATGGCCTTCCAGTAAGAATGATTTTGCCGTGAAGATTGATAAGCCTTTGCTCCATAAGATTGCCCACCTGGCCCGAATTGAGGTGGATGCCCATAACGAAGCAGCCCTGCTCGAGGACTTGAACAAGATTTTACCTTGGATTGAGCAACTCAAGGAAGTAGATACATCCGGGGTACGTCCGCTCACCACTATATCGTCAGTGCACAATGTTTTCCAAGAAGACATGCCACAAGCACCGCTGGCACACGAAAAGGGGCTAGCTAATGCACCCAGCAAAGACTCCAACTACTTCAGGGTGCCCCAGATCAAAGAATAACACCCATCACACACTCTACTGCTAACATGGAACCAGATACAAGACAGGTCTTCAAAACCCTCAATCTCAATAGAATGTGGCTTCCTATGATACTGGGTATAGGGGTGGTCATCTATCTTTTGGTCCGAGATGAAGAGTTCAATTGGTCTAGCCTCAGCCTAATTGGTAAAGCTGACTGGTGCTACATGATCTTAGTCTTTGTGGCCGTCATAGCACGTGATTTAGGCTACATTTATCGGATCAGAGTACTGACCCATAGCGACCTGAGCTGGCTGAGTAGTTTTTACATCATCGTGCTCTGGGAGTTCGCCTCTGCAGTCACCCCTTCTATAGTAGGAGGAACGCTGGTGGCTACTTTTCTGCTCCTCAAGGAAGGTGTCAACCTAGGTAAGTCGCTCGCTTATGTGATTGTCACCTCTATTTTTGACAACCTGTTCTTTATTGGAGCTGCTTCTTTAGGCTTTTTCGGGGCATATGATTCCATATTTGCCAGTATGTACACGCTAGAAACCAAGCTGGGCAGTAGCCTCAAGCTCCTATTCTGGTCTAGCTATGCTTTTATTTCTTGCTACACCCTGATCATGCTTCTAGCCATATTTATACAGCCTAAACTTTTTAAATGGACCTTATTAAAGATCACGAGTATTGGCTTCTTGAGAAGGTGGCAGCAGGCAGCCCGTAGACATGGCGACGAAATCGTGCTAGCATCGGCGGCGCTACAGGGCGAGCGGCTCTCTTACTGGTTAAAAGTTGGCTTAACCACTTTTGTTACGTGGAGTGCCCGTTACCTAGTTTTAAACCTGATTATTGCTGCCTATGTTTCCTTAGACTTTGTAGATCACCTTGTCATCTTTGGCAAGCAAATCATTATGTGGACGATCATGTTGGTTTCTCCCACACCAGGCAGCAGTGGTACAGCAGAGTTCTTCTACAAGCAACTGCATGGTAGCATTTTAGGAGGATATACACTCATTACGGCTGTTCTTTGGCGGGTCTTTACTTACTATTTCTACCTCATTCTTGGTGCCATCTACTTGCCCCGCTGGATCAGAAGGGTATTTTCTTCCCACAAAAGCAGTATATAGTAAAGATTAGCCCTTTTTAGGGCTACAGAATAGAGCTGGTTATTCGTACATCTCAGGAAAGAGTAGAGCAATTTCCTTGCCAGCAGACTTGTCTGTATCAGCGCCGTGTACAGCATTGAGTGCTCTAGACGTAGCTAGCCGCTTACAGATGGTTTCTTTGAGATGGTCAAACTCAGCGACCGCATTTTCTTTTTGTAGTACCATGGCAACCACTGGCCCAGAGGCGATAAAGGCACACATCTGCTCATAAAAAGGTCGTTCTTTGTGAACTATATAGAACATGCCAGCTTGCGGTGTAAGGTGGGCTAGTCGCATAGCTTGGATGGTAAAACCAGCTTGTTCAATCATGTTAATGATGGCCCCCACGTGTTTGTCCTTAACAGCATCAGGTTTGATCATAGCAAAAGTAATTGTGCCTGCCATGTGCTGGACTAAGGTGTCTCAGGAAAAAAGAACTGAGCCTCTATAGCAGCTGTTTCGTCTGCATCTGAACCATGCACAGCATTGGCATAGATAGATTTACCGAATTTTTGACGGATAGTGCCTGTTGGGGCTTCGGCAGGGTTGGTAGCACCCAGGAGCTTTCTAAACTCAGCGACCGCATTTTCTTTTTGTAGTACCATGGCAACCACTGGCCCAGAGGCGATAAAGGTACATATCTGCTCATAAAAAGGTCGTTCTTTGTGAACTATATAGAATATGCTCGCTGCTTGATGTGTGAGATGGACTAGTCTCATAGCTTGGATGGTAAAACCAGCTTGTTCAATCATGTTAATGATGGCCCCCACCTGTTTGTCCTTGACAGCATCAGGTTTGATCATGGAAAAAGTAATTGTGCCTGCCATTTTTGCTTAGTTGAGAGTTGAGATTAGACACAAAAGTAGAAAAAAATAGGTGAGTTGTAGACCTAGCTAGCAGCCATAAACTGCTTCAGAAACCGGATATCATTTTCTGTAAACAAGCGGAGATCATTGATTTGGTACTGCAGCATAGCGACACGCTCAAGGCCCATGCCAAAAGCAAACCCTGTATATACCTCTGGATCAATATGACAGTTGGTCAGCACTTGCGGGTCTACCATGCCAGCCCCTATAATCTCTACCCAGCCTGTATGCTTGCAAACATGGCAGCCCTTGCCCCTACAAATCCTACAATCGATATCTAGTTCCACGCTGGGCTCTGTAAAAGGAAAATAAGAGGGCCTGAAACGTAGCTGAGTACTACTTCCAAACATTTCTTGCACAAAGTACAGTAGTGTTTCCTTAAGATCGGTAAAGCTTACATCATAGTTGATATATAGCCCTTCTAGCTGATGAAAAATGCAATGAGCGCGAGCGGAAATAGCTTCATTGCGAAAAACTCTGCCTGCAGCAATGGTTCTTATAGGCAAAGGCTGGTTTTCCATGGCCCTTATCTGCATAGAGGAAGTGTGTGTCCTCAATAAAGTTTTGTTGGTAGCTACAAAAAAAGTATCCTGCATATCCCGAGCTGGGTGATTATCAGCAAAATTGAGGGCCGTAAAGTTGTGCCAATCATCTTCAATTTCTGGACTTTCAAAGCTATTAAAGCCGATCCTCTCGAACAGCGATATAATTTTGTTACCAACAGTTGTCAGAGGGTGCAATGTACCTAACGCATCAGCAGGGGGTGGCAGTGTCAAGTCTTCTGTTGCCTCCTCTACTGGCTGGTTAGCAGCTTCTACCTGTTTAATGAGCTCCTTAAATTTTTCTTGGGCAGTAGCTTTAAGCTCATTCAGCACTATCCCCAATTTTTTTCTTTCAGCCAGTTCAACGCCTTTTAGGTTGGCAAAGAGACCTTCTATAGCGCCCTTTTTGGCCATAAACCTACGGCGAAATGCTTCTAGCTCTTCTGGAGATTTCGCTTGGGAGTGCTCAATCTCGGCACGCAGTGTTTTGACTTGCTCCAGCATGTTATGCGTATATTGTTTAGCCCTCTTCAGCTTAGCAGCTTAATACCGTTCGCCTAGTAACAGCCCTAGAAAAGTTTCTTGAGGTAACTACCAACTGAGCAACCTCCCCAAAGATAGGTTGTACCCTGCTGGTTCTTCTGTAAAACTAGACAGACAGCTGCTTGTCTGGGGCGCTGGCTTGTATGGCTTTAGGTAGGGGGTAGTGAGGAACAATCCGCTAGGGTTTCTCCTGAAAATCATCAACCTTCCAAAGTCAATTTTGTCATACACTTAGGAAAATCTGTTGCTGCACAGGCCAGCCAAGCTTAAGGGGATAAGTTACCCCACTGCTTGCAGCGGAGTCTAACCATAAAAAACTAGCAAAGCAAAAATTCTTGTTGCTGTGTTCTCCTCATTTTCTCTTGTTTTGTTGTCTGTGCCTAAACGCTATGACTAAGCAACATGCTAGCTTATAGCTTTATTGAAATTTATGAACTTCCTTAACTTTAAGCCAAAGCACACATGTACAGTTTGCATTTTGTTAAAACTCACAGCTGGTCAATTAATGATAAATAAGCGTTGTTTTTGGGTGTACATGTTGCTTGGGACAGGCTTCGGATTTACCCCTGAGCAAGTTCAACCACATGATAGTCCTACCCTGGTCTCCACGCAGTTGAAGACTATTTATAGTGCCCAAGGGATTGTCAAGTTTAAGCTATTCACTGACAAGGCTTTGCACTATGAAAATGGCGATAGGGCCTATCCCCAAGGCATGTATATAGAATTTTTTCAGTCTGATAAGGAGCTATTAGCAAGAGGTAGGGCCAATAGCGTTTACTTTTTTGCTGAGCAGAATATTTACGAATTCAGAGGTGATGTAGAGCTGAAGAGCCTGCGTGAAAAAAAGCAACTCAATACCGAGGAGTTGCACTGGAGCCCTGAGACAGAAACCTTTTACACAGATAAGTTTGTTAGAATAGAAATTGAGGACGAAGTGCTTACGGGAGAAGGATTGAGCGCTAAGCAAGACCTTAGCTACTATCGCATCGCCAAGCCCCAAGGCGTATTTAATGTCAAATCTATCAAGTAATCTGTTAGGCCATTGGAGCTTACGCTCGGTTACTCATTCTGGTACCATACAAGCCGCAAAAAAGTGTCTATTCGAATCCCAGTAGCTTTTTTATACTTGGACCCCGCTAGAGGACTGACTAAGCAAAAGCTAGCTGTTGAAGCCTTCCGAAGGGCATAACCACGTAAGATGAAACTATGGTGGAGCTTGAGATCATGGTTATTGTTGGTGCACTCATCTTCTCTGCTTTCTTCTCGGGCATAGAGATTGCCTTTTTGGCTGCAGACAAACTAGGCATGGAACTGGAGAAAACGCGCAAGCCTCTTTCTGGCAGGATTTTGACTAGCTTTCTGAAGCGTCCTGACCGCTTTATTAGCACTACACTGATTGGTAATACCATTGCGTTGGTTATATACGGTTCTTACATGGCCAAGGTCTTAGATCCCGTGTTGCACACTTATCTGCCTCTTGCGATCAACCACAGCGTCTTTGTGCTTATCCTGCAGACTTTGTTGTCTACCCTGAGCATATTGGTGGTAGCTGAGTTTATTCCCAAAAGTATTTTTTTGCTTGGCCCCAACCGTTTGCTCTCCTTTTTTGCACTCCCCACAGCAGCGATCGCCTATGCGCTTTGGCCCCTGGTAATGGTCACCAATGTTATTGCTAGATTCTTCATTATCCATGTCTTAGGGCAGAAATACCAAGAAACACGCCCTCCCTTTGGATTGACAGATTTACATACTTTTCTAAAAAACACATTGAACATCAATGAGAAAATGTCTGCAGGAGTCAGTGCCAGAATCTTAGGTAACCTAATAGCGTTTAGAAAAGTCAAGGTAAGAGATTGTATGATTCCGAGAACAGAGATTGTGGCTGTAAATCTCGAAGATGGAATAGAAGCTCTCAAACAGGTGGCCATCAAAAGTGAGCACACTAAAATTCTGGTCTACAGGAATGATATCGACGACATCATTGGCTACTGTCATGCTAAAGAGCTCTTTAAAAAACCTAAGCACATTGAGAGCATTCTTACCCCTGTTATTATTGTATCTGAAACCAGCTTGGCCAGTGAGGTGATGGTGCAGCTTGCAACAGCAGGTAGAAGCTTAGCAATGGTCGTCGATGAGTTTGGCGGCGCATCGGGCATTGTGAGTATGGAAGACATTATCGAGGAGATTGTTGGGGAAATACAGAATGAGCATGATACCACAGCGCTCATAGAACAAAAGCTAGGCCGGGACGTTTACTTGCTCAGTGCAAGGCACGAGATTGATTATCTTCATAAGAAATATGGCTGGGATATACCGCAAGGAGATTATGATACGCTTGGTGGGCTGATTATCTCTGTTACTGAAAGAATACCTGAACTCAACGAAATTGTAGAGATTCCTCCTTTTACCTTCACGATCGTTTCTTTAGAGGATACGCGTATTGATACGGTCAAGCTGACCATTAACCAGTCTATGCAGGAGCCATGAAACTATTCTCCACGCTCCATTGTATGACCCAATTGCCCAATGAGCTACTAAGCTGGATCTACATCAAATACCACCTTTACTTGTCGAAAAGCCTTATCCAGCAAAATATGTCTTCTTGCTTGCGCAATCGCCTCTTTGGTTAAGGTGAGGCGCTGCTCTGTGTCCCTTTTGATTTTTACCCAGATATCCATCAGATACTGATTCTTTATTTTGGCAATTAATGGGGGCTGGGGCCCCTGAACCCCATGTACCAGCTGCGCTTGTAGTTCATTGGCAAGCAGGGTAGCTGCTGCCTGCACCAAGTCTTTATCCGCATGCCTTAAGGTAATTCTAACTAACCGTACATAAGGAGGATAAAGAAACTGCTTGCGTTCTGCTAGCTCTCTGCGATACATCTGCTCATAGTTATGCTGCATGATATCCTGCAAGACAGGATGTAGAGGATTATTAGTTTGAATGATCACCTTGCCCTGTTTGTGGGCTCTTCTGCCTGCCCGTCCACTCACTTGTGTGAGTAACTGAAAGCAGCGCTCGTTGGCCCGGAAGTCAGGAAAGTAGAGCAAACGATCTACATCTAGCACTCCTACCAGCGATACTTGGCCAAAGTCTAAGCCTTTGGTAATCATCTGCGTACCCACCAAGATATCAGTCTTGCCCTGCTCCAACGCCTCAATAAGCTTGTCATAGTTGTATTTTCCTCGGGTAGTATCTAGGTCCATGCGCTGGATATGCTTGTGGGGGAAGAACAGCTGTAGCGTCTCTTCTAGCTTTTCCGTACCAAACCCTACATGCTTAAGTCGGTGTGAGCCACATACACTGCAAGCAGGAAGTGTCGTGGTGCAGTAGCCGCAGTAGTGACAACACAAGCGGTTGTTGAATTGATGATAGGTAAGGCTGACAGCACACTGCGTACACATGGGCACCCAGGCACAGTCTTCACAAGTAACGTAGGGCGCATATCCTCTCCTGTTTTGGAAGACGAGGCCCTGCTCTTGTTGGTCCAGGGTTTGCTGCAAAGCTTCCAGCAGTACCTTGGTAAAACCTTCACGCAAGGTCTTGCGTTGCCGCGCTATGCGTACGTTGGCCAGGACAATCTCTGGCAAAGCAGCCCGCCCAAACCGTTCTTGCAGGGCTACAAAGCCATATTTACCGTTTTGCGCATTGTAATAAGTCTCAACAGCAGGGGTAGCGGAGCCGAGTAGCACTTTGGCCCGGTGGTACTTGGCCAGGACCAGGGCGGTATCTCTAGCATGATAGCGCGGCATGGTATCAAGCTGCTTGTAGGAAGTCTCGTGCTCCTCATCAATGATAATCAAGCTCAGATGATCAAAAGGCAAGAAGATAGCAGACCGTGTGCCGAGTACAAAAGAACACTGGCCTTGCAGCACACTGTTCCAAACCTCGACCCGTTCATTGTCAGAGTACCTGGAATGATAAACCCCTAACTGAGCACCAAAAATCCTTTTCAGTCGTCTAACCATCTGGGTAGTAAGGGCAATCTCAGGCAGTAGATACAACACCTGCCCGCCGCTCTGGAGTACTGCTTGGATCAGATGGCTGTAGACTGCGGTTTTGCCACTGGCCGTTATCCCATGTAGTAGTACCGCCTGTTTTTCTTGAAACTGTCGATATATGCTGCCTAACGCTGTGTTTTGAGCGGCGCTTAGTACAGGAAGCGCCTGGTCGGCTGCCTTGTCTTGGCCAAAACGCGACACGATGACTTCCTCTTCTACAAAGATTTGCTTTTTAATGAGTGTCTGGAGTGAGGAAGGCGATACGCCTGCTTGGGCGAGTGCTTGCTTGTCAATGAAATAATCCTCCAGCCTCCCCGCTTGGTGCACCGGTACTTGGGCTACATACTTGAGCAATACATCGAGCTGCTTGCTATGCTTTTCGAGCGTTGTAAACAGGCCTTGCAAGGCAGCTCGATTTTGGGTATAAGCTTTGTTAAGCCGTATTCGCTTGATCTTCTTGGGGATATACTTTTCTCTGACCTCTTCAAACAAGAGAATGGCTTGTTTGTGCAGCAGCGTTTTGATGAGGTGGTGGATGCTTTTCTGTCCTATCACCGCCGCTGCCTCAGCATACGTTAGGTCAGGGCGGCGTTGTAGTGCCTCTATGAGTAGTTGCTCTTTATTAGTAAAGGGGGTAGTTGCTAAGTCTAGCTCAGGATGAAGCTGGATTTTGGACTGGCTGCTGAGCCTTAGTCCATTGGGCAAAGCAGCAAGCATCACCTCTCCTACAGTGCACAAGTAGTAGTTAGCTAGCCAATGAAAAAAGCTAAGCTGCATGGGATTGACCACAGGGGCCCCATCCAGTACATCGATAAGCGTTTTGTTGGGGTAACTAGGTGCTTGAGTATGTAGCTTCTCTACTAGTCCGGTCAAAATCTTTTGGGGCCCTAGAGGCACAATGACCCTGCTACCCCTGGCCATGCGTGCGCTGCAGTGCTCTGGAATGCGGTAGGTCAGCAGTTTAGGGAGTGGGATGGGCAGAATGATGTCTGCAAAAGTGTACAATTGTTGACTACAGGAAAGGTGAGGAATAGATGGGCACAACTTTTAATTGATTGAGGCTGTCTATGTTGAGAGCCCGGACGCTAGCATACAGCGCATACGCTGTGTAGCTACTCTACCAGAGCAACTTTTCGAAATTGATGAGTTCTAGTATTTTGGAAAGCATATTACGACTAAATAGAAACGTCTTAGCGTCCTCCATAGGTCGGTAGAAGTGCTCTATCAAAAGTTGGTCGATTTCTGCATTATTCATCCATGCCAATATTTCTTTCAAGGACTTGCCTTGCATCTCTTGAATGGCTGCAAGCGCTTTTCTATTTGAGCATGTTGAGCAAACCTAGGGTCTTTGGCTGCATACTCTTTCGCGCTTTCTTTTGTGCGCTTGGTAAACTCTTCGAAGAGGCATTTTTTATCAATAAGTACATTAGCAAGGATTCCTAGCACTGATACACGATTGTCACAATCTCCATCAGCTGCCACTCGGTGAAGTTGATAGGCTGAAGGAGCGAGACCATATTTTTTTAGTTTTTTGCCCTGTTCAGCAGGGAGTGGCTCTCCTTCCAAAGCTATGAATCTTCCCAGAGTGGTTAACTCCTGGTTGTTTACCTCTGAATTTTGGTTATCCCCTGCTGAATGGCCATTATCTGCTTTTATGTCTGTAGCAAGGCTGTTTTGATTATCTCTATAGCCCAGCAGCAGTGTTAATAACAACCCCACCCCAACGGTTACATTTCTTAATTGCATGGTTAATTTTTTGTGCTTGCCATGATTATCGATTTTAAGCTGCTATGGACATGGTTCTCGTTTTTTTTGCGCCTGTGTGCTAGCTGGGTCAAGGCCTCACCTACACTATGTGTTGTACCTGGCAAGAAGCTTGGTAGCATACATAAATGGTAGTCTTACCTTTCCATACTTTTTTATTGCTTAACCAAGGTAGGTTACTGATTCCTGTTGTGCCCACCCATAAGAGACCACTAAGGTAGGGCTGCTTTCAAAAAATGTACTTCTCCTAGAGCCTGATAAGCATCGATAAGTCCTTGTAGCATCATACCGTTCCAAGACGTAATGATCTTATCGTCCCTGGCGGGAGGGCTCCGGTATTCTCGCACTGCTAATAGGTTTTTTTGCATGTGTGTGGACAACACTACAAGCTGCTAACCAAATTAGTATAGTAGGGCTATGGCAACAGCAAAGTAGATTGCCATGCCTGTGATATCCACAAAGGTAGTAATAGCAGGACTAGCCGCTACGGCTGGGTCTCCATTGAAGTATTTGGCAATGAGGGGTAAGGCCGCCCCAATCACTGTGGAGCTGATCACCTGTAGACTAAGGGCTAATGCAATGGCAAAGGCTAGGCTATAGATGCTCTGGTTGTCTAGCATGCTATTGCCAGAGAGAATAACTACTTTAAGAAAAGCTATAAAAAACAAACACAGAGCTAGTAAAAGCGCCACCTTGGCTTCTTTCAGAATGATCTGCAACCAGTCGCGTAGCGTGATTTGCCCAAGCGATACTGCCCTGATGACTACTGTGGCAGCTTGGCTGCCAGCATTGCCCCCTGCCCCTGCAATCATAGGCAGATATAATGCCAACACCGTAAGGCGTGCCAGCAGTGCCTCGTGTTTATGGATGATGACTTCAGACAAAAAACTAGCGACAAAAAGGCCTACAATCCAGAGTACCCGCTTCTTGAAGTGCTGAAAGCTAGAGGCCTTCAGGTAGTCTGAGGTGTCTTCGTTGGAGACAATCCCCATGAATTTCTCCATATCTTCTGTCTCTTCTGCTCGGATGACGTCCATGGCATCATCATAGCGGACAATTCCTACCAGCTGCTTCTCTTCGTTGAGAATAGGTATAGCCACCAAGTCGTACTTTTCAACTTGCTGCGCTACAGACTCCCGGTCATCGTTTACCTCTGCGTAAACAAAGTTTTCATGCAAAACACTAGCTACTTGCTCGGTAGGTGCAGCCATGATCAAGTCTTTTAAAGAGACAAACCCCATCATCTGCATGTCCTTGTCTACCACATAGATATAGTAGACCATCTTTTTGGAAGGAGAATCTTCTCTGACCTTTTGGAGGGCTTGATTGACAGTCATGTCGCACATGACAGTAGCAAAATCTGTGCTCATAATGCTACCGGCTGTTTCGGGGGGATAGGCACTTAAAGTAATAACGTCTTTTCTGACCCTTTTGGGTAGATAGGGCAGCAAGCGAGCTTGTTCTTTGTCACTTAGCTGTTGGTAAAATTCAGCCCGCTGGTGAGAAGAGATATGGACAAAGAGGCTAGCAAAATCTTCCTTGCTCAGGAATTGATAAAGTGCCCGTTGCTGCTCTTCTTCAAAATCAGCGAAAATAGCCCCCTTCAGTTCGTTGGGAAGCAATTTGAATAAAGCCAATAACTGCTGGGAGGGCTGCTGGGCCAAGAACTCTGCTACCTCAATGATAGGCGCTTCACTCAAGAGGGGTAGGAGTGTCTCCTCTTGCTGCTGTTCCAGTAGCTGGGTCCATCGCACTAGGTTCGTTGCTGCTACTGGTTGGGCCATGGGTCTTCCTTTTTTGCGTTAATAACTAGGATGACTAGCTGCCCTGCCTGCTCCTGAGAAAAGGCCTATTTTGCACCTTAGTTGGCAACGGCAAATTACAGAATTTAGGAGGGAAGACAAAGGTATAAGAGCAACCCCTGCGGTAATGAGGGCTCTCTCCCAGAAGATTTTCCCCTATCTTTGTCGCCCTCGGGATGTAGCGCAGTCCGGTTAGCGCACCGGCTTAGGGTGCTGGAGGTCGGGGGTTCGAATCCCCCCATCCCGACTTCCCTAGTTCTTGTGAAACAGTGTTTTAGGGCGCTTGGGCGAGCCAGAAAAGTAATCAAGAAAAGGTTGGTTTACACAAGTAGCCTGTGGTCACTTCACAGATAAACAAAAAGCTACCCCAGGGCAGCTTGATGAAAAAAAGGGCTTATAAGCACACCTTCTAAAACTTGGCAATAGTCCTACAGCTCGCTGTTGCTCTCCTGTGCTGAAGCAACTGCCTACTTTTTTTCAGAAGGATTTTCAGGCGCTGCAGCCCCAGCTTAAGTAGTTGCCCCAGACGAGGGTGCTGTTTTGACGGCTGGAGAGGAGGCTTGTGTTTTTTCCGGTGTCACTGCTTGATTAGCTTCTTCGGGCTTAGGCATAACTTCTTTCTTGGCTGGCGCTGCTTCTTGCTTTTTAGGGATAGTTTTTGCCTTGCTTGTTTGCTTCACTTCGGCAGCTTTTTCTGCCTTTTTTGCTAGTTTTTTCTCCTTTTCTTGCTTCCAGACTCCCAGTTTTTTGTCCGCTTCCTCTTGGATAAGGGCGCCTTTGTTGACGCCTAATTGGAGATGTGTCTTGAGTAAGATGCCTTGAGCAGACAAAAGGTTTCTTACAGTATTGGTAGGCTGTGCACCTTTGAGTAACCACTGCATTGCGCTTTCTTCTTTCAGCAGGATGGTAGTAGGGGAGGTATTGGGATTGTAGTTGCCTAGTTTTTCAATGAAACGGCCGTCTCTGGGAGCTCGTGCGTCTGCTACTACTATGTCATAAAGGGCTAACTTCTTGCGCCCTCTTCTTGCTAATCTAATTTTTACTGCCATTTGTTTTCGTTTTTAACGGGACCCGTCCGTTACGCGTATTGGTTGATTTGTAGATTGGTCAATGAAAAGCCCTGATAACTAGACCACAGATACAAAAGACCGGCCATTTCTTCCTTTCTTGAAGACTACTGTCCCATCTACCAAGGCATAGAGAGTGTGGTCTTTGCCAAGGCCCACGTTGGTGGAGGGATGGTGTTGGGTGCCTCTTTGCCTGACCAAGATGTTGCCTGCAAGGACCTGCTGACCCCCAAATTTCTTTATGCCCAGGCGTTTACTGGCTGATTCTCTTCCATTGCGCGAGCTTCCTGCGCCTTTCTTGTGTGCCATGCTGAGTTTACTTTACAATATTTTCAATGAGGACTTTGGTGTAGTCTTGCCGGTGGCCTTGGATTTTTTGGTAGCCTTTCCTTCTTTTTTTCTTGAAAACAATGATTTTGTCTCCCCGGACATGGGCTAGCACTTTCCCTATTACCTTAGCACCAGCGATAGTAGGCGTGCCTATGGCTAACTTGTTATCATCTTCTATTAATAAAATTTTGTCAAAGGTAATAGCACTTCCTGTCTCTGCGTTGAGTTGGGGGGTATATAGCTGCTGATTTTGGCAGACCTTAAACTGTTTCCCAGCGATTTCTACAATGGCGTACATAAGCTGCAAGGCGCTTTGAGTGGTATTAAGAGTACTGCAAACTTAGGGCTTTGCATCTAGACTAACAAGCATGCAACCTAACCCGTTCAGTCGATAATCAGGCAAACCCATCCCCTTTGATCAAGGTTTACAGCCCCTCTAGCATCATACACTGCAGTTAAGGTACTTATACCCTGCCCTTGTCCCAGAGTTAGCCGAAGAGAGACTTGGAAGATCTGCTTTTTCTAAAGTAGCTTACTTGACGCTGATAGCCCTAAGATTTAAACTTCTCATGCTCAACCTTAATAGGTTTACAGTGTCGAAGGCTACTATTGCATTTTTCTTATCTTATCTCAAATACCTTTGACCTTTTAGGGAGCTTTGTTAGGTTTGTGCTGGTTACTACTATCATCTCAATTATCGAAATAGTCGTATAAACCCAAGGAAATCTACATAGCCGTAAGAGGCGGCTAGTTTCCAAGTCCTAAAAGTAAAATAGTATTTATTTAAGTGGGTCTAAAACAAAAGTCTTATGCAGAATAGTCCAAATATAGTAGAAGAACCTATCCTAAAGGAGAATAAGAACAGGTTTGTGTTGTTTCCTATTGAGCATCATGCCATCTGGGAGTTTTACAAAAAGGCAGAGGCTAGTTTTTGGACGGCAGAAGAGATTGATTTGAGCCAAGATTTGAAAGATTGGAATAAGCTCAATGATGGGGAAAAGCACTTTATTTCGCATGTGCTTGCCTTTTTTGCTGCCAGCGATGGCATTGTTAACGAGAACCTGGCCGAGAACTTTGTGGCAGAAGTACAATACACCGAAGCAAAGTTTTTCTATGGCTTTCAAATTGCTATTGAAAACATTCACTCAGAGGTTTATTCACTACTTATTGATACTTATGTCAAGGATCCCGAAGAAAGAGCAAGGCTCTTCAATGCCATTGAAACGTTAGAGTGTGTGAAGAAAAAGGCTGAATGGGCCCTGCGCTGGATTGAGAAAGCGAGTTTTGCTGAACGACTTATTGCCTTTGCAGCCGTAGAAGGGATCTTCTTTTCGGGAAGCTTCTGCTCCATCTTCTGGCTGAAAAAGCGGGGGCTCATGCCTGGGCTAAGCTTTTCCAATGAACTTATCTCTCGTGACGAAGGCTTACACTGTGACTTTGCATGCTTACTCTATAACAATCACCTTGTTAACAAGCTACCTGTAGCCAGAGTAACACAAATCATCACCGATGCCGTAACCATTGAAAAAGAATTTGTCACCGATGCCCTGCCTGTCCGGCTCATTGGCATGAACGCGGATCTGATGAGTCAGTACATTGAATTTGTAGCTGATAGGTTGCTTGTAGCGCTTAATTGCCCCAAAGCGTACAATGCCGCTAATCCGTTCGATTTTATGGAAATGATCTCCCTACAAGGGAAAACGAATTTCTTTGAGAAACGCGTAGGAGAATACCAGAAAGCTGGTGTCATGAATAAAGAGGCAGATAAAGATACAGCAAAGTTTACCCTAGATGAAGACTTCTAGTCATGATAAGTGATTAATGGATGCATGATGGTATTACAAAAGGTAAGTAAGCCCGGATTCTGCTTTATCCTCTTAATAGGGCCCCAATTCATAACTCACCACCGATAACTCATAATCTCAATACTATGCTAGTTGTAAAAAGAGACGGAAGATTAGAGTCAGTCAAATTCGATAAGATTACTACTAGGATTGAAAAGCTCTGCTATGGGCTGAACATGGACTACATCAATCTGGTAGATATTGCCAAGAAAGTTATCGCAGGCATCTATGACCGTGTTACTACTATAGAGCTTGATAACCTGGCTGCAGAGACTACTGCGTCTATGACGAGCAAACATCCAGACTATGCCATTCTAGCCGCAAGAATCGCCATCTCTAATATACATAAGATCACCAGCAAGTCCTTTTCAAATACTATGAAGAGGCTCTACACCTATATAGACCCCAAAACAGGTGAGAATGCCTCTTTGATCTCCAAAGAAGTCTATAGCGTCATCAAAGAAAATGCTTCTTTGTTTGATAACACGATCGACTATACGCGTGACTTTAGCTACGACTACTTTGGCTTTAAAACTTTAGAGCGCTCTTACCTCATAAAGATCGATGGCAGAGTAGCCGAGCGCCCCCAGCACATGCTTATGCGGGTGGCAATAGGTATTCACCAAGATGACATTGACGCCGCCATTGAGACGTATCACCTGATGGCTGAAAAATGGTTTACGCACGCTACGCCCACCTTGTTCAATGCCGGTACGCCTAAGCCTCAGCTGTCTTCTTGCTTCCTACTGGTCATGAAGGAAGATAGCATCGACGGCATTTACGACACACTCAAACAATGTGCCCAAATATCCCAATCAGCAGGAGGCATTGGACTAAGCATCCATAACATCCGGGCTACTGGGTCTTACATTAAAGGGACCAATGGGTTTTCTAACGGTATTGTGCCCATGCTCCGCAACTTTGATATGACGGCGCGCTATGTGGACCAAGGGGGAGGTAAACGCAAGGGCGGCTTCTCCATCTACTTGGAGCCGTGGCATGCTGATATCTCTGCTTTTTTGGATTTAAAGAAAAACCACGGCAAGGAGGAGCTGCGTGCGCGCGATCTTTTCTATGCCCTTTGGATTCCGGACCTGTTTATGCAGCGTGTAGAAGACAACAAAGCGTGGTCCCTCTTCTGCCCCAAGGAAGCACCTGGCCTAGCAGACTGCTATGGAGAGGAATTTGAAAGGCTTTACCATAAGTATGAGTATGAAGGCAGAGCTAGAAAAACGGTGAAAGCTCAAGAGCTTTGGTTTGAGATCTTAGAGGCACAGATTGAAACCGGGACGCCTTACATGCTCTACAAGGACGCAGCTAACCGCAAGTCCAACCAACAAAACCTGGGTACCATCAAATCCAGCAATCTGTGTACAGAGATCATCGAATATACGTCCCCTGACGAAGTAGCTGTATGTAATCTAGCCTCTATTGCTTTGCCAAGATTTATCAATGAAAAAGGTTTATTCGATCACCAGAAGCTGTACGATATCACCTATACAGTGACCAAAAACATGAACAAGGTCATTGACATCAATTATTATCCTGTGCCAGAGGCCCGTACCTCTAACCTGAGGCACCGCCCTATTGGTATTGGCGTGCAGGGTTTGGCAGACATTTTTTTGCGGTTGCGCATGCCTTTTGACGCCCCTGAGGCCCGGGGCCTGAATAAAGACATTTTTGAGACTATCTATTTCGCAGCCATGACCGCGTCTAAAGACTTGGCAAAAAAGCACGGCCCTTATGCCACTTTTGCTGGCTCTCCGCTTTCCAAAGGTATCTTTCAGTTTGACATGTGGGGAGTAGCCCCTAGCTCTGGTCGATGGGATTGGGAACACCTAAGAACAGAAGTACAAACACATGGGGTCCGGAATTCTTTGTTGGTAGCCCCCATGCCTACAGCTTCTACTGCGCAGATATTGAGTAACAACGAGTGCTTTGAGCCTTATACTTCTAACATTTATACCAGAAGGGTACTTTCTGGAGAGTTTATTGTGGTGAATAAGCACTTGCTGAAAGACTTGATTGAGTTGGACTTGTGGAATGAACAGCTCAAGAATGAACTTATTGCTGCCAATGGCTCTATCCAACACATTGAAGGCATCCCTGCATACATCAAAATGCTCTACAGAACTGTTTGGGAAATTCCTCAGAAGGCCATCATAGACATGGCAGCCGATCGGGGGGCTTATATTTGTCAGAGCCAGAGCTTGAACGTGCACATCCAAGAGCCCAACTTTGGGAAGCTTACCTCTATGCACTTTTATGCCTGGAAAAAGGGCTTGAAAACCGGCATGTACTATCTCAGGACCAAAGCCGCAGCAGATGCCATCAAGTTCACCGTACAAAAGCAGCAAGCAAAAACAGTCACGCCACCAGTACCAGAGCCCACCGCCCAGCAGCAAGTAGTGTTTTGCGACTTAGGCGATTCTGATGACTGCATTACTTGTGGAAGCTAAGATTTGTTTATGTAGAATAATCCATATACCAAGCCTAAAATCGTAATGAAGAAGATACTAAGTATAGTGCTGATGGGCAGTGCTTGGATAACTATGCTAACAGGCTGTGCCTCGTTACAGGTTACCCGCACTAACACAGACCAAGTAACAGACCTGAGTGGTCGGTGGAATGACACTGACTCCAGGTTAGTAGCAGCAGCAATGACTGAGGAGTTTACAAAGGGGGCTTGGCTAGGTCGGTTCCAACAAGCGCATCCTACGCCCACACAGCCACCTGGCCGGTACGGTAAGTCCAAACCGGTGATCATTGTAGGTGCAGTGCTCAATAAGAGCCATGAGCACATAGAAGCAGATACTTTTATCAAAGACATTGAAAAAGCGGTCATTGAAAAAGGAGAAGTACGCATCGTAGCCAACAGTACGCTTCGAGAAAAGCTACGTCAAGAAAAAGGAGAACAAGCAGGCTTTGTTTCGCCAGAAACGCAAAAGCACTTTGGTCGTGAATTGGGCGCAGATTATATGCTATTTGGGACTATCACCACGATCGTAGACACAGAAGGCAAGAATAAGGTGGTATTTTATCAAGTGAATCTGGAATTAGTCCACCTAGAGACCAACGAAAAAGTGTGGATAGGAGACAAAAAGATCAAAAAGTATGTAGGGGGCAGAAGGATCAAAAAGAAGTATAAAGGCGCGCTCCCAGCCTCTTAGTGCACTTGACGGCGTGCTAGCTAGATATGGCTTAAACAATGCTATGGGTAGTGTACGCAAGTTGATGAGCGTGAATAGCCGACTTTGGTTAATACTGCTTCTATTACTGCTGCAGACTTGTGTCACTTATCGCGCAAAACATGCTAAGTTCCATCGCCTATTTTTGGCCAGTAAGTTGGAAGAGGCTGATGGAGTGCTTGCTCAGGATAAGCGTGCCCCGCAAAGCAAGAATAGACTCCTCTACCACTTTAACAGAGGCTTAGTTGCCCATCTGAGAGGGCAATATGAGGAGAGCAATTACTTTTTTGAGCAGGCCTATCTCACCTATGAAAATCTCTTGACCAAGCCGGTTGATGAAGCCTTGGTTTTTTTGATCAACCCTACTGTCACCGACTACAAAGGGGAAGCACACGAGGTGCCTTTGTTGCATTATTACAAGGCACTCAATTTTTTGCAACTAGGTCAATATGATGCAGCGTTAGTAGAATGTAGGCGGCTCAACATTAAGCTCAATCAACTCAATGATAAGTATAGCAGCATCGACGCCTATAGGCGAGACGCCTTTATGCATACCTTCATGGGCCTCGTGTATCAGGCCAACCATGACTACAATAACGCCTTTATTGCTTACCGAAACGCTGTTGAAGTATATCAGGAAGACTATCAACACCTTTTTGGGCTGAAGGTACCAGAGCAGCTCAAGAGGGACCTGATATACACGGCTTACAAAACAGGGCTCTACGAGCAGGTAGCTCAATACAGACAACTATTTAAGTTGTCGTATGATCCTGCCAAAGAAGCAGTAAGCAGCGATGTTGTCCTTTTCTGGAATAATGGATTAGGGCCGGTCAAGGATGAGTGGAGTATCAATTTTGTGTTGGTAAAAGGCCCAAACGGGGTCATCTTCTTTAAGAACGAGGCACTGGGCCTTGTCTTTCCTTTTCCACTGTCAGATGATGGTGAAGAAGAGGAGCTGCTTTCCAAGCTGCAATTTGTGCGCGTAGCTTTTCCAGCATACAAGGAGCGACCATTGATGTATGATCAGGCTGTTGTCACTACCGATCAGAGCGGTCAGCAGCGGCTAGAGCTGCTAGAGGATATCAATGCCATTTCTTTTCGCGTACTCAAGCAGCGTATGGTGGCGGAATTGAGCAAAGCACTGTTGCGGGTTGCCTTGAAGCAAGCATCCGCTTACCAAGTGCGGAAGCAAAACGCGCTACTCGGCGCTGTGCTAGGTGGGGTAAATTTCCTCACGGAAAAGGCAGATACAAGAAACTGGCAAACGCTCCCGCACAGCATCTATTACACCCGTGTTTGCCTGCCCGAAGGTACCCACGCAATACACTTTAACGCTTCTTCTAGACAGTATCCATGGGCTAGGCAGCACCAGGAGATTGTGCTTAAGTTACAGCAAGGGCAAACAGCTTTTCAGGTGGTCAACGCACCCTATGTGGCTCCCCACTAGGTAGATGTACGAGCAGGCTATATAAGGCGTGTAATGCGTTTTTGAGGTAGCTAGTGTGGTCACTATTTAGCAAAAGAGCGAATGTATCTATCGCCTATAGAAGCCATGCGATCTCAGATAAAGTTGGGTCTCAACGCGCCCCCTTACTATCTGGCTGCTAAGGTTGATGGGGGGGTAGCCCATGACAATAGCCGTTTTATCCATGCCGTTTTTGAGGATTTTTAGGAAAAGAGTCCTTTGGAGAGATTGCCCCCTGATGATGGCGATAGGAAAAACACCCATCGCTGTTTCTCTCGTTGGCCTGACCATGGTAAAAAAGAGGGGAATAAGTTAGTTCACTTGGTAGCGTATGCCTTTTTAGATCTCCAGGGTTGGTGTGGCCTAAGCACCAGGTAGGTGAAACAGGCGATTTCCTTACTGGCATTGATTCAAATACGGTGTATTGCTTTATAGACTAATGGCTCATGACGCCACTATTGAGTACCTTAGCAGCTTCGAGGCACAAGGCCCCTAAACCCACATGCGCACAAGTGCCCGGAAAATCATCGAGCATCCCAAGCAATACCGGGTAAGATTTTAAAATTTTACAAAAAGTTGTAAATTAGGGTCCCCTTCAGCTAGGGGTCTCTGTGTCCAGTTGCCTAGTGGGTAAGCAGCCACAAGCATGGTTGATACGGATTAATTATTCTTTAGCGCACCAATGGTTTAGGACATAAAACATTTACTGATGAAAGCCACCCAGGTCTTATTGCTGTTTTTTATCATTTTTGTTACACTTCTTGGTTGTAGTCGCAGAGATACACCTCCTCCCAGCCCACCAGCTGCTGTAGGTTCACAAGAAGAACTCAGTTCGGAGGCAAAGAAGGAACTCCATCAAGTCAAAAAAGACCTTGAGAGAGGCCATACAATAATTATTGGTGACGAAGATATAACTGAGCAGCTAAAGGAAAATGAATCTCAAGAATCTCTGCTTAGTGCAGCGCTTACTCGGATAGTAAACAGTATACCACCAGGTAAAGACAAAGCAGTATGCCTCTCTTGTTTACATCAGGGCATGGGCGCATACGTAATGCAACACGTCCTCCAGCCCATATTTCCTCCTGCAGAGTATTTAATCCAAAATAATCCAAATTCATATTGCAAACATATAGTAGATAAGGCGTGGACCAGGGTTACTTGTGAGTATGATTTTCTTATTGGCAGCTCCTCTGAGGATAAGCCACTTGCTAGTCTTGATATTGAGGAAAGGAAGAAGAGGACGGTTCAGACGAAAGCTGTTTTCCAAATCGGAGGAAGTCAGCCTTGGGGGGCAGCCTGGGTCAATAAGGAGTGTAAAGACGAATTGCCATTATATCTTATAGAATCAAAATTATCTAATCCTCTTGGATGGTCTCTGGATGATATTAAGGGCCTGATTAAGCCAGCAGCACCCGGCGAGTCAGCAGGTGCACCCGGCGCGGTACAGCCTGTGTCCGCCTCATTAGCTGAAGAGAAAGCAGCCCAAACAATACAAGAGGCCTGGAAATCGTATAAGTCGCGTCAATCGGCAAGCGAGGCTGCATCGGCAAGCGAGGCTGCATCGGCAAGAGGGGCTGAAGAGAAAGCAGCCCAAACAATACAAGAGGCCTGGAAATCGTATAAGTCGCGTCAATCGGCAAGCGAGGCTGCATCGGCAAGCGAGGCTGCATCGGCAAGAGGGGCTGAAGAGAAAGCAGCCCAAACAATACAAGAGGCCTGGAAATCGTATAAGTCGCGTCAATCGGCAAGCGAGGCTGCATCGGCAAGCGAGGCTGCATCGGCAAGAGGGGCTGAAGAGAAAGCAGCCCAAACAATACAAGAGGCCTGGAAATCGTATAAGTCGCGTCAATCGGCAAGCGAGGCTGCATCGGCAAGCGAGGCTGCATCGGCAAGAGGGGCTGAAGAGAAAGCAGCCCAAACAATACAAGAGGCCTGGAAATCGTATAAGTCGCGTCAATCGGCAAGCGAGGCTGCATCGGCAAGCGAGGCTGCATCGGCAAGAGGGGCTGAAGAGAAAGCAGCCCAAACAATACAAGAGGCCTGGAAATCGTATAAGTCGCGTCAATCGGCAAGCGAGGCTGCATCGGCAAGCGAGGCTGCATCGGCAAGAGGGGCTGAAGAGAAAGCAGCCCAAACAATACAAGAGGCCTGGAAATCGTATAAGTCGCGTCAATCGGCAAGCGAGGCTGCATCGGCAAGCGAGGCTGCATCGGCAAGAGGGGCTGAAGAGAAAGCAGCCCAAACAATACAAGAGGCCTGGAAATCGTATAAGTCGCGTCAATCGGCAAGCGAGGCTGCATCGGCAAGCGAGGCTGCATCGGCAAGAGGGGCTGAAGAGAAAGCAGCCCAAACAATACAAGAGGCCTGGAAATTGTATAAGTTGCGTAAAAGGGAAGAGATTGAACGCAAGCAAGTCCAAAGAGACCTTTATGGGGGGTTTGAAATAACTATTGGTGACGAAAATATAACTGAGCAGCTAAGTCAAAATAGATCTGACGAATCTCTGCTTAATGCAGCGCTTGATAGGATATTAGCAAGTATACCACCAGATAAAGACAAAGCAACATGCCTCTCTTGTTTACATCAGGGCATGGGCGCATACGTAATGCAACACGTCCTCCAGCCCATATTTCCTCCTGCAGAGTATTTAATCCAAAATAATCCAAATTCATATTGCAAACATATAGTAGATAAGGCGTGGACCAGGGTTACTTGTGAGTATGATTTTCTTATTGGCAGCTCCTCTGAGGATAAGCCACTTGCTAGTCTTGATATTGAGGAAAGGAAGAAGAGGACGGTTCAGACGAAAGCTGTTTTCCAAATCGGAGGATCTCAGCCTTGGGGGGCAGCCTGGGTCAATAAGGAGTGTAAAGACGAATTGCCATTATATCTTATACCAGCAAAATCAAAATTATCTAATCCTCTTGGATTGACGATGAAGCAGATTAAGGACCGGATTCAGCAACAAAAGTCAAATTGTTTATTTGCTGGATATAACACTCTTGATGGGGCAGGAGCTCCCAACCAACTGTTCAGTAATACCGTACTGTCTTCTACAGATAGCATAGCAAAGGGGAAGACATATTTCGAAACCATGCTTAAGGGGGATCAAGCGTGGGTGAGGTATAAAAAAAGCCCCCAAGAAGCGTTGGGGCACGTCATGAACTTCCTGTATCATGCAGCTGCCAAGAAAAATCAGCAGTTTGACGAAGGCACTTACATTGTAGAGGTCAGTGAAAAATTCCTTACCCTCTTGCAAGGATTGCCAGATGTCTATCCCCGTTACTCTTCTCACCAGTATCCTGGGGAGTTAAAAGGAAGTAAAAAATTCAATCACTATGGCTTTGATTTTAAAGATGTAGAGATCTATCCAGCAGGTAAAAAGCACATTTTGTTTTTCCCACTTAATATAAAGGGTACAAATTATTGCTTCATCAAACCTGAGAATTATGGTATGGCCGATCCTAGAGATCGAATTATGCATGCATATGAATACGGGGTTTCTCTTCTTAAGAGAGGGGGCGTCTTAAGTATTGATCCCCATAATGAAGTACACCGGAAGGAAAGGATCAAATATTTACCTCGAGAACTCCAAGAACTAGCTCAAGAGCTCATAGACACACTTTGTGGCAATGGTGAGAATACAGAAGAAGGCTTTGTAAGTATTCTCAATCCCCAAGAATTGAAGGAAAACTACCAGCGTCAAGGGCTCTGTTATTTGATAGAATTGTTTAACCAACATATGGCTGGCCGTTCAGAGACAGATCCCCTAGTAGAGAAATTGTTGGCAATGTATAAAAAGCATCAGCTAGACCACCCATCAGAACGCGTAGCACAGGAAGTAATACTCAAACTTGATGAACTCTTAGAGCCAGCAATAGCGACATCCTTCCGATCAACTAGCTAGCCAATGCATCTGCTGCAGCTACAATCTCAGAGATTTCTTGGGTAATCACTGCCTGGCGGGTTCTGTTGTAAGTAAGGCGCAAGATTTTGAGCAACTCCTCAGCATTGTCTGTAGCTTTGCTCATGGTGGTCATGCGAGCACCATGCTCTGAGGCATTGGATTCGAGCAGGGCTTTGTAAAACTGGATTTGCAAGGCACGTGGCACCAGTGCTTCTATCAACGCTGCTTTAGAAGGTTCATAAATGTAATCGATGGGTGCTTCCTGCTTAGGGGCCTTGGCAGTTACCTCAGAGAGGGGTAGCCACTGTTCTACTATAGGCACCTGGGTAGCGGCACTCCGAAACTCGCTGTAGACCAACAAGACCTGGTCATAAGTGTGCTGGAGAAAAGCATCGGTGAGCCAAACAGCCACTGGGCTGGCATGTCCAAAGTCTAGATGGTGGGAGCGTGCCACATGGTCTGGCACTAGCTTAAATGCTTTTTGTTGAAAAAAAGACAGTGCCTTGCTACCAATGGGTACGATCGTTATCTGCACTGGCGCCAAGTCATGCGCTGAGTGCTGAAGGTAGCTCAATGCTTTTCTGCAGACGTTGGTGTTAAAAGAGCCACAAAGCCCTCTATCTGACGTCATCACCACGAGCAGCAAATTCTTTACAGGGCGGTCCGCTAGGTAGCGTTGGACAAGCGGCTGGTTGGTACTGGCTGTTACATTGTCCAGCATAGCACCCAATTTCTCAGCATAAGGACGCATTTGTAGGACTTGCTGTTGCACTTTGTTCAACTTGGCAGCTGCCACCATTTTCATGGCTTGGGTAAGCTGTTGCGTAGCGGTGACCGAGTTGATCCGCTTGGCTACTTCTTTAATATTAGGCATAAAGACTGGTTTAAGGCGGGCTAAAGTTGTGTAGCAGCCCTAACGTTGCGTTTGTTCTTGGAGGTAGCCTTGCACTAAACTTCCTACCTCTGCAGCCAATACGGTAGTCACCTCCTCATTCCAATGACCCGCTGCAATCTTATTCAAGATGTCTCTATGCTGAGCGCTCAGAAGATCCACATAGGTTTTTTCAAGGTCTTTTACATGGGCGGCTGGAACTTTATCCAAATACCCGTGGGTAGAGGCATAGAGGGCAGCTATTTGCTGTTCAACAGGCACTGGAGCGTACTGATTTTGTTTGAGAATCTCTTGGTTCTTACGCCCCCTATCAATGGTTTGCTTGGTAGCTGCATCAAGCTCAGAACCAAACTTAGCAAAAGCCTCTAGTTCACGGAACTGGGCTTGGTCAAGCTTGAGGGTGGCAGCTACCTTTCTCATGGACTTGATTTGCGCTGCTCCTCCCACACGGGATACAGAGATGCTCACATTGATGGCAGGACGGATGCCTGCATTGAACAGATCGTTCTCTAAGAATATCTGCCCGTCAGTGATGGAGATGACGTTGGTAGGGATATAAGCAGCGACATCACCTGCCTGCGTTTCGATGATGGGCAAGGCTGTCAGCGATCCTCCTCCTTTGACCCTTCCTTGTAGCGAAGGGGGCAAGTCATTCATCTTTTGGGCAATTTCGTCCTTGTCATTGATTTTGGCAGCCCGTTCCAAGAGGCGTGAATGCAAATAGAATACATCACCTGGGTAGGCTTCTCGGCCTGGAGGTCTGCGCAAGAGCAAGGAAACCTCTCTGTAAGCTACCGCTTGCTTAGACAGGTCGTCGTAGATGACTAGGGCGGGCCTACCTGTATCCCTAAAGTACTCACCAATGACAGCTCCAGCAAAAGGAGCGTAGAATTGAAGGGGGGCAGGGTTGGAGGCAGGAGCGGCTACGACGACTGTGTATGCCATGGCACGGTGCTTTTCTAAAGTAGCTACTACGTTGGCTACGTTAGACGCTTTTTGGCCTATAGCTACGTAAATACAGTAAACAGGGTCTCCTCGTTCAAAAAATGAGCGCTGATTAATAATAGTATCCAGGGCTATTGTTGTCTTGCCTGTTTGCCGATCTCCAATGATGAGCTCTCTTTGCCCTCTCCCAATAGGAATCATCGCGTCAATAATCTTGATACCTGTTTGTAATGGTTCGTTGACGGGCTGACGATAGATTACGCCTGGTGCTTTTCTTTCTAGAGGCATCTCCAATAGCTCACCTTCAATAGGCCCATGCCCATCAATAGGCTCGCCCAAAGTATTCACGACACGACCCAGTAACCCATCTCCCACGTTAATGGCGCCTATGCGTTTTGTCCTTTTTACGGTATCACCTTCTTTGATGTCTTGGGTACTACCCAGCACCACAGCCCCTACGTTGTCTTCTTCTAGGTTGAGTGCTAGCGCTTGGCGGCCATTTTCAAATTCGATCAACTCCCCTGCCTGGACTTTTGTCAGTCCATCAATACGGGCTACCCCGTCTCCTACTTGCAGTACGGTGCCTACTTCTTCTAGTTCACTTTCTGTCTTCAGGCCAGCCAGCTGCTCTCTGAGTATGGCAGCTACTTCATCAGGGCGTATACTCATTGGATGTTCTAGTGGTTAGGTGATTTTAACTTAATTTGGATGCCCATAGCTCAATTTTTCATTCAGCACGCATCGCTGATGACTCCTAAACTACGCTTAGTATCCCTCTACTATATACTTCTTCTTCAACGTGCGTAGCTTTTTTCGCAAGCTCTGGTCAAGCCGTTTGCCCTCTACCTGTAGCACATACCCGCCGATAAGGGAGGGATCGATACGTTGGTCGAGCACCACCTGTTTGCAAGGAGTAATCTTCTGTATAATCCCCCGTAACTGCCTAGTCAGCTTATCAGATAGCGGGAAGGTCGTGGTTACTTGGGCTTTTTTGATGCCTTGGTGCTGGTCATACTGAGCAAGAAAGGCTTGAGACATGGCAGGTAGGAGTGCTTCGCGGTGCCTTTGCGTGACCCTAGTAAAAAAGCTAAGGGTGAGCGCATGTACTTCATTTTGAAAGATGGCTTGCAGCACGGCTAGCTTCTTGTCATGCTTGATTACAGGGCTTTTGAGGGTATTCAGTAGGGATTTGTTGGCGGTACATACCTGTGCAAAACACACCATGTCTTTATGTATACGCTCTGAAACCTTTTTTTCTAATGCCAATTGGAGTAAGGCTTTGGCATATCTAGTGGCAACGCTGTTCATGGTGTGCTTGGGCAATTTACTAGTTTAATTCTTGGATGTTTGTACACTAAGCTACTGTCAGGCTGAGCCTTTGCAAAGCATCTCTGCATAGCGTTCCGTTGAAACTCACGCAGCTATCGTTTATAGGTCATTGGTTGTTTTATGGGCTTACTTTCAGCCCAATGAGCCTCTTTGATCAGCTGTTGAACCAGTTTTTCTTGAGCAGCTTTTTGCTGTAGCTCGTTTTGGAGCAATTTTTCGGCAATTTGTACAGACAGTGTGGCGACCTCTTTTTTAAGCTCTGCTAGTGCCTCCTCTTGTTCTCTTTTTAGCAGTATTTTGGTGTGCTCGATTGCTTTTTTGCTCGCCTTGTCGGCTTCTACTTTTGCTTCCTCAATAATTGCATTTTTGGCAGCTATGGCCTCTTCAATAAGCCTTTCACGCTCTTTTTGGGCGGTTTTGAGCAGTACTTCTTTATCAGCTTGCACTTGGGCGACCATCTTTTTGGCTCTTTCGGCGGCTTGTAATGCTGCTTCAACGTTTCTTTCGCGCTCTTGAATGGCATTGAGAATAGGCTTCCATGCAAACTTGCCCAAGATCAGCAGCACGATGAGTAGTGTTACTGTCTGCCAAAAAATGAGACCAAAGTCAGGGGTGATTAGATCCATAAGCAATCATGCTTTGAGCAAGTGTGTTAGATAGCTTGCTATGCCATTTGTGGTAAAAAGATTACTTAGTAGCGATCAGCAAACAGATCAAAACACCAAATAGGGCAACGCCTTCGATCAGGGCAGCGGCAATGATCATAGCGGTCTGTATTTTGTTACTAGCCTCTGGTTGTCTAGCAATAGCTTCCATAGCTCCTCTACCTATATTGCCAATGCCAAAGCCAGCACCTACAGCGACCAAACCAGCTCCTAGCCCTGCACCTACAAGCCCTAAACTTGCGTCCAAAAGTAACATCATTGTTAACATAATCGTTCTATTTAAGAGTTATACGAATACGAAAAGGATCAGTTATTGGTCAGGTGCGCAATTTCTCTTTATGGTTATGGGGGCTTTCTACAGCTGCACCAAAATAGATAGCAGAAAGTAGCGTAAAGATATAGGCTTGGAGAAAAGCAACAAGCAGCTTGAGTAAAAACATAAAAGCGCCAAAGGGTACGCTGATAGCCCCTATCCATGCATTCTTCAAAATAAATATTAGGCCAATGATACTGAGCAAGATGATATGGCCTGCGGTGATATTGGCAAATAGGCGAATCATCAGGGTAAAGGGCTTGGTAAAGAGGCCAAGCAACTCTACAGGCACGATGATAGGAGAAAGCCATTGGGGTACCCCAGGCGTGCTGAACACATGGCCCCAGTAATGTTGGTTGCCATTGAGGTTGGTAATCACAAAAGTGAACAAAGCAAGCACCAAGGTGATGGAGATGTTGCCTGTGACGTTAGCAGCACCGGGCAGCAGCCCAAGCAGGTTGTTAAGCCAGATAAAAAAGAATACACTGAGTAGATAAGGCATGAATCGCTTGTACTTTGCCTTGCCTATGTTAGGAATAGCAATGCCATCTCTTACAAAGCAAATCAGCCACTCTAGTAAGGCCCAGAAACCCCGCGGAGGTGTTTGTGGCCTGCGTTGGTAGTGGCGAGCAGCAGCTAAAGCAAGGGCTAGTAGGACCAATACACTGACCAGCATGGCTGCTACGTTTTTGGTAATAGAAAGGTCATAAAACACACGGTTGGGGTCTAGCGTAACAAGTTTTTCATTAGGATCGAGCCTGTAGCCTCGATAAGTTATAGGATGGTGGTGTGCGTCTGTCAAGCGGCTAGAAGAAAATATTTCTAAGCCTCTGTCTGCAGAGTAAAGGATAATAGGAAGAGGAAGAGTGATGTGGGTATGACCAATAGTAGCAAAGTGCCAGTCATGTGCATCCTTGATGTGGTGCATGATAAAATCATCTTTGGAGGCAGGAGCTTCGGCATAGGCTTGGGAGCTAAATAGCCATGCGCGCATGAGCAGCCCCATGCATGCAGCATTTCTCAACGTGACATAAAAAGGCTTTTGAAGCATCATTCAGAGGGTTTCATGTTGCTACTAACAAGGTTATTTTACAGAAAGATACAAACTAGCCAATACTAGGGAGGATTTCAAATGAGGAGAGTAGGGCCATAGTGTGTCAGCAACCTTATCCGTATAGCACTACGGCCGTGGACCTGCGCAGGATATACTTCTTGAATTATCTTGCACTTTTTGACGTTGCCCAGCAGAGGAAGCAATTCCTAGCTGTTTACCAATATTCATGAAAGTTAGCCCTCAGGTGCTCGAGCTCAAGTAAGCGCCCTGATGGTAACAAAGATCACGTAGATGGTACCTCCAAGCGTTAGTGTACACAAGAACAAAGGGAAGTTGAGTTGGAGGTAGCTATCTAACCGTGCACCTAGCCAAGCTGATATACTCATAATGGCCATCATCTTGAAGCTCAAGTGTGCATAGCTTAGCCAGCTGCTAGGGGGCTTCTTCTCCTTTTTTGTGGAGGTGGGCTTGTTGGATAGTGGGTTCAAGGGAACTCCCATTTTTTTGGTGTGCTGCACTTGGGGGCTGTGCCAGTTTGGTTTCTTTCACAGCACCCCCCATCTGGCATTTGCCATTGAACTTGGCCCCTTCTTCAAACAACAGTTTGCTGGTAATAATATCCCCCTTGACCACTGCAGTAGGTTTTAGCGTGAGTAAGCCTGATATCCGAATGGTACCTTGTACCTGACCGCCGATCTCAGCATTTTGGGCAACGATGTCTCCTTCTATCACTGAGGTGTCTCCTAACACTGCCTTGGCTTTCGTATGGATGCTTCCGCTCACTTTGCCTTCTACACGAAGATTACCTGCCGTATTTAAGTTACCGTCTAAGCTCGTCCCCTTGCCAATGATGTTACTAGAGTTGCTGCACTCCTTTTCCGTCATTTTTTTTTTAGTGTTGCTGAACATAAGGGTGTATTGACTTTTTGCTAAAAAGTAATGAAGTGCTCAGGATTTACTGCGCTACCTGCATACCAAAGCTCAAAGTGCAAATGAGGGCCGGTAGAAAGTTCGCCCGCGTTGCCCATGATAGCTATAACATCTCCTGCTTCTACAAAATTACCAACTTTCTTTAACAATGCTGCATTGTGTTTGTAGATAGAGATCAAATCTTTGTTGTGCTGGATAACTATGACCCAGCCTGTTTCCACAGTCCATGCAGAGAAAATGACTACCCCGTCTGCTACACATTTAATAGGCTCATTTTCTTTGGCAACGATATCTACACCATAGTGCCCCATTTTCTGCTTGAAAGGAGTAGTAATAATACCATTGATAGGGGGAAAGAAGAAAAGCTCTTGTAGGTCATTGATGGGCTTGTTGTAGGTAGTAGCTAGTAGGGCTGATTCGCCGGCCTCAAACTCGCTCCGCAGCAGCGCATCAGCTGCTGCCATTTGCTCTGGTGTGTAAGGAGTAGCTCCTTGTTCAGCCTGCCTTTTTTCGGCTTTGGGGAGCTCGTAGGGAGGTGGTTCTTTGCCGGCAATAATGCTTTTTAGGAGGGTAATAAACTTTTTTTGTTGGTTGGTTTGCTGCTCGAGTGCGTCCACTGACGTGGCCAGGTGCATGAGCTCTTTTTTGTTTTTCTGCTCTACGTAAGCAGGATTCAACCACCTGGCCAGGATGGTTGTAGACAATGCTAAGCTACAGGCTACTAAAATGAGCAATAGAATAGCGCCTAAGGAGATAAGCTTGGCATAGCTGAAGCTGAACGTAGTCTTTTCTGCTAAGTCTTCTTGGTTGCGAATGACAAGTTGGTAGCGATTGGTTAGCCAACTAGAAAAGGTCTTTTTAGATTTCAAAGTTTGCTGCCGTTGAATGAATCACAAAAGTTAAGTATTGCTTGTGTGCACAGGGTCGTTGCCTATTCTCTTGTGATAGGGAAGAAGCCCAGCATTTTTTATCCCTCGCCCCAATCTTCCATAGCTTTGTACACCACATCGTGTATTCTAACCCGTACTTTTTGTTGGTTAAGCCGGTTGTTGCTAGCATCTGGATAGGTACGATTAGATAAGAAGATATAGATCAAGTCATACTGAGGATCTACCCAAGCTGCTGTTCCTGTAAAGCCACTATGGCCATAGGCGTCTGCAGAAGCATAAGCTGATACATGAAGTTGTGTATTATGGTCGTTGGGTTTGTCCCAGCCCAAGCCTCTGTGGTTGTTTCTGCATTGCTTTTGGGTGAACTGTTGCACTACGCCTGGTTGAAGGTACCGCTTGTCACCATAGTAGCCGTCTTGTAGGTGCATCTGTAGGATGATTGCTAGGTCATTGGCATTACCAAATAGTCCGGCATTGCCTGCTACACCCCCATAAAGCGCAGCTAGGGGGTCATGTACTCTGCCCTGGATTGTGTTTTGTTTAAATAAATTACTTTCTTCACTAGGTGCAATGCGGGGGAACCTATATAAAGGATGATATCCTAGCGTAGCAAGCCCCAGGGGGCGGTAAAACGTTTCTTCCAGGAAGTTATCCAAATGCTGTGCGAGTAGCTTTTCAGCCAGGTGGTGAAGCAAGAAGAACCCTACACAACTGTACTGGTAGTCATAACTACTCAACCAGTTTTGGGGCTTTAACTCAGAGTTAACGCAATAGTCCCATACTAGTTCTTTGAGCCAGGTGGTCCCATATAAATCATCAGCCAGCTGATGCTGATAGGTAGGCGAGGGGTGGGACCTAAATAGCGCTTTTCTCAACCGTTTATCCTCATCTAGTAAGGTTTTCTTGATGTCTCCTAATACGTAAGCTTTTAAGCTTGCCTGGTGGGCCAGGATACGATAAATTTTTAACCTCCCTTTGTTCGTGCCTTTGAGAGAGGGTAGATAAAAGCTCAGCTTTTTCTTGAGGTTAAGTTTCTCCTCTCCGACCAGGTACATCAGTGCTTGGAGGGTGCCTGCTACCTTGGTCACAGAAGCAATGTCATACACTGTCTCAGAGGTTACAGGATGCTTTTTGGCATAGGTGTGGTAACCATATCCCTTTTCAAAGACTACTTTGCCCTTGCGGGCTACTAACACCTGGCAGCCTGGTGTAGCTTCTGCAGCCATGGCTTCTTCTACAATGGCATCGATGTTTTGAAGTACCTGGCTGTCCATGTGCACTGCCTCAGGGGGCGCATAGCCGAGCCGGGCTAGCTTTTCTGTACAGATGCCCCAGCCTGCTTGCCAAGCCTCTGAAATGCTAACAGGGAGCTTGCCCTCTGCGGATAAGGCCCCAAAGATGATCTGCGGAACCACCTTGGCAGCTACTGGGTCATCTTCGTAGGGCATAATGACGTGCTTAAAGGCTGGGAAATTGGCTAGGCTATACACATTGCCAAAAGGAACAATGATACCCCCATAATGCGTCTCGTCCTTATTAGAATACGTTGCTACTACAAAAAGCTGCGCGATACGCTGCTCTTCGGCAAGGCTTTGAAACATTTGTTCTACCCAAACCTCTTGGGGGGCCTTATCGGGGTCCATCTGGGCATGAGTAAAAGAAACTATGATCAATAGGCTGGCAAAAAGTAGGCCATAAGGTCTACTTTGTTTCTTCATGGTATCTAAATTTTAGAGGTTTGTAGCTACTCTATTATCTCAAGGGGAAAGCATAATTATTAAGTATACATTGTCCAATGCAGCCTCTAAATCTTCCTGTTTTTGCGTATAAAATACAGCCTTCTCAGGAAGGATATTACATCTTTGATGTGATACGCAAAAAATATGTGCGACTGACCCCTGAAGAATGGGTAAGGCAACACTTCTTACATTATTTGACGGGTCATCTGTCTTACCCCCCAGCGCTGATCAGGTTAGAACAGAGGGTGCAGTATAACCATCTCCAGCAGCAGCCTGATATCGTGGTGTATGACCGTTCGGTTAAGCCCTGGCTACTGGTGGAGTGCAAAGCTCCTCATGTTCATCTCAGTCATGACGTCTGGGGGCAAATAGCGCGCTACAACGCTCATTTCAATGCCCAACTACTCGCCATCACCAATGGACTGGAACATTTTTGTTGGCAACTGGACTATGAGCAGGGTAAGCATACGCTGCTGCCAGCCATACCGCCTTTCGACACGCTTGTTTAATACTGGTTTTAGAAGCGATGTAGCGAGTGCTTAGGCTACAAAAGGCCGACTTTCCGCAAAAATTGGTAACTTTGGCAACTTTGACGTACGCCAAGTAAAAAGAAAACACGTTATAATGTTGCGTACAAAGGAGGTTTTGAAGGAGCTTTCTCAAAAGCCGCAGGTATTCAAGGTTGTATCAGTCCAAAATAATCTCTCAGAGGGGTCTCTAGCGAGAGTTCGTGATAAAAATGATGTATGATACATGGGAAAAAGCATACATAAAAACACACCGAGATCGTTTCTTAGCCGAGTTGATGGATTTTTTGCGCATCCCATCCGTAAGCATTTCTGATGACCATGCTGCAGACACCCGCAAGGCTGCTGAGTTTGTTCAACAAAAGCTATTAGAGGCAGGCGCTGATACGGCTAGATTGATCGAAACAGGGGGCTATCCTTTGGTGTATGCTGAAAAGATGGTGGATAAAAGCCTGCCTACTGTGCTTGTGTATGGGCACTACGATGTGCAGCCAGCAGACCCTTATGAATGCTGGGACACGCCCCCTTTTGAGCCTGTGGTGAAAGACGAGCAAATTTATGCCCGAGGAGCTTCTGATGACAAAGGCCAAGTGTACCTCCATATCAAGGCCCTAGAAACTATGCTCGCTACCCACCAACTGCCTTGCAACATCAAGTTCCTGATTGAAGGAGAAGAGGAAAGCGGCTCTGAGGGGCTGGCTGACTTTCTTCAAGACCCCCAACATCATGCTTTGCTCTGGGCAGATGCTTTGCTTGTGTCAGACACCTCTTTATTGTCTTTAGAGCAGCCTTCGCTGACAACAGGGTTGAGGGGGATTGTTTATTTGGAAGTAGAAGTAACAGGACCTCATAGAGACTTGCACTCTGGGGCTTATGGAGGGGCGGTAGGTAACCCTCTCAACATCCTTTGCCAGATGATTGCCTCCTTGCATGATGAGCAACAGCGCATCACTATTCCTGGCTTTTATGACCGCGTGGAGACCCTACCTACGCAAGAGCGAGAAGAGCTAGCTCAAATTCCTTTTGATGTGGCAGCGTACCAGGCAGACTTGGGCATAGAAGCTGTGATCGGCGAGCAAGGCTATAGCACCCTAGAGCGTACAGGCATTAGGCCTTCTTTGGATGTCAATGGCATTTGGGGGGGCTACACAGGGGAGGGGGGCAAAACAGTGCTGCCTGCACAAGCCCATGCCAAGCTCTCCATGCGCCTTGTTCCCCATCAAGATGCGCAAGCGATCGCGGCCCAATTCACGCACTATTTTCCTGCCCTGGCTCCCAAGGGCGTCAAGGTAAAAGTCAAAATAGTCCATGCAGACAGCAATGCAGTAGTCGTCAGTAGCGATTCCGTGGCCTTACAAGCAGCGACAAAAGCCTTTGAAGAGGTTTGGAACACAAGCCCTATGCTAGTAAGAGACGGAGGAAGCATTCCTATTGTAGCGCAATTCAAAGAAATCCTGGGCTGTGATATTGTGCTCATGGGCTTTGGCCTCGATTCAGATGCTGTCCACTCACCCAATGAACACTTTGGGTTGGTCAATTTCTTTAGGGGGCTTGATACAGTTATTGCTTTTTACAAGCATCTGGCTGCCTTACATGCTTAGGAACTCGATAAGCGTACCCAACTTGAGTTGCTAAAGCAGGCTGGCTATATTTGCTGCCCTTACAACAAAAAATAGACAAAGCGTGCGGTTGAAAATGGTGGCCCGTTTTTTAGTTGTGGTAAACCACGTGATCAAGTGTAATCCTTGGGGAATTAGCTCAGCTGGTTAGAGCGTCTGCTTTGCACGCAGAAGGTCATCGGTTCGACTCCGATATTCTCCACTCTGCCGTCTTCTTAATTCCTCCTACAGCACTTTAAGACCATCCGAGCTGGGACGTGCTTGCGCTCCTATCAAGCGCTGAGGGGGCAGGCGCTGCGTGGTTGTAAAAAGGAGCCTATTCTTGCCTGATAAAGAACGCCCAGATACTGGTCTGAAGGAGTCATATAAAAGAGATATAAGCCCCAGTAGTAGAGGCAATCAACGGGCCAGCTAGCCCATGACGAAGCAATCATCTAGAGTATGCCTGTGGCTTCCATGCCCCCTCAAAGATCATCGCCTGGCCTTATAAGCCAGATCGTGCCTAGCGTCCGGGCTATTTCATCTTAGTAAGGCTGCTCAGGTGGAGGCTAACCTTTACGAAGACAAGCTTTCTATTGACAAGCGTACCTACAAGATTACTGTTGCTTTTCACTTAAATCGTATTATGTGTGTGATGCATGGTGAGGAGGGTTATGCACTGCTCTTTACCATTAGGCCCCAAGACGTTAAGAAGGTAGCAAAGTATCCAGACATTAGTATGCCTTGGCTATGCAATGGTAGCCAGCGCACGGGCCCATTTTGGTTACCCAGACACAGTTAGCCTCATGTTCTTGAGGGTCTAGAAGTGGAGCGTGTGGGCTAAGAATGATGAACAAAGGCTTTTATATACACCCAGCTTTAACTTTTGAGTATAAATTTTCCCTATGCAAGCTTCTCAATAATAAGGTTGTGGTTGGTGTAGATGCAGATATCTGCTGCCACGGTAAGGCTTTCCTTGACCATGTCTTCTGCACTCAGGTGAGGGGCATGTTTCTTGAGGGCTACCGCTGCTGCTTGGGCATACATGCTCCCAGACCCTATGGCAGCAATTTGGTTATCAGGCTCTATGATATCGCCTGTGCCAGATATGATTAATAAATCCTCTGCGTTGGCAATGACCAGCATAGCTTCTAATCTCCGCAGATAGCGGTCCATGCGCCAATCTTTAGCCAGTTCAATAGCAGACCTTTTCATGTTGCCTGCATAGCTCTGTAGCTTTTCATCGAAACGCTCTAACAGCGTGAACGAATCTGCTGTAGACCCCGCAAACCCCGCTAAAATTTTGCCCTCTAGGAGCTTCCTAAGCTTTCTGACATTACTTTTGGCAATGGTATCGCCCAGCGTAGCCTGTCCATCTGCCCCAATGGCTACCTCATTGTTGTGCATAATGGCTACTACGGTTGTCGATTTCATGGTAGACATGGAGACATTGAGTGATTTGATTATTTGGCTATTTGGTTATTGTCAATAACCAGATGAACCAATGAAGAATAAACCAATGAATCAGTGGACCAGCATTTTTCTTGGATCTTCTAAGAGTGCTTTAAAAATTTTGAGAAAAGCAGCCCCCACAGCGCCGTCTACCACCCTGTGATCGCAAGATAGGGTAGCCTTCATAACGTATCCAGGGACTAAAACATCGTTTTTCACTACAGGAACTTGTTTGATCTCCCCGATGGCTAGGATGCAGGCAGCTGGAGGATTCACAATGGCTGTGAATGCCTCGATGCCCAGCATACCCAGGTTAGAAATGGTAAAGGTATCTCCTCCCAAGTCGCTAGGCCCTAGTTGTTTGCTATGGGCTTTTTGGCTGAGTGTTTTGACCTCTGCGGCAATATGGGCGAGCGACTTAGTGTCAGCAAAGCGAACTACCGGCACTACCAGCCCTTCTTCTACGGCCACAGCCACGCCTATGTGTATGTGCTTGTTGTAGCGAATTTTGCTCTTATGCCATGCCACGTTGATGGCGGGTTGTTGCCTAATGGCCATGGTAGTTGCTTTGATAGCGATGTCGTTGAAAGATACTTTGACCGGTGCGTATTCGTTGATGCTGGGCCGTGCTGCTACCACCTGGTCCATGTCTATGCTGACGGTCAAGTAAAAATGAGGGGCGCTAAACTTGCTCTCTGCCAGGCGTTTGGCAATGGTCTCGCGCATTTTTGAAACAGGGAGGTCTTCGTACGCCTCCTCTCCCACCACAGGCGGCAGGGTGATATTGGAAGAAGCTAGCTTTGCTTGGCCAGCAGGGGTGAAGCCCTCGATGTCACGTTTAATAATGCGTCCGCCCTCGCCCGTACCCTGAATGTTAGCTAGATCGTAGCCTTTGTCTTGGGCCATCTTCTTGGCTAGCGGTGAAGCAAAAATGCTAGGTGTGGGAGGTGCCTGCTCAGGAGCTACCTCAGCAGGCGCTGGAGCAGTTGGGGTAGCACTAGGCGCTTCAAGTGATACCTCTGTAGGCCGTTCTTCCTGCTGCTGGAGCGGCTGCTTGGCCTCTTCTAGCAAAGCTGTGATATCTTCTCCTGGCTCGCCAATGATGGCGATCACGCCATTGATAGGGGCTGCTTCCTGTTCCTTGACACCAATGTAAAGCAGCGTGCCATCTTCATAAGCCTCTAGCTCCATGGTAGCCTTGTCTGTCTCCACCTCTGCTAGTAGGTCCCCTGCTTTTATTGTATCCCCTTCTTGCTTGCGCCAAGCAACAATCACCCCCTCCTCCATTGTATCGCTCATCTTGGGCATTCTGATTACTTCAGCCATGGTGTCTTTCTGTTGAGCATCAAAAATAGAGGATAAAGAGGAGAATGAAAATTGGGGCTGCTGTACAAGCGGCTCTAGGTGCCTTTTGCAGGATTATCAAGGGTTAAAGATTAAGTTCAAAGATAGGCCTATATCGGAAGCCTGTTTTTTGTTATACACCACCGCTCCCCCGACTATAAAAGGAATAGAAATTGGTAAGACAAGTCCCATATCCATGGTTACGTATAAGCCTACTTGGTATTTGTATTTTAAGCTTTCTGCGGGTCTGTACTCAGGCTGAAAAAATAAATGCGCTTTTAGTCGCTGCACATAGAGGCAGCCACCTAGGCTCCAATCAGGATAGCAAAGGGGCCAAGCGTAGGTTGCTTCTACCTCACAAGTTTTCTCAACACTTCGGTATATGAGGAACTTACCTATGTTGGGGGGACCGACATTCTTAAGTTTACATTTGGGGATGAAGGAAAGCGAATGGTGCTTGAATAGGCCAGGAAACTTGAGTACTGTTTGCACGATCAGTTTTTGCTTATGGCTATCAATTGTTCCTTCCTTGCGATAAGGAGTGTGGCTATATGATACAGTCAGGTGCTGTTGCCATGGTGGGTAGAGGTCTCTGCAGCTCTGTTTAGCTGTTCTAGTCACTTGGCCTTGATAAGTTTGTTGGAAATAGCTTAATTGAGCGTTGTTACCTAAGTTACTTGTGGTACTTAGTGAGACTTTGTTAGTGTATTGCCCTTGCTTGAATGTGAAGGGCAATGCTAACGTCAAGGCCCCTATTTTTGTAGTGTCCAGGCGCTGGTAATCTTTTTTAAGGTAGCCTGCGAGGGTGAAGACCGGGTACCAACCTTGGTAGCTGAGCTGGGCAAAAGTTTCTCTAGCGTACTTTTGCACATCATATAGATAACCTGCCTGCAATTTGGTTGTATGGAGTAAATCGTTCGATCGGATAGTCAGGCCTAACCTGCGCTTAGTGTCCTTGAATGTTTCATGGAGGGGCCAGCTATGTAGGTTAAACAGATGCTCTCCAGGATAGTAAGGGGCAACGGGATACTTTTGGCTAGGGACGTGCTCCAACACATCCCCATTATTCTCTTGCGTTACCAGTGGTGCGTAATAGCGTACAGACCTATCTTCTACTTCTTCCAAGGGTTTCCACTGCTGGGGGGCAAAGGGCATCTGCACCACATCCATCCCATCTTTGGTAAAGTCATTAAAGAAAATCCAGCGGCCATCCGCGGAGATAGCAGGATTATAAGCCCCATACTTTCTAGAGGTAACCTGGTACTGCTGGTGCGTTGTTAGGTCAACGGCATAGATGTTGTCAATGCCACTATATGGACTGTTGTAGAACACATACTGGCCCCGCATCACTGGCAAGCCTACATGGTTCTCTGAATAAGGCAGCAAATCCTGCGTGGCTCCTGTAGAGAGATCGATGCGTGCAATGGTCGCTTTTTGCTGCACATGCTTCACCACCACAATCTGCTTGCCATCTTCTGACCACCTTGGGGTTAGGTAGTAGTGGTTGTCGGGATTGGGTAGGCGCTGTAGCGCCTGGCCGTTGGCAGCATCCAAGATGAGCAGCTGATGGTTATAGCCCTCGTCGATTTCAAGAGCAACGATCTTGGTAGCATCGGGCGACAGGGCAGCAGCGCCATACCGACTTTTGTGAGTAAGGGTCTTCAGCTGTTTTTTCTGCATATCATACCGCTGTATGACGCTGTAAGAACGGTCGCTCCACCGAGGATCTGGTATCTCTTCTATCCACACAATTTGGCCTTGTGCCACCGAAAAGCCTGCAACTTTGCTGATTTTACCAGGAACAAGGATGGAGTGCTCTTGCTTTTGGCTGTCTAGCAGCACAAACTGTGCTACAGTTCCTAGGCCAGATTTTAGCACAATAAGCTGGCCCGCTTCGTCTAGCTGGGGGTAGCTGTAGTCTGTATAAGTCTCATTGCTCCTGGTCATCATGCTTGTGGCTGGTGTCAGCTGGAGGCCTTCCAGTTGCTTTTGCCACAAGCCCTTCAACTCCTGGTTAGCGTCCTCGTAAATCTGGAGTAAACTCTTGCCTGTGGCTTGCTTAACGGCTATTGGGAGAGGCACCAACCAGGTAGTTTTTTCTAAGATATTGGCACATACATCCGCCCCGTACCTCCTTCTGAGGTGTGTCGTTAGGTAGTAGCCTATCTTGTAATGGTCAGGTATCGCGTGTTTAAAAGAGCGAAAGATCTGCTTGCAGTAAGGAAAACCACCCCGTTCTAAGAGATTGGTCTTATACAAGCGTGAAAAATACGGGATACGTCCTCGGCCGCTTTGAGTGAGTGCAGTCTCTATGCCTACGGCGTCGCCTTCGAGGAACCAAGGTGGCACAAGTGTTGCTGTAATCCCTTCCAATCCCATCTCACCTCCCAGCCAATAGAACAGTTGATTGAAGTTGCGATTCAGCTTTGCAAACTGCACCGCATGCCTAAACTCATGTACTGCCAGGATGCTGAACCAGTCATTAGTGCCAATGAAGTTATAATCTTGGGAAGGCCCATTCCCAAACTCTATTCTACGTGGTCGGAATGTAAAGAATCCGTTGGAGATGCATCTTTGATCCCATAGGGTCAGCGGTATGGGGGCAGGTGGTGCCCCTAGCGATCTAGATACAGGCTCGTATAGCTGCTCTAAGGTGTTAGCAAGCCGCTGTGCTTCTCGATGTATGTTCCCCTTGAAGATGAGGTCCACATGAGGAGCCCTTATACGGTACCATTGGGTAGGAGCATATTCTTGCGCCTTTAGCGGAGTTGTTGCCACCAACATCAAGGGGAGGATAATTTGCCTGACAGAGCATACTTGTTTCATAGGCGTGGATGTCCATATCTGTTGAGATCAGCGTAGGGTTATTTAGGGAGGAGCTTATAGAGAATGATGCTTACCATGGAAAAGACAATGTTAGGTATCCATACAGTTAAGAGTAGGTGAGTGCCCTTGGCCGCTGCTACCCCTTTTGCGAATAGAAAGAGAGCGATATATACAAAGGCAAGAATAAAACCTAGTGCAATTTGTAAGCCGATGCCTCTTCGTGCCTTACGTGCTGAGACTACAACGCCCATACAAGTAAGAATAATTGCTGCACAAGGTGTCATATAACGCACATACTTCTCTGTCAAGAAGATATAAACATTGTCTGCTCCCTTGTTTTGCAGTGACTCAATATGGGCATTTAACTCAGGTAGGGTGAGCGTTTCATGCAACTTCGGATTGATGCTGAAGTCGTTAGGATGGATGTTCAAAAGCGTATCTAGGGTGCTACCTTGCTGGATGTGTTCTTCTAGGCCTTCTATTTTTCTCAACATCCAATCCTGCAGGCGCCATTTTCCCTCTGCTTCTAGCCATGTTATCCTTTTCGCTGATAGCCTTTCTAGGAGTTGATTATCGCTAATAGTCTCTATGATAACATTGGTACCTGAATTGTTGTAGGTCCGGTAGCGTTCCACGTACAAGTAGTGCGCTGGATCCATTCTGATATGAAGATGTTGAGAGCGGCTGCGAAAAACGCTATCGATGTACTCTGTCTCGAAGGCTACGCGTTTTATGTTGGCTTTGGCCAGGATCCAACCTGTCAAAAAAAAGCTGCACAGCACAATGGTCATAGCGCCTACCAAGTAGGTGGCCAGTAAACGCAAGAAACTCACTCCGCTGCTCAGCATAGCAATCAGCTCTGTGTGCTGCGCAAGCCGAGAAGTCACAAATACTGTAGTAATGAACACCGTAATCGGGGTAATAAAGTTGATTATGAAGACCATGTAGGCCCCGTAGTACTCCATGATCTCTTTGTAGCCCAGCTTATGCTTGATGAAGTACCCATTCTTCTCCGTAAAATCAATCAACGTGATGATCACTGTGAGCAAGAGTAGAACAAATAGAAAAGAGAATAAAAACTTCTTGAGTATGTATCGGTCTAGTATTTTCATGGCGATGCCTAGATTTTCTGCATGACTACTTGGAGGATTTTGTCTTTCCAAGCCCTAAAATTACCGGCTATAATCTGTATTCTTGCCTGCTTGACGAGCCATAGATAAAAGGTCAGGTTGTGCATACTTGCCAGTTGAGCCCCCAATAGTTCCCGGGCATGCAATAAGTGATTCAAGTAAGCCTTGGTGTAATATGTGCTTACTTGCCCGCCTAGCTGCTCGTCGATAGGGCTAAAATCTGTTTTCCACTTCCTGTTTTTGATGTTGATGCTGCCTTGCGTAGTAAACAGCAGGCCATTTCTAGCATTGCGGGTAGGAATTACACAATCAAACATATCTACGCCAATAGCAATGCACTCTAACAAATCGCGGGGCGTACCCACGCCCATTAGGTAGCGTGGCTTGCTAGTAGGTAAAACAGCACATACCCAGGCGGTCACTTCATAGAGCATACCATCGGGATGGCAGACCCCACCAATAGCGTTGCCTGCGCATTCTTTGGCTGCAATGATTTCGGCTGACTGCTTCCGAAGGTCTTTGTAAATGCTGCCTTGCACAATGGGGAAAAGCGTTTGGTAGGCATTGTGTTTAGCCTTGGTGGCATCGAAGTGATCACATCCCCGCTTGAGCCACTGGTGGGTAAGGTCCATCGAGGCTTTGGCATAGGAGTAGGAGCAAGGGTGGGGGGTGCATTCGTCCAAGGCCATAATGATATCAGCACCAATGCTGCGTTGTATATCGACCGCCCGCTCCGGAGTAAAAGTATGTTTGGAGCCATCTATGTGTGACCGAAAGGTAACGCCTTCCTTAGTGAGCTTTCTTCGCTGCGCCAGGGAATACACTTGGTAGCCACCGCTATCCGTCAAGATGGGCTTGTCCCAACCGATGAATTGATGCAAACCGCCAGCTGCCTCTAGTACCTCTAGCCCTGGCCTTAGGTAAAGGTGATAGGTATTGCCCAGGATGATTTCTGCCTGGATGTCTTCATACAATGCTTTTTGGGATACACCCTTGACCGTGCCGGCTGTGCCTACAGGCATAAAGATAGGGGTGTGAATGGGCCCCCGATGGGTAGTGATCAGTCCTGCTCGGGCTTGGGAATGTAGATCTACGTGCTGCAGTTCAAAATTCATGTTGTTATGGCCGCTTGTTTTTGTTGGCACAAAGGTAGGTTGGTCAGGCGCTATCTGGAAGCGTACTTAGCGAGCGCCTCAAATATGTGCTTTGAGCACGGCTGCTTTTTTGCTACCGATTTGTTGGGCCAGGGCTGCTGTGCTGGCTGCTTGGATGTTCCGAACAGATTTGAATTGCAGCAAAAGCTTATCAATTGTTTTAGCGCCTATACCAGGAATAGCTTCCAAGCTGCTTTGAAGGCTAGCTTTGCTGCGTTTGTTCCTGTGAAAGGTAAGGGCAAACTGGTGGGCTTCGTTGCGAAGCTGCTGAAGGAGCTTTAGGGAGGCAGACTGTTGGCTGATATGGACAGGATAGGGGTCGTCTGGATGATACAGTGCTTCTAGTCTTTTGGCAATGCCGATCACAGATACCTGGCCATAGATGCCTACTGTTTTGAGGGCTGCCACGGCTGCGCTAAGTTGTCCCTTACCCCCATCAATCACAATCAGATCTGGTAAGGCTTGGCCTTCCGCTAACAGCCGTTTGTAGCGCCTATGCACCACCTCGCGCATCGAGGCAAAGTCATCTGGGCCAGTGACCGTCTTGATGTGGAAATGGCGGTACTCTTGTTGGGCAGGCTTGCCGTTTTTGAAACACACCATGGCGGCCACGGGACTGCTGCCCTGGAGGTTGGAGTTGTCAAAGCACTCGATGTGTAAGGGTAAGCTTTTGAGCTGTAAGTCTTGCTGGAGTAATTGCAGGGTACGGTTCCCTTTTTTTTGCTGGTTGTTTTTGCGGATAAACCGCTCCTGCTTAAAAAATAGTGCGTTTTTAATGGCTATGCCCACCAACTTCTTTTTGTCACCTATCTTGGGGACAGTCAGTGTTACCTCATTCAGGTCGATCGATAGCGGTAAGTTGGTAAGTACTTCTTGGGCTTGGCTATTGTACTGCTGCCTAAAATTAAAGATCACTAAGGGGAATACATCGCTATCTGCTTCGTCCAACTTCTTCTTGATTTCTACGGTCTGCGTGAAGGTGATCGCCCCGTTTTTGATTTGTAAATAGCTCACAAAAGCTGCTGCTTCGTCTGAGACCATCCCAAACACATCCAAGTCGCCTACTTTGGGATTGATGACCAGCGATTTGGCTTGGTAGGCGGCTAGGGTCTCTAACTTTTCTTTGCAGGCTTGTGCTTCTTCATAGGCCATTGCTTGGGCAGCTTGGCGCATCTTGGTGCTGAACTCCTTTTTTACGACATGGAGGTTGCCTTTGAGCAAATACGCAACCTGGGCGATGTTTTGCTGGTAGTTCGCCTCGTCTTGCAGCCCCTCACAAGGTCCCTTGCAGTTGCCTAAGTGGTATTCTAGACAGACCTTGAACTTACCCTTGCGAATGTTTTCTGCGGTTAGGCTGTACGTGCAGGTACGCAGGGGATACAGCTGCTTGATCAGCGCTAAGATGCGATACATGGCCTTGAGGTCAGTAAAAGGGCCGTAGTACTGCCCTAGCTGGGGCAATACTTTGCGGGTAGCGATGACCCTGGGGAAGCGCTCCTTGGTGATGCAGATATAGGGGTACGTTTTTCCGTCTTTGAGTAGGATATTGTAGCGGGGCTGACTCTTCTTAATCAGGTTATTTTCTAGCAACAACGCTTCATACTCAGAATTGACAATGGTGAACTCAATGCTGGCTATCTCAGCTACCATCCTACGGGTTTTGAGGTTGTGTTGCTTGGTATTGCTGAAATAACTCCTGACCCTCTTTTTAATGTTCTTGGCTTTCCCTACATAGATGAGTGTGCCTTGTTTGTTGTAAAAGCGGTATACGCCAGGCTGGATGGCTAGCAAGTGAATGTCTTGTGGAGTGTATTGCGTGGTTTGCATAGCTATTGCGTCGTGTACCGGGTTGTACTACAAGGTTAGCTCAGAATATTGATAGTTGCACGCCACTCAGTGCCCCTTCCTTGTCATTCCGAGCTTTACCCTACGTCATGTCCTAAGCGCAGTGAAGCGTGGCTCGGGCACAGCGAGGGATCTCCGCAGCGGAACACACTATGCTAGATAAGCGAGCAAAGTACGACCAAGGAGAGGACACCAAAGCCGATGAAAAAAGCAACCAGTGGCACAATAATCCACTAAATAATCCAATGATCAGAAAATGTCATTGACATCTACAGCATCTTCCTCCATCATTAAATCCTCTTCTTGTACTTCCTCTTGGGGGGCGTTTTTCTGGAAGCTTTCCTGCTCAGGAGGTATGTCTACACCAGCAGGCTTGTCATAAGGGAGCAGGGGCCCTTTCTCGTAGGCCAGGTCAGGGTCTTCATAAACGTTCAGCATAAACTTTTCCCAAATAGGCCGTGCTGTTCTTGCCCCACTCCCTGTGGCCAAAGTCCTGAAGTGAATACACCGATCTTCTCCTCCTACCCAAACCCCAGCACACAGGTCTCTGGCCATGCCCACAAACCAGCCATCGGATTGGTTAGAGGTGGTCCCTGTTTTGCCACAGATTTCATTGTCTTCTTTGAGCGCCTTACTAATGCCTAGCGAGGTACCGCCTGACTCTTCTGTGGTGCCTTTGAGCATGTGAATCATCAAATAAGCTGTTTTTTCACTCACTGCTTCTCTTTTCTGGGGTACAAACTCTTCTAGCACACGGCCATCTTTGTCTTCAATGCGGGTGATATAAAAAGGGGCTGTCCAAACGCCTCTATTCATAAAAGCACTGTAAGCACCTACAAGCTCATAGACCGACACGTCAGTAGCGCCCAGACATAGGGCAGGCACAGGTTCTAGAGGGCTTTGAATCCCCAGGCTTTTAGCATAATCCACGACTAACTGGGGTCCTAGCTGTTTCATCAAATAAGCCGTGATCGAGTTGACCGACCTAGCCATGGCCTGGCGCAAGGTCATCTTTTGGCCTGTGTACCTTCTACTCCAGTTGCGCGGGGTCCAAGTGGGTGGGTCTCCATATACCCTGAATGTGACCGGGGCATCTACCACTTCTTGCCAAGGAGTATAGCCATTGTCCAGGGCTGCTGCGTATACAAGGGGTTTGAAAGCAGAACCTGCTTGTCGTTTGCCTTGCATGACATGGTCATATTGAAAGTATTGATGGTTGATACCTCCTACCCAGGCTTTGATGTGCCCAGTATGCGGGTTCATGGCCATAAAGCCGGTATGTAGCAGCCTTTTGTTGTACTTCAGCGAATCGATGGGGCTCATCACGGTATCGACTTCTCCCTCCCAAGAGAACAGCTTGGTGGGCACAGGTGTGTTCAAGATCTTGTCGATAGCGTCGCTGTCTTCGCCATATGCTGCTACCGAACGCATATAAAGCTCAGTCTGTTGTATAGCTTTTTCAATGAAATCTTGGATGTTACGCCCTTTTTCATCTATCCAGGGATCGCGTTCCTCCCAATGCTGTTCAAATTTTTGTTGCAATAAGGGCATGCATGCTGCTACGGCTTCTTCAGCATGTTTTTGCAAGCGACTATCAATGGTGGTATAAATTTTCAAGCCATCTTTGAAGAGATCGTAACCATGCTGATGGGTCCATTTGAGCAGGAAGTTGCGGATGACAGATCGGAAGTAAGTGGCCAGCCCTACGTTATGGTCCTCTGTTTGGTATTCCAGTTGGATAGGCAGTTCTTTAAGCTGTTCGTAGTCTGCTTGCGCTAATAGGTGGTGTTTGTGCATTTGTGCCAGTACCACATTCCTTCTTTTGTGCGCTCTTTCTGGATGCATGACTGGGCTGTAGTACGAGGGCGCTTTCAAGAGGCCCACTAGCAAGGCGGCTTGTTCTACGCTAAGTAAGTCAGGGGTCGTATTAAAGAAAGTTTGGGCCGCTACCTTAAGGCCAAAAGTGTTGCTCCCAAAGCTGACCGTATTGAGGTACATAGTAAGGATCTCTTTCTTGGTATAAAACCGCTCGAGCTGTACGGCCACAATCCACTCTTTGGTCTTTACGACGACTGTTTTAATGAGCGGGATGTTACTGAGGAGTCCTTTGTACTTTTCACTTCGGATCTTAAAGAGGTTCTTGGCCAGCTGTTGCGAGAGTGTACTCCCACCTCCTCTGTTCTTTTGCAAGAGAATAGACAACAAGAAGGCCCTGTACAGCCCTTTGAGATCAATGCCAGCATGCTTTTCAAATCGATGGTCTTCTGTAGCCAACAAGGCATTGATCATGTTTTGAGAGATTTCTTCGTAGGCAACAGGGCTCCTGTTGTGCCTGAAATACTTGCCTATCAGGACGCCATCTGCTGCGTACAGCTCTGAGGACAAATTGCTTCTAGGGTTTTCTAGTACGGCCAGAGAAGGCAAGGCGCCATACAGATTCCACAAGTTGGCCTTGACGGTGAAGATATAGAGGGCAACTGCGCCCAGGTAGCCCAAGAAGGCTAGCCAAATGGCCCAGAGGAGCTTATTTTGCCGTTTATGTTGTTGGGCTGTCATCGTCATAAGTAAAGCAGCCCCAAGCTACTCATTTCTCTCCAATGCTTTGACGAGCGTGGGTACGCTCTTGGTATACAGCGTCGTCTCTAAACGGGAAAAGCAAGGAATGGAGGGGCCAAATAATAGGTAGCACTGTGTCCTTTTGGTCCGTGTCCTAATTTTAGGACATATCCTAGTTTTTGGGGAATCTCACAGTGGTCGTTTGAGCACAGAAGAAGTGTATGTGAAGCACTTTGCATCGATGTATGTACTCGTTTGAGATGATGTTATGGACGTTATTGCCTTTCTCAACAGATAAGTAACACAGAGCCCTAGGGCTCTTGCAAAGCATGATTAAGAGCCATGCAATATTGACCTCATTGATACAATATTGTGTTGTATTGATGTGTAATTAACCATATATGAATAAAATACGCCCCACGGTTTAAAGCCATTATCCACATCTTTACCTCATGGAAAAACACAGAGGTGAGATGGTAGAGGAGGCTGTCCGAAGAAGCGGCTTCTCCATCAAGAAGCTATCAGAACGTTTAAATATCAGTAGAAATACACTTTACAATCGGTTCAAAGATCCTAAAGTAAGCTACGAATTCATCACCGCTGTTAGTAAAATCATCCACTACGATTTTTCGATTGATTTTCCTGAGTTAGAGACGGCAGTCAATCGAGTGAGCGAAGGCCCTGGTAATTACCTAGATCGCGATACTGTTGAATTGCTAAGGCTAGAGAAGAAGTATATAGCTTTGTTAGAACGCCACAATAAGCTTCTGGGTATTCTAGTCAAGCTGACCAGTACCAACGAACTGGAGATATTGCGAAAAGAAATCCTACGCTTTATAAAAAACAACCCAGGCACAGATAGCCTCTTCTAGGGCAGCGATTGTATGCCTTGTATAGGATCCCAAAAAAGTTGGGCAAATGCCTGTACTTGATCATTGCAGACATACACTCCCTCTGCGGCGAGGCGCTGTTCCATGGTCTGTTGGCCTGTGAAGTGGTGCTTGCCTGTGAGCAAGCCATGGCGGTTCACCACCCGGTGTGCAGGCACATCAGGGCGTTGGGCTGCTTGGTGCAAGGCCCAGCCTACCATCCGGGCACTGCCCTTGGTACCTAAGCAATGGGCAATCGCGCCGTACGTAGTGACCCTGCCTGGAGGGATAAGTTTAACTACAGCATAGACAGTCTCGAAAAAGTAGGCGCGGGTGGGGTCCTTAGGCGAGCACTTCATGAAGCTGTGGTCATTTGCTGGATGTAGGTAAGGATAGCAGACCCGTCGTCAGGATGGAACCAGCGCAAGTCTGGGTCGCGCTCCAGCCAAGTCAACTGCCGTTTGGCATACCGCCTAGTATTTCTTTTGAGTAACCTGATGGCCTCTGCTTGGTCATATTGGCCTGCTAGATGGCCAAAAAGTTCGCGATAGCCTACTGTCTGCAAAGCATTGTAGTGCTGATAAGGATACAAAGCAATGGCCTCTTGCATCAAGCCCTGGGCCAGCATCTGCTCTACTCGCTCGTCGATCCGCTGGTAAAGCACTGGGCGGTCTCTTGTCAGCCCAATCTTAATAACAGTAAACGGACGGGCTGCGGGCTGGCGTTTGCGAAAGGTACTGTAAGGCTGCCCCGAGGCTAGGCACACTTCTAGGGCCCTGATGATCCGCTGAGGGTTGGCCTGATCTACTGTTTGGTAATAAGTAGGGTCTTGGAGCGCCAGGTCGGCGGCTAGGGCAGGTAAGCCTTCTTTTTGAAGGCGCTGGTTCAGGGCCGTGCGGATAGCCGGTGCTACAGGGGGTATGGCGTCTAGGCCCTGGCACACGGCCTGGATGTACAGCCCAGCGCCCCCTGTCATCAGCACATAGTCGTACTTAGTAAACAAAGTAGCCAAAGTCTTGAGCGCCTCCTGGGCATACCTCCCTGCATTGTGAGGCGTCTGTATGGGCAAGAAGTTGACTAGGTGGTGGGGTACGGTCTGCAACTCCTTTGCTGTGGGCTGCGCTGTGCCGATGGCCATGCCTTGATAGCACTGTCGGGCATCGGCTGAGACAATTTCGGTGCGTAAATGCAAGGCTAGCTGAATAGAAAGCGCTGTTTTGCCCACAGCAGTGGGGCCTGTTACTACAATCAAGTACTTGCGGGCAGTGGATGAGGCCATGGTAAGGGGTATGGTACAGCGGCAAGCACAAACGCCCTCCCGCGCGTGTCCAAGGGAGCTGGAGCCCTCGCTTACGCTAGCCACCTGGCTTGTAAACCTACCTGCAAATGTGTAGTATTACGCCCCCAATTCCAAGCCTACTTGCGGGGCCTATAGCTCAACCGGTTAGAGCACCTGACTCATAATCAGGAGGTTCCAGGTTCAATCCCTGGTGGGCCCACGATTGATAGGGGGAGGTACTTGCTTAGGGAGTCATTGATGCCAGGAAGTATTAGCACAAACAGCTTCGGCATTGCTGCCCCTTGGTCATTCCGAGCTTTACGCTGAGTGGGCCTGTGCAGTGCTGCTGCGGTGCGCCTTTGTTGTTCCCTTTACTTTGCTTAGGCAGGTTTCAGGACAATAGTGCTCAGTATGACCACAGGAACAATAAAGCCATGCCCCCATCACTGAATGCCCCCATGAGTCAATGAACACGCGGCCTATTGGTATTTTTGACAGTGGCATCGGAGGGCTCACGGTAGCTCGGGCAGTCAAGGACTTGCTGCCGCAAGAAGCCCTTGTGTATTTTGGAGACACGGCCCACGTGCCCTATGGCGACAAGGCTACTGCCACGATCCAGGCCTATGCCCTGAGAATTTGCGACTTTCTCTTGCAAAAGCGCTGTAAGGTCATGCTGATTGCCTGCAACTCTGCTTCGGCCGCTGCCTATGATGTGATCCGCGCCCAGGTGGGGCAGCAGGCTGCCGTGTTCAATGTCATTGACCCCATGATTGCCTACATTGGCCAGCGGTTCCAGGGTCAGTCTATTGGCTTAATTGGCACCCAGCAGACCGTACAGTCAGGCGTGTACGCCCAAAAAATCCAAGCCCTGGGGCAAAATATTCAGCTCCAAGCCCTAGCTACCCCCCTTTTGGTGCCCATGATCGAGGCAGGCTTGACACAAGGCATCCTCAGCCAAGAGATCATTGATAATTACCTCCAAAACCCTGTCCTCAAGCATATCAGCGCCCTGATCCTGGGATGTACGCACTACCCGGTCATTAAAACGCAACTGCAGGCCTTTTACCAGGGTCGGATGGCCGTGGTAGAGGCCTCCCACTTAGCTGCCCAGGCGCTCCAGCAGTACCTCGCCCACCACCAGCTGCTGAGCACCAGTGTCCAAGTCGAAGACCATTTTATCGTGTCAGCCCTTACCCCGGCCTTTGCAGCAGCTACGCGCCTTTTCTTTCAGCAGCCTGTACACCTAGAGCAGCTACGGGTTTGACACCTACCCTGCTTGTGGCCCATCTTGCCTGCAGCTGACTTCTAGTACCTATGTATACGCTCGTATTCTATTTGCCTTTTTTGCTCCTCTTTGCCCTGGGGGCGACCTATGTGGAGCGCAAGCTTGCTGCTTTTATCCAAGACCGCCTGGGCCCCAAAGAAGTGGGCTACCAAGGCTTGGGCCAGTCCTTGGCCGACCTGCTCAAGCTTTTGCAAAAAGAAAGCATCGTGCCTGCAGCGGCTGATCAGGTACTATTTGTCCTGGCCCCGGCCTGGATTTTGGTAGTGGTGTGGGCAGCCTTTGCTGTGCTCCCGGTTACCAATGCCTGGCACGGCGCTCCTACTGCCACAGGCGTCTTGTACCTCCTAGCCCTAGCTGGGCTAGAGGTAGTGGGCATTTGGGTAGCTGGCTGGGCTTCGCACAACAAGTATGCCCGCCTAGGTGCCATGCGCGCCCTGCTCCAGTTCATGGCCTACGAAGTACCCCTAGGCCTCAGTGTGCTGAGTGTGGTGATGGTCAGCCAAACCCTTAACCTAGCTACCATTGCTGCCCAGCAGGGCCCAGGGGGCCAAGCCCCGCTACCTACCTACTTACTGGGCCTCAAAGGCCTGGACGTTAGCCAGTGGGGCGGGGTACTGACCTGGAACATCGTACGCATGCCGCCGCTGTGCCTGGCCTATGCCGTCTTTTTTGTAGCCTCGTTGGCAGCTTGCCACCGGGCTCCTTTTGACCTGCCCGAGTCAGAGTCTGAGCTCATCGGTGGCTACCATACCGAGTACAGCGGCTTGCGCTGGGCCTGGCTCATGCTGGCTGAGTACAGCATGCTACTTTTGATGAGCCTCTTGGGCGTGGTTTTGTTCCTAGGCGGTTGGCACTCGCCGTTGCCCAACTTGCCGGGCCTGCCCCTAGGCACCTGGACCAGCGGCCTGCCCGGCACTTGGGGGGGGCATATGTGGGCCAGCTGCTGGCTGTTGGCCAAGGCCCTACTCGTTGTTGGGATCAAGATGACTATTCGATGGACTTTCCCGCGCTTGCGTTTTGACCAGGTCATACGCTTGTGCTGGCAGTACCTGACCCCGGCTGCTTTGCTCCTTAGCTTGGTGACCTTGTGGTGGCAACTGTGTATATTGGGCTGAAAAAACGAGCCACACTATGCCTCAACACCCTTTCCGCACCCTGCTACACAGCTTACGAAGCCTGTGGGGGAGCCTATGCCTGACCGGACAGCACTTGCGCAAAGCGCTGCGCCCTCCCCCTAAAAACCTGCCCATTACCCATGCTGCCTATTTCCAGACCAGGCCTGCCACGCTCCAGTACCCCCACGAGCACCTGCCTGTGCCCCCGCGCGGGCGCTACCAGCTCCACAATGCTATTGACGACTGCATCGTGTGCGACAAGTGTGCCCAAGTATGTCCTGTAGACTGCATCGAGATCGAGGCCATTAAATCGCCTGTGCCCCTGGGGAAAACCAGCAATGGCCTGACCAAGCGCCTATATGCAGCCCGGTTTGACATTGACCTAGCCAAGTGCTGCTTTTGTGGCCTATGCACCACCGTATGCCCTACCGAGTGCCTGACCATGACACCTGACTATGACTACAGTGTCTTTGATTGGGCCGAACACAAAGTGCCTTTCGCCACCATGCCCCTAGAGGAGCCTGCAGCCAAGCGTCAGGCACAGCCTGCCCCAGCCTAAGCCCAGACATTGGGCAAAGCTGATTTTTTATCTTGCGGCGACTTGCTTTTCCAAAAATTTTAAGAAAATTGTTTATCATAGGGCACCAACTTAGCAGCTACTACGATTTACTGTTTATCTTTTACAATGAAACCGAAATAAAATCATGTACAAATATTTCTTTAAAACACTCCCGTAGCTATTTGGGAGCCTCTTTTTGTTGAATGCTTGCGGAAATGTAGATAACGATGACGCAGGTAGAGCAAATACACTACGGTCAGGAGACGCAAACGCTAATGCAGATGCAGCAGCTCCCACCACAAAGTCCGAAGTAGACAGAATCAAGGCGCTGCACACGGCCCTGCAGAGCGAAGAACTGAAGGGAAATGTTAAGTCACTGTGGGTGTATGTGTTTGACACTTGGAAATCGCACGGCGGTCCATTCGAAGATAGGTTGTTCTTAAATGACAACGATTTAGTAGTCGTCATGAATAGGCTAGCCGGGTGCTTTGGGACCTCCACTTCTCCACTAGATGATTTGGCTCAGCAGAACTGATCTGATGCTAACTTTGATGCAAAAGAGGAGTATAAAAAACTTACACTTACAGTCCAATTAACCCCCGAGGTAATAGCAAAGGCAGCGAAGTACCTAAAAACGCTCGCTTGAGTACCGTCGGATAAAAGCCTGAAAAAGAAAGACGCAGCCGAAGCACTTGCCCCTCGCATCTTCTTGAACGCAGAAGAGATAACGCAGCGACTCACGGCCGAAGAAGTTGTTAAAGGAAATGGGTATGGCGCTGATGGAAACGAAAAAGCATATTTCCAAATTACCCTTGCTGACGCTGACTCACTGGTCAAGCTTGCAGAAGCACTGCTAGCTTTTGCTAGCTAGCTCATGCCCCTCAGGCTACAAAAACGTAGCCCTCTAAGTTACTACCAGTGCCGCGCATCAGCGCGGCCCTTAACTTTACAGCCCCTGGCTAGGGGGTAGCCTTGCTTTTTGGGGTAAGGGGCGCCAGCTATTTACAACCTTCCCAACCTACCAATGCTCCTTACTTTTTACCCAGCCACCAGGCCGGATTCAGCTTTTGGGTATTTTCCCAGAGTTGGAGCTGCAGCTCAGTAGTGCCTTGGGTATCTGTATAAACGGTGCCAATGGGCGTTTGTGCCTGCACGTACTGCCCGACCTTGACCGTAGTGTGCTTGAGCTTGGCATACACGCTGTGGTAGGCTCCGTGCTGAATAATCACGACCCGGTTCATGCCTGGCACCAAGGCAATGGTCTTGACTATTCCCTCAAAAATGGCATACGCTTGGGCGGCTGCTTGGGTCTGGATGTCGATCCCCAGGTTTTCTACTTGCACGTTGCGGAGCACTGGATGGGGCCCAATGCCAAACTTACTACTAATAAAGCCTGTTTTCACTGGCCAAGGCAGCTTGCCCCGGCTTTTGCGAAAACGAGCTGTCAGATTTTTTGTGTTGACAGGCTGGGGTATAGTAGGCAGCGGACTTGGCAGCGCGTTTGGGGACGGTGTACTTGCCTGGGCTTGTAGGTCTTGCTGGATAATGTCTGTAATCAACTTGTCCAGCCGTTGTACTGCTTGGTTACGTTGCTTGAGCTCTTTGGCCAGCTGCGTATGCTGCTGCGCTAACTTCTCAATCAGGTGCGTCTGTTGGTTCTTTAAGCCAGTGAGCTTGGCTTTTTCTGCTTGCTTGGTTTGTAGTAAAGCTGTTTTGGCTTGCCTGCGTTGGGTAGCCGCTGCTTGTTGGGCCTGGAGCGAAGCCTTTACTTTCCCGATTTCTAGAAAATGCTTGTGCCGGGTATGGGCATATTGTTTGACGTGGCGTAGCCTTTGTACCAATTGGTGAAAAGAGGGAGCAGCAAAGATAAACATCAGCTGGTGGATGTCGTGCAGGGTTTTAGCACCCACATAGACCATAGCCGCATACTCCTGCTGAAGCTGGGCCAGGTCTTGTTCTAGGGCGGCTATAGCATGTTGCTTTTGCTGGATCGCTTGGTCGATGGCCTGTAGCTCCTGGCTGAGCGTCTGGATCAGCAGGGCATTGGACTCAATCTGCCCGTTCAGGGCCTTCAGCTGACCCATGCCCACCTTTTTTTGGGTGGCTGTTTGCTGCAAGATCTGCTTGATGTTCTTGATGCGTTGCAGCAGCAGGGCCCGCTCTGCTTCAAACTGGGTTCTACTAGGCTGGGCCGCGGCTGTCAGCCAGCACACTGCCAGCACCCCAGCCCCCCCCATCCAAGCTCGTTTATCTTTTTTCATAGTGTGCTGGAATAACAAAAGGAAATTTCAAGGGCTTTTTGGGCCATTCGGCTTTTATTTCTGCTAGCGTCACGGTTATGGCAGGCGTGGTAGGAGCCGTGTAGTCGTACCAGTTGAGGCTGGCCTGCCCAAACAAAAGGCCTCCTTGACAAGGCTTGAATTGGTGGTAGGTAGCTATGAGGGTGCCTTGGCTGGCTGTAGCCACTAGCTTTTCTACCTTGTTCAGCGCTAGATTGACTAGGTGATACAGGGTCCATGCTTCTTTTTGTTGTTGTATGACTGCCTGCTGTTCCTTCTCCTGGACGACCTCTTGGGCTACGTAGGCCTGGGCCAGTTCTCCTAGCAGCAGGGCCTGCACTAGAGGATAATCCCAAGGCCCAGGCCATAGGGACCGCAGGGTTGCGTAGTCATATACAGCATAGGTCTTTTGCATGTGGTCGAGTAGGGTAACCCCTGTAGGCGTAATCAGCCCTCGCATGACTTCTATGCCCCAAGGCATGAACACAGCAAACCAGATGCATTGGTCTTTTTGGAGCCGCAACTTGACATAGGCACTGCTGTATTGGGGCGCTGCGTTGTGATAGCTAAGGGTAGTGCTCAGCTTTAAGTACTCAAAGGCCAAAGGTTGCACCAACTGGTCGCTTCTGCTAGGGCTCCTTTGCGGCGCCGGCCTACACGCTTGCCAGCAGCAGCTCCCTACCAGGAGCCAAAAGCAATATCTCCAGCGCTGCCTACGCATGTTGCTTTACTTTGGGGGTGTGTTGGTGAAGCTTCCTCATCGCCTGGTGCTTGATGCCAGGGCCTCATTCATCACGCCTGATGGTCGTATAGTCGCCTATGCTGACGGCGGCACTTTTACCCGCAAAATAGACATGGTTGCCTACTATAGAGTTTTTGATGATGGTGTTCTCAATGGTGCTGTGTGTTTGCACAATGCTGTTTTGTATCCGTGCATCCCTGATATGCGCATGGCTCCCTACCGAAACATAAGGGCCTAGGACGGTATTGGTTACTATCACTTGCTCGCCCAAGTAAACAGGCGGAATGAGCACGCTGTTGTGCAGCTGTGCGGTGGGCGCTACTAAGTCCTTGTTGTCTTGCAACAAGGTCAGATAGCGCTGGTTGGTATGCAAGGTCGCGTCCTTGTGGCCACAATCGAGCCATTCGTCTACGACCTGTGTAGCAAACCGTACCCCCTGTTGATGCATGGCCGCTAGGGCAGCTGTTAGCTCGTATTCGTCCTCTCTGCGTATACCCTGCGCTACCAGGCTTTGTAGGGCCTGGTGTAGTTGTGCCCCTTCTCGGAAATAATATATTCCAATGATGGCCAGGTCCGAAACAAAGCTAGTAGGCTTTTCTACAAAGGCGGTGACCATGCCTTGGTCATCTAGCTCGACTACACCAAACGCACTAGGGTCTTGCACCTTTTTGACCCAGATCACGCTTTGCTGGTCCCTGCCTAAGGTAAAGTGGCTCTTAAAAAGCGTATCCGCAAAGGCTACTATCACGGGCCCCTGCAACAGCGCTGCGGCACACAGCACGGCATGAGCAGTACCCTGGGCCTCGTGTTGTAGGTAAAATTGAGCTTTTGCCCCTATGTCCTGCGCCTGCTGGGTCAGCTGCGTCTGGGCAGCAGGTGCTAACTCGTTGACCACAAAGCCAATGGTATCAATAGCGGTAGTACAGGCCGCCTGTACCTCCTCTATCAGCCGCGTTACCATGGGCTTGCCTGCAATAGGAATCAATGGCTTGGGCGTAGTGAGTGTATGCGGGCGCATACGTTTGCCCTTGCCAGCCATGGGAATGATCAGGTGCATAAGGCTTATTGGGTCATGGATACATTGGCCTACTGAACCATTGGTTGATGGGGCTATGGGCTTCAATGCGCTTTTGTCATGCTGCACACCCGTTGGCAGTTTGGCCATTTAGTGATCGAGTGATGCAATTCACCAATCATGCATCATTACTTAACCCCTGTGCTTCCAAAGCCCCTTGCTCCCCTGGCAGTATCGTCTAGGGCTACCACCGGTATCCAGGTAGCCTGCGCATGCGCTGCTATCACCAGCTGGGCAATGCGCTCGCCGTCTTCAATCACAAACGCTTCTTCGGTCAAGTTGATGAGCATTGCCTTGATCTCGCCGCGGTAGTCTGCATCAATCGTTCCAGGACTGTTCAGGACAGTAATGCCATGCTTCAGTGCCAACCCACTTCTAGGCCTCACCTGGGCCTCGTAGCCTTTGGGCAGGGCCATGTACAAGCCTGTCCCCACTAAGGTCCTTTGCCAAGGTTTGAGCGTGATGCTGGCGTCCAGGTTGGCCCGCAGGTCCATGCCGCTGGCATCGGCTGTAGCATAGGTCGGTAAGTCGTGCTTGGAACGGTTGATGATCTTAATGCGCATGGGGGTAAGTTTACTAAAAATCTACAAAAGACGCTTCAAAAGCACCCATACGCCCTGCCTCCCCCTCTCCCCTGGTCATGCCGAGCTTTGTGAGGAATGAATCTCTTCCCTTGCTACGCCCAAGCCCATACAACAACCCACCAAAGAACACGGTCAGCACCAGGTTGCTCACCACAGCATAGGTCCAGCTTGGGTAGGCAATGCCTCTGACCAGGTACACACTCGCCAGGGTGCCCACAACATAAATTAGTTGGCGGCCCAGCCGATAGGGGATGGGGTAGTACTTTTGCCCCCAATAGTAACACACTCCACTCATGGTGGCATAGCTGGCCACAGTGGCCCATACACTGCCCCAATAGCCCAGCTGAGGGATCAGCATAACATTCAGCACAATGTTGACCAAAGCCCCTATAACAGCCAGCCAAGTACCGTAATGGGTTTGGTCGGTGAGCTTGAACCACACCGAGAGGTTGTAGTACACGCCCAAAAACAAGTAGGCCAGCAGTAAGTAAGGTACTACCGCTAGGGCTGTGCGATAAGCTTCTTGTCTGAGCAGCAGGTGGCCTAGCAGGTCCAGATTAGCACTGACTGCAAACAAGATGAAGCATGCCCCTAGGATGAACCAGTGCATCACAGCACTGAAAAGGGCAGGAGCGTTGCGCTGCTGGGCTTGGGCAAAGAAAAAAGGCTCTGCTGCATAGCGAAATGCTTGTATGCCTAGCAGCATAAAGACTGCTAGCTTGTAACAAGCCCCAAAGATGCCCAAGACCGCCTCATTGCTTTGGCCTGGATAAAAACCTGATGGCAGCCAGTGGCGGAGTATGGCCCGAGACAGCATCTCATTGACCGTACCTGCCAAGCCCATAAGCAGCAGCGGGAAGGCATATACCAGCATGGGCCGCAATAGCTGCCAGGGCAGCCTAAATTTGACCCGCACTAACGATTGGCCGAGCAGCGGCAAGGCCGCAGCATTGGCTACTAGATTGGCCATAAATACATACTCCACGTTCCTGGCAGGGTTGTACCAGCGAGCTACCCAAGGCTGAAGGCTGTTCAGGCAATGACCTGCATAAACGTTGGCACAGCCGTACAACAAAACCAGGTTCAGGGCGATGTTCAGCCCGATTTGTAAGAGCTTGGTACTGGCAAAAGAGCGCGCTCGGTTTTGCAGCCGCAGCTGAGCAAAAGGAATGGCCAACACAGCATCAATCGCTAGAGTAGCTGCAAAGTAGTACACATAGCGCTCACTACCTGGATGGGCTATAGCGACCGTGATCGGGGTAGCCAAGCATACCAGCAAGCCTGAGCATACCAGGCTAGAAGCCAGGAGTGCACTTACGGCCAGGTCAAAGGTGGCTGGCGCCTGCTGGGCAAAGCGGAAGTAAGCCGTCTCCATCCCATACGTATACAAGACCTGCATGAAAGCAGCATAGGCATACCACTCTGTGATGATGCCATACTCAGCAGGCAAAAAAATACTCGTGTAAAAAGGCACGAGTAAGTAGTTGAGTACTCTTCCTATTACACTGCTGAGTCCATAAAGTGCGGTTTCGCTAGCAAGCTTTTGTAAGGGGCGCATAGCAGATGAGGAGCCAGGAAGCTATGGAAGTACACAAGGGCTAAACACCCTTGAATTTAGGCGTTCTTTTGGCTAATAAAGCAGCAATCCCTTCTTTAAAGTCTTCTGTCTTGCAACAATTGGCAAAGCTATTGGCTTCTGTCTGATAGCCGTTTTCATGGGGATTGTAAGCCGCGTTAGTGCAGTTAACGAGCATGCCTACTGCCAAAGGCGCATGAGCCATGATCTTTTGCAGAAACTCTCTACTCTTTTTCATCAAAGCTTCTTTGTAACTGGCCACATAGCTGATCATGCCTAAGTCCTTGGCCTCGGCTGCAGTCAGCTGCTCGCCCGTCATCATGAGTTCCAGGGCCTTGGTCTTGCCTATCAGGTGAGTCAGCCGTTGGGTGCCCCCAAAGCCAGGGATAATGCCCATAGATACTTCTGGCAACCTGAAAGTAGCATTTTCAGAAGCGATGCGCAGGTGGCAGGCCAGGGCCAACTCAAATCCTCCGCCTATCGCTGCCCCATTGATAGCAGCTAGAATGGGCTTGTGGCAGTCCTCGATCAAGGCCAAGGTCTCTTGTCCCTGTTCAGCAAATTTTCTTCCATTGAGCTCATTGAGCTCTTGGATCTCTTGGGGCACTGTACTGGTAGCAAAAGCTGCTTCGCCAGCGCCTGTGATGACCACACTTTTGATATCACTGTTGTCATAAACTTCCTGAATGACCTCCCGTAGGGCATTGATGCATGCTATACTGAGGGAGTTGTGCGTTTCGGGGCTATTCAGGGTAATAGTCAGAATGCCCTCTACCAGTTCAGTTTCAAGTAATGTTAGGTTTTCCATAAATGTGTTGGAGGTGCGACACCTTAAATTAAATAGATGAGATTATACCATCCAACAGTTGGTGAAGTAAGTTCATAGCGTGTATGCGATCCGTAGCGTCCTATGAGGAATGAAATTGTGCATAATCAGTACCCTTTTTTCACGTGATCACTAGGCCCAATACCCCAAAAAAACTCAATAAGACCGCATACACGACAGGTGCTATAGGGTTGATAGGGGGCTTGCCTATCCGGTAGAACAGCCCGAGGAGCCCTCCAGCCAGTACATACCAAGCCACATAATTTTGTGTTGGAATACTCCTGCCAGTCCACTGCCAGAAGCCTAGTCGCACAGCCACTGGCTCCATCAGCCAGTCTACCAAGACCACTAGTAAGGCGCCTATTAAGCACTTGATGGGATCGCTGACAGGGAGAAGGCTGACTATGTTGCCTGCTGCATAGATCAGTACCACCCAGTTGAGCCCAATGAGCACAGGTACGCCCCAGAGCTGCCAGCCTAGGTGGATACCATAGCAGTAAGGTCCAAAAATCATACCTGTATGCACACCTATTACCTCTACCAAAAAGCTGATGACCCACGCAGCCCCACAAAATCCGACAAAAGGCCAGCGCCAAGGCTTGTGATACCCCAAAAGCAGGCCCGCTGTAGTCAGCAGTATGCAGGGGGTGAGCGTAAGCACCTGCTGCTGGTAAGGGGAGCACAGTCCTACCAGCCCTATAGTGTAGAAGCCCAGCAGCAGACCCGTGCTGAGGAGATAGCGCTTTTTAAGAAGCCTGCTTAAAATCATGATGGACAATGAGATCAGACACAATTTTAGCAGAAAGTAAACACAAAGGAATACCACCGCCAGGATGTACCGTACCCCCACAAAAGTACAAGCCCTTGATAGCCCGGGAAAAATTAGGATGCCTAGCAAAAGCAGCCAACTTGCTGTTGGCACTGGCTCCATAAATCGCCCCTTGGTAAGCAAGCGTGTCGCTTTCAATACCCCTAGGGTCTTGGATACGTTCGCTGCAGATCAGTGGGGCAATGTCTTGGCCCAATAGCCTGCGGAGCTTATCCAGGATTTGGGTACGGGCCTGGGCAATGAGCCCTTCCCAATCCTGACCCTGGTCAGCAGGGGCGTTGATCATGACAAACCAGTTTTCTTGGCCTGCGGGGGAATCAGAAGGCTGCTCTTTGGTACTAATGTTGACATAAATAGTGGGGTCCGCTGGCACCTGCTTTTGCTGAAAGATAGTGGCAAACTCCTGCTTGTAGTCTTCACTGAAGAAGATGTTGTGCAAAGAAAGCGCTTCAAAGGTAGCTGCTATGCCCCAGTAAAAGATCAGGGCAGAGCTCGAGCGTTCTTGCTGTAAAATGTATGTAGGTGCTTTGTGGTGGGGGAGCAAGCGCTGGTAAGTAAGCACTACATCCATGTTACTCACCACTATATCTGCTGCCAGCTGCTCTCGGCTGGTCTTAATGCCTTGCACTGCCTTGGCGGCTACCACAATTTCCTCCACCAAAGTATCTAAGTGATAGCGCACGCCCAGGTATTGGCTGAGCTGTACTAAGCTTTGTACAATGGCATACATGCCTCCTTCAGGCAAAAAGACCCCTAAGTTGTGCTCTAAATGGGAAATGACCTGCAGCATTCCAGAAGCCTTGTAAGGATTTGACCCAGTGTACGTAGCAAAACGATTAAAAAGCTGAACAAGCTTAGGATGCTCCAGCTGGAGCTTATTGGTGCGATGTAGGCTACCAATGATCGGCAGCTGAAAGACATGGGCCAAAAGCGCCCATGTATCCTTCGAAAAATAAGTCCTCCATTGATGCAGCGAGCGCTCTAAAAAGACCTTTTTGGTTTGTTCAAACAAGACTCTGCTCTGGGTCAGGTAATTGGTGACCACAGCAGCCTCTACCCCTAACTGATGGGCCACCTCTGCGCCCAGCTGCTCAGGATCTGTATAAGCGGTAAGTACAGTCTTGTCGGCATAAAAATACCGGCAAGCTACAGGCACCTTTTTGTATTGGAAGTACTGGCGTGGGTCTTTGCCAGCTAGCACAAAGAGCTCGTCTACTAAGCTAGGCATCGTAAAAAGCGAGGGCCCTTGGTCAAAACGAAAGCCATCTTGAGTAAAACTAGCTAACTTGCCGCCTGGGGTGCTGTTGGCTTCGTACACGGCTACCTCCCAACCCTGTAAGGCCAAGCGAATGCTACAAGCAATGCCTGCAATACCTGAACCAATAATGACTGCTTTCACAATAGGGCCTGTTTTTTAGCTAGCGGCCAAGTTAAATATTTCCTCAGCACTTTGATTACTCTTTTTCCCTGTTAGCATGCCCCCCTTACTTCTTATTCCTTTTCTCTCATTGTCATTCCGAGTGGAACGAGGGAACTGACTGAGCGGGGCATTACGTAGAGATGCTTCGCCTTCAACTCAGCATGAGCAAGGGAGGAGGGCGCAGCATAGCAAAGAAGAAGCCCACCAAATGCCAAGTATAGTGCTCTTGGCAAGCAGGCAGCCCAGGAAGCCTAGCAATACAAGATACGCTCCCAGCTGCCCCCAGCTATGCTATAGGTAGCTATTTTCTTATTACCTTTGCGGCATTGCTAGCTCAAAGTCATTGGCTACTTGCCATGAAGCACTCCCATAATTATTGGCTATTATTCCTTAAAGGCATGGCTATAGGCAGTGCAGACATTATCCCAGGCGTATCAGGCGCTACCATTGCCTTGATCACTGGTATTTACGAAGAACTGCTCCAAGCCATTCAGGCTTTTGCTGCTGCTGCTTTCCGCCTGCTTAGCACTGGGCAATTCAAAGCCCTTTGGCAGCACCTGCATGGTGCCTTTTTGCTCCCGTTAGTCTTGGGTATTGGTCTGAGCCTCGCAACTACTGTACAGCTGGTAACCTATTTGTTAGCCCATTATTCCATCCAAACCTGGTCTTTCTTTTTAGGCCTTATCTTGGGTTCCTCTTTTACGATTTACCAAAAAGTCAAGCAATGGCAGTTACGCACCCTACTTATTAGTCTGGGAGGGCTTGTGCTAGCCTATAGCATTACCCAAGCTACACCCTTACACACCCCTCATACCAGCTGGTTCATTGGCCTGGCTGGGTGTATTGCCGTCTGTGCCATGCTTTTGCCAGGCATGTCTGGCAGCTTTGTGCTTGTGCTCTTGGGCAAGTATATGTTCATGCTTCATGCCCTCCAAGCCTTTCAACTGGGTATCTTGGTCACCTTTGTCTTGGGGGGAGTAATTGGGTTGTTCAGCTTTTCTAGGCTGATTGCTTGGCTCTTGCGCTTCCACCATGATAACACCCTGGCCCTTTTGGCTGGATTTATGCTCGGCTCACTCAATAGAGTGTGGCCTTGGCAGCAGTCCTGGAGCGCCTTGGCCCATAGCAGCCTGACAGTTCCCCAAAACCTCTCCCCCCTTCAGTTCCAAGCTACTTACCACCAAGATCCCTTGGTGCCTCAAGCCTTACTTTGGATGAGCTTGGGCCTATTGCTGGTGGTGATTCTAGAAAGACAAACTCGACGTAGAAAGCGTCCTGTTTGAGATATCCTAGCTTGTAGTCAAGCGCCTCTCAACAAGTTACTTTCACCATGCTGAATTAAAACCGGGTGCTGGATGGCGTCCAATAAATGCACACTGCGCTTTTATTGACCAACTTACTCAAGAAATTTTTGGGATAACTTATCCTAACAATATATTTAACAACATAGTGTTAGGTTCAGGATTTCTTCCCTCATCTTGTACACTCATTCTGAGTGCTCTACCCATAATGCTTCTCTACCTATTCTTAGCAGGGTTAGTGGGTGCTGCAGGCGTGCTCATTCTTTTGACTCCGCACGTGCTCTACGCAGCCTTGGGGCTCTTAGGGGTGCTGCTGGGCATGGCAGCTATCTATTTTTTGCAAGGAGCAGCTTTTGTAGCCGTAGCGCAGGTACTTGTATATGGTGGAGGAGTGTTAGTATTACTGCTCTTTAGCACACTGATGCTACCCTTGGATTCCCCACCCCCTCTCCAACGGAATAGGTGGATACTTAGCGGGATAGTGCTCGTATTGTTGGAGAGTTGCTTGGGGTCTTTGGTGTGTGAGGCTGGACAAGGCTTACATTCGCAGGCGCTTGTCTCTGCCTTACCCACCGATGTGGTGGCTATGCTAGGGCTACAGCTGGTAGGGCCCTATGCCCTGGTTTTTGAGTGGACAGGCCTGAACCTATTGGTTGCCTTGGTAGGCGCAGTTTACCTCCTGAAATCCCCCAAAGGCTAAAACTGACCGGCCCCTCCCGTAGCGCATCGCTCTAGGGCTTGCTGTAGTGCTTATACTTCGTTCGCTTTTCGACTAAATAAAAGACACAGATGCTTATGTACAAGTATTTACGCACTAGCATTGGGGTGTGCGTACTAAGTAGCCTGCTGGCCTTGTTATGCCAACCAGAAAAAAGCGATAAGCCAGCGGATAGGACACCTTGGGGGCAGCCAGGCCAGCAGCAAGAAGACCAAACGACCGATGGCAGTGCCAACAAGCCTATCGACTCAACCTTCTATCGCTTTGTCTAATACCCCTCCTAGGACGCCGGATTCTAGAGGATGGATCTGTTAGGGGCTTAGTTAAGATAGGGCTATTACTAAGCACCTCTATTATTTTCACCGAGTGCGTTTTGGCAATTAATCAAAAAAACGGGCAGCGCCTTTAGGGATTGGAGAAAGGTTTAGGGTAACAAAGAAATCAATTATACCAAATTCAGGATCATAGGCAGGTTCCCCACCAATTTTAGCACCAATAGCAAGATAACCTCGAAATATAGTTGGTAAACGACGCTCTATTTCCTTGCCACTAATCACCTTTGCATCAAACTGAAAGTTTGGTAAACGACGATCAGCCAATGGCTTGGTTTGCCAATGTTCATCGACAACTTGATTGTGTTGCTGACAATACGCATACACCTGCTCAGCAACCCGCTGATCTTGTTCTTTATTTAAAGCAACACAATTAAACACATAATTAAATTAGTGTTGTTGTACATAACAAGCCAAACCACGCCATAATAAATTAATGACAGGCCTACCACGATATTCAGCCCTAATACACGCACGCCCTACTTCCAAAAAATTGCAATGCGTTTGGCGTATGTTCGTCAGGTCAAACGATGTTGCAGAAAAACACCTACCGTATCGGCTACTTGCCGTAGTGGTAAAACACGATAAGTACCCACTAAAATATTTTTATCAGCATCCCACACCAATAAATAGTCACAGTGTGATCATATTTATCCTGATCTAGACCAGCATACACTGATGCTGCCCAGCCTTGAGATAATTCAAGAACAAAAACCTCATAACGTAAAGCAAATGCTTGCTTTTTCTCTGCTTCACTACTAGCTAAATCAATCCGGTAATTAACACCCTGTAATTGCTTATATATTGGAAATTTGGGTGCCAATTTTTGCTGTTGTGCTAACGTGGAATGTGTTTATAACTAATACATCGCTGTAACGCCATGCAAAAAATGGTGTTTACATTATCAATAATTATAACATACGAAATAAACTCAATAAATATCTATTTACCCCTGAATCAGTATCCGAAAGCCATCCTGACAAAATAGCTGATCAAATCTCTGATGCTATTTTAATTCAAGATAAGCAGGCGTGTGTCGCTTGTGCAACCTTTGTTAAGCGGGGGTATGGTATGGATAGGCGCTGAAATTACTACGCTAGCCTGGGTCGACATGGAAGCAATGGCGCGTCATAAGATTCGTGATATTGGTTATAATCGCCCTGAAATCGGTTGTGACTGGGAATCTAGTACTATCGGCAATTGGGAAGTGATCACATAATATTGCTCAAGGTGTCGATCAAGAGGAAGCAAAAAAAAGGTGCCCGTGATCAAGGTGGGATGTTTGGCTATGCCAGTAATGAGCAACTGATGTGCTTATGCCTGCGCCTATCATTTATGCACACCGACTTATGCAACGATAGACACAGCTACGCAAACAAGGTAACCGTTATTCTGTAGCCGTAGAGACGGGCGGGGGGCTTGTTAGCTCTTGGGGTGTGGGCGCAGGGAGCGTACCAGATTCTTGTACCCGGTCAATGTTAGGACTAGGTGACAACTGCGTTGTTTTATTCAGGCACAAGGAGGTAGCCAGGGTAAGTACCAGCAAGGTGATGACCAGCCCCCAGGTAAGCTGTTCCAGCAAATCACTGGTCTTTTTGACGCCAATCAGCTGGGTGGCGCTAGTATTACCCCAGGGATTGCCCAGGCCTTCTTTTTTAGCGTTCTGTCCTAGTACCGCCAAGATGAGCAGGCCAGCGGTGATCAGAATGAGGACGACCAGAAAAGTAAACATTTTAGCGTTGGCTCTTGAGTTCTTCGATAAGGGAGGCAAAATACCTCCTTTTTTCAGGGAATTTCAAGATGAGTTTATCGTAAATCTCCAAGGCGCGCTGTAGCTTCCCTTGCTGTACTAACACTTGGGCCAGGTTTTCTGTGGCCAGGTTGTCATGAAAAGTAGCACTCTTTTGGGTAAGGTCAAGCTGAAAAGCTTCATCAGGCATTTCTTGCCGTGGTTGGGGCTTGAAGTGCACGTCTTTTTGCATAAAGTCCTGAATGATATGGCGCTGTGCTAGGCTTTTCTTTTTGGTAATGGGGCGCTTGGCTTTTTGGCGGATGGTGTTGATGTAGCCATTGATAAAATGATCATTATCTGCTTGCGCTACTTCTTCCTCTGAGTAAGCATGAGCAGCAGCCTTGTTAGGAGCCGTGGCAGGGGCTGAAAAAGGAGGGGCATCTTCTAGCAAAGCCTTTAAGTGATGGCGGTCTGTGGCGTAGATAGCGGCCCTCTGTATGACTTGCCCTGCAGTTGCGCGATCTTGGTCATAAGCAGTTTTGGCTAACAAGGCATAGCCCACTTGAAAGTAAGGGTATTGTTGGAGGAGGTTTTGCAGTGTAGATACGTCCTCAGGCGTAGTTTTGTGAGGATGGTGCAGGAGCCTTAAAAGTTGTTCCGCTTTCATGAGTAGTTTGTACAGAATCTTTGGGAACGATGAGCCTACCAGTTGGCTACTGTGGCATTGAAAATGTCCTTAACAAGTTTAGTGAAAATCTCATCGATGAGCCGGGGCTCTTGTTGGTCTCTGCTGGCCTCAGCAGGCATATCAGCATATTGTGAAAATGTTTTTTTGCTCAAGGATGCCTCTTTGTTGTACGGGTTGATATAGTTCATTTGCACCTTAATAGTGAGCCTGTCCAGGTTGGCCTGGTCTTTTCCACTGCCTTTGCTAGGGGCGATAGCAGTGTAACTGAATTGCTTAATGACCCCTTCCAGCTGTAGATCACCCTGGGACTCTACTTGTTTGAGCGGTGTACGCTGAGCCAGTTCATCTCCCAGCTGCTGTTGGAACTTGGCCAGTAGGTCAGGAGGCCCTAAGGCTACGTTGGACTGGTAGCGCAAGGAAAAGGTTTTGGCTTCTGGAGGCAGGGAGGTTCCCGAAAATGAATAGATGCCACACCCTTGCAGGAGGAGCAAGAGGAGTGTTAAGGCAAAGCAGGCTCTAGTCCAGGTCATATTGTTTGATTTTTCTGTACAAAGTTCTTTCTGAGATGCCTAGGCTTTTGGCCGCCTCTTTGCGCTTGTTGTGGTGTTTTTTGAGCGCCTTGCTAATGAGTTCTTGCTCTCTGTCTTCGATCAATAGGTTTTCTTCTTCTGCTTTGGCATAAGCAGGTGCTGGGGTGACTTGGGGCAGGGCTCTCACAGGAGCTGCGCTAGGGTTAATGCTTTGGAACAACACTGCATGGTCTTTGATAAGTTGGTTGCGTGGAGCATCGGTGCTAAGTAGTTCAAAGATAAGGCTCTTCAATTCACTCACATCCTGCTTCATGTCAAAGAGGATTTTGTATAATAGTTCGCGTTCTTGTAGGTCTTCAGAAGCAGCGCCGCCGTGGTAAATGACAGGCAAATCTGAAAGTGAAGGGGGCAGGTATTGACGCAGTGTTTCTTGGGCAATTTGTCGGTTCATCTCCAGTGCAGATAATTGCTCTACCAGGTTCTTGAGTTGTCGGATGTTGCCTGGGAAGTGGTATGCCAACAAGGTTTTTTGGGCTTCTTCTGTAAGCTGGATAGGCTTGACATGGTACCGATCGGCAAAGTCGGTGGCAAACTTGCGGAACAGGAAGGTGATGTCTGAGCCTCTTTCTCGGAGCGGTGGAATACGCAGGGGCACGGTATTGAGCCGGTAGTACAGGTCTTCTCGGAACTTGCCTTTGTACACGGCTGCGAGCAGGTCAACGTTGGTGGCAGCGACTACCCGAAGTTGCACTTTTTGGACCTTAGAGGAGCCCACTTTGATGAACTCTCCATACTCGAGTACGCGCAAGAGCCGGGCCTGCGTGCCCAAGGGCAGTTCACTAATCTCGTCCAGAAAAATGGTACCTACATCAGCCTCCTCAAAATAGCCCTTGCGTTCTTCAGCAGCGCCAGTAAAGGCACCTTTTTTATGACCAAAGAGCTCAGAGTCAATGGTCCCTTCTGGAATAGCCCCACAGTTGATAGCAATGAACTTGCCGTGTTTGTAAGGGCTAAAGCGATGGATGAGCTTAGAAAATAGTTCTTTGCCGCTGCCGCTCTCACCCGTGATCAGTACGCTCATGGCCGTGGGGGCCACTTGGGCTGCAACTTCCACGGCACGGTTCAGGGCTGGGGCATTGCCAATGATGCCAAACTGCTGCTTAATGTTTTGAATTGTTTCTGCTTGCATGCGTATAACCTGGGTCAAGTAAGGCGCTGATTGGCTTAAGTACATACTTCGCCTAACAAGGTGGCTGCTGTACAGTCCTGTATGTGTACGTTTACATACTGTCCTTTTTGGTACGTGCCTTTGGGAAAAATCACCACCTTATTAGCACTGTTTCTGCCTTGCAGGTAGGCCTCAGAGCGTTTTGAGGGGCCTTCGATGAGCACCTGGTACACCTGGCCAATGGTGGCTTGGTTCCGTGCTAAAGAGTGGGCACGCTGTTTGGCAATGATCTCGTTAAGCCGGCGCTTTTTCACTGCCAGGGGGACATCGTCCCTGTATTTTCGGGCAGCCAAAGTACCAGGGCGTTCTGAATAATAGAACATGTAAGAGAAGTCATATTGCACAGTATCCATGAGCGAAAGTGTATCTTGGTGCGCTGCCTCTGTTTCTGAGCAAAACCCAGCAATCATGTCAGAAGAGAGCCCACATTCCTTCCCCAAAATACGCCGAATGACAGCAATCTTTTGCAGGTACCAAGCCCGGTCATAGGTCCGGTTCATCAGCTTAAGTATGCGGCTGTTACCGCTTTGCACAGGCAGGTGGATGTACTCGCAGATGTTGTCGTATGCCTTCATCGTGTACAATACATCTTCTGTAATATCCTTGGGGTGAGAGGTAGAAAAACGTACCCGTAGGTCTGGGTGTACTTCGGCGACCTGGGCCAGGAGTTGGGCAAAGTTGGCAACCTTGGTTGCGCCGGCCTTTTCAATGGCTGCCTTGCCTTTGAGCGTTGTGTTGGGGGACCATTTGTAGGAGTCTACGTTCTGGCCTAGTAGGGTGACTTCTCTGTAGCCTTGTTGGAAAAGGGTTTGGGCTTCTTGTACAATGGATTGGGGCGCTCTGCTGCGCTCTCTGCCCCGGGTAAAAGGTACCACACAAAAGGAGCACATGTTGTCGCAGCCCCGCATGATAGAGATAAAGGCGATAACCCCGTTAGAGTTGAGCCGGACTGGGCTGATGTCTGCATAGGTCTCTTCGCGTGAGAGGAAGATATTAACTGCTTTATGGCCTTCGTCTACTTCTTGTACTAGTTGGGGTAGGTCTCGATAAGCGTCTGGTCCGGCCACGAGGTTAACGATTTTTTCTTCTTCAAGGAGCTGGGTCTTGAGGCGCTCGGCCATACAGCCCAGTACGCCGATGACAAGCCCAGGGTTGTTTTTTTTGGCTTGGTTGAACTGGGCCAGGCGCTTCCGGATGGTCTGCTCGGCCTTGTCGCGGATGGCACAGGTATTAATGAAGATAACATCAGCTTGGGCATGGCTTGCCGTTAAGTCAAAGCCTTGCTGTTGCATGATGGCTGTGACGATCTCGCTATCAGCCAGGTTCATCTGGCAGCCATAGCTCTCCATATAAAGCTTTCGTTTGTTGCCTGCGCTTTGGTTGGGGGTGGTCTTGACGGTGGCGTAGGCCGTACTAGTGGGGGCTGGATACAAGTGTGCTTTGTGGGTCATAGGCATTTTTCAGGTTGATCGCTGCCAGAAGGCCTTGGCTTTTTGAAATTCTAAAAGTAAAAAATAAGTAGCACTTGTAGAGGGGGTATCAGACAGCGGTCGGCTAGCAACACAACAAACGCTATCATGCTGAGTACAGTGGGCCCCTATGCAGCGGCGCCAAGAGATACTTTGCGGCTCCTTCGTGCTGCTTATCAACAAGCTTAGTGTGACAAAAGGAGCAAAGTGCATGACAGTGCGTTCAGAAAATCACCCAATTACGCAATCAGCCAATGATCAAAGGATATACTCACTCAAGTCTTTTCGTTGGGCCAGCTCACTCAGACACTTGGTTACCCAAGCCTTGGTAATCTTGATTTTTTCTTGGGGCTTAATTTTGTCAGGCACATCAAACAAAAATTCGTTAAGCAGGTGGCTCATGACTGTGTGTAGCCTTCTTGCCCCAATGTTTTCTACCTCTTCGTTGATCTGGTAGGCTACGCTGGCAATCTCTTCTATGGCGTCTGCCTCAAAAGTGATGCTCACTCCCTCTGCCTCAAACAGGGCTTTGTACTGGGCAGTTAGGGCATTCTTGGGTTCGCGCAAAATGCGTACAAAATCTGCCCGGGTCAGGTTGTCGAGCTCTACTCGGATGGGAAACCGGCCTTGCAGTTCAGGAATGAGGTCAGCGGGTTTGGCCACATGAAAAGCGCCTGCTGCAATGAACAGGATATGGTCTGTATGGATCGTCCCATACTTGGTATTGACGGCACTGCCCTCTACAATGGGTAAAAGGTCTCTTTGTACGCCCTCTCGGCTTACATCTGGCCCACCTCCTTGGCTACCTCGGTCAGCTATTTTGTCAATTTCGTCAATAAAGATGATCCCTGTGTTACGGGCCTTGGCCAACGCCTCCTCCTTGACCACGTCCATGTCAACAAGCTTGGCAGCCTCCTCTGCCAGCAGTAGCTTCTTAGCTTCCCTAATAGTGAGCTTCTTCTGCCGTGTCTTTTTGGGTAGCATGTTGTTCAGCATGTCTTGTAGGCCAATCATCGTTGCTTCGTCCATCATGCCCCCACCAATCATGCCTATGCCCATGTTACCAGGCTTGCTTAAGTTCACCTCAATCTTTCTGTCGTCTAGCTCTCCGTTTCTTATCTTGGTTCTAAAGCGTTCCCGCGTTGGCTGCCTCAAGTCGTTGGGTTCCTCTTCAACGGGCATGTTGGTTGTGTCTCTGCTTGTCTCGCTGGGCTGAGCTACCGGTGGAATAAGTGCATCGAGTATCAAGTCTTCTACGATCTGGGCTGCTTTTTCTTGGACTGCTTCTTCTTTGGCTGCTTTGACCATGTTGACGGCCTGCTCTACCAAATCCCTGACCATACTCTCTACATCGCGGCCCACATAGCCTACCTCTGTGAATTTAGAAGCTTCTACCTTGACAAAGGGGGCATCGGCTAGCTTGGCCAGCCGCCGAGCAATCTCTGTCTTACCCACGCCAGTAGCTCCGATCATCAAAATGTTATTGGGTGTAATATCACCTTGGATAGTTGCCGGGACTTGCATTCGTCGCCATCGGTTGCGCAAAGCAATAGCCACGTTGTGTTTGGCTGCCTGCTGCCCGACAATGTATTTGTCCAGCGTTTTTACAATTTCCTGGGGAGTGAGGTATTGGTTCATTTATTTATTGGCTTATTGTACCACTTGTTGATTTGTTCATGAGCTTTAGTGTCTTTCCTCATTTTGTATCATGCTGAGCCGAAGGCGAAGCATCGCTGCAGCGTTTGTCCCACTTCGGGAGATTTTTCGCCATCCCTTTGCTACTGCTTAGGACAAGGCGCAGGGTAAAGTTCGGAATGACAAGGGTGGAGCCTGCACACAGCCTCGGATGGTTATGCATCATTAATAATTCAGATAAGCAGGTCGTCGGTGGCCTGCTTCCTTAGTGAGCTTCCAGGAACGAGCATTTTTGGTCCGCTTAGGCTGAAGCGCTAGCTGCAGCACCTCTTCCACATAGTCTACGTAGTGCAAAGTCAAGTCTTGGGTATAGCGCGGATTGATCTCCTGAATGTCCTTGCAATTTTGGGTACTTAGGATAATCGTTTGAATGCCTACCCGCTTGGCTGCTAAAATCTTTTCTTGGATGCCTCCTACGGGCAGCACTTTGCCCCGCAAAGTAATCTCGCCAGTCATAGCTAGCTTGTCTTTGACCTGGCGTTGGGTATAGAGCGACGCCAAGGCTGTAAACAAGGTAATGCCTGCTGAAGGACCATCTTTAGGCACTGCCCCAGCAGGCACATGTACGTGTAAGTCATACTGGTCAAAAAGGCGGTAATCAATGCCTAAAGTATCAGCATGCGTCTTGAGGTAAGACAAAGCCGTTACGGCAGACTCTTTCATTACTTCTCCCAGCTGTCCTGAGAGGGTGAGCTTGCCTTTACCCTTGCTCAAGGTAGCTTCGATAAAGAGAATCTCCCCGCCTACTGGCGTCCAGGCCAGCCCAATGGCTACCCCTGGCAATGTATGGTGTTGGTAAATCTCTCTGTCAAACGGTGCAGTCCCTAGCAGCTGGGCTAGGTCACTCTTTTTGATGTTTTTAGGATAGCTTTCGCCTGCAGCCACGGCTTTGGCTGCCTTTCTGGCTAGGCTTCCTAGCTTACGTTCTAACTCCCTAACGCCTGATTCGCGGGTGTAGTCTTCAATGAGTTGGGCAATGGCCTTGTCGTAAATACGCACATCACTGGCTTTGAGGCCATGGGCCTGGCGTTGTTTAGGGAACAAATGCTTTTTGGCAATCTCTACCTTTTCCTCTACGGTGTAGCCATTCAGCTCAATGACTTCCATCCTGTCTTGGAGTGCTGGAGGAATGGTGTCAAGCGTATTGGCTGTAGCAATGAACAACACCTTGGACAAGTCATAAGGTACCTCCAAGAAGTTGTCTACGAAGGTATCATATTGCTCAGGATCCAACACCTCTAACAGCGCTGCGGCGGGGTCGCCACGCATGCCACTGATTTTATCAATCTCATCCAGCACAAAGACTGGATTAGAAGTTTGGCTCTTTTTGATGTATTGAATGATCTTGCCAGGCATGGCCCCGATGTAGGTCTTTCTATGTCCCCGAATCTCAGCTTCATCGTTGAGGCCGCCTAGTGATATGCGCACATATTTTCTGTTGAGCGCTTGGGCAATGGATTTGCACAAAGAGGTTTTGCCTACGCCTGGAGGACCGTATAAACACAAGATAGGGCCTTTCATATCTTGCTTCAGTTGCAATACAGCTAGGTACTCCAATATCCGTTCCTTGACCTTGTCTAACCCAAAATGATCTTTGTTTAAGCGTTGCGTTGCTTGCTTCAAGTTCAAATTGTCTGCGGTGTAAGTGCCCCAAGGTAGCTCTACCAACAATTCAGCATGGTTGATCAGTGTGGCATAGTCTGGGTTGTGAGGACTCAGCCGCTCAGCCTTGTCCAGGGTTTTGTTAAAGAAGGTGGCGATCTCCTCAGGCCACTGCTTTTTCTTTCCCTTGCCCCGCAGTTCTTCCAGTTCCTCTGATTCACTTTCACCCAGCTCTTCTTGTAGCACCCTGATCTGGTGCCTGAGGTACTGGTCGCGTTGGTAATGCTCAATGTCCGTACGTACTTTGCTCTGAATCTCTTTTTTGAGTTGGGTAAACTCCAGGTCTTTGAGCAAATATTGCAACAGCAAGGTCGCGCGTTTGTTACTGTTGTTAATCTCTAGCAGTTGTTGCTTCTTGGCTATATCCACGTGGATGTTCGCAGACAAGAAGTAAGTCAAAAAGTCCGGATCCTTAATGTTGTTCAAGACCACTTGCACTTCGGGGGGTACTTCTGGGCTCAGGCTGAGGATGTTGCTGGCCACTTCTTTGAGGGAGTGTAGTAGGGCCTTGGCTTCTTTTTTCTTGGTGTTCAGCGCCCTGTTTTTGAGGGGCTCTATCTGGGCCAGTAGGTGCGGTGTTTCTGCCAGGATGGCGTTGATCTTAAAGCGCTGCTTGCCCTGCAAAATGATGGTAGTATTGCCATCAGGAAAGACGATAACCTTTAGCACCTTGGCCATGGTACCCACCCTAAAGATATCTTTGGCCCCAGGCTCTTCTACATGGGTATTTTTTTGCGCCACTACGCCTAGCAAGCCATCTGCCTGGTGTATCTTTTTAGCCAGCTGGATAAGTCTTTGATGCCGTAATGTCAGGGGGATAATCAAGCCAGGGAACAGGACTAACTGCTTGAGGGGCAACAAAGGAAGGGTGTCTAGGGCTGTTTGCTCTGTTTCTTGGCTATCTCCTTCTGTCACGACTAGCCGGATCATTTCTTCAGGCCCTTCGTTGGCTAGATCTGAGAACAATGTGCTGCTGAAATAAGGAGGTTCTTGAGAAGGCATATTTCCTGAAAATTAAGCTGATAAAGTTGCTAATATTACAGTCTTACAAGCGCAATTGCTGTGCCAAAGGAAAGTAAGTTAGGCTTAGTGGAGGTCTCTTCGGCGCGTAGACTAAGGTTTAAGTAGCTTATAAAAGTCATTGACAACGGCATAGCTAATCAAGAGCAGCAGAATACCCATCCCCATCCTTTGAGCGGTCTCTAAGAACTTATCAGAAAGGCGGCGGCCTGTAATCAGCTCATATAAGATCCACAAAGCATGGCCTCCGTCCAAAACAGGAATAGGCAATAGATTAGTAAAGGCTAGGGCCAGGGACAGCAAGCCTGTGATGCTCCAAAACCGAACCCAATCAAAGCTTTTACCAAATACCTGAACAATGCCAATGGGCCCGCTCAACGACTTAGAGAGCGCCATCTGCCCAGTAAGTACCTTACCCAAAGCCGCCAAGTTGGTCCTAATCACGTCAAAAGTTATCCAGGAGCCTGTGAAAATGGCTTGACCGAGGCTATAGCGTTTTCTTGCATAGTTGAGGAGCAGCTTGGGCTGAAATCCCAGCTTGCCTGCTGCACTTACCTCGGCTGTGGTGCGCTGTGTTGCGCCTGCACGTATATAACGGATAAGAACTCGTTGGCCTGCGTTGGCTGCGAGTACTGCCTTGATTTGATGAAAGTAGGGCGTAGCTTTTCCAGCTACTTCAACAATCTGATCGTCCGGCTGGAGCCCAGCTTGGGCCGCCCCACTCTCGGGCTGTACTTGCTCCACTGTAAAGGGCATCCTCGGGGCCACAAAGTCGCCTTGGTCTTTTGCATCTGATAACTGCGTAACAAAGTCAGCCGGAATATCGATGCGTACGGTTTGGTCTCCTCGCAGCACTGTATAATAACCATCTGTTGCTAGCAAGGTATAAGGCTTGAGCACGTCTGTAAACTTCTCAAAGTCCTGGCCCCTGATGTTGATAATCCGATCGCCCTCCTGAAAGCCTAACCTGGCTCCTAAGGTATTAGGCACAATGCCATGTTTGTTGACCTCATCCTTAGCCAGGTAGGTATCACCCAATGCCAAGGTAATCGCTATGTAAATGATGATACCACTGATAAGGTTAAAGAAGATCCCCCCCAACATGACTACTAGCCGTTGCCAGGCAGGCTTGGCTCTGAACTCCCACGGCTGTGGCGTATTCGTTAGACTGGCTGTATCCAGTGATTCATCGATCATGCCTGCAATCTTTACGGCCCCGCCTAAAGGAATGGCACCAATAGAGTATTCAGTCTCGCCCCATTGCAACCGGCAAAGCTTGGGAGGAAAACCAATGGTATAGTGCTCTACCCGCATGCCAAAAAGCTTGGCAAAGAGGAGATGCCCTAGCTCGTGAAGCCCCACGATAATAGCCAGACCCAGTAAAAACTGAATGATCATCGCCAATATGCCCATCCCTGGTTTTTGTTTGATCGTTGTAAAAGAGGTTGCAAGTTATTGTATAGCACCTATGTCAAGCAAGTGGACCACTATTTTTTGGCTTGAACGGTTCTAAAATTGCGCTTCCCCTTCGTCCTGCTGTGCCCTCTTCCCTTGGTTGTGCTCTTCCCCCCCTTGTCATGCTGAGGGCCAGTGAAGTATCCTAGCATACTGGGTCTCCACCCTTTTTCAGGCTGAACAGCGTGAAGTATCTCTGTGTGGTGCATGTCATTGTGTGAGCTCCCTCACGTTCGTTCGGAATGACAAAAGGCGGGCAGGAATGATAAAAGGGGCGTTAAGCCCTGCCTGCGCTGCGCCTCCCACTCAACTTCTATGTGCCAAAAGTGCATCTGCCATGGTTCGGTCATTGGCCAGGCGTATCACCTTGTTTTGTCCTCCTAGCTTCCCCTTCGCCTGCATGTGTTGTTTAAAGGTATCCTTAGGGAGTTGGGTTAGCTGGAGAGGCTGCAAGACCTTCCCTGCTACCAAGTCATTGTAATAAGCATTCAGCTGGCAAAGTTTCTGGTCCAAATCCTGGGCAAAGGCCGACGTATTTTCTGGCGGACGGCTAAACTCCACCAGCCACTCGTGGTAAAACGATTCACCGGATTGCTGACTTACGTGTGGGGCCACTGTAAACTCTGTGAGCACTGCTTCTGGGTGCGCAGCCAGTGCATGCTGCATGGCCTTGTCTACTTCTTCTGCAATCACGTGTTCGCCAAAGGCAGAAATAAAGTGCTTCAGGCGGCCTGTCACTATAATTCTGTAGGGCGCTTTGGAGACGAACTTGACGGTATCACCTAGCGAGTAAGCCCACAGCCCTGCGTTGGTGCTTAGGAGGAGTGCATACTCAACACCTAGCTCTACCTCTTCTATGCACAGCCTAGTAGGGTTGTCCGTGAAGTATTCCTGAGCTAGAATAAACTCAAAAAAGATGCCACAGTTTAGCTGCAGCAATAACCCTGCTGCTTGTTGTGAGTCTTGAAAAGCAATAAAACCTTCTGTAGTAGGATAGGTCTCGATAGTATCCATGGGCTTGCCTAAGGTATCGACTAGTTTGGTCTGATAAGGAGCAAAATTAACGCCGCCATGCACCAACACAGCGAGGTCAGGAAAGACGTCTGTGATAGGTTGGCCAGTCCGCTGCTGGAGCTTGTCAAAGTACATTTGTACCCAAGGCGGAATACCAGCAACCAGCCCCAGCCTAGTCTGCAGCGTTTCCTCTACAATAGCGTCTACCTTGGCCTGCCAATCTTCTATACAGTTGGTTGCGAAGCTGGGCAGCTGGTTGCGTTGCAGATAAGCCGGTACATGGTGGTTAACGATCCCTGACAGCCTGCCCGTAGGAATACTGTCTATATAAGTTAGCCACGGACTTCCAGACAAGAAAAGCATTTTTCTAGCTAGAAACGCTGCTTGGCCTGTTTCATGGATGTAGTTGAGCAAAGCATTGCGCGTAGCCTGGATGTGGTGCGGCAAGGAGTCTTTAGTAATAGGAATGTATTTGCTTCCTGAGGTGGTGCCAGATGTCTTGGCCAGATACAGGGGTTTGCCTGGCCACAGCACATTACCTGCCCCTGCTTTGATCTTATTAATGTAAGGAGCCAGGCCCTCATAATCCCTTATAGGCACAAGAGCCTTGAAATCTGCGTAACTCTGGATGGTATTGAAGCGGTGGGCGCGGCCAAACAAGGTATCTTGAGCACGGTGGATCAGCTGCTTCAAGACTTGCTGCTGAGTAGCTGCAGGTTTTTGGCTCCAACGGCGCTGTTGTTTGACTGCCCAGGCAGCTATGGGTTGGCTTAATAATGCTTTTAAAGACATGGTATCTTTGGGTATAAGAGCTATTGCCTAGGTCATCAATCCATCGATTGTACGGACTAAACGCTCCTTAAGGCGCTTTAGCCTAGTTGTGTCTATATTGGCTTTTCTGAACCTTAGCGAGCCACTGGCTCCCTAAAGCTGATTTGCTTTTCTAAAAACGAAATCTTGTATTTGATATACAAGCTTATTGAGGGCACCGCTGCTTTAACGCTCCGCCCATAGCCCGGGACCATGTAATTGGTGGCTGGTGCAAATGCCTCAAAATTCCCTAGCCCCTTTAAGTGAAGGGTAAAGCCCGCATAAAGGTTCAAGCTCTCAAAGAGCTGGTGCTCAGAGCCAAGCATCAGCTCCCACCAAGAGGCTGTCAGTGCTTTACGGATGACTTTTTCAGTAGCAGATGTAGGCACGGTGCTGATTTCAAAATAACTCCTGCCATAGCGTACCCCTGTATACAGGTTGTTGTATAAGCTGTACTTGATGAAGTACGCTAGGCCCAAGGAGCCATAGGGGCCTGTCACTGTATAGGTACTTTGGTTGCCATAGACAAAGGCAGGTACAAGGTGACTATACCCCAACGTGCCTGAAAATTGAATATTTTTTCTGAACAAGATGCTCAGGCTGCCTGCATACCTGTGCTTTTTAGGGGTACACAAATTCATGGCTAGCCTGCCATAGTCTACGGCTACATCTATAGTCTGTACAAAAGGTACATAAGGAGCTAGCAGTCTCTGCTGCTTGACCACTAGCTGGTCCAAAGGTACCAAAGGGTTTTCCTCTGTTAACCTGGCTGGACTGAGTGGCTTGGGCTTTTTCAGGGGGGAGGGTTGAGGGGGCGCATTGTCAAGCATAGCTGGCGTTGTTTGTGGAGAGGGCGGGTTGTTCTTTGGAACCTCGATCTCCACGGGGCTAGCCCCAGCGCTCCCCTGCAGTCCCAACAATATCGCTAGGCATAACACAACCAATGGGAGGAAGAAGCATTGTCTGTCAACTGGTTTCATCTGACAATAATTTCCTTTTCAAAGGAAAGATGGAACCTGGATGGATGATGGCCCTGTCTATGTTTGTATATAAGCGTATCTGCAGCGTTCATTAACGCAAAGTTAAGGGAAATAAATTTTCGAATACCCGGCCAGCCTAAGCCCTCCAGGTACCTGCTACCCACCTGTCTTTGCCATGCAGATCTTGCCTGATGCGTACGGCCTCAAAGCCGGCCTGGCTGAGTAACCCGGCTACTGCAGAACCCATTGCTTCGTTGATTTCAAGATAGAGTTTCCCCTCTGATACCAGGTGCTGGGGCGCCAAGGCCACAATCCTTTCATGGAAGACCAGCGGGTGTTTGTCAGGCACAAAGAGTGCTTGAGCAGGCTCATGGTCGCGCACCCGACGTTGCATCTGTGCTCTTTCCGACAGGCGCACATAAGGTGGATTGCTGACGATGATGTGCCAGCGCTGCCTAGGCAAAGGATCGCGCAAGAGGTCTGCTTGTAGCCACTGCACTTGCGCTCCAAGTCGTTGGGCATTGGCCTGGGCAGTTTGTAAAGCAGCTGGATCTATGTCCAAGGCCCATACCTGGGCTTGGGAGAGGGTCAGTTGTAGTGTGATAGCGATGCACCCACTGCCAGTGCCTAGGTCGAGCACATACGTGCCTGTGGGAGGATTGTTGTTGATAATGTCCTGGACCAGGGCCTCTGTTTCAGGCCTAGGAATCAAGACCGCTGGATTGACCTGAAAATTCCTGCCTAGAAAAGGCGCTTCTCCCAAAACATATTGTATAGGCGCGTGGTTGTTGAGGCGTTGTAGCGCTGTTTGTAAGCGCTTCGCCTGTGTAGGGGAAAGGGTAATAGGCGTATCGAGTACTCCATGTATTGGCTCCAGCTGGCAATAGTGCGCTAGTAGCCGCTGGGTAATGGCTTGACACTCTTGTGCTTGGCCAATGGCTGGCCAGAGGGCTTGGTAGACCTGCTCGTAGAGCGCTTTGCTTGATACCGTGCCTGGCATGTAGAGCTTGTATCGCGTAGGGAGTTAGGGCACTGCCAGCTTATGAAGTAAGCTAGCGTCTCTTAAGTATATTGCCCTGGAGCAGGAGTTCAATATGATGAAGCAGTACACATCCCTATTAAGTTGCCTGTGTGTAGCCATAAGCAGTTGTTTAGACGCTACAGTCGTCTTTGCAGGTTCAGGTCCGAGCTTTACCCCCCACGCAGTTTATTACTGCTATGTACGAAGAAGTGTATCAAGGCATTCAGTAAGTCGTTGCGAAAACATCCCATACGCTGTACCTTGAACTATTGGCAGCCAGGCATTGGATGGACCTCTTTCTCCACAACATCAATGCATATGCCCTCACTGCCCCTTACCCTAATAACTACTTCAGCCTAGTCGTTCATAGCAAGCAAAAACTCTTCATTGTTGCGGGTGCCTTTCATCTTTTCGAGCAAGAAGTCGATAGCTTCATTGGGCGTCATGTCTGCCATGAATTTACGGAGAATCCATACTCGTGCCAGTGCTTCTTTGGTAAGGAGTAATTCTTCATGTCGCGTGCCTGAAGCAGGAATGTCGATGGCTGGATAGACACGCCGGTTGGCCAGCTTGCGGTCGAGCTGTAGCTCCATGTTGCCCGTGCCCTTGAACTCCTCAAAGATCACCTCATCCATCTTAGAGCCCGTCTCAATCAGCGCAGTAGCCAAGATGGTCAAAGAGCCCCCATTTTCTACATTCCGGGCTGCGCCAAAGAACCGCTTGGGCTTGTGCAAAGCATTGGCATCGACCCCACCAGACAGGATTTTTCCAGAAGAAGGAATTACCGTATTGTAAGCCCGGGCCAGGCGGGTGATAGAGTCTAAGAGGATCACTACATCATGCCCACACTCTACCATGCGTTTGGCTTTTTCTAGGACTAGGCCAGCGACTTTGGTGTGGCGTTCGGGTTGCTCATCAAAGTTAGAGGCCACTATTTCGGCATTTACACTGCGGGCCATGTCTGTAACTTCTTCCGGTCGTTCCCCAACAAGCAAAACAATGAGGTAAACTTCTGGGTGGTTTTTGGCAATGGCATTGGCCATTTCTTTGAGCAGTACTGTTTTTCCGGTTTTTGGAGGTGCCACAATGATGCCCCGCTGCCCCTTACCAATGGGCGAAAAAAGGCTCAAAATTCTTGTGGAGTACCGCGTAGGCCCATTGGTAAGCTGCAGTTTTTCTTCAGGGAATAAGGGGATAAGGTACTCAAAAGCAATACGATCCCTGATTTCTTCTATAGTCCTGCCGTTTACAGACCTTACCTTGAGCAAGGCAAAATACTTTTCGCCTTCTTTAGGCGGTCTAATTTGTCCTTGCACCGTGTCGCCTGTCTTGAGCCCCAATAGCTTGATCTGTGAGGGCGAGACATACGTATCATCAGGACTAGTTAAGTAGTTGTAATCAGAAGAGCGCAGAAAGCCATACCCATCTTGTATGATCTCCAACACACCCTCGCTCTCAATCACGCTGTTCATGCTCAGGTCATCCCCATTGGCCTTGGGAGAGAGGGTTCTCGCTGCTTGCTCTAATTTTTGTTTTCCATTTTGAGCCTCCTCAGGCATAGGGGTGTTAGCTGGGCTGGAACCACTGTTTGCCATGCCTTGCTCTAGCTTTACGCGGGGGGCGGTATTACGCGCCGAGGCTGAGCTTTTGCGCTGTGTAAGCGGGTCTTTAGCTAGGGGAACTTTTTCCTGGGAGAGCGCTGTTGCAGGGGCAATGGCTTGTTGATCAAGTATTTTGTAGATCAGTTCCTGTTTAGCCAGTTGCTTGTAGTCTTTGACCTTGAGTGTCTCTGCTATTTCTCTCAGCTCAGAAAGAAGCCGCATATTAAGTTCTTCAATGTTATACATGGTTGTTTTTGTATGATCAAATAGAGGAAATGAGTAATCCGAGGCTGATTATCTGCACGCAACGCCAATTATAGCAAGAAGTTGCTATCAAAAGTTTACAAGGTAGTAGTGTATAGCAGCAGCAATGCTATCTTATTTCAGAGAGCACAATGATAGGCCGCTGCTGCACTATTGTCAAGTCTGGTGTGTAGTTTTAGTGCATCAAAGCAATTGGGTACTGGTAATTTCTCAGCTACCTGCGTAATATAGCATATTTTTGGCGCATTGCAAGCGGCAGGCCAGAAGTTGGTAAGACCCAGTAGTTTCGTATACCATGCTTGACATTCACTTCATTAGAGACAATAAGGCAGCTGTCATCCAGGGCTTACAAAAAAAGCACTTTAAAAATACAGCGGCAGCGATAGAAGCACTATTGACTATTGATCGACAACGAAGAGCTACCCAACTAGCGCTAGATAACACTGCGGCTGAGCTCAACCAGTGTACTCAACAAATCGGCCAATTGATGCATCAGGGCAAAAAAGAAGCAGCTATGGTGGCTAGCACCCCAACCACAGCACTCAAAGCATCGATCAAGTCGCTGGCCCAACAGCTACAAGGCCATGAAGTAGCCCTAAAAAATGCCTTGTACGAATTGCCCAATCTACCCCATCCTGAAGTTCCCCAAGGCACCGATGCAACAGACAACATCCTTGTCTACCAAAGCACTGAAGTGGCAGGCAACGACAAAGGCCTATTGCCCCATTGGGAGCTGGTGCAAAACTATGCCTTGGTTGACTTTGCGCAAGGGAACAAAATCACAGGAGCAGGCTTCCCCGTCTACAAGGGCCAAGGGGCTAAGCTCCAGCGGGCCTTGCTCAACTTCTTCTTGGATGAAGCGCACCAAGCAGGCTACGAAGAGATACAGCCCCCTATTGTGGTTAATGAGGCTTCAGCCTATGGCACTGGCCAGCTTCCTGACAAAGAGGGGCAAATGTACCAACTGAAAAATGAGGCATTTTACTTGATTCCTACGGCTGAGGTACCCTTGACCAACCTGTACCGGGGCGAGACCCTGCCTAAAGCCGCCTTACCGATCAAACAGGTGGCTTACACGCCTTGCTTTCGGCGAGAAGCAGGCTCTTGGGGGAGTCATGTGCGGGGGCTCAACAGGCTGCACCAATTCGACAAAGTAGAGCTGGTAGAGATCAGCGTGCCTGAGAAGTCTTATGAAGCTTTGGAAGCTATGCGCGACTATGTACAGTGCCTACTCGATAAGCTAGAACTGCCTTATCGAGTGGTCAAGCTCTGCGGAGGAGACTTGGGCTTTGCTGCTGCCTTTACCTATGACCTGGAGGTATGGGCTGCTGGGCAGCAGCGTTGGCTTGAGGTTAGCTCTATCAGTAATTTTGAGGGCTATCAGTCCCAACGTATGCAGCTGCGCTACAGAGACGAACACAACAAAATACGTTTGCTCCATACCTTGAACGGAAGTGCTATTGCCCTGCCTAGGATGGTAGCAGCGCTGCTAGAAAATAACCAGACAGCCGGTGGTATTCAGGTGCCTGCTGTTTTGCAGCCCTACACCGGCTTTAAGACTATTGGGCTTCATGGGTAAGGCAGTGGTGGAGTACCAGCAGATGTGTCCAAATAGCTAAGCACTCAATCATCAAATCATTATATCAACTAATCAAAAAAATGGCCAACATAATATTATTGGGCCCCCCAGGTGCTGGCAAAGGCACCCAAAGCAATAAATTGATCCAACAATACCCGTTAGTACCCATTACACCAGGGGCAATGCTGCGTGAACACGTCAAAAAGAACACCGCCTTGGGGCAACAGGTAGCAGAGTACATCAATACAGGGCAGTTAGCACCTCCAGCATGCGTTACAGAACTTGTAACAGCGCAACTGGCAGCAAAACAAAATAATTTGGGTTACCTGTTCGATGGCTTTCCAAGGACGGCTGACCAGGCCATAGTCCTAGAAGAAAAGTTGGTAGCCTACCAACTGCAGATCGATGCTGTGATCTTGATAGAAGTGCCTGAAGCAGAACTCCTCCAAAGAATCAAATTAAGAGCCCAAATAGCAGGCCGTGCTGACGACCAAAGCGAAGCCAAGATCGCTACCAGAATGCGTATCTATCACCAGAAGAAGTTGCCCTTAACCCAATACTATGCCCAACAAAACAAGCTTTTCAAGGTCGATGGGATGGGAGAGATAGACGCTATCTTTGAGCGTATCGTAGCTGTCATTGAGCAACTGCAGATAGGGCTCGCCTAGACCTAAAAACAGGCGTTTGGCTACAGTGGTTAGTACAAACTTCATAGACTATGCGAAGCTACATGCCCGCGCAGGCAAGGGGGGGGCAGGTGCTGTACACTTCAGAAGAGCAAAGTCAGTGCCCAAAGGTGGCCCTGATGGAGGGGATGGGGGGCGAGGTGGGCACATCATCCTACAAGGCAATGCCCAATTAGCTACCCTACTACACCTGCGGTACCAGAAGCATGTAAAAGCAGGTCCAGGCCAACCAGGCGAAGGAGGCATTCGGACTGGCGCTACAGGCAATGACGTGATACTCCAAGTGCCCCTAGGCACTGTAGCCAAAGAGGCAGCAACTGACCAGGTACTGCTAGAGATAAACCAGATAGAGATCCAGAAGATATTGATGAAAGGAGGTAGAGGGGGGCTAGGCAATAACCACTTCAAGTCAGCAACCCAACAAACCCCACGTTATGCACAGCCTGGAGAGCCAGGAGCTGAGGGCTGGGTGATCCTAGAACTCAAGCTACTGGCAGACGTAGGCTTGGTTGGACTCCCCAATGCTGGCAAATCCACCCTTTTATCTGTAGTGTCTGCTGCCAAGCCTAGAATCGATACCTATCCTTTTACCACGCTGGTGCCTCAGTTAGGCATTGTAACCTATAGAGAAGCGCAGTCCTTTGTCATGGCCGACATTCCTGGCATCATTGAAGGGGCTGCTGCTGGTAAAGGGCTAGGAACACGCTTCTTAAAGCATATGGAACGCAATACTGTACTGCTGTTTGTCATTGCTGCAGATACGCCTGATGTTTCTCACACCTATGCTACATTGGTTAAAGAGCTGCAAGCGTACAATCCTGAGCTGTTGGACAAGCCTCGGCTGCTGGTCATCTCTAAAATAGATTTGCTAGACGAAAAAGCAAGACGGGCTTTGGTGGCTGCTTTGCCTGCCAACGTAGACCACGTGCTCATCACTGCGTTGACTGGTCAGGGCCTCAATGTACTCAAAGACAAGCTCTGGCAGCTGCTGCATCCCGCATGAAAAAAGCGACAAGGCCTCTTATCCGCTTGGATACCTATCTTCACGCGAGGCGCCTCCTACATTTCCGATTAATCTGCCACTGCTCCCTCTTCTTGCGTATCTTGTTGCTGTGCATAAAGCCTTTCTACATGGGTTTTGAGGTTTTGCAGGCCTTGCACGTAGCTTCTGCCCAACTTGGGATATATGATGATATCCATGTATTTGGCCCAAAACTTGCCCTTATTATCACTGTCATTGGTCCATGTAACTCGGGTGCCCCCTGCTGCTTGTTCCTCAAACTTCCAGCCAGCAGTAACACTACCCTCCCAATCTGCAAACTTTAGGTTGATTACAATACGACGGTGGGGTTCGCTAACAACGACCTGCTGAGATTCTTTGCCTACTTGAGGATGCTCACTAGCCCAAATCATGGTACAACCCCCCTGCTTCTGGGCCTTCATATTTGACCGTAGCCTTAGGGTCGATATCCCGCCAAGGAGACCAGTTTTGCCACCTTTGGAGGCTATTGACTTCCTTAAATACAGCACTGGCTGGTGCGTTGATCGTGATAGCGCGTTCCAAATGACGTTGCGCAGGCAAAAAATCCCGATGACCAGGAAAAGCAGTACAATGCCTCCTACGCCAATACCGCTTTTCTTCCCTACGTTCATGGTTCAAAAAATTTATAGTTTGTAGCTATCAATATAAGATTTTTGTTACGGCAACATTTATTTTTGCTGCGAGAGCTAGTGGATTTGATGACTTCTTCAAGATTTTAGTTGGATCGAATTGATGCCACCACCCCTTTAAGCGAGTAACTACTTTACTCTTGCCATGAAGCAGGTTAAAAGGTTATATAGAACCAGCAAAGCGAAAATAGCGGGTGTCTGTGGAGGGCTTGCCGAATACTTCAAGCTAGATGCTACGCTAGTCAGGCTGCTATGGGTGCTCTTCACCTTTTTAGGAGGAAGTGGTATCATAGCTTACATAATCGCCTGGATGGTCATCCCCCAACGCCCTAAGGACGTGGTGCCTACAGAGGCACGCTGCAAGTAAAAAACGGCAGCCCTGTGCTGGGCGAGGCTTACTGTAGATGATATATTCGCACCGCTTTTTAGCCTATGACGGCCCGGCTATATGACTTAGCCTGAATAAGCTGAGTTTGTCACTCAGAACAAAACGCAACTCCCCCTTGCTCCAATGGCTCCTAAACTCCCGAAAAGAACCGAAGACTATGCTGCGTGGTACAACGAACTGGTTCAAAGTGCTGACCTGGCCGAGCACTCACCAGTGCGAGGATGTATGATCATCAAGCCCTATGGTTTTGCTATCTGGGAAAAGATGCAGGCTATTTTGGACCAAGCCTTCAAAGCTACTGGCCACACGAATGCCTATTTCCCGCTGTTCATCCCCAAGTCCTACCTAAGCCGCGAAGCTGCCCATGTAGCAGGCTTTGCTAAGGAATGTGCTGTCGTTACCCACTATCGCCTCAAAAACAGTCCAGACGGCACCGGCGTAGTGGTAGACCCCGCAGCCCAGCTAGAAGAAGAACTCATCGTTCGACCCACGTCAGAAGCCATTGTCTGGCACACCTATAAAAACTGGATCCAGTCCTACCGCGACTTGCCCTTGCTGATCAACCAATGGAGCAATGTAGTACGGTGGGAGATGCGCCCACGGCTTTTTTTGAGAACAGCAGAAATTTTGTGGCAAGAAGGACACACCGCCCATGCTACTCGTGCAGAAGCAGTGCAAGAAACCCGCCAGATGCTGGATATCTACTACGATTTTGCCTGCAACTACATGGCCATGCCTTTGCTAAAAGGCACTAAGACCGCCTATGAGCGGTTTGCTGGGGCAGAAGCAACCTATACCCTTGAGGCATTGATGCAAGATGGCAAAGCCCTACAAGCAGGTACCGCCCATTTTCTGGGCCAGAAATTTGCCCAAGCATTTGATGTGACGTTTGCGAACCAGGCAGGGCAGCTAGAACATGTTTGGGGAACTTCGTGGGGCGTTACCACCCGTTTAATCGGGGCATTGATTATGACCCACTCAGATGATGCAGGGCTAGTGCTGCCTCCACGGCTGGCCCCTATCCAGGTCGTCATCATCCCCATTGATAAGCGTGAGGCAGACCGCAACGCCATCTTCCAGCAAGCTACTACCCTGCAACACGCCCTGCAATCTCAAGGCATAGCCGTCAAGCTAGACGACCGAGATGCGTACCAACCTGGTTGGAAGTTTGCGGAGTATGAACGCAAAGGCGTGCCCCTGCGCCTCGTCATTGGGCCCAAAGACCTGGCCCATAACACGGTCGAGTTGGTCAGAAGGGATACCCAAGAAAAAACGACCATCAGCACAGACCACATTGTAGCCCAAGTCACGCAACTGCTTACCAATATCCAGGCCGATCTTTACCAACGCGCCTTGGCCTTTCAAGGGGCGCATACCACGTCCGTGGATACGTATGCAGCCTTCCAGGCTGTGCTGAAAGAGCAAGGAGGTTTTGTCCTAGCGCACTGGGACGGCACGACCGAAACAGAAAAGCAAATCCACGCGGAAACCAAAGCTGCTATCCGCTGCATTCCCCTGGACGCACCACAAGAAAGCGGGCGATGTATCTACACTGGGCGGCCTGCACACCAAAGGGTGGTCTTTGCGCAGGCGTATTGATGCATAGGGAGTGCTTTTACATGCTAGTAATGCTACCCCCTGGTGGATTTAACTCCACCGCTTTAATGACACCATTCGCTCCTTGAACGCTACTCTTAAGTGCTTCAGCATCATCCCCACTAGCAGAGAGGGTTGTCGCTGCTTCAGCTTCTGCTCTAGGGACGCCCAATTGAATCATATTGGTGATCAATTGACGCTTCAGTGCGTACAACTGCTGAGCGTCCTTTTTCTCCTGTTCCGGCAACACTTGTTGGATTTCTCACATTTTTTGTTGGGCGCTTTTTACTTGCTGCTGATAATGATTTATTTGATCTCTTGCTTTTTCCGCCATATTTCGCACCTCCGGCGACAATGGGCCCAGGTCTATGTCTTCATCGTTCATCATGCCCAACGGACTGTGTAACTTACCACAGCCCAGTGTGAGTGTACTCAAAACTGTGATAATTAGGCATAGCTTGCAATGGTTATACTTGATGAAAGTGCGCATAACGATTTCGGGGATGGTTAGTAATACATGCTTATTCTTTTTTATCGCTCTAGGCCTCGATTTCTGCTTATGTAAGTCCTGTAGCAGCAATAACTTCGCTCATGGCTACTCCTTTTGCCAATAACTGCTGCGCTAGCGTACGCAATTCTTCCTTTTTTTCCTTAATTATCTTCCTACTCTCTGCTATAGCGGCTTCAAGTTCTTCTAAGTGCCTCGATCCCTCCTCATCTTCTTGCTGTCTTGCAGCTAATTCTGCCTGGGTTGAATCGTATAGGTCTCTATAGCGCCTCCTGCTGTTGTCTTGACGTCTCACCGTGTCTCTACTTCTTTCATCTTTTTTTAGTTCATGCTCTTTAGACGCTAGAGTTGCCCTTTTCTGTACGATTTCTGCCTCTAAGCGAGCCAGTGCATCGGCATTCTTATTAATGCTCTTTTCAAATCCTTGTATATCTTGTTCATCCATGCATTTAAAGCATTTTGTAAACTGGTAATTAGTTTTATGATGACCCCATTCCCACCATAAAAACCATCTGTATTGCTCATCGTATGTATAACCAAGTCTGTATTTGTTCACCAATTCCTTGAATCTAGAGAATGTAAGTCGTGTACTTACACCGCACTTCTTACACTTTACGTAAAAAGTGCATTGGGGACAGTTTTGGCGCATCAAGTCATCGTCGTGTGCCGCATCCTTACGTATTTGCGTAAGGATCTTGTCAAGCGCTTCTTTTTTGGTGTCGCGTAGGCGCTGAAGATACTCATTTTTATCCCCCAGGTTTTCGTGTTTTCTCCGTTTGGTGGCAATTTCGCTCTTTGCTGTTTCTATGGCTTGTTCGTCTTCTTCTATTTCTTGCAATATGAATGCTCCATAATTTTCTGCTTCCTCATCACTATCACCTCCATTCATACCTAATGGTTTATGTAAGTTGCTACATCCTAGTGTAGCCATGCTTACTATAATGCTTAACAGACCGACTATTACGGTGTTGTATTGTTTAATATTTTCCATTATATTCTTATACTTTAGTCTTTGCTTGTTAGTTCAGTAATCTTTGCTTCGGTAAGCCCTGTAGCTTGGGCAATAGCTTGCGTTCACTTAGGCGAGTCAATACTTTCTCCCCTCGTATATCTTTTTCTAAACTTTTATCTAGATTGCGATAGTTTTGGACTTCGCAATTCGATTGGCTATCGAGGCGCCTCAGTTCTCTCTGGGCGCCGCCCAAATCTTCCATTGCAGCTCTTTCGCGGTAGTCTTGATGACAGTGTAAACACCTATCTATCTCCCTATGGGTGATGCAAGTGTCATAGTCCCACTTTGCCCAAAGGAACCATTTGTAGCTTGTTCGTGTATAGGTAGTGCCATTCGTACTAGCCCTATTGAGCATCTCCTAAAAGGCGGCCCTATTCATTGAATAGACACAGTTACAAGCCCTGCAACGTGTTTCATACCTATCTCCTGTCTGGTCATTGAGACGCCAAACTTCCTCCCGATTTCTAACCATTGCTGTAAGGAATTCCTCATATCTTCTCTCATCGTTTTCCCTTGCACGTTTTTCGCGTTGGATGCTACTTATTTGTCGTTCTGTCTCAAATTGTTTCAGTATATTCTTCCGGATTTCATCCTTTAACAATTGCACGTGTGCTACAGCCTCTTCATCGCTGTCAGATACTTTTACTGCCGCTTCCCATGCATTCATACTTGTACTTGGTTCCTCGCCATCCCTTGGAAAGTATATTACTTCGTTTTTGCTCGTAGGGCGTGCGATTCGTCTAGCTGTAATGAATCTAGCTGTAAAGAATCCTTCGTTATCTTTGCCATCCATACCCAGCTGCATAGGCACGGTGCTACAACTACTGCAGAGCAGTAAATGGCTGCCCCTCACTAGCACAAGCCCTACGTGCCCCATAAGCCTGTTCGTAAGGCTGTGCTGTTTAATGCGCTGACACATGCCCGCCGTATAGGCAGATGGATGCGATGCTGTTGGCGCTCAAGTATTGCTATGACAAATAACGACGGGGCAGCTTATTTTAAGAGCCTTCTTTGTCTCAATGGCCATCTACCCCATCAAGCTTTTTTTGAGAAGTTTTCGGGTTTGCCCCTAGTAGCAGCTGATGGGGCAGGTAGTGCGTTGCTTCGTAGGGGCGTTTGCCCTCGCTTTATCGTAGGGGACATGGATTCTTTTCACACGCATCTATCCCTGCCTACGCATGTGGATTTTATAGAAGTACGCAATCAAAATCTTACTGATTTTGAAAAAAGCATTCTATATATGAGAGAAAAAGATTTGTTTCCTGCGCTAGTATGCGGCGTATTTGGCAAGGAGGTAGATCACATGCTCAATAACATCAATTGTCTCATGAGGTATGCGCGAGTATGTCCTATGGTCTTTTATGCTGGAGAGATGCTTGAAAAACCCCATTGGGGCTTCCCTATTAGTGGTTTTTTATCGTTTGCAGGCATCAAAGATGAAATAATTTCTATCCTGCCACATCCCACAGCGACCCTATCTACCCAAGGATTCAAGTGGGATCTGGACCATCAGCCCCTGTCTATTTTCGGGATGTCTAGCTGCCGTAATCAAGTGCAAGCCTATCAGGTTGCCATCCATGTCCATGCAGGTAGCGCATTGCTTATAGCTGGCCGCTATTTACAATTTTATGACAGAAGTTTCCCGCCCTCGCTTGAATAATGCTGTCTTGGAGCAAAAATCATTGGCCAATTTATTACTAGCCAGCCATGTAGGGGCCTATTGAAGCGTACTGGGCAGCCCTACTCCAGGGGCTCAGCTTGGTGGCCTCGCATGGCGCAACAGGGTCCCTACCATAGGCCAGGTGCACTCCGTAAAAATGTCTCCGATCTATTTTTGACTTTTGCCTGTGCGATATTTCGGGGATAGGTCAATCGCCAGCGGCGTGGCAATGAAGATGGAAGAGTACGTGCCAAACACAATGCCGATCAGCAAGGCAAAAGAGAAACCTCGCAGCACTTCCCCTCCAAAAATGAACAGGATGACGACCGCAATGAGCGTGGTCAAAGAAGTGATCAGTGTACGGCTCATGGTTTCATTGATGGAGCGGTTGGCCATGGCTAGAAAATTGCTGCTGGGTTGTATGCGTCGTCTTTCTCTGACTCGGTCAAATACTACTACTGTATCATTGATGGAGTAGCCAATGATGGTGAGCATGGCTGCAATAAAGACCTGGTCTATCTCAAAGGTATGGCCAAAGGCTCTGGCCATGGCAAAGGCAGCCAACACGACCAAGCTGTCATGGAACAGGGCGATGACTGCAGCCAGGCCAAACTGCCACTTGCGGAAGCGCACGAGGATGTAGAAGAAGATGATCACCAAGGAGGAGAAGATGGCTTTCCGGGCTGCTGCCTTGATATCACCGGCAATGGTTGCTCCTACCTTAGCAGCGCTGGCGATGGCAAAGGTCCCTTTTTGAACAGCCGTGGTAGGGTCGGCCGGGGTCAGGCCTGTCAACTCTTGCATGCCTTTAATCAGGGCTTGCTGTACCTTTTCATCTGCCTCGCTACTTTCTTCTTGCATGAGGTAGCTGGTGGTGATCTTGAGCACGTTGTTGCTGCCGTAAGTCTTGACCTCTGTGCCCTGGTCGTTAAAGTGCTCAGCTAGTTGCGTCTTGAGCGCTGAAGGCTCTATGGGTTGGTCAAAAGCCACTACATAGGACCGTCCTCCTGTAAAGTCAACGCCTAGGTTGAGCCCGCCTTGATGAGCCATTAGCCCCAAGCCAATGGCCATGAAGCCTAGGGACACAGCATAAGCCCAGCGCCGTAGCTTCAAGAAGTCGATGTTCAGGTGGCTCAACAAGTTTCTGCTGTAAGCAAAAGAAAAAGTCAATCGGTTTTCTCGACGCTGGCTCACAAGCCAACTCATGATGACACGGGTGATGAACACCGCTGTGAAAAAGGAACTGACAATGCCAATCATGAGTGTAGTGGCAAAACCACGGACTGGCCCTTGCCCCAAGAAGTACAAAATGGCGCCGGTCAAGAAGGTAGTTATGTTCGCGTCAATGATCGAGCTGTAGGCCTTTTGGTAGCCCCGGTCAATGGCCACTTTCATCGAGGCGCCTGCCTGCAACTCTTCCCGAATGCGTTCAAAGATCAACACATTGGCGTCAATAGACATGCCGATGGTGAGTACAATGCCGGCAATGCCGGGCAAGGTCAAGACCGCGTTGAGTTGGGCCAGAATGCCTAAGATGAAAAGGAGGTTGAAGAGCAGCGCCAGGTTGGCAATGAGGCCGCCTTTAGCGTAGTAGAGTGCCATGAATAGTACGACTAAGCTGAGGCCAATGAGCATAGAGGCAATGCCTTGGGCTTGGGCTTTTTTGCCCAGGGTAGGGCCAATGATGGCTTCTTCTACAATTTTGACTGGAGCAGGTAAAGAGCCTGCCCTAAGAATGTTGGCCAAGTCTTTGGCTTCTTCAATCGTAAAGCTGCCCGTGATCTGGGAGCTTCCGTTGGGAATTTCTGTGTTGACCACTGGGGCAGAGTACACATAGTCATCCAAGGCAATGGCAATGCGTCGGTCAATGTTGTTGGCTGTCACCCTTTTCCAAGCCCTGGCTCCCTGGCTGTTCATCTGCATGCTCACAGCCGGCCGACCCCGGTCGTCAAAGACTTGGCGTGCATCCGTGATCACGTCCCCTTCTAGGGCGGCCAGGCCGCTGCGGCGCTGCTTGATAGGATAGAGGTTCACCACCGCAGTACCGTCTTGAAGCTTGTGTGGCTTCACGTCCCATAACCATTTCAAATCATTGGGCAACAAGGCTTTGACATCACTGCGCGTGAGCAGGCTGTTGATAGTAGCCACATCGTCTACGGCATAAGCCAACCCATAAGTCCCTTTGAGGCGCTTGAAGAGAAGAGACATGGCATCGTCTTCGACGGTAGTGCCTTCCTCTGTAGGTGCTTGAGGCGTTGCAGGCTGTTCTGCAGCCAAGAGCTTGTCAATGGCTTGTAAGGCCGCGCTCAAGTCAGGCATCTCATACACCTCCCAAAAACGCAGCTGGGCTACGCCTTGGAGCAATTTCCGCACTCTTTCTGGGTTGTTGACGCCAGGGAGTTCTATCTGGATCCTCCCCGTGCCCTGTAAGCGCTGGATATTGGGTTGGGAAGTGCCAAAGCGGTCAATCCGAGCACGGATAATTTCAAAAGACCGATCAATGGCTTTGTCGAGCTCTTCATCCAAGCATTGTAGCACTGCTTTGTCAGTAGACTCATAGCTGATCCGGGTGCGGTTGGCGGCTGTGGCAAAGATATCGCTCAGTCTGCCTGCATTTGGCTGGGCTTGGTAAGCTTGATAAAAAAGCGTAGTAAAAGACCCCTGCGGTTGGCGAAGCTGTTGCTTTTGGGCTTGCGCTAAAGCAGCCAAAAAAGTAGGGTCCTTGCTGCCTCCTGCCAGTCCTTGGATCAGTTCTACAGGCGATATCTCAAGCGTCACGTGCATCCCCCCCTGCAAGTCCAAGCCCAAGGCCAGTTCGTTTTCTTTCACTTTTTCGTACGTATACTGCAGGCCTAGCAGGTTGTATACAGGCTTTTTCCAAAGCGCATCTAGGTAGGCTTGGTGCTTGGCAAAGTCGATATGGCCGTTTTCATCTGTAGCATGCACGCTGGCCTTTTGTTGGACTAAGACAGCCACCCATGTAAAGGACAGATAGTAGACACAAAGTAGCGAAATGAGTAGCGTTAGGAAAACCACGAAGCCTTTGTTGCGCATAACAAAGTAGGGGGTTGAAGGTCAAAACGACGCCCAAAGTTATTCTATGTCCTGCTGGCATACAAGCTAGCCAGGTGGCGTATTCATGGGTTGATATCCTGTATCACGCCCATGTTTTGTACTTGTGCCTATGTAGCCTAGCTTGCTGGCCATTGGTCCCAGTGAAAAACTAGTGAACCATCAGGAGGATGGCAAAGGCACGAATCATTCAACGCCTTTAATCCAATAAGCAAATCAATGAACTATGCCGCTTATTAAATCCACTTCTGGCATCCGAGGCACCATAGGCGGTGCTGCAGGCGATGCCCTCACGCCCATTGATGTTGTAGCCCTGACTGCGGCCTTTGGCAGCTGGCTCCTACAACAGGGGGGGGCTAACGCCGTAGTCATCGGGCGCGATACGCGGCCTTCGGGGCCCATGATCAGCCGACTGGTGAGTGCTACACTGCAAAGCCTAGGGTTGGATGTGCTGGATGTGGGGCTGTCTCCCACCCCTACGGTCGCCCTGGCTGTCTCCCACCAGCAAGCCTGTGGGGGGATCGTTATTACGGCCAGCCACAATCCTGCGGCGTGGAATGCCCTGAAGTTGCTCAACCACGCCGGAGAGTTTTTGGACACGGCCGCTGCCACCGAGGTATTTACCCGGTCAGCCCCTGCCTTTGTACCGGTAGGGCAACTGGGCCAGTATATTCCGCAAGAAAGCGCCATTGCCCAGCACATTGCCCAAATTTTAGCCCTGCCCTTGGTAGATGTGCCTGCCATTCAGCACCGCCAGTTCAAGATTGCTATCGATGCAGTGAACTCTACTGGTGGCCTGGCTGTTCCCCAATTGCTGCAAGCCCTGGGCGTGCCCTACATCACTCCCTTGCATTGTGAGCCCAATGGTCAGTTCCCCCATAACCCAGAGCCATTGCCTGCCCATTTGACTGACTTGGTACAGGCAGTACTGGCTGGCAAGTATGACCTAGGCCTGGCTGTAGACCCTGATGTGGACCGGTTAGTAGTCATTGACGAAAAAGGGCAACCCTGGGGTGAAGATTATACTTTGGTCGCTGTGGCCGACTATGTCCTGCGCCATACCTCAGGCAACACAGTCTCGAATTTGTCTTCTTCCCAAGCGCTGCAAGACTTGACTGAGCACTATGGCGGCCGACACGTCAGCACGCCCGTAGGAGAACAGTACATCGTGGCCAAAATGAAGGCTACCCAAGCCGTGATTGGCGGCGAAGGCAACGGCGGAGTCATTTACCCGCCCCTGCACTATGGTAGAGACGCTTTGGTAGGCATTGCTTTACTTCTGTCGCATTTGGCCCGTTCTGGACAAACTGCCTCGGCACTGCGCGCCAGCTACCCTAACTACGCCATTGTCAAGCAAAAAATTCAATTGCCCCCAGCGACTGATCTCACTACCCTGTTGAACAAGGTCCAACAACAGTACAGTACTTACCCGCTGAACACCGAAGACGGTGTCAAGATCATGTTCGAGCAGGGTTGGGTCCACCTGCGACAATCCAACACAGAGCCCGTGATTCGTCTGTATGCCGAAGCATCTACACAAGCCCAGGCCCAACAGTTGGCTGATCAGGTGCTGCAAAAGCTTGATGGATAGTTATGAGCATTTACCTAGACAACGCAGCAACCACGCCCTTAGACCCGGCAGTGCTAGAGGCTATGTTGCCCTACATGCACACCTTGTGTGGCAGTCCTTCTTCTATCCATGCCCATGGCCGGAAAGCCAAGGTAGCTGTAGAAAAGGCGCGTAAGCAGGTTGCTGCCCTGTTGAACGTATCGCCCTCAGAAATCTTTTTTACCTCAGGGGGTACTGAGGGCAACAATATGGCTTTGTGGGGCAGTGTAGTGGCCACCAGCACTTCCCACGTTATTACCTCTCCCTTAGAGCACCATGCAGTCCTCCATCCCTTAGCGCAGCTGGCCCAAGCCGGCCAAATCCAACTACACTACGTTCAGGTAGATGCCCAAGGCTGCCTCCAATACGACCACCTAGCGCACCTGCTGAAGACCTACCCCCAGGCGTTGGTCAGCTTAATGCATGCCAATAATGAAATAGGCAATTTCAACGACCTAGCCCGTATTGGTGCGCTTTGCCAAACCTATGGCGCCTGCTTTCATACAGATGCAGTACAGACTATTGGCCACTGTGTGTTGGATTTTCAAGCCCTGCCTGTGCATCTGGCTGTAGGATCTGCCCACAAGTTTCATGGTCCCCAAGGGGTAGGTCTGCTCTACATGCGCGGAGGTACCCAGATCACCCCACTCATTCATGGCGGAGCACAGGAGCGGAACCTGCGGGGCGGTACAGAAAATGTGCCAGGCATTGTGGGCCTGAGCAAAGCGCTCGAAGTGGCTTATCAGCACCTGGAGGCGGACCGCGTATACATCCAAGGATTGAAAGACCGCATGATCCAGCGCCTGCGAACACGCATTCCGGGCGTCACCTTTAACGGCACTAGTGACCAGGCCGAGGCCAGCCTGTACTCCATCTTGAGCGTCAGCTTACCGCCCTCAGACAACCATGACATGCTGGTGTTTAACCTAGATATTCAGCAGATATCGGTTTCTGTAGGGAGTGCTTGTGCCAGTGGCAGCAACGTAGGCTCTCATGTATTGAAGGCTTTGGGCACTGATCCACAGCGGGGTACAGTCCGGTGCTCATTCAGTAAACACAACACCGCTGAGGAGGTCGACTACGTGGTAGGGCAACTAGCCCTGCTTGACAAATCCTCTAACTAGGCCCAGTTTTTGTTGATCTCCGTGCTGGTCAGTGCCTACGCTTGTGCGAGTCATCGTATATTTACGGCCCCATGAAGAAAAGCCCCTGGAAATACTACCTACTCGCGTTGCTAATCGTGCTTATTGACCAATCCTCTAAGCTTTGGGTACATTTCAATATGGAGATGGGGTATCGCGGCGCCATCAAGTTGCTAGGCAATTGGTTGAAGCTTCACTACACCCTTAACCCAGGCATAGCCTTTGGCATCCAGTTTGGATTTAGGTATGGCAAACTTCTACTCACTTTGGGGCGTATTTTGGCCACCTGTATCATAGGCCGCTACCTCTGGCGGTTATGGCAAGCAGCACATAGGCCCGATGGGCAGTTGTGGGGCTGGGGCTTTATCCTAGGAGGAGCTATCGGGAATGTGATTGACTGTACGTTTTATGCTGTTTTATTAGACAATGCGCCACCCAACGCCCCTATGGCCTGGTTGCATGGGCAGGTCATAGACATGATTTATCTAGACATCGGGGAAGCCCAGGCGCCTGCTTGGCTGCCCTTTTTAGGAGGCAGCTACTTGTCGTTTTTCCCTATCTTTAATCTTGCAGATGTTGCTATTTGCTTGGGTGTCTTACTCATCCTATGGGCTAGAAGAGGTAAGATCAAGCCTTACGAAATATATGCTCCTACGCCAACGGCTCCTGCGTCTCCCCCAACATCTTCTCCCGCTGAGCAGCCTGCTATCTCCAGTGAGTCAGTAGAAAATCTTTAATCAGCGGAACCAAGCTGCCCGTACCCCCTGAACCCATCAAAACAATCACCTCTGGCTTGCCATGTTGGCCCAAGGCTTCAAGCAGATTCTCTCGCGTACACATCACCTTTTGCCCTAGGGTCATCTGTTCGAATATGCATGCTGAAGTAACCCCCTCGATAGGCGCCTCGCGATCTGGATAAATATCTAACAAGAACACCTGATCAGCCAAGTCCAGGCTCTGCGCAAATGCGCTAGCAAAATCACGGGTCCTTGTGTACAAGTTGGGCCGAAAAACAGCGGTCAGCTTTTTATCAGGATACAACAAACGGATTGCCTGCAACAAAGCAGTGATCTCTACAGGATGGTGTGCATAATCGTCCAAAAAAATCAACTGTTCGGTACGGATGACATGATCAAAACGCCGTTTGATGCCCTGGAAAGTAGCCATACCCCTACGAATAGACGCAACATCGAGGCCCAAGGTCCGACAAGCCGTGATCACTGCCAAAGCGTTTTCTACGTTGTGATAGCCAGGCACTGTTAGCCGTAGGTTCCTCATCATTGTATCTTCACTTATGTAGTCAAAGTAGCAATTGCCTTGCCAGATACGGACATTGGCGGCGCTGACTGGCGCATCGGCTAGGGCGTAGCGAACCATGTTGGGGGCGTCTTCAGGAAGCTGGAGCTGTTGTGCTGCTTTTTGGTGAACAATGGCTTTGCCAGTAGGCGGAACGCGTGCAATAAATGCCTTGAAAGCGTCTCTAAACCCCTGCGCACTGCCGTACGTATCTAAGTGGTCAGGATCAATCGTGGTGACGATGGCCAGGTGCGGCTGTAAGTGCAGGAAGAACCGGTCAAATTCATCAGCCTCTATAACTACCATGGTTCCCTCCTGGTGGAGGGCGTTGATGAGCAGGTTAGCCCCATAGCCTTTGGCGATACCCCCTAGAAAGCCCACCATACTTTTCTCAGCACTGTGTAGCAGGTGTGCTGCCAGCGAAGAAGTAGTGGTCTTGCCGTGGGTGCCTGCCACTGCTAGGGTAAGATAGCGTTGTGTGATCATCCCCAGTACCTCTGCCCGCTTTAACACCGTATAGTGGTTAGCCTTGAGGTAACTTAACACTTGGTTTTGGGGAGAGATGGCTGGTGTATATACAATGAGGCTCTGCTCCTTGTGGTGTGTAATCGCTGCTGGAATAGCTTCGACACGGTCTTCAAAATGGATCTGGACCCCCTCTTGCGTAAGCTGGTCAGTAAGCGCAGTAGCAGCCCGGTCGTAGCCAAAGACTTGTAATGGCTGGGCATTGAACCACCTGGCTACCGCACTCATCCCAATACCCCCGATGCCTATCAGGTAAACATATTGATAGTCTTGCATCAGTGGTGTCTGTGGGTTCCGTGTTTCTCAGGATTGGTCAAGTCAAGGATCTCTTGTGTAATGGCTGCTGTAGCCTCGGGCCTAGCCCAGGCCTTAATGTTTTTGGCCAAAATCTTTTGTCGAGCCCCAAGCTGCAAAAGTCCGATCACTTCTCCAGAGAGCGTCTGCATAGCTTCGTCATCCTTAACCATTAAGGCTGCATTGCTTTCTACCAGAGGCAACACATTCTGGGTCTGGTGGTCATTCGTTACGTTAGGAGAGGGTACAAAGATGACTGGCTTTTGGGCCACACAAAGCTCTGCTACTGTTCCAGCGCCTGCCCTGGCAACCACCACGTCTGCTGCTGCATAAGCTAGGTCCATGGGGGCGATAAAAGGATATAGCTTAACAACAACGCGTTGTTGCACTGTAAGCTGTGCTTGGACGCCCTCAAAATACAGGCGCCCAGTCGCCCAAATGAACTGAAGCCCTGCTTCAATCAACGAATCGATAGCATGTAAGATGCTTTCATTGATTGTTCTAGCGCCCAAGCTGCCTCCCAGTACCAACAGACATGGCTTGTCAGGTATCAAGCCAAAATGCTCATAGGCGGTTAGTCTTTTCTCAGCCAGGTGCAACAGGTCTTCTCGTACAGGATTGCCCGTGCGTATGATTTTCTCAGCAGGGAAGTACTTCTCCATGTCTGCATAAGCCACACACACCTTGTCCACATAGCCAGCTAGCAGCTGGTTAGCAAGGCCAATGGCTGCGTTCTGTTCTTGGATAAGGGTGGGAATTTTCCGCTTGGTAGCCATGTATAGGATAGGCACGCTGGCATAGCCACCGGTACCCACCACCACATCAGGCCGAAATTCCTTGAGTAGCCTACGGGCCCTCCACAAGCTGGCTATCAGCCTAAAAGGAAGCAAAAGGTTTTGAAGCACTTGTTGGCGCTGAAAGCCCCTGATCTGTAGCCCTACAATGGGATAGCCTGCCGCTGGTACCTTTTGCATCTCCATTTTCCCAATGGCCCCCACAAATAGTATGTCTGTAGCTGGCGCTTGTTTTTTTAGGGCATCAGCAATAGCAATAGCCGGATAGATATGGCCGCCCGTGCCGCCTCCACTGATGATAACCTTCATCGTGTGTTACCTATGTGCTCAACTTTTGTGCATCTCTGGCACTATAACAAACCCCGATAGCGCTTCAGACCGCGTACTTGAAGGGACAGGCCCGCTTAAAGAGCGATGTGCTAAACAGGCGACTAAGTGCTTCCTAGGCAGGCTTTAATGTCTTTGATGGCCCGTTGATCATCTGTCATGACCATGAGCTTATCACCTGCCTCGATGACTGTATCTCCTCGGGGGGTTATGTAGTGATCGTCCCTCCTGATCAATACAATGAGTGACCCTTTCGGAAAGCCTAGCTCTACAATTTGTTTGCCAGCAGCCGTTGAATTGTTAACTACCCCTATCTCTAGTAATTCACTCTTGATATCTTCTGATAAGCTGATGAGGGCCCCGGCTTTTTTCTGGGCTAGTTGGGCTTCGAGTTGGAGCCATTGGGCAAGCTGGTGAAGCGTAGTACCCTGAAATAGTATGGAAGTAAGGACAATGAAGAAGACTATATGAAAAATTGTGTCAGACTTGTCAATACCCTCTAACAAAGGATAAGTAGCAAATACAATGGGAACAGCCCCCCTAAGACCTACCCAAGATATAAACAGTTTTTGCTTGTGGTCGACCTTCTTGAAAAAGGCCAGTGAGAGGAATACGCCTAACGGCCGGGCCATAAACATTAATACCAAGGAAATCAAAACACCCATTCCAGCCACGGGAATGAGCCGCTTAGGAAAAACCAGCAGGCCCAAAACAATGAACATAACCACTTGCATCAGCCATGTCACGCCGTCGTAAAATCGGATCAGGCTTTTCTTGTGCAAGAAGTCTTGGCTCCCCAACATCAAAGCAGCAATGTAGACGGCTAAGAAGCCACTGCCGTGGATAAAATTGGTAGCAGAGTAAGCAAACAAGATCATAGAGAGGGTGAGGCCCGGATAAAGTGCTTCGTAGGCAAGCCTTGCTTTGTTCACCACCAACACCATAGCTTTGCCTATCAGAAAGCCCATCACACCCCCAATGAGCATCTCTCTGAAGAACATAGGGATAGCAGAGGACACAGAGATAGCTCCCTTACTGCTCAGCAGCCCTGTGAAAAATACCATCAAGAAATAGGCCATGACATCATTACTCCCTGACTCTAGTTCTAGGGTAGGGGCCAGGTTGTGTTTTAGATAGATGTTCTTAGAACGCAGAATAGAAAACACAGCTGCTGCATCCGTAGAGGAGATAATAGAGCCCAGCAAAAGACTCTCTACCAGACTGAGGTTGGTTACTAGGTAGGTGAAGTAGCCAATGCTAAAAGCCGTCGCCAGCACCCCTACCGTAGAGAGGAGTATGCCGTTCCATATAATGGGTCGAATATGCGCATACTCAGTGTCAAGGCCACCTGAGAAAAGAATGAGCGTAAGCGTCACTGCCCCTAGGACCTTGGCCAAGTAGGGGTTGTAAAAGCTAATGCCCCCTATGCCGTCAGACCCAGCCAGCATGCCGATAGCCAAAAATATGAGCAAGGTAGGAATACCAAGCTTAGTAGAAATTTTGCTAGCTAGGATACTGACAAAAAGCAAAAATGAGCCTACAATAAGGATGCTTTCGACCGTAAAGTCCATGGGGAAGGAGTATTTTTATCGTTGACCGAAAATAGCAAGCGCTGGCTACAAAAAGCAATAGTAACACCAAGGCAGCCCGCTGTTGATCCGCTATCTTTACGTCCCTATTTGCCGTCCTATGCCTGAAAAAATACGCCGCTACTTCCTGCAAATAGCCTACCGAGGCACCCACTATCATGGCTGGCAAATCCAACAAAATGCCACTACAGTTCAGGGAGTCATTCAAACGTGCCTGGAGAAAATCCTACGCAGAGAAGTACAGCTTGTAGGGAGTAGTAGGACGGACGCAGGCGTACATGCGCGGCAGCAATTTGCCCATGTGGACTTAGCGCATGGATTAGCCATCCATCACCTTCGCTACCAGCTCAATGCAATATTGCCGCCAGACATTGCCATTGAAGCCATCAGGCCTGTAAAGCCCCATGCCCATGCTCGCTTTGACGTCCTTGCTAGAACGTATGCCTATACCATTGTACAGACCAAATCGCCTTTTCAGCAGGGAACAAGCTACTGGCTCAAGGGAGCAGTGGACGTCTCCAAGATGAATGAAGCAGCTGCCCTCTTGTGCCGCGAGCAGGATTTTCAGCACCTCTGCAAAAAACGCCCAGGTGATCATCACTTTTTATGCACTATCATGGAAGCAGGCTGGCTAGTCCAAGAGGAACATCTGATCTTCCGCATCAAAGCCAACCGGTTCTTACGGGGGATGGTCCGGATGATTGTCAGTCTTTTGCTTAAGGTAGGCCAGGGGCAGGTGAGCCTATCAGCTTTTGAAACGCTTATTGCCTACAAAGAGCGGGACGTAGCCGTTAGTTTGATCCCTGCTCGGGGACTAGCCTTGACTGAAGTGGCGTATCCAGCGGATATTTTTATCACCTAAATCATGTACACTTCGAGCTCCCCCTCATCTTTTCCTATATTCAGGGCCCATGCCTAACTACCAAGAACAAGCCCAAAAGTTGGGAGACCTGAAGGTATTACAAAAGCTGGCTGTATTTGTCAAGCCCTACAGCCGCACCTTTTACTTCCTCATCTTCCTCACTTTCTTGCTGGGCGCACTGACCCCGCTGCAGCCTTACCTAGTTCAGCTTACCATAGATCAATACATCATAGTGGGTGATTACAAGGGGTTGGTGAAGATGACTACCCTGCTGGTAGCTTTGCTAGCCATCCAGAGTGCTGCGCAATACTACCAGACCTACCTGGCCGACTGGTTGGGGCAGCACGTGATTAGAGACATCCGTATCCAGCTCTACGCTTACATCCTTCGGCTGCGCACTAGCTTTTTTAACAGGACCCCCATTGGTAGGCTAGTAACCCGCAACATCTCTGATACAGAAACCCTGGCTAATGTCTTTGGCGAAGGCATGGCAGCCTTGATAAGCGATCTATTACAAATATTGCTCATGATCGTGCTTATGTTTTACCTCAACTGGCGGCTGGCCCTGCTCAGCTTGGCAACCATGCCTTTGATTGCCGTCTTTACTTACGTTTTTAAGGAAAAGCTTAAGCGTGCTTTTAGGGCCGTGAGGGATGCTGTAGCTCAACTCAATGCCTTTACGCAAGAGCACATTGTAGGCATGAGCATGGTACAAATTTTTGGAAGAGAGCAGCGTGAATTAGCAAAGTTTAAGGCCCTGAACGAAACCCACCAAAACGCTGGTATCAAATCTGTACAGTATTACGCCCTCTATTTGCCACTAATGGGCATTTTCAACGCAGTGTCGATCAGCCTGCTTGTTGGGTATGGTGCTAAAGACGTACTACTGGGTACGGCCACCTTGGGCGAGCTGGTTGCTTTCTTGATGTACATCCATCTGTTTTTTCGTCCGATGTACCTCATCGCATACCGCTTTAATACGCTACAAATGGGCATGGTAAGCACAGACCGGATTATTAGGCTGCTAGAAAGCGGGGAACAAGTAGACAACACAGGCACCTATGCGCCCAAGCATCTTCAAGGAGCCATCGCCTTTCAAAATGTATGGTTTGGCTATCAAGACAAGCAGTATGTTTTGAAGGAAATTTCTTTCCAGCTCGAAGCCCAGCAATCCTTGGCCATTGTCGGGGCTACTGGCGCAGGGAAATCTACCCTGATCAACCTGCTCGAACGCTTCTATGATGTACAAAAAGGCGTGATTAGCGTCGATGGGGTCAATATCAAAGACTATAAGCTGCAGACCTTGCGCAAGCATTTAGGGCTTGTGCTGCAAGATGTCTTGCTCTTTTCTGACAGTATCTACGAGAACATCACCTTGGGAGATCCTAACATCTCCAAAAATCGGGTCATGGAAGCTACCCAGCTGATGGGCATTCATGATTTTATCTTGCAGCTGCCTGGGGGCTATGATTACAATGTTATGGAAAGGGGCATGACCCTCTCCATGGGCCAGCGGCAGCTACTATCCTTTGTGCGGGTGCTAGTCTACGACCCTTGTATTTTGATCCTAGACGAGGCCACAGCTTCTATAGACACGGAGAGTGAACGGCTTATTCAAAAAGCTACAGCCACGCTGATGCAAAACAGAACCTGCCTCCTCATCGCTCATCGTTTGGCTACCATCCAACATGCAGATAAGATTCTGGTGCTGAAACACGGAAGGATTCAAGAGGAAGGTACCCACGCAACCCTCTTGGCCCAAGGAGGCTACTATGCCTCCCTATACCAGGCGGCTGGCTCAGCAAGCTTTTAGCCTAGCCAAGGCTGCTTGTAGCTGCTTGAATGCTGCGCGTAGTTGCTCCTCGGCCACTGCATAAGAGAGCCTGATGAACTTGGGGGCACCAAAAGCACTGCCTGGCACCAAAGCAACATGGGCTGCTTGCAACAGGTACATACACAGCGCTTCGGCATTCTGAATAATAGCTTGCCCATCTGTACACCCCAAATAAGCGCTGACATCAGGAAATAAATAGAAAGCCCCCAGTGGCTTACCACAACGCAAGCCTGGAATATTCTCTAGAAGTGTCATGCAAAGGTCACGCCTTTGGCGGTAAGTAGCAGCCATTCGCTGAGGAGCTTCTCGTCCTCCTTGTAGGGCTGCCAAGGCAGCGCGTTGGGCAATAGAAGAAGGGGCAGAAGTAGTCTGGCCCTGGATTTTCTCACAAGCTTGGGCCAGCCACACAGGCGCTGCCATGTACCCTACCCGCCAGCCTGTCATGGCAAAGCCTTTTGAAAAACCATTGATAGTAACGACACGGTCTTGTATGCTCGGCAATGCCCCTATGCTGCAATGCTCCCCCACAAAATTGATGTACTCATAAATCTCATCGGCAATGACCAAAACGTGTGGATGTTGGACCAGTACCGCTACCATGTCCTCAAGTGTTTGTCGAGAAAAAATATGTCCTGTAGGGTTACAAGGGCTAGAGAAGATCACAGCCTTGGTCTTAGGGGTAATGGCCTGGGCTAGTTGTTCTGGGGTAGCCTCAAAGCAGTTGGCCAACGCTCCGCTGATCAATACAGGCTTGCCGCCTGCCAACTGAACCATAGAGACATAGCTGCTCCAATAAGGCGCGTATACGACCACTTCGTCTCCAAGATTGAGTAAGCACAAAAACACGTTGGCAAGCGCCTGCTTGGCCCCATTAGACACTACCACTTGGTTAGGAGCGCAGGGAATGTCGTTTTCTTTAGTCAGCTTCTCAGCAATAGCAGCCCGCAAGTCAGCATAACCGCCTACCGGTGGGTAGGAGAAGTAAGCCCCTGTATCGATCGCTTGCTTGGCAGCCTGCTGGATCGGCTCAGGCGTCTTGAAGTCCGGCTCCCCGACACTCAGGTTGATAATGTCGTGCCCCTGGGCCTGTAAATCCATGGCCTTTTGGTGCACTGCCATAGTTGCGGAAGCAGGTAAGGAATCAACGCGGTCAGAAAGAAAATGTTGCATGAATATGTTGGTATGAGGCAAAGGCGTTTTAAAAGCCAGTCAATGGAAAAGCAAAATAGACAAAAATATGACACCCCACCGCGCCACAAAGAGGCCCCTAGGGCAGACTAGGCATGCCTACGATCTACGGATGCTGATCAGCGCTAGGCTCGGAGAACGCTGGAAGGGTAGTAGTCTTCACGAGCATGAACAATTTTTCAACACACAGTTTTTTTAAAAAGCATTATCGCTAACTTAGGGTAAAGCAAAACTAAAAAGACACAATATGTACAAGCTATTGAAACGCCAAGCCTGGCTCATAGGTGTGCTAGTTACCACCTTGCCCATCAGCTGTCATAGAACCGAGGGCAACCGTTATGGTCTTCAGGTGGAAAAAGACATCCAGACACAAAAAGAACTAGCCATAGACGGCAGCCAATGTATGGCTGCTTTAGCAGACGCACACGCTGCTATTCCGGATACCCAAGTCAAACAACTTATTGAAGCCATTCCTGCTGGCGAAGTGTTAGTGGGCATACTAGATCCTGACACAGTAAGATCGATGCCGATCCCTGTCTGTTTTTGTGAGCAAGGAGGGCAAGAGTTGATGTTTGTGCCCGAGTCCTTATTAGCAGAAGCTGCCTGTTGCTTGCAAGCCTACTACAACAAGTGTCCAGATAGAGGCAAGGTACAAATGGTATCCGTAGCAGCCTTAGAAGACTGGATACAAATACTCCAAAAGGCAGGCCCTGGCATAGGGGGAAGGAAAGATGCGCTCCCCCAGGGAATTAATCTAGGTTATAAAGACGATGGCGTCGACTACTTCTTCAACTATCCAGACGATCCCTACCGTTGGATACGCCTTTGCGAAGCTTTAAAGATGCGTAATGCATTAAATGACATCCCTCCTCAGGGAGAGAGTTGGTCCTGTGGAATCAATGCAGCAGCCAAGGCCATTCATATGTCTGGCTACGGGATGAGCGAAGGGGTTTACAGAGACTCATTCTTACCGAACGCTCCTAAGAGTGTTGATAAAGAGGCTATAGAAAGGAAAGGAAGGGGTATACTTTTGGGAGGTGCTGCTGTATTCGCGGGTGCTTGCCTATTGGCTCCTTTTACAGGAGGGGCATCAATAGTAGCTGCTGTTCCAAGTTGGGGAGTGGCGGCAGGCGGTATAGTTACGGCAACAATTGGTAACACAATTTCTAGTGACGTGGGGCCGAGGCCTGCAGACCTAGCCGCGTATATTACCGACTTCCTACCAGGCACTAAAGGGGCAAGCTATCACTCCTTTCATGACTTTGGGGCGTGTGCTAGGGCCATTCGAGATGATCTACGAAGGGGAGAGCCAGTCATTGTCTTCTGGGCGTTTGGTGCTGCTTTAGCCCATTATGTTACTGTGGTAGGCGTGTCGGTAGATAGCAATGACGATCCCCAGGAATTCGTTATTATGGATACTAACAATTGTCTTTATCGCTACAGCCGGCAAGAGATGGAGTACCTGATGAGACAAGATTTTGCGTCTTATGTATTGGTAGGAGCAACAGATACAGCTGCTTATCACATGGTCCGCTTTTACCGTTAGCTTTATATAGTCATGCGTAAAAAGTATGCTTCTATTCTATGGCTGCTATGGCGAGGCCTGGTTGTGCAGGGCTGGGACGGGTGCATGCTGGGGGGGGGAGATAGAATACAAATATGTGACGATCACTTTAGATGGGAAAAAGACAACACTGTGTTTTAAAATCTACCATTACCAGGATCGCTCCAGGCACTTGAGTACCATATTAGCGCAACTAGAAGCAGGGGAGCCTGTAGCTATAGATCAACTCAATAAATCCGGAACACCACCTATTAAAGAGGCGCTCTACTTCGATCTTGAGGGGGGTAGGAATTTTGATGTAACGCGCTATCTGCTCATGCATGGGGCTGATGTTAATGTCAAAAACCATCCTTATGCCTGTGAAACAACAGCTGCCCACTGCCTATGTTCTGCGTTTTGGTGCAGAGGAGAAATGGACATCAGGGGCTTGGTGCTATTGCTGTCGTATGGAGCCAAGCTAGATATGCAGGATAGAAGCGGTAGAACGCCCATTGATAAGCTAGAAAGCAGTGAGCCGTGGATTCCTCAAGCGCTGCGCAAGCAGTATGAAGAGACAAGTGAGCCACTGCAAGCAGGCCCGCAGCAACCCTTACCTGCAGCAAAAGAAAAAGCCCCCTCTGCGTGGAAAGCCCATGTCTCCTCCGCAGAGCAACGCAGGCGCAAGCAAGACTATTTTACCAAAATTGCGCAAGCGCTACTTAACACCGAGCAACACAAACCCCTCAACGCAGCTTTTGTGGATTATGTAGCGCAGGCTGGTATAGAAGCAAGGCTGGTGCAGCAGTTAAGCAGTAGGACGTAAGCATACGCAAGCAGTTCTTCCTAACTTTGGACCCACCCAAAGGTCTGTTGCTGCCTCTTTACTATGCCCTTCCACCAAGCCCCCCCCATCGTCGCCTTGGCTACCCCGCCTGGGAGCAGTGCCATTGCCGTCATCAGGCTTTCAGGCGCAGGGGTAATTGCGTTGGTGAACCAAGTCTTTCAAGGCAAAGACCTCACCCAACAGCCTTCGCATACCCTCCATTTGGGTACCATCCATGACCAAGCAACCCTCCTTGACGAAGTGCTGGTCGCTATCTTTAGGGCACCCAAGTCTTTTACCCAGGAAGAGGCTGTAGAGATCTCTTGTCATGGCTCAGTGTTTATTGTACAGCAAATCATCCAGCTACTAGTACGACAAGGAGCACGTTTGGCCAAACCCGGAGAATTCACCCAGCGGGCCTTTCTGAACGGCAGGTTGGATTTGGCCCAAGCAGAAGCAGTAGCAGACCTCATTGCTGCTGACTCAGCCATAGCCCACCGCACAGCCCTGTCCCAAATGCGGGGCGGCTTCTCTAATGAGATTAAACAAATGCGAGAAAAACTGGTACACTTGGCTGCTATGCTGGAGTTAGAGCTAGATTTTGCTGAAGAAGACGTAGCCTTTGCTGACAGAGCAGCGCTGAAAACCCTGACCTACGACCTATTAAAGCCCATTACACAACTCATACAAAGCTTTACACTAGGTAATGTCATCAAAAACGGCCTCCCTACGGTGATTGCTGGCAAGCCTAACGCTGGCAAATCCACCTTGCTCAATGCCTTGCTCAAAGAAGAAAAAGCCATTGTCTCCAACATCCCAGGCACCACGCGCGACTTGATTGAGGAGGAGCTCAATATAGAAGGGGTGCACTTCAGGTTCATAGACACAGCAGGGCTACGCGACAAGACAGATGATGCCATAGAAGCCATAGGGATTCGTAAGACCAAAGCGCAACTTCAAAGCGCAGCCCTCATCATCTACCTTTTTGACCTGTCTACAGAAACTTTGCCCAGCATCCAGCAAACCCTCCAGCAGCTTGAGGCAGCAGAGGTGCCCTTGATTAAGGTGGGCAACAAGATCGACGCTGCCCCTCCTAAGCTATTGCAGACGCTTCAGCAAAAGGATTTTGTCCTGATCTCAGCTGCGCAACAAACAAACCTAGCTGCTCTCAAGTCGCAACTCTTATCCCATGTGGCCCTAGACCAGTTACAAAAAACAGATACTATCGTGGTGAATGCGCGACACTATGAAAGCCTACGCCAGAGCCAAGAAGCGCTCGAAGATGTGTTGCAAGGAATAGACAACAAGCTGACGAATGAACTGTTGGCACAAGACGTCCGTAGAGCACTCTACCATCTTGGAACAATTACCGGGCAAGTAACTACTGAAGAGCTATTAACTAACCTTTTTGCCCGATTTTGTATCGGCAAATAGCACAACGAACCTAACCATAACATCTGGAGTATTGCAGTAGCTGCTTTGTTTTTCTAGGCAAAACTTGAGACCTTCATGTCCTCCTAGGCTTGTTTTACAGACATTCCAGTTATATGGGAAACATTATGGCGCTTAAGGTCCTACTGAGCTCTCCTAAACACATCGTCATTACCTTACACCAGCGCCCTGATGCAGATAGCCTAGGAACAGGGCTAGCGCTGGCTGCCTTGCTCAAAAAGCAACAGCACCAAGTACAGGTGATCGCTCCTTCAGCGTATCCTGATTTTCTCAACTGGCTACCAGGTGCAGCCGAGGTGATGATCGGCACACAAGGGCAGCAAGCAAAATCCTCTGAACTGATGAAAAAGGCTGACGTCATCTTTTGTGTAGACTTCCCTACCCTGCACCGCCTCAATGAGATGGAGCCAGTGGTCAGAAATGCTACGGCCCCTAAAGTGGTCATCGACCACCACTCTACCGAAGAAGCCTATGGTGATTTGATTTTTCGAGATACCCAGGCAGCAGCTACAGCAGAGATTTTGTATGGAATCATAGAGGCCTTAGGTGCACAAAATTTGGTTGATCAGCACATTGCTGAGTGCCTTTATGCAGGTATCATGACCGATACTAGCTCATTCAAAAACACCAATACTACGGCTCAAACCCACCTTATAGCCGCCTGCTTGATGCACCACGGTGCTGACGTCGCTAAGATAAGTACATTACTGTATGAAAATTACTCTTTGAACAAACTCAAGTTTCTAGGCTTTGCTTTGAGCCATCGATTTATTGTCCTTCAGGAATACAATACTGCTTACTTTGTCGTTCATGCAAAGGATTATCAAAAGTATCATCTAAGAACAGGCGATACAGAAGGGCTTGCAGACCATGCACTGTCGGTAGAGGGAATTAGCTTGGGTGCTGTTATCAAAGAAAAGGAAGAGGGCGTACGCCTATCATTGAGGTCCTCAGGAGAAGTAAATGTGGGCCTATGGGCCCAAGAATACTTTGATGGCGGCGGGCATAAAAATGCTGCAGGAGGAACTTCTCGCCTCAGCCTAGAAGAGACCGTAGTCAAGTTTAAAAAACTAGTCAAAGCCAAGCAAAACATACTAAATCCGAAATAATGCATAAGAAAAAACGCCTATACTACCTCCTTGGCCTTGCCGGCCTTCTTGTTGTCCTTGTATTTTCGATCAGGACTTACCGCCACGGATTTTTTAAAAAAACAGCTACAGGCCTAGAATACCGCGTAGTCAGGAAGGGAAAAGGGCCTAGCCCTCAAGAAGGTGAAATGCTTTTGCTTAACATAAGCTACAAAACCCCACAAGGAACTGTGTTATTTAGCACCGAAGACCAGGAATTGCCCCTGACAATACGTTACTCCAAGGATCTGGTCCCAGAAGACGGTGGCTTTGCAGAAGCCATCAGCATGCTTCAAAAAGGCGATAGCCTGATCTTCAGATTGAGTGCAGCAAAGATTTTTGGCGAAAACTTAGCGTACATAGCCAAGCAATATGAACTTAAGCAAGACACAAAAATATTTTTACACCTCCAGCTGCAAGACATCATGACAGAAGAGGCGTATAAAAAATGGGAAACGGAACAAATCGCTATACTACAAAGAAGACGACAAGAAGAGGCTGAACAACAGCTCCAGGAAGATGCCAAAGCCATTGCTAATTACCTAGCCGACCATCAGATTACAGCAGATACTACCTCTTCGGGCTTGCGTTACGTGATTGATACATCAGGCCAAGGCGTGAAGCCCAAGCAGGGAGATAAGGTAAAAGTCAACTATACTGGGCGGCTTCTAGATGGAAAAATTTTTGATACGAGCCTAGAAGATGTGGCTAAACAGCATGGCATTCATGATCCAAAAAGAACTTACCAGCCTCTTGAGTTTCAGCTGGGTGCTGGACAAATCATCCAAGGGTGTGACGAAGGCATCAGGCTCTTGCACAAAGGAAGCAAGGCACGCCTATTTATTCCTTCTACACTAGCTTACGGGAGCCAAAGTGTAGGTGATGGAATGATTCCCCCTAATGCTATACTTGTATTCGAAGTAGCGCTTGTAGATATTCAAAGGTAGTTAGTAAAAGGGGTATCAATGGGTAAGGGGTAGCCAGGCAGCATATTGCCAAAGTCTAGTGCCCCAGGATGAGTGCCTATAGGTAATAGTGAGGAAGCAAATAAGGCTTAAGAGGACAGTGGTGATGAGTGGACTCGAACCACCGACTCACGGATTTTCAGTCCGATGCTCTACCAACTGAGCTACATCACCACGTAATAGAGTGGCAAAACTAGCGCATTAGCCCCTTTGCTCCAACTAAAACTGGAGGCTCAATGTGGCGTAGGTTAACAAATACCTTGTTTACTAAGTGATTGATAGTTATTATTAGCGCTCAAGGAGCTTCGCAGGCCATACAACTATAAAAACACAAAATACAGCTATGTATATCCCTTTTGAACAATTATCCGATGAAGCACGTATATGGGTCTACCAAGCTAACCGCTCGCTCGTGTACGAAGAAAGGGCAGCGATGCTGCAGAAGACAAAAAGCTTCTTAGCACAGTGGGCCTCCCATGGCAACCCCTTGCAGTGCAGTGCTGATATACTTTATGACCAGTACTTGATTCTGGCAGTGGAAGAAAGTTTTCAAGGCGCTACAGGGTGTGCTGTAGATGCTTCTATACAGTTTATTCGTAGCCTAGAACAGGAATTTCAGATAGACTTGTTGGATAGGACCCTCATTGCTTTTAGACAAGACGAGAATAATATGATAGTGCCACTAGGGCAGCTTCAAGAAAAGATTCAGCAAGGGATCATCTCAGCAGATATGTTGACTTTTGACAACACCATCACTAAAAAAGAAGCACTAGCGCATCAATGGCTCATCCGTGCTCGAGACTCCTGGTTGGGTAAGTATTTTCGTGTATAGTCTCATCTGACTGCTCTGCAGCCCCATAGCGTAGCCTGATTAGCTTGCGTGTTCCATGCTTTGTAAGCCTGTTACTCCGCCTGACACAATAAACTTCATCATCTGAGCACTGGAAATATGCAAGAGCGTGACTGCTTCCTTAGGCAGGATGAACAAATCGCCTGATAAATTATAAGAATGAGGCACATACACTGCAATACTGCCAGACAGAGGTATGTCTTTTAATTCTTGTTGGGTAACAAAGCCCAGCTTATGGAGCCGTGCCTCTTTGTTCATCAACACCAATACAGGTTGATCAAACTTCTTTTTATTACCAACAAAGGCAGAGGTCAGTTCCTTGAGTGAGGAATAGATGGTGCTAATAAATGGTAACTTGGTGATAAAGCTTTCTGTAAGATCAAAGACAGACCTGACCAACAGCGTGGAACCTAAGTAACCAAAGAAAGTAATCGAGGTCAATAAAATCGCTATCCCTAGGCCAGGTACTTTGATTCCGATCAGGCCATCAATCAAATTAAGGGCAAACGAAGTAATATAAATCGTCAGCGCAAAGGGCCCCACTAGTACCAATCCCTGTATGAAGTACCTAAAGAGGTTGCGCAGTAATTTCTTATTGAGTTGCATAGAATTAGCGTTTAATTAATACAGAACTTATTACAGGTCAAAGAATACGCTCTCCCCTCCATCAAGTAACACCAATACCTCCCTGAAGCCTAACAAGGCTAGCCAGAACAACAAATAGGGAAAGTGCCGTTTAACTACTCCTTTTAGCCTTCTTGGGATAGCTAGAGAACCAAGCAATGACCAACGTCAAGGCAAAGCCTAATAATACATTACCGACAAAGGTCCCAAGCAATAAAAGTGCTGGTGTCGTGTGCTGCATCATCTGGCCTACTTTTTCGATCATAGCCTCATTTAATCCCTTTTGCTGTAAGGCCTTTTGTATGCTCTTGTTTAACTTCTCGATAAAGCAAGGATCTAAAAGTTTGGCATGTAGATAAACGATGAGCCCATTAACTAAGCCTGTGAATGAGATGACGATAAGCCCCAACTTAAGGCCTTGTTGGTAGGTCATCAAACCGTTGTTGGCTGCTTTGTAGTAGTAATGTCCAGAATAAATCCCAAGCGCCAAGACTACATACGCTAAGCCGCCCCATAGCGAGTGCTGTAAACCCAGCATCGGTGCGATCAGCCCATAGGCCATCAGCCCTAAAACTGTGATGACGCCACTCTTGATTCCAATGAGCCACATTTTTTATTGTGTAATAGGTTCAAAATAAGCAATACAGTGACTTAAACCCCTTCGCTAGTCCCGACCACGTTGACTGGCTCTGGCTAGCTCTCGCTCTTTGATGTGCTGGCGTTTGTCATACAGTTTTTTTCCTTTGGCCAAGGCGATCTGTAACTTAGCTAATCCCTGTTCATTAATGAAAAGTTGGACAGGAATAATTGTCATGCCTTTTTCCTTATTGCGCATAAGCTTATTCAGCTCTTTTCTGTTCAAGAGTAGCTTCCGCTCTCTATTCTCCACGTGGTTATAAAGGTTGCCTTGCACATACGCCGCAATGTGCATGCCTTTGACCCAAAGCTCCCCGTTAGAAAAATAGCAATACGACTCTTGCAGACTCACTTTGCTAGCCCTGATAGACTTAATTTCCGTGCCGGTCAAAACCATCCCCGCTACATACTTGGCTAGAAGCACGTACTCAAAATTTGCCCGTTTGTTTTTGATGGCAATGTTTTTGGGTGCTTTTTTTTGCTTAGAGGGCATATCCTTGCGTGCAGGAATTCTTGGGTGAATAGGGTTAGTTATTACTCGCGAGATGTTTGTCTATGGGGAACCCCAGGCTGTCCTATTGAAAAAGCAAAGGCTTAGGCCCCTACTATATCGCTGATGACCTACCCTTCACAAAGGCATGCTCGGTTGAGCAGTCACCGTCAGGTCGCAAAAATCACCTGATAAGTACTGGTAGTGCGCTGCTACAGCAATCATGGCTGCATTATCTGTACAATAGGCCAGCTGTGGGATGAATAGCTCCCAGCCTTCTTGCTTGGCCAGGCGCTTCAACGCACTCCTCAGGCCTGTGTTAGCTGCTACCCCGCCTGCCAAGGTAATGGTTTTAATGCCTGTTTGGGCAGCAGCTTTCTTGAGTTTAGCAAGTAGCATGCTGATCAAGGTAGCTTGAATACTGGCACAAAGATCGTCCCTGTGCTTGGTCACAAATTTGGCGTCTTTTTCTTGATTTTCCCTAATGAAGTAAAGAAGAGCTGTTTTGATACCACTAAAAGAAAAATCAAGCCGCGGCATGGTTGTAGATGGAAATTGAAATTGGTAGGGGTCACCCTTTTGTGCATACTGATCAATAAGCGGCCCCCCAGGGTAAGGGAGCCCCAGCAGTTTGCCTATCTTGTCAAACGCCTCTCCCACAGCGTCATCTTGTGTTGCTCCAATTACCTCCATCGTTAAGTGGTCTTTGACAAGGACGAGCTGGGTATGTCCGCCGCTCACTGTTAAGCAAAGCAAAGGAAAGTCAGGATGGGGCTCCTCAAGAAAGTTAGCTAAGATATGAGCGCGCATATGATGCACAGCGATAAGCGGGATGTCCAGTGCAAAGGCAACAGACTTAGCAAAAGAGGCGCCTACGAGCAAAGCTCCCAATAGCCCCGGGCCTTGTGTAAAGGCCATTGCTTCCAGGGCAGCTGGCCTGATGTTGGCTACTTGCATAGCCTGCCTGACTATAGGAATAATATGTTGCTGATGGGCACGAGAAGCTAATTCGGGTACAATGCCCCCATATTGTGCATGCACTGCTTGGGTGGCCACCAGGTTACTTGCTATCTTGCCCTGACAAATGACAGCTGCGGCTGTCTCATCACACGAGGTCTCAATCGCCAAGATTACTGGACTACTCTTTTGCATTGGATACAACTAAACAGAGACCGAAGCTAGTCAAAAAAAGCATAGGCAGCCATGCTGAAGTGGCTTTTGAGGGCGCTACTTGCCTTGCTCATAGGTGCTTTTACAGTGCTTCAGATGCCCTATGTCCAGAACCGTTTGTTCGCAAGGCTGCTCCAGCAACTAAGCCATACCACCCAATTTACCATCACCCACAACGTTTTCAGCTTAAGTGGCTGTACCGTGCCTCACTTACTGGGCTTACCATCAAAGACACCCAAGACAACAACATGCTGGCTGTAGCACAGCTATCCTTCCAAGTGAATCCTCTCCAGCTGCTGATAGATAGGTTCGTTACCCTTAAAGCCGTGAGCATACGCAGTGCGCAATTACACCTACGCAAGGAAGGTAAGGCAAGCTATAACCTGAGTATCTTCTTGCAGAGGCTATTGGAGACTACACCAGCCGCCCCCAGTAACCAGCATAGTACTCCGTTTGTCATAGAAAGTGCTTCCTTCAAATCAATGCTGAGCTCACCAACCTGAAAGCCCAGGCCAGTAAGTTTGAGGTAGACATTCGTCATTTTACTTGTCAGCATGTTGATAGCCCATTTTTTATAGACCATTGCAGTACCACGCTGGTCGTTGCTCCAGATAATGTACAATGCAAAGCGCTGAACCTTCAGACAGGGAGCAGCACCCTCAGAGGAAGTTGTACCGTAACCTACGACCCCTCAGCATCTCCAACAACGCTTTACAACACTGCGCATATTACAGCCTACCTAGACAATGCTGTTGTTGCTGCTGAAGAACTTGCGATCTTCCTCCCTTACTTTAAGCAGCATAAGACCTCCTATAGTCTCTGCGGTGAGTTTGAAGGCCAGATCAATGATTTTCACCTGAAAGACTTTCAACTTGCTTTTGGTGAACAAGGTAACCATCTCAAGGGCAACCTGAGCCTTCGAGGGCTACCTAAGCTGCAAGAGACAGTATTCAAACTTGAACTCAAGCAAGGGGTGCTGTACACGAAAGATTTACGCCCTTACCTAGATGAGAGACGTTACACGCTGATCAAAGAGTTTGCTTTTGTAAAAACACAAGGCCGCCTCTATGGCCAGAAAGATGATTTTATAGCGAAAGCTACTTTTGATACCAACCTAGGAAAGATCATTACTGATCTAGCGTTCCAGATTGATCTGGCCTCTCAACATGCGACGTATAAAGGAGCCCTTGCTACCCATAATTTTGAGCTAGGGACGTGGCTGGGTAACCCTGCTGTGCAGAAGCTAAGTATGCAAGGCCAGATAGATGGCAAGGGGCTAAGCTTGGCTAAAGCGCACTTCCAATTAGAGGCTAGTGTTGATAAGCTTGGTTGCAACAACTATGAATACGAAAACATCTATACGAACGGAAATTTTACCCAAGCGTTTTTCCAGGGCCAGATTACGGTAGATGACCCTAACCTGAAATTACAGGCTGATGCTGTCATAGATTGGAGCAACGACCAGCACAGTATGGCTATCCAAGGGGTTTTAGATAAGGCCTACCTACAAGCACTTCAAATTACGGATACCGATGCCACCTTAAGCACTAAGTTGTCTATTACCCTGCAGGGTCTTTCACTAGACAACATCAAGCTGGATGCGCAATTGAATGGGTTTTGCTTGGGCCTCGCAGACAAGCAAGTACAATTAGACGCTTTGCACATCCGCACAGACCAAGACGACTTAGGCAGGCTGCTGGAAGTAGACTTAGCGCTCGTTGCCCTCAAGGCCCAGGGAGATGTTGTCTATACCACACTGGCTGGTGACCTCCATCAATTCCTACAAGGTTTTCAACGACGCTTGACGCACGCGACGCCTTTGCTTTCAAAAAATACATTAGAGCCTTATACCTTCACCTACCAAATTCATTGCCAAGACATTAATCCCCTACTTCGTGTTTTTATGACTGATGTTTACGTAGCCCCTGGTGCTCAATGTGAGGGAAGCTTTTCGCAGGGTGAAGCAACTACTTTCTCGCTCAAACTTGCTAAAGTGGATACCCTAGCTGTCAAAAAACTTAGCTGGAAGGATACCCAGCTGGCGTTGTTTGCTCGCCAAACCAAAGATAGCCAAACACTATCGGCTACAGCACAGCTAGCTGTTAAGGAGCAGCACTGGGGACAACTCAGCAGCACAGAAGACTTGGCCTTCGCCATCTCTTGGGAAGATGATCAGATCGACTTCAGCAGCACCCTGGGCCAAAATGATGGCCCTACCCAGCTCAATGTACAGGGCCATGCAGTCTTGCTAGACACTACCATAGAACTTGCACTAAGCCCTGCTAGCATCAAATGGTCAGATCATCCATGGCAGTTACACCCAGAGAATCGCATTACGATAGGTAAGTCATGGACTCAGTTTCAAAACTTTGAATTGGTCAGTGCCAAGCAACAAGTCAGTTTGCATGGCATTTTGTCTGCTGACCCTAGTCAAGTGCTGCACCTAAAGGTCAAAAACTTTGCATTGGACAACCTGAACCTGTTGGTAGGCAAACAACTTACAGGAGAACTCAACGCAACCACCGTACTACATGGTGTGCTTGGTCAGCCACACATTGATAGCAAGCTAACCCTTGAAGCGCTCACCATTGACAGTTTTTTGGTAGGAGACATCCGTGCACAAACTAACTGGAATGATGCCCTGAAGCGACTCAACCTGGCTGGTCAGCTAGATTACTTAGCCAAACAAACTGTAGCTATCCAAGGCTTTTATGAGCCGCTACATGGAGAGGACAGCCTACAGCTCGTAGCTAACTTTTCTCATGCCCAACTGGCTGCTTTGGAGCCTTTGGTAGACCAAGAACTGTCTCAACTAGCTGGGGAACTGAGTGGTACTATTTACATCAATGGAAGCCTCTTTAGCCCCCGGATCACCGGGGGGGCAAGCATTACCAAAAATTTGCTGAGGACAAACTAACAGCAGATCCAGGTGATACGATAAAGAGAAACTTGAGTGAGCTTGTTGCTCGACAATTAGGTAGCCTTGTCTCTGACTTAGATGAAAAGCTTCAGGTGGATACTGATGTTGATCTAGAAGAATTAAGGAATAAGGGCCTTGCAGGTGTGCGTTTCAAGATTGCTCGTAGCTTCTTTGAAAGCAACCCCTCCCAATCTTGCTCCTAACCTTACATTATGAAGCACATCTAAATACCAATCTAGCGTAGTAGATTGACTAACCCATGCTAAGCTTGCTAAGTCCTTGAGTGCCAGCTGCACCTCTCCCTTCGTAGGACGAAGGACCCCTGCTATGATATTTATTAAGGTTGATTTTCCAGCTCCATTGGGACCTACCAAGCCAAGTAATGTGCCTGATTTTATTTGAGCATTAATATTACTAAGGGCAGCTTTTTGACCTCTGTAGACTTTACTTACCTCCTTTATTGTAACCATATTCCATATTTGTAATTAGACCCTGGAGGTCTTGTATAAGTTCATCAACTGATGCATATCTTTCGGAAGAAAGGAGGTTGGTTTTCTGGCAGATACTTCTTACTAATTCAGAATGACCAGAAAGTGTTTGGGATATATTCCAGCTACAGTCAGAAAGAAAGGAGTGCTTTGCTTCTAAAATACTTTGGTACCACTTATGGTCTAGAACTGCAAGGACGACGTTTCCAAAGGCAAATAAATCTTTATATACTAGCTTTTGAGCTAGTGTGGCATCTATATCTTCCAAGAGTGTGGCTTTGGGGTAAAAGCCTGGTGTTCCTACCTCCCAGCCCTCAAAATGTATTCCCTCATCATATACTGCATATTCAAAATCGACAAATAATACCTCCCCAGAAGTACCTATCAGTATGTTAGTAGGACTTATGTCAAAAAAATAGATTCTTCGGGAATGAAGCTTTGAAAGCTTCTCGCCAATCTTTATGCAAAGTCTTATTAGCGTAGCTTTTGGGATAGCCTTTCTCTCAAGAATTATGCTACTCAAACTTTCGTTTTCAAGAAAGTCCATACTAATAAAGGCCCTATCTTGGTTTTTAATAAACTTAGTAGGCGTAGGACATATATTTAACTGAGCTATTTCTTGCATGAGTGTGAACTCCTTCTCCAAACGGCCTATAGCGTCTATCCCTTGCTCGCCTAAAGCTCCTAATGCTCTAGCCTCTTTTAAGATAACCACTTTAGGACTAGCAAGGCTTACGTTTTCTAGATCTAGAGCTATAGCAACTATTCCTTTTGCACGTTGTCTTAGAACTTTTAGGATGATATAACGATTGCATAAAATAGTTTTTTAGAAATGGTGGCTGGATGTGAAGGCTTGGATTTTTTAATAGGATCTCTTATCCATTTAGGTATGGGTGTATTAGGATCTCTTTCATCCTTGATAGTCTCCCCACTAGGTAGTCTAAGCTCATTATCAGGATTAGCTATCACTCCATACCTGTAGTAAACAATAGACGTCAATAGACGTGTCATGCAATCTTATATCAGAAGGAACTGCAGGAGCCTCAAAATCTTGCAATAGATTGTCTATTTCATGTAGTAGCTTAACAAAATGGGCTATAGAATTAGGATAAACTGTAATAAACTTACCAACCTGGGGGTATCCAAATCGATCTTCATTAAGAAGACTTAATAGTTGAGAGGATGATACAACTTTGAAAGCAGTTTTACTCTTTAAAAGATAAGGGATAGCAACATCAAAAATCTCATCGGCATTAATAAAGGTAGCACTTACATGAATCTTGAACCCCTGCATAGGTAGGTTTTGCTGCTTCATGTAAGCAGGATAAGCATATAGAGGCGCCTCCTCGTCTTTACGTTCTTCAAAAATAAACTTGCAGCTTTTTACTTTTTCAGCAATAATATCCTTAACCACTTGTAGTTTCTATTAGAGGCCTTAGAGAAATTGGCCTTGTAAGTTCAAAGGGTCACCACTTGGTGTTTGTATTATAAAAGGAAAAAGCCAATTGATCAATTATATAGGGCTAGATATTTTAGCATAACTCATCAGCCTCGTGCATCTTTTTTTAATAGCACTACGAAAAGGGATATCATCTAAGTATGATTGCGTTAAATCGTTTTGACTTTTTACCCACTTAATTACCTCTGGATCAGAATAGTCTTCTAGCCAGTTGTAGGGATCGGGCACTTTTATACCAAAAAAGTCATTTACCTGGTCTGAGGTGCGTGTATAGGGATACGTAAGTGCAGGGCGTACGTATGAAAAATGTTGTATATTATCCATAATTTTCGAAAAAACTCTGAGAAGACACCATGCCTTACCATATAGAGCAGCTCTTTGCATCAGTCCACGATCCCCGCTTTGGCTTGCTCTATTCAACATTTATGATATTCAAAGCATGCCTTCATGGGATTCACCCCTCGATGTTATATACAGTCTGCCATTACCCCCTTTACTGGTCTATTTTTAGTGCGAGAAAATTAGTGGTTGGTTCAGCTTCTGACAACTCGTAAGCCTATCCTCTTTTTCCCCTGTCGTCTAGGGGCTATCCGCTCCAATAGAATCTGTTAACAAAAATGATGTCATGTCTATAAATACATGCCTATTTAGTGCCTTAGTGAATTGAGCTACTTCCGAAAAGCTCTCAATCTTTCGTTTATCAAAAAAATAGTAACTTCGCGAACTTAAAACGCGCTTTACGGATTGATGCCTTGTTTTTTGCTATACCCAGAAATAAACTGCTGCTTGCAGACAGGGTTGGTTCTCCCAATTAACTAGCATGATTTGGATGCAAGTGATTATAGTGCTGCTCGCTATTATTTTAGGCACAAGGTTCAAGGGAATTAGCTTGGGTATCATGGGGGGGCTTGGTTTAGCTATTCTAACCTTTGTTTTTCATCTACAACCTACTGAGCCTCCTATGGAGGTGCTGATGATCGTTGCAGCAGTTGTCACTGCATCAGGAGCCTTGGAAGCTGCAGGAGGCCTGCGCTACTTAGCAGTACATGCGGAAAAGTTAATCAGAAGGTATCCTCACAGAATCACTTTTATTAGTCCGCTTGTGGTGTATCTGTTTACCTTCCTGGGAGGCACGGGCCATACTGTTTACTCGATTCTACCTGTGATTTCTGATGTAGCTAGGGACATAGGCGTAAGGCCCTCCCGGCCTTTGTCCGTGGCAGTTATTGCTGCCCAACAAGCAGCAGTAGCCAGCCCTATATCAGCCCCTACAGCACTCCTATTAGGGCTTTTGGCACCGCATGGGATAGGCCTGACAGATATTCTCACAATATGTATTCCAGCCACCTTGGGAGGCGTTGCTTTGGCTACTTTGGTAGTGAACAAGCTGGGGAAAGAATTACATGAAGATTCAGAATACCTGAAAAGAGCGCAGGCTTGCCCGCAAGAGGTAGCGCTGCAGGCTATAGAAAGTTATATTGTCTCAAAGTCAGCCAAACGTTCTGTCGGGTTATTTATTATGGGGATCACCTTGATCATTTTATTCGGCTCTTGGCAAGGCTTAAGACCGAGCTGGGAAAGCAATGGAACAATGAGCGTAATGGATATGCCTAGTGTGATTGAGATTATGATGCTCGCCATTGCTGCCTTGATGGTACTGATATGTAGGTTGGACCCTAAAGAAATCGTAAAAAGCAATGTATTTACAGCAGGCATGCAAGCCGTCATTGCTATCCTAGGGATCTCTTGGCTTGGCAACACTTTTATCACTGCCCACCAAACCGAGATTCTAGCAGCATTCCAAGCACAGATCATGCAAGCGCCTTGGCAGTTCAGTATTATCCTCTTTCTAACGTCTATCATTCTAGTGAGCCAGGCAGCTACAATTCGCACTATGATTCCCCTAGGCATCTCCTTAGGACTCCCTGCACCGGCTTTACTGGCCGCCCTACCCGCGGTGAATGGTCTGTTTTTTATTCCTAACTACCCTACCATTCTAGCTGCTATTAGCTTTGATAGGACAGGCACTACGCGCGTTGGTAAGTTTGTCCTGAATCATAGCTTCATGATACCCGGTCTTGTAGCTACTAGCACAGCAGTGGCCATTGCTGGTGTACTGGTAAAGTTGCTCTTTTAGCAGGCCCCAGGGAATTTGCAATATTGGTAATGGATACGCTGGGCTCGTAGGCCAGAGGCTAGTCTCTATGCATGCTTAGGAGAGTAGCGTTATAGCTCTGCCAGTACAGCGACACCTCCTTGGACTTTTTCCCCCAGGTGTACTTTGATTTTAGCATCGAGTGGAAAGAAAATATCTACCCTAGAACCAAATTTAATAAAGCCACATTCGCTTCCTTGTTGTATATGTTCGCCTTCCTGAGGATAGAACTTAATTCTTCTAGCAAGTAAGCCTGCTATCTGGCGAAAGAGAATTTGCACCCCATGCTTATGCTCAACTACAATTGTAGTGTGTTCATTTTTGGTGCTAGACTTGGCGTGCCAGGCTACTAAGTATTTTCCTGGATGGTACTTGAAGTACTTGATAATGCCCGAAATAGGGCTTCTAGTGACGTGTACATTGAATAGAGATATGAATACACTGACTTGTATGCGGCGTCCGTTCAGATATTCACTCTCGTCCACTTCTTTGATGAGCACTATCTTCCCATCTGCCGGTGATAGCACAAATTCTGTTTGTTGAGAGATGGCTCTATTTGGATCACGAAAAAAGTAGAGCAGCCATGCATAAACTAGGGTGCTGATGGCTGCGAAAAGCATATAGTTTCGCTGGCTTGTAGTGTGATGCTTAACTATGATGAGGGGTGCTGCCAGCAAAACAATAAGCGTATACAATAAAATATTTTTTCCTTCTCTGTGGATACGCATAGGCTCTGCTTTAGTTTACTGTTGTTTAATGGGGAGTGTTTTGACCGCTGACGTTACCCAACGTTATTACTTGGCGCGCACTTATCCATACATAGGGACTGCCTTAAGCTTTTTTAGGGCAATAGCTTAACAAAGGCTAGGATAAAAGGGATCGCCAGCAAAAAACTATCGAATCTGTCAAGGAAACCCCCATGCCCAGGAATAGTTCCCCCTGAATCTTTAAGCTTAAGATTTCTTTTGAACATGGATTCTACCAGGTCTCCATAAGTACCAACCACGACAATAATACTGCCAATGCCTAGCCATGTCTCCCAACTTATGCTGCTGAAATAGTGCGCTAGTACAGAGCTCACGATTAGTGCTAGGATGGCTCCTCCTATGCCTCCTTCCCAAGATTTTTGGGGTGATATACGTTGGAAGAGCCTCCATTTACCTAGCCTTGAACCCACCATGTAAGCGCCTGTATCATTAGCCCATAGGATTAAGAAGATGCCTAAGACAATTTCATAGCTGTAAGCGCCTTGGGCAAAAGCCATAATATGCAGTAAAGCAAAGGGGCCACTCACGTAGGCAATACCCAACAAGGTGTAGGCAATATTAGTAAAAGAGGCTGCTCCTTGTTTATAGAGCTCGATAGGGTAAACCAGCACTATCATTGGACATAACATGTAAAGGTAGTTGGGGGGCATGTGCCCACTGGCATACACAAATACAAGTGTGTAAGTTAAAACTCCGCTTAAGATTCCCCAAGGTCTATTGGGGCGTATCCCACCAAGCCTAGCCAGCTTGTAGAATTCTAGCATAGTTGCCACAACAACAAGCAGAAAAAGAAAAAAATAGCTCCAGGCACTCCAGTATAAGGCAGCAATGACAATAGGAATAGCTACTAAGGCAGTAAGCACTCTTTGCGTAAGCTGGCTGTACTTTTTGGACATTACTCTATGTTTAGAAGTTGGCTTGGGTTGATAAAGGTTTAAAAGGATATTTTATCTTAAACTGAGATCGTCTAGCCCTTATTACCTTCTCGTAAACTATCTTCTAACCCCTCAGGGTAAAGTTAGTAAACGATTCTAGCAGATTTGCTCAGTGCATAACAAGGATGCGTTAGCTGGTAGTCATGTTATCTGATTTCCTTGAGCTATTTTTCCCTCAATATTGTTTGACTTGTTCAGAACCTCTTGTCAAAGGCGAAGACTTGGTCTGTACAGCTTGCGGCTATGCCTTGCCACAGACAACCTATCACCAAGAGCTCGATAACGTAGTTGCTCAAAAATTCTATGGTAGAGTGCCTATTCGGTATGCCCTGGCCCTGTACAAATTTAGGAAAGCAGGCAAAGTGCAGACTCTCCTCCATTATTTGAAGTACAAGCATAAGCCAACACTAGGGAAGGTCCTAGGTCGGAGGTATGGCACTATTTTAAAGGAAGCTTATTTAGACAAAAATTTTGACCTCATTATTCCTGTGCCCTTGCATAGCAGCAAGCTTCGGCAAAGAGGTTATAACCAAAGCGACTATTTTGCGCAAGGCCTTGCTGAGGTGCTTAACGTCCCTTGGAGCAATCAGTGTCTTAAGCGGACTAGAGCGACGCTCACACAAACCCGAAAGAGCCAACTAGAACGTTTTAAGAATGTAGAGGGCGCCTTTTATATAACAGATGCTACAGTAGTCTGTGCCAAGCATCTCCTTTTAGTAGACGATGTCATCACAACGGGGGCTACCCTAGAGGCCTGCAGCGCAGTATTGCTAGCTGCGGGGAGCAGAGAGATAAGTGTGGCCGCTATAGCAGTGGCAGAATAAACTTATCGTTGTATACTGCCTAAACTTGTTATTGCGCACCTAAACCCAATCATTGCGTCTGAATCTTCTTCGTCCATATATCTCCTTGTGCTAATTTGAAGCCGTTAGCCACAGTGTACTTGCTGCTTCAATGAGTGGCTAAAATTACCCTCCCCTTCGTTAAAAGGAGCCCCTGTTGCCCAACTTTTTTACTTGGGTTGGCTGCTGGTGGGATGGCTATTGCCGATGCAACCCGCTGTTACGCTTGTCAGTAAGCTAAAAACAAGTACTTGGCAAGTAGAGACTTGTGTCGTTAATGCTCGCTTCATGTTGTATGTAGTGAGATTTGCCCTTGTATGTAGAATGGGTAACTAAAGGGCAAATATCGCATTTGCATCTATAAAAGTCACAAGCCCATCAAAAAATAAGCTACTCCTGTTCGTCTTGTTCAAGCCCATTATCGGTTGTTGGTATAGCAAGGATCGGAGCGCCTGATTTCTCTGCTGGCTTGTTCGTAAAAACATAGGGTGTATTGGCCAAAGCGATAGGTCTGATAATTGCCTGAGGCATGCGCTTCTTGATAGCTGTATACACAGTGTAAGCTTCTAGCTGGTCTAAAAAATTACCAATCCTCACTGTATAGTTCGGTAAGTCATACTTCACCTCAGGTTTGATGGCGGGATAATGTATGTATAGCTTATTCCTGGCCCTGAAGGCTGCTTTTCTGCTGCCTCCTGCATATACTTGAATTGTGTAGCCTAGAATGTGCTTGATTTGCTCGCTGGCTAACTTTTTGTACGCTAGCAGATAGTCGAGCTGGTCAGTAACAGCATGCATAGGGATGACGTAGACAGGTTTTTTCTTGCTCCATTTTTGCGAAGGTTTCTCAACAGGCTGTTGACTTATCCGGAATTCTCTTCTATGCACAGCCAGGTCTTCGCTATAAGTGCTTGGGGGGTCTTTTTTGCCCCAGGTGCCTGCAGTGGCTGTCATCAGTAATAGCAAGACTCGGAATCCCAGGGTTCCGTTGGACCTGTCAATCATGAACTCTCTAGTTTAAGTAATTAGTGGTTTGCTACAAGTACACATTTCTCATTGGCTATATCTTCTTCCACTAGCTTAAATTTGACATTTTTTTTGATTTTCCCATCTGTATAGCGCACAGTCACCCGCTGGTTGCGTTGTGCTACTTTTTGTGATTTGAGTGGCTGAACTCTATTACTAGCGTCTGGACTTGCTCCATTGGTATACAACAAGGAGGCGGCATTTTGTTTGCTCTCTTGGAGATGTGTATAAGCCCTCTCGGGTTGTACTCTTGGTACGGCATCGAGATAGGATAGTGGTAAGGTTGCCCTGTTAAGGAAAGTAACAGTAGTCTGATTAACCTGCTGAATGAGTTTTTGGAATAGTTTATAGCCTTCGAATTTGTAGATCAGCAAGGGATCTTGGCGCTCGTAAACAGCATTTTGGACAGACTGCTTGAGGTTGTCCATTTCTCTAAGGTGCTCCTTCCAGTGGTAGTCTATGAAGTGTAAGAGGGCCGTCTTTTCTATACCGTTGGTCAGCCTTGCTTCTTGGAAGTCTAGATATGCTTGGCGGTCTACTGCTACATACAGTTTTGTCTCTCCATCAGCGTATGGCAAAGAAACGTGCTGCACAGTTGTGCCTTGGGTAAGGTCAAGGGCTCTGATGAGGAGCCATGTTTGCGTCTGGAGAGATGCTTTTCTGTCTTCATATAGTTGTAAGCTTGCTTGGTAGGTCTTCTGAATCTTCGATGCTAGGTCACCCTGGCTGCTCAATATGTCTGGCATAATTTCCTTCCCGAAAACTTTGAGCCAATCTAACTGGAATGCCTCTTGTCCTAAATCATCTTTATAATGGGTAAGTAAGTCTTCGACGGTATCATGGATCATGCTCATGATGTCTAGGTGCAAACGCTCTTCTAAAAGTGCATATCTTCTTTTTTTGTAGATGACTTCCCGCTGCGCGTTCATCACATTGTCATACTCTAGTAGCCGCTTTCGAATGGCGAAGTTGCTTTGCTCCACTTTTTTTTGGGCCCTTTCAATAGACCGAGTAATCATGCTGTGCTGTATCACCTCTCCTTCTTCTAGTCCCATCCTGTCCATAAGACGCGCGATTCTTTCTGAGCCAAACAGCCGCATTAGGCTGTCCTCTAGCGAAACAAAAAACTGTGAAGAACCTAAATCCCCCTGCCTACCTGCGCGGCCACGCAACTGCCGATCTACCCTTCTAGATTCGTGCCTTTCTGTGCCAATAACGGCGAGCCCTCCTGCAGCCTTGGCCTCTGGTGTAAGCTTAATGTCCGTACCCCTACCAGCCATATTAGTGGCAATGGTGACAGTACCTGCTTTGCCTGCCTCTGCAACAATCTCGGCTTCTTTTTGATGGTGCTTGGCATTGAGTACTTGATGCTTTATTTTTTTAATGGAGAGCATTCTACTTACCAGTTCAGAGATCTCTACTGAAGTTGTGCCCACCAGTACAGGTCGTCCTTGTTGGGTGAGTGTTGTAATCTCTTCAATGATAGCCTGAAACTTCTCCCGGGCAGTATTGTACACCTTATCGTCTCTATCTTCTCTAATGACCGGTTTGTGAGTAGGGGTTGCCACGACATCTAGCCTGTAGATTTCCCAGAACTCGCCGGCTTCAGTGGCTGCTGTACCGGTCATGCCGGCCAGCTTGTGGTACATACGGAAGTAATTTTGCAGCGTAATGGTCGCATAGGTTTGCGAAGCCTTTTCTATCCTTACCTGCTCCTTGGCCTCAATTGCCTGGTGTAAGCCGTCTGAGTATCTTCTGCCTTCTAGGACTCTGCCAGTCTGCTCATCCACGATTTTGACTTTGTTGTTGACAACGATGTACTCCACATCTTTCTCAAACAGGGTGTAAGCCTTGAGGAGCTGGTTGAGTACATGAATACGTTGAGACTTGATGGTGTAGTCCTTGATCAGTGCGTCTTTTTGGGCAAGCTTGGTTGGTTCGTCTAGTGCTGTTGCATTTTCTAGGTGGGCAATCTCATGGCCGATGTCTGGCAGCACAAAAAAGTGGGGTTCTTCTTCCTTTTGGGTGATGTACTCCAGTCCTTTCTCAGTCAGCTCTATGTTGTTGTGCTTCTCGTCAATGGTAAATAGCAGTGGCTCATCTGCTTCAGGCATCCTGCGGGAGTTGTCTTGCAGGTAGTAGTTTTCAGTCTTACGCAGGATTTGCTTGATGCCTACTTCGCTGAGGTACTTAATGAGTGGTGTGTGCTTGGGAAGCCCCCTATAGGCCCTGAATAAGGCTAGTCCCCCTGCTTGTTGATCGCCTTCGCTGATCTTTTTTGGGGCTTCTTGCAGCATTTGTGTGACCAGTTCCTTTTGAGCGTCATAAAGCTTTTGGATTCTGGGCTGCAAGGCGCCGTATTCTTGTTCGTTGCTGTGTTCTACAGGTCCAGAGATAATCAAGGGCGTTCTTGCGTCATCGATCAATACTGAGTCTACCTCATCGACCATCGCCAAGTGGAGTTCCCGTTGTACCAGTTCATCAGGACTATTGGCCATGTTGTCGCGCAGGTAGTCAAAGCCAAATTCATTATTGGTACCATAAACAATGTCGGCCTGATAAGCTTGCTGACGAGTTTTTGAATGAGAACGGTGCTCGTTAATGCAGTCTACTGTAAGGCCATGAAATTGGTAGAGGGGCCCCATCCATGCTGCATCTCTTTTGGCCAGGTAGTCATTGACTGTAACAATGTGTACTCCTTTACCAGCTAGTGCATTCAAAAAAGCAGGCAGGGTAGCTACTAAGGTTTTCCCTTCACCGGTAGCCATTTCTGCAATTTTCCCCTGGTGCAAGATGATGCCCCCAATGAGCTGTACGTCGTAGTGCTCCATGTCCCATACGATAGGATTGCCTGCTGCTTCCCACTGGTTATGCCAGACAGCCTGATCGCCTTGAATGGTCACATAGTCATGGTTAGCTGCTATGGCCCTATCCTGTGCAGTAGCTGTTACGTTCAGTTGCTGGTGCGCTTTGAACCTGCGGGCTGTCTCTTTAACAGTAGCAAAGGCTTCGGGCAGGAGCTCCCTCAACACTTCTTCAAGCTGTTGGTTGTAGCGTTTTTTCAGTTTTTCTACCGCTTCATAAAGCTGCTCTCTTGCCTCGATGTTTGTTGAGATGCTTGCTGCTGCTTTCTGTTCTAATGCCTTTTGTTCGTCAACAATGGGTTGGAGTTGTTGTTGAATGTGCGCCTGAAGTGCTGAAGTCTTGCCGCGCAACGCATCATTATCCAATTCCTTGAGCTGCTCAGATACTGCATTGATTTGCATTACATAAGGCTGTAGGGCCTTTAAATCTTTCTCTGATTTGGTACCAAATAGCTTATTGAATAGTTTGAGCATAGATTTTGAGCTTATGTGCTGCGCTAGCCTCTAACTAAAATGTTGACCTTTTAGGAGTACCGCAGGCTTCATCCCTTGGTTGCTATTAAGCAGTGTTTGCTATGCAGCTTAGGTTTATTTCTCCTTGGAAGACCCGCTTGGCAGGGCCAATTAAGTAAATGTCGCGAAAGTGTAGGTTTTTTCCTTTTATAAAACTTACCTGAAGTGTGCCGCCTTTGGTTTTAATGATTACAGGACTTATGTAGCCTTTGGTAGAGGCGACCAGTGCGGCTGCTGTTACGCCTGTCCCGCAAGAAAAGGTTTCATCCTCTACTCCGCGTTCATAGGTCCTTACATAGAGCGTGTTGTCTTTGCCTAGTTGCACAAAGTTCACATTGACACCTTCCTTTTGAAATGGTGGGCTGTTCCTGATTTTTTTCCCTGCGTTGTAAACGTCCAGGCGCTCCACATCCTCTACCCACTGCACAAAGTGAGGAGACCCAGTATTAAGCCAATAGCCATCTGGCAGCGCCTGTATCTCAGTAACCTCTCCCAGTTGCATATGAATCAAGTCCTCCTTGATGTAGGCTTGGCGAGGCCCATCTGTAGTCAGGAAATAGGCTTTCTGGTCAACAATTCCTAGTCGCTGAGCGAGGTGCACAGCACACCGGCTACCATTACCACATAAGCTTTGGCTGCCGTCTACATTGTGGTAAACCATTTCAAAGTCATAGCCCTCGTGGTTACGCAGTACTATGAACCCATCAGCACCTATACCCAAGCGTCGATGGCATAGCTCTTGGATGAGCTTATCAGAGTAGCTGCCTAGCACATCTTGCCTGTCGTCAATAATGATAAAGTCATTGCCTGTGCCTTGGTATTTGTAAAAGGGGATTATCATAGGCGCTTCGGCATATCAGTAGGGGGGGATATACATAAAAAAATAACCCCTTCGGGGCCCTTGTCTGTCTACAGATGAAGACTCTGGCTTTTCAGCAGCACTACCTACGTTTCTCTTTTACCTTAGCTGCTTTGCCTTGTTTGCCGCGCAAGTAATACAGTCGTGCTCTTCTAACCATGCCTCGGCGTGTTACTTCTATTTTGTCAATGTTAGGAGAAAGTAAAGGGAAAATCCGTTCTACGCTTACACCGCCAGAGATTTTCCTGACTGTAACGGTCTCGCCATTGGTATTAACGTTCTTGCGCTGAATGACATTACCCTGAAACTGCTGAATTCTTTCTTTGTTACCTTCTTTGATTTTCACATGCACGTTGATGTTGTCACCTGCCTTAAAGGCAGGGAAGGCTTGCCTGCGTTCGTTGTAGGCAGCCTCTATGCGTTGGATGCGTTTGTCCATAGTGCTAGGGGATATATGCTGAAGAGCACAAATATAGGAATACTTGCCAACTTTTAAGTGCTTGTCCAGGCTGACGTAGCTTCTTTAAATTATCTTTATTTTTGCATCTCGGCTACCATAATGAAAAACATCCGCAATTTCTGCATCATTGCCCACATTGACCATGGCAAAAGCACCTTGGCTGATCGCTTATTAGAGACTACCCAAACCGTATCAAACAGAGACCTACAAGCCCAGCTTCTAGACGATATGGACCTAGAGCGGGAGCGAGGCATTACCATCAAGAGCCATGCGATTCAGATGCATTATCCTTTTGAGGGGGAAGAGTATGTGCTCAACCTGATTGACACGCCTGGCCATGTCGATTTTTCCTATGAGGTCTCGCGGTCTATTGCTGCTTGCGAAGGTGCTTTGTTAGTGGTAGATGCTTCACAAGGTATTGAGGCCCAGACCATCTCTAATCTCTACCTGGCCCTAAAACAAGATCTGGTTATCATTCCTGTGCTCAACAAAATAGACTTACCAGGAGCTGTTCCAGAGGAAGTGAAAGACCAGATCGTGGACCTGCTGAGTTGCGAGCGTGGCAACATCATTGCTGCCAGTGCCAAAGAAGGGGTAGGAATAGAAGCTATCTTGCGGGCCATCCTAGAACGCATTCCTGCACCTAAAGGCGATCCTAAGGCGCTGTTACAAGCCATGATATTTGACTCGGTGTACAATTCCTTCCGAGGTGTAGAAGTCTACTTTAGAGTACTTAATGGTACCCTTAACAGAGGCGATCAGGTTAAATTCCTAAGCACAGGAAAAACTTATGGGGTAGACGAAATAGGCATCCTCAAGTTGCATCAAACACCCCAGCCCAGGCTCAGCGCAGGTAATGTAGGCTACCTCATCTCTGGGATCAAAGCAGCACGCGAAGTCAAGGTAGGAGATACCATTACCCATGTAAGCAACCCCTGTAGCGAAGCGGTCAAAGGCTTTGAAAATGTGAAGCCCATGGTGTTTGCCGGCATCTATCCGGTAGACACCGCCAAGTATGAAGAGCTGCGAGCATCCATGGAAAAGCTACAGCTTAATGATGCCTCTTTGGTATGGGAACCTGAAATCTCTGCTGCCTTGGGCTTTGGGTTTCGTTGTGGTTTTTTGGGCATGCTGCACATGGAGATTGTACAAGAGCGGCTGGAGAGAGAGTTTGGCATGACTGTGATTTCCACTGTTCCTTCTGTACAGTTCCATGTCATTGACAAGCAAGGCCGTACCCAAGCAGTGAACGCCCCTGCTGAGATGCCTGACCCTGGTACCATCGACCAGGTCAAGGAACCGGTTATCAGCGCCCAGATCATTACCAAACCAGCATTTATTGGGAGCATCCTGAAGCTGTGTATGGACAAAAGAGGTACCCTGAAGAATCAGGTATACCTCACTCCAGATCGCGTAGAGCTTGCTTTTTCGTTGCCCCTGGCTGAGATTGTGTTTGACTTCTTTGATAAGCTCAAGAGCATCTCTCAAGGCTATGCCTCCCTAGACTACGAGGTAGTGGATTTTGTGCCTGCTCAGTTGGTAAAACTTGATATTTTGCTCAATGGTGACAAGGTAGATGCCCTTTCAGCTATTGTGCATCGTACCCAAGCCCATGATTGGGGCAAAAAGCTCTGCGAAAAGCTCAAGGAACTGTTACCCCGCCAGCTGTTTGAGATTGCCATCCAGGCAGCCATTGGCACCAAAGTAGTAGCGCGAGCAACTGTGAAAGCACGCCGCAAGAACGTTACTGCCAAATGCTATGGAGGTGATATTTCTAGAAAAAGAAAGCTGCTAGAGAAGCAGAAGAAGGGGAAGCAAAGAATGCGACAGGTAGGTAATGTAGAAATACCCCAAGAAGCGTTTCTAAGCATGCTTAAATTGTCATAACCCCTTAACTAAGCGCTCATAAGCTACTACTTCTGCTCCACCAATTGCCCATCTCCCATTTCTGTTAAATGTCGTGCGAGTTTCTGACGTGTTCCCCAATCAAGAAAATCCTTGCCGCCATGTAGCAGGTGAATGGAGTATACCTTAGGGAGGTTTGTATTAGCAGAAAGGTTAGGCACCCAGTAATGCGTCTCCCTTGCTCCATTTGCAAAATTAATCGATATGTATCCATTATGCACCCGCTTTACTAGTGTCCCCCCTACGGCTTTCAGAAAGGCTTTAAAGTGTGTCTCCTCCAGTCTTTGACTTCCTTTGCCAAGAATAACCTCTATAAACGTTTGGGCTTTGCAATTCTTCTGTATGCATTTTCTTATTTGCGCTAGCTGGTTAGTCCTCTCTGTACTGGGAGGCCTGCCTGCCTTGGGTGCCAGTTCTTATTAAACCAAGTATCAAAATCTTCCTCCGGTACGTTTTCACTGGTTTCATCAGCCTGCACTTCTTGTTCCTGGGCTATTGGTGCATTTGTAGCTACCTGATTAGGGGTAGCAGCAGCCGTTGCCATGCTGGAGGGAAATATTTCTTGTACATGTGCCGCTATTTTTTTGTACGCTTTGTCTTTACTGCTGCCAGCTATTATTTTCTGTGCTATAAAGTCTCGCTGGTTATACGCCATTAACAAAAGTTTATATTCTTTGTCTTCAAATTGGTTATGGGTATTAGATTTGTTCACCAGGCCCAGTGTTTTATAAGTGTCACGCTTTACTACTTCCCACAATTCTTGCACCATTAGTGTTGTGCTGTTGCCTTGCTGGCAATTTGGTTTATTAAAATGTTGCTTTAAAAAAGTAGAAAGCCTGCTTCTTATCCTACAAAACAACCGTAGTTTGTTAAAACTATACCGTACGCCCAAGAATTCTGAGTCGGTTAGCCGCTCCACATAAGGCTTTAGCTGGTCCAGTACCTGATCTATCGGCTCTGAGTTTTTGATTTTTTCCTGGCCCTTCCATGTTAATTGCAGCGCTTCGAGTATTCTTGTGGCTTGTAGCGTTATCATCTCCCTTGGTATTCTAACTTGAGTTTTATATTGCGTTGGAGACAGTGTATACACATGCACGTGATGTGGGTATCTCTGTCTTAGACACCCTGCTAAGAATGCTTCCAATTCTACTAGTTCCGCCTGCAAAATATAATCTATTTCCTTATCGAAGTTGAGGACTTCCCCTAGCGATACTTTATTCCAGTTATTTCGTAGATTTTCCAAATACTTTTCACAGTATTCTAAGACACTTAAAGTGCGTCTGCACTTTCTCAGCAGTGATGCCTTCTCCCTTCTTGACTAAATCTACTATGTCCTCTAAAGAGGCTTTGTTGGTATGAATCTCCGCTATAGCTTTATCTAATTTTTTCACATAGGCTGGCATTGCTTCTACCTCAGTTGCGTAGCCAGCGTCCATATGCATGGCTTGGTGCCCGGAGGAGCATGCCGCCATCAAGCCCCCGCATAGTAGAAAAAGTACTGCTGTAAATTTTTTGATAGTCATGGTGTTTCGTGTTTTATTGTAGTAAGTGTGCGTATATGTGTACAACCCTATAGAAATTCAATAACTGTTACGTGTTTCGACACAGCGTTACGGCTGACGCTAGCACGAATGTATCGCGGAGGCTTAGCTAATGAGGGAATTTGACTTCCTCCTTCGCTACCGTACCTCGCACTAAAGCCCATCAATCCTTGCGAAAAGCTACAAGCTCGGTCAGTTAGCCCGCCTGTTTGAGACAGCAGCCCCAATAGTCACTGTTTAGGAATACTAATGTTGGGAATAGGGAGCGCAAGTTTACTACTTCCTGTTATAATTACCCAATGCACGGGGGGGATATTTTTAGGGGAGCAAAATTGCTAGCCAACCAAAAGCAAGGCAAAAAACAGCCCGGTAGCGTTGATAGAAATATCACAAGAAGCATTGCTGGCAGTGCGCAAGCTAGCCTAAGCTGATACACGCGTGCGCCATGGGTTACTACGCAGTTTCCGCTATGGAAATACCGGGGCTGTGTAAAAAAGTCAAGCAAATCTCTTTTGCTACTGGCTATCAAGGCTTCAGTACGCGATTGCTAATAGGGAAAATTCTTTTTACCCCTGTCTGGCGCAATTGTTTTCCACTGGTGTGCCTGATGGGCCTTCCTTTTTTCCTTGATGAAAAAAGGAAGCAAAAAAATCACCCACTGATAGAAAATGCTTGAAAAACAGCAGTTCAGCGCGTTTTCCATCCCAACTCGCCCCTGCGGGGCTCAAACAGAGGATGCCGCTCACCGCGCTTCTGCAGCTGTTTTTAGGCAGCATTTCCCATAGGCGGATTTATTAGGAAGTAGGCACTAGCCTATACGCGGGTTGATGGGTAAGCCGATGCAAGGTCATGATAAAACGCGTCCCCCAACTGGTGCAAGTGTCATCGCTTGGGCCAGAAATGTTCGCGCAAGTAAACAAAAAAAGGAAGGGGCTGTGCAATAGGTCCTCCAAAGTCAAGCAAATCTCTTTGGATACTGGCAGACTTCAGTATGCGATTGCTAATAGGAAAAATGGCTTTTTACACAACCCCGGCCAAGTCTTGGTACGTCATTGATGCGGTACTTACAGATCATAGGTGTAACGTATGCGGGAAAAGCGTTGTAAAAAATCTCAAAATCAAATTAATTGGCTGTGCAATGGATTTATTCTATGACAACTCTCTCAACGCATAATGACAAAAAAGTGATGCTTCTAGATGGCCAAGCCACGGCCAAAGCGATTCGGCAACAGCTCTCCGAGCAAGTACACGCCTTCCAAGTCAGTGGAGCTAAAGTACCGCACTTGGCGGTTATACTCATTGGCAATGACCCGGCTAGCCATACCTATGTCAACGCCAAGCTCAAAGCCTGCCAAGAAGTAGGTTTTCAGACTACGCTCCTCCAGCACACAGCCCTCCAAGAAGCAGCTTTATTGCGCCAAATTGAGCAGGTCAACGATGATCCAACGATCGATGGGCTGATTGTACAGCTCCCTTTGCCGCCCCACATCGGCGTGCCCAAAGTCATCCACCACCTCAAGCCAGAAAAAGATGTCGACGGCTTGCACCCCTTGAACTATGGCAGTATGGCCAGGGGCTTACCTACACACATCCCGGCTACGCCCCTAGGCATCTTGACTTTGTTGGCACATTACCAGATTGAAACCAGTGGCAAGCACTGTGTGATTGTAGGGAGAAGCATGACCGTGGGTGCACCTCTGAGTATCTTGATGAGCCGAAATGACTACCCAGGCAATGCCACCGTAACGCTCTGCCACAGCCGCACGCAGCACCTCAGCGAACTCACGCGCCAGGCAGATCTGCTCGTAGTTGCTGTAGGACAACCCCAACTTATCACTGCTGACATGGTCCAACAAGGAGCGGTTGTCATTGATGTAGGCATTACACGTGTACCAGACACGACCCGCAAACTAGGCTATCGCTTGCAGGGAGATGTAGACTTTGTGCAAGTAGCCCCCCGTTGCAGCTATATCACGCCTGTACCTGGTGGCGTAGGCCCCATGACGATCGTAGCCTTGCTATTAAACACACTGCGTGCTGCTCAGAAGAAAGCATCTGCTGTAGGATGAATAAAACGCCGCAACACCCGCCTTGCAATTCCTCTCCAATCGCCTAAATTAGCCACGCTTATGTTGATCTACAGCCCACGTCTCTTGCTTGTATGCTGTTTTCTGTGGCTCATAGCGAGCCCGTCATTAAAGGCAGGCCCTTTGCACCAAAAGGAAGCAACGTCCTATGAGCAGCACTTAGCTACTACTGAAGCGGTTGTAAAGCCTAATGCTTCTGTATCGCCTGCAGTGGGTCATCATGTAGCAAGGCAAATAACGCTTCCTCCCAACTGGCTGGCCATTCCTTTTGTCGTGCTCCTACTGATGATCGCTACAGGGCCGCTGCTATACGCAAAATTTTGGCACCAACATTACCCCAAAATAGCTATCCTGCTGGCCGCCCTGGTGATGGCTTACTACTTGGGCATCCTGCATGATTGCATAAGTCCTGTAGAAGCCTTGATGGAATATGTGCAGTTCATTGCGTTGATTGCAGCTTTATACATGGCCGCTGGCGGTATCTTAATCAAGATCAATCGGCGGGCTACGCCTTGGGCAAACCTGGCGCTATTATTCGTAGGTGCCGTCATGGCTAACCTCATTGGTACAACAGGGGCTTCTATGCTGCTTATCCGGCCTTACATCAGACTGAATCAAGGCAGCGTCAGGGTGTACCATATTGTATTCTTCATCTTTATAGTGAGCAATGTAGGGGGCGCGCTCACCCCTATTGGTGATCCACCTCTCTTTCTAGGCTTTTTAAATGGGGTGCCTTTTTTCTGGACTCTCCAACATAACCTGCTGCCTTGGTTAGTAGTGCTGTCGTTGCTAGGCGCTCTTTTCTATTTTTTAGATACCCACAATACCAGCAGTGCCAACAAAGCATCCATTGACTCAACCAAGCCAGCTATCCACCTGGTAGGTAAGCACAACTTTATTTGGTTGGCTATCATCATCGGTGCTGTGTTCATAGATCCTAACATCTTTGCCTGGGTACCTGCCCTGCATTACGATCATCACATTTTTTCCTTTATTCGGGAGCTCATCCTACTAAGTGTAGCAGGGCTCTCTTACTATTATGCAGACCAGCATGCGTTGCAAGAGAATGAGTTTAACTTGGAGCCGCTCAAAGAGGTCGTACTGATCTTCTTAGGCATCTTTGGTACTATGATTCCTGCCTTACAGCTGATCAGTGCTTTTGCAGCTTCTGAAGCTGGGCAGGCTATCATTACCCACAATACCCTTTACTGGGGTACTGGTATTTTCTCCTCTGTTTTGGACAATGCGCCCACTTATCTCAACTTTGGTGCAGCGAGCATGGCTGCCCACGGAGCGGACATCATTAAGGTAGCAGATGTCAAGGCATTTGCTGCAGGAGGTGTTTTTCCCAACTCTGTGCTACAGCTCAAGGCCATCTCCATTGCTTCAGTATTTTTTGGTGCTATGACCTACATTGGCAACGGCCCTAACTTTATGGTCAAAGCCATTGCTGAGCATATGGGCGTGCGCATGCCTTCCTTTGTTAGTTATATCCTTCGATGTTCGATCCCAATCTTGCTGCCTACCCTAAGTATCGTTTGGCTGTTGTTCTTTGCTTTTGCATAGGTTGTACCTCGATCATTGAGCACATATACCCCAACCCTTGGTTGAGACTTAACTCCATAAATTTTGTCTATTTGCAGCCATGCTTAAGTTTCATCAGTTCATCCAAGGATTAGTGCTGTTGCTGAGTAGCACCCTGCTGGTGGGAGCCATTATGTTTGCTGAAACAAGACAAGTCGGAAAAACCTGCCAAGGCATTGAGTTGGTGATTTTCGGTGATGCTCCATCACAGTTGGTTGAAAAGAAAGACTTGCTCAGGTGCCTTACTGCCCATACCTCGCGGCCTATCATTGATGCACCGCTACAAGGCCAGGCAACCCGCAGCATCGAAAATACCATTAAGACTAATAATTTTGTGCGCGAGGGGGTTGTCTACAAAAACTGGCAAGGAGTGCTAAAAATAACGATTTTTCCTAGGAGGCCCATTGCCAGAATACTTTACCCGCACCAGCAGAGCCAGTACGTTGATGAAGACGGTACACTGTTGCCCCTGTCAGATCAGTATACCGCCAGGGTACTCCTGGTTGAAGCAGAGAAGTTATCTGGGGTTAGCAAGAACCTAAGCGAGTACCCTTATGGCACGGCGTTGCTAGCATTATTAAACTATATTAATCAGGATCCGTTCTGGTACGCTCAGATTGCATACATGTGCATTGATAAAAAAGGGAAGATTATTATGAATACACAGGTAAGTAAGCAGTGCATAGAATTTGGCCTTCCCGAATCCATAGAAAAAAAGTTGGCCAAACTCAAGCTCTTTTACCAGCAAATCATCCCGTACAAAGGATGGAACACTTACAAGCGGGTCAACCTCGAATTTGATAAGCAAATAGTCTGTGAATGAAGCATGATAATGATCAAATCATCGTAGGGCTTGACATCGGGACCACCAAGATTTGCGTGCTTGTAGGCAAGAAAAACGAATACGGCAAGCTCGCCATGTTAGGCATGGGTAAGGCTGTGTCAGATGGGGTGGTAAGAGGGATGGTGTCCAACATTGATAAGACTATTGTTGCCATTAAAAAAGCCATTAGAAAAGCAGAAGACAGTTCTAATATCGACATCAATGTAGTGAATGTAGGCATTGCTGGCCGCCACATAAAAAGTTTCATTTACCGAGGCAGTATTACCCGAGAAGCCGTAGACGAAGAAATCACAGTCGAAGATGTAGCAAAGCTTACCAACGATATGTATAGGATGGTGACGCCACCAGGAAGCGAAATTATCCATGTCATGCCCCAGAATTACACCGTGGACTATGAAGAAGGCATCAAAGATCCAGTAGGCATGTCAGGCGTAAAGCTCGAAGCAGACTTCCACATTATCACCGTCAAGACCAGTGCGATCAACAATGTGTACAAGTGCATCAAGAGAGCAGGATTAGCAATAGACAATCTCATTTTGGAGCCCCTATCCTCTAGCTTGGCGGTACTGAGTGATGGAGAAAAAGAAGCAGGGGTATGCTTGGTAGACATTGGAGGGGGCACAGTGGACATTGCTATTTTCTATGATTCGATCATATGCCACACCGCTGTCATCCCTTTTGGCGGAAACATCATCACTACAGACATCAAGAAAGGATGCATGGTTATGAAGCACCAGGCCGAATTATTAAAGACTAAGTTTGGCAAGGCCATTGCCGAAGAAGCAGATACTAACGAAGTCATTACCATTCCAGGGCTTAAAAGCCGGCCTCCTAAAGAAATCTCTGTACGAAATCTGGCCCACATTATTGAGGCAAGAATGGAGGAGATCATTGAACTCATTCACACAGAAATTATTACTGCAGGCTTCCACGGCCAGCTTACCGCAGGCATTGTCATCACTGGGGGAGGGGCACAGCTGCAGTACATCAAGCAATTGTTTGAATACATCACAGGGTTAGACACAAGAATAGGCTACCCCAACGAGCATCTAGGCAAAGGCAAGAGTGATGAAGTAAAAAGCCCTATGCACGCCACAGGCGTAGGCCTGGTGCTAGCAGGCTTTAAAAACTTAGATTATCGAGAGGAGTACTACAAAACTGCCAAGATGGCTGCCCGTACTGCTTCTAAGCAGCACAACAAAAAAGACAGGCGAGCCTTGGATTTCTTTCGGAGAATGCTGAAAAAAACCAAAGGTCTCTTGATTGATGATTATGAAGAATAGTTATCCATTGGTCAGCGATCCGTTATCAGGCTGTCATGAGCTATGGAAAAAGGTACGTATAGATTTGACTTGCCCACACACCATCAGTCAATCATCAAAGTAATTGGCGTAGGCGGGGGAGGCAGCAATGCGGTGAACAACATGTACAACCGGGGCATTAAAGATGTGTCGTTTGTGGTTTGCAACACCGATGCCCAGGCCCTAGAGCATAGCCCCATACAGCACAAACTACAGATCGGCATTGACCTTACCGGAGGGCTGGGCGCCGGTGCTAACCCCGAAGTAGGGAAAAATGCAGCGTTAGAGAGCAAGGATGAGATCAAAGCGTTATTGAGCGACAATACCAGAATGGTATTTATCACGGCAGGCATGGGAGGAGGCACTGGTACCGGCGCTGTACCTGTGATCGCAGCTATAGCCAGAAAGCTAGGCATATTAACAGTAGGGATTGTTACCCAGCCCTTTTCGTTCGAAGGCAAAAAAAAGCGCCAACAAGCCCAGGAAGGCATTAAACAGCTGCGCCAGCACTGCGACACAGTACTGGTGATCCTGAACGATCGCCTAAAGGCTGTCTTGGGCAACCTATCCCTTGGCAATGCCTTTGCCCAAGCCGACAATGTGCTGACAACCGCTGCCAAAAGCATCGCCGAGATCATCACAGTGCCTGGCTATGTGAATGTAGATTTTGAAGATGTAAAGACCGTCATGAAAAATGCAGGTGCTGCTGTTATGGGCTCAGGGCAAGCAGAAGGAGAGGAGCGAGCCCTGAAGGCTGCTGAAGCAGCCTTAACATCACCCTTACTGGACTACAAAGACATCCACGGTGCCAAGAAGATATTGCTCTCCATTGTCTCCGGCAAAGAAGCAGAGCTACAGATGGATGAGCTCACTATCATTACAGACTATATCCAAGCCCAGATTGGCACTGATGCAGAAATGATCTTTGGGCATGGCTCTGACGCCCAGCTTAAAGAAAACATTAGGGTAACAGTGATAGCTACAGGTTTTGAAGAAGAAAGCACTACAGAAGGGTACCAAGCATCCGCTGTAGAACTTGCTCCCGACCGGCAGACCTACCTTTTTGGCAGTGCAAGCCAGCAGCCTATAGGTGGGCAAGCCTTCCCACCTTCCTTAAGCACTATGGCTACGCGTGCAAAGAGGGGTAGAAAAAGCAAAGAAGAGCGCACAGCTGCTTTACAACCCCTGGATGCATTAGAGCGGAAAAGACAGCATTTACGCCAAAAAGCACAGGCCAGGATGGAAGAACTGGGTACGAACAAAGAGCAAGATCTGAGCGAAGAAAAAATCAAAGAATGGCTAGAAGTACCAGCCTACCTTAGAAGAGATATCCGACTACAGCCGACAGCGTCCTTGCCTGAACAAGCCATTGTCCGGTACCAGCTTGATGATGATGAAGGTGCTGCAGTGCAGGAATAAAATACACAATAACCCATAAGCACCATGTATGCGAATCAAACACTAGCCCAACTGCTCTCCACATTGATGTACTCCCTAGCAACGCTAGCGCTGATCACTGTTTGCAGTAACCGTAAACAGCCAACCATTGTAAGCCCATCTGACGAACCAACCCCTTCAAGCACAGCTAGCGCTCCTCCACAACAGCAACCAGCCACAGATCTCCCGAGAGATGAGCTGCCAAGGCCAGGGAAGACAACAGGGCCTGCTCCCACGGAAGCAGAGCAAGAAAAGGCACGCAACCAGTTGCGAGAGGCAGAAAACGAAGCTAATCAAGCAACATTTGCTATCAAATTAAAACGCCAAGCAATGAATCAGCGTACCCTTTCAATTGATAACGCCCTGCAAGGAGTAAGTCAACAAATAGCAAAGATAGAAGCGTGCCTAAAGCAAGCTAATGAAGCCCAAACCAAGGTACCTGAGGCAAGAAGCTATCTACCAAACATACAAACACTCTTGGCCTTAGCCAAGGTAGTAAAAGCAGCTACACAATCGGCGGGTGCAAGACTAAAAGCGGAAGATGCAGTAGCCAACAGCGATCCTAATGCGGCTGCAATAATAGCAAATGCCGAGAGCGTTATTGATCAAGCGTACAAAGCAGCTCAAGCCGCCGCGGAAGAAGAAATAGGAATAGAGGTACCATCGGAGGGTTTCGTAAATTTGGTTGTGAATGCGATTACCAACAGCCGAAGAGAAGACAGAGCAACTACGGCGTCTGCCCAACGCTATTTAAGGCGGATACAAGAAGATCAGAATAAAGTTGCAAAACTCCACGATAAACACTTGAACCCCACGTAACAAGGCGATCGCAAGCTTGTCTAGTGAAAACTTACTCCGTGGCTGCCTTCAGACAATAATTAATAGTGGTGCTATTGGTACCCAGCACAACGGCAACTTCAATACCTCATGATTCCTTCAGCTTGCTCTTCGAGCAGCCTGACATACTGCGCATTGGCCAGTACAGTGGCCAATTGGCTGTCTTGGATGCTGGCCAGTCTAGGCTTGAGGGGATAAACGTGCATTTTCAAATAGTGGAAGATATCTGTCAAGTGGCTCATAGCAAACACGCCCCCTTGCGGTCCCTTAGACACGCTTACCATAGCACACTTCTTCCCGCTGAAGGTATCAGGAAACTGCAGGCCATCGATAAAAGCCTTGAAAACTCCAGGAAAAGAACCATTGTATTCAGGAATAATGAATACATACTTCTGGGCTGCTTCCATCATCTCTTTTAGCCGATTGAATGCAGGGTGCTTGCCACTATTTTCGTACAAGGCGCTCACTGTAAAGTCAGCAGGCAAAGCAGTGAGCTTGAGTACTTGATTATCACAGCCTCGCTTGTGTAAGAGCTCTCCATAATAATCAGCTACCTGAGCAGTTAAAGAGTTTTTGTGGTTGGTAGCAGAAACAATAGTGATGTTAGTCATGAGTATAAACTCATTTGAGTGTGGTAATAAGCGGCGCAATATAGGACGCGTGTCCTTCAAACAGAAGCATAGGTTAAGAAGTTAGGCAGAGCTCATAAGCAAGCACTCAGCTATACAGCACTGCTCTTGCTTGTTGTCACTTGTCGAGTAGCCTGCACATCTTCAGGCACTGGATGATCCTGTACGGTATACTGAAGAACGCTTATTAGGATTGAAAGGTTGTGCTAACGACTGGTCAAAAGCTTTTAGGAGCTTAGCATAATAGACTATGCTATGGTTCGTTTTTCCAGGCCTCACTACCTACGTGTACTCGTAGAGGATGTCTAAGAATTTCTCCAGGGCTTCTTTAGGATCCTTAAAAGTATTAGCAATATATTCATATTGCTTTTGATATTTATTAGGGAGAGTGCTAGCCACTTGCAGGAGGAGTTGTTGAAGCGCTAAAAGAGCGGCTTGGTTTCCTTACCTTCATTAGCTAACTTTCTGTGCAACAAAAACTAGCCTCGCTCCTCATTACTGAAGCAGCCCATGGTCTTTCCTGTAGCAGTCCACCAACTTTCCAAGCGGTTTGGCAAGTAATCCGCTGTGTACAATCTCTCCTTTCAGGCAGAAAAAGGAAAAATTTTAGGCTTTTTAGGACCTAATAGGGCTGGCAAGTCTACAACCATGAAAATGCTTACTGGGTATCTCAGGCCCACACAAGGTATGGTTCGGATCGGTGGATAGGACATCAGTAAGCACCCCCGGCAAGCCTCAAAGTACTTGGGTTATTTGCCTGAACACAACCCGCTCTATTGAGAGATGTACGTGCACGAGTACCTTCGATTCATGGGCAGCATCCGTGGTTGGCGCCGTAATCAGTGCGTCGCCAACGCTCAGACCTTATGATTGCTTACGATACAATGGCCAAGCTTACTAGCCATAGGTTTGGATGACCAACCGTTCAAATATGGAGTTAGGATTAATACTGACCTAGTACCAGACCTGCGCTCTGGAGTGTATCCCGTGTAGTAGGCAACCTCCGCAATCAACCTTAGCTCCAGCTCCTGTATTGGCCTTTTTTCCCGCTGTACTTCACAAGCTAGCGGTTCTGTCCTTAGAAGCCTCTGCTGTCGCACAAAGCTGATAACGGGTCACTTATAACTACTATAAGAGTCTCTTGCGCTGCAAGATCGTCTCTACAAACTTGATCTCATGTTGGCTGTTGAAAATCTTGTAAGGCCAGTGAATCAGATGCGCCTTAGAGATGACCAGCAAGAAAGCGTCTTTCCCTTTGATAACCCATTTGACCTGGTCCCAGCTGATGGGCATGCCCTGCTTAGAGGTGACTTGGATCATAATCTGTTGGCTAGAAATTTCATAGCGCAACCGTTCAAAGAGTATCTGGTTTTGTTCTAAGTAGGTAATGCCATAGAACTGAATGATCCAAAACAAGAAATAGAGTACCAGTGCTAGGCTAGCCCCCAGCACAAACCAAATGGTTTTGACAAAGAAAGTGCCACTCATAATAGCCAAGGCAATGAGAAATACCCACCACTGCTCTCGAACAATATTTTGAAGCCCGAGTTGAATGTAGGTATTGGTGGCGAGTTGATACTTTTTAGTCTTGACAATCATGGCTAATAGTAGGGAATCAGCAACTTAGCCTGCCTAGTAGCTGTAGCCTCAAATTAGTTGATTTTTCTTAGCATTGACCCAAGTAACACACTCTCTCATCAAAAAATACTGCTAAGGCAAGCCGAAAAGTCCGTCCTACGCTGACATTAGGTTGCTGAGAATTGGCCCAAGGCAGTTTATTCGCTAAACTTGTGCGGTTCACCAAGCACAGCACGTCATGCCTAGGTTCGCTTTTATTGGAGGAATAGGTGATGGAGCGCTACTCCTCATCCTTTTGGTTTGGCTTGTCTTATTTGGGGCCAAGAAAATTCCTGAACTGGCTAGAAGCTGGGCAAAGGTATCCGCGAGTGCAAAGATGCTGCCAAAGAGGGAGCAAAGTCGCTAGAAAACGAACCTTTAACCCTTAAAGACAAATAACTTGCAACCACTTGCTGCTTTTGCTGTGCTGCAGCCATGGCTACAGCAAGGCAATACTACTTGTCAAGAGATAGTAGAGCGCTGCCTGTACAACATTGAACAAGGCGCTCACCTGAATGCCTTTTTGCGTACCTATGCCGAAGAAGCCAGGCAGCAGGCAGCTACCATAGACCAAAAGCGTCAAACAAAACAAGCCCATAAACTGGCCGGCATGGTCGTAGGACTCAAGGATTTGCTGTGTTATCAAGACCATCCTCTACAAGCAGGCAGTAAGATCCTGGAAGGCTTTGTGTCGCAATTCAGTGCTACAGCTACCCAACGACTTTTGGATGAAGACGCTATCATCATTGGCCACCAGAATTGTGATGAATTTGGCATGGGCTCGTCCAATGAGAACGCTGCCTTTGGACCGGTGTACAATGCCTTAGATATAACCCGGGTGCCCGGAGGTTCTTCTGGAGGGTCAGCGGTGGCGGTGCAAGCTCACATGTGCCACACGTCGCTTGGAACTGATACAGGCGGTTCTGTGCGGCAGCCAGCTGCTTTTTGTGGTCTGATAGGGCTCAAGCCTACCTATGCCCGTATCTCTCGGCATGGACTCATTGCCTATGCTTCTTCTTTGGATACCATTGGTATCCTGGCAAAAACCCTCCCAGACTGTGCCGCAGTACTGGAAGTAATTGCTGGCCCTGATGACTTTGACAGCACGGTGTCACCCCAGCCCGTGCCGGCCTATACAACGCAACTACAGTTTGTTGGCAAAGCCCAAGTAGCTTATTTTCCTGTAACACTGGAGCATCCCGAACTGCAAGCAGCCATTCGAACACAGACCCAAGCTGCACTAGACGCATTGCGTCAGGCGGGCCACCAAGTAGAGGCGGTGGACTTTCCGTTATTAGACTATGCATTACCTACCTATTACATCCTAGCCAATGCAGAAGCCAGCTCAAACTTAGCCCGTTTTGATGGGGTGCGGTATGGCTATCGTAGCCCTGAAAGTACTACTGTAGCAAACATGTATTGCAAAACGCGTACCCAGGGGTTTAGCGAAGAAGTAAAGCGCCGCATGCTGACAGGGACGTTTGTGTTGAGTACCGACTACTATGATGCCTGGTATGTCAAAGCCCAGCAAGTGAGGCGATTGATTAAGGAAAAGCTGGAGGCCATTTTTACTACTTATGACTTTGTGGTGCTGCCTACTACACCTACCACAGCTTTTAAGCTTGGGGAACATACCCAAGATACTTTGGCCATGTATTTGGCGGACCTATACACTGTTACAGCATCTATTGCAGGTGTACCCGCCATTTCTATCCCCAATGGCACAGACGAAAGAGGCCTCCCCATTGGGCTGCAAATCATGGCGCCTGCTTTTGAAGAGGCCCGGCTGCTAGCCTTTGCGCAGTACATTACTACACTGGTCGAGAAAAGCTGAATGATGCTTGTGTAGCAGCGGGCACTGCTGACAGACGTACATAAGCACTGCCTAGGTACTTCTTCAAAGCACGCATCCAAAAGCAGGCACCTGCCTCATACACCACCAGATCACCGACCATACCTATCACACGGCCTGTCATTGCTTGCTGTTTTTGGTCAGCATCTACGATAGGATGCGATGGGGTAGCAGGAAAGTAGTAGGGCTGCAAGTCTTGTACTGTGTGGCTTACCTTGTGTAGCGCCAGTGCTTGGGCAATGGCCTGCTGGTGTTGTACCAACACTAAAGCTGCTTTCTCAAAACGATAAGGTATGTTCAACCATTGCTTCTTTTGGACCCCTGTGATGCGTTCTGGAAGGTGTAGGGTCTTACTGACTTGGACCTCTAGCGCCCGGGCTTGGTAAGCATCCTCAGCAGTCTGTAGGATCATGGCTGCACGGGCTCCCTGCGCTAACCACCGTTTCTGTACGCTTGTTTGAAGGGCAATGCCTACCTTGACAACGCCCGGCCCCCAATAGGCCAAGTAGGTGCAGTGAGGCTGCCGGTTATAAGCCTGTTGCCAGGGCGATAGCTGTGACCGAGGGACATTGTAAAAGGCAGGGTTGAAGCCAATAGCCTTAAAGCAGGGATAGCAGTTTTGATAAGGAGGTTTTACCTGGCGTCGGTGAGGACAAGGTGTGTGTTTTTTGGTGGCTAGGTCATACGTGCCAATGCAGTACCGAACAGCCAGTAGCTGCAAGCTAAGCACACGATTCCATACAGGAAAAATGTACCGTTGGCTAGGAATAGTTGCTAGGTCATCGACTTGCCAGCAAGGGCCATGCTCAGGGTGGTAGGTATAGCCCGAGAGTAACAGCTGGCCGTCTGCAGGAGGAATTTTCATAAAGCTAGCTCATACGCAAGCTGTGTTTATAGCAGGGGCCAAGATAGCAACATGAGCTCGTCTGCCAATATTGCTCCATGATACTGTTTTCCCAGCTAGTAATCTTTCAATAAAGCCACTTATAGTAAGCACCTTTCAGCGAGCATGAAATACAAGGGGATACCTATGGTAATATTAAAAGGGAAGGTAACTGCCAGCGACATAGGTAGGTAGATGGCTACTTTGGCTTGAGGCAACGAAGTACGCATCGCTGCTGTCACCACAATGTAAGATGCACTGGCTACCAACACAGTAAACAAAAAGCCCGTGCCTTTGTCCAGCCCAATCAGCATACTTAAGCCTATGCCTATGACGGCGTTGATCAACGGCATATAAATGCCGAACAATAGTAAGTTGATACTAAAATTCTTCAGATCAGCTACATGCTTCGCTACAAGTAGCCCCATATCCAGTAAAAAAAACAGCAAAATGCCCTGAAAAGGAGTCACCAAAAGCGCCTCTATTTTTTGCATGCCCTTAGGACCTGCGATCCAACCGATAAAAAAAGCACCCATGAGTAGTAGTATAGAACCATTGGTGACGACGTGCCGAACTAGCCAAGACGACGTTTGGGAGTTATGGGCTGTAAGACTTGGTTCAGCTTGATACGCGATGAATAAGCCACTCAAGACAGCGGGAGCCTCCATCAAAGCAATCACTGCCACGATATAGCCTGCGTAAGGGACAGCCTTGATGCCTAAAAAATTAATAGCGGCCACGAACGTCACCATGCTGATAGAGCCATAATGCGCAGCAACAGCAGCCGCTGTGGGCTTGTCTAGCTGCGTAGTTTTTTGCAACAAAAAATAACCCATAAAGGGTTGTAATAGCCCTACGAGCACCCCGCTCACAATGGTGGCAATCATCTTCATGTCAATCTGCCCTGCTTCGGCCATGGTGAAACCTCCTCTAAAGCCTATGACCAACATCAGATATATAGCCAAGAACTTACCCAGCCGTTTGGGTATGGCTAAGTCTGACTTAAGGAGGCCTGCTACAATGCCTAACACAAAAAATAATAGATGGGGCGACAATAGATTCTGTTGAATAAGGCCAATGAGTTCCATGTTATATGCTTATGTAGATTGTCTTAGCTCAATACAGCCATACCCCCTTAGGGGTTGGCCATAGGGATTGCAAAGGTAACAGGTATTTTCAGGCGAAACGCATCGCCCTGATAGGTCTAAGCCTGACAATGATGGCAATAGAGACCAGAAGTACCGTGGTAATCACCACCAAGGTCAGTAAATTGAGCCCTAAAATCATGGGCCAATCCCAGGCAATTGGTACGTGATCAATGTAGTAATAAGTAGGATTCAGGGAGATCAGTTGACCATAGTATTGCAAGGCACACAGCCCTATACCCACTAGGTTGCCCCAGCACATGCCCTGGCCCACCATGTATAGATTGTTCCAAAGCATCGTCTGTTGTATTTGGCCATTAGAAGCCCCTAATGTCTTTAAAAGACCGATCATGGAGGTCCGTTCCATCATCTGAATAAGCACAATCGAGGCTAAGTTGGAGCTTGCTACGAGCAGGATGAGTACCATGAAGATCAACGCATTTTGGCGCACAATGAACAACCAGTCAAAGATGGCTGCATATTCGTTTTTGGCGGTTTGGATCCCTAGGTCGTAGTCTAACCCAGCCAGTAACTGATCAGCTATTGACGCTGTTTGCCTGAGGTCATTCAAAAAAATCTCATAGCCCCCTACCCAACTGTCTGGCCAGTTATTGAGGCGTTGAATAAGCCTTAGGTCACAAAAGGCCAGCTTTTCGTCTAAATCTACAATGTGCGTGTTGTAAAGTCCTACTACCCGAAGTTTTCTGTACCTAGGCGGTTGCTGCACTACATAAGCCACTACCTCATCCCCCACCTGTACGTCTAGCCGACTAGCCGTTTGGGTGCTGAGTATTACCTCTTGGCTGTAACTTTGGGTAGGGAAGTCAATGAGTCGACCTGCTTTTAAGTAAGTACGCAAATGCTCGTGTGTAGCCTCTGGGTCTAAGCCCTTACAAACAATGCCTTCCACCTCCTCTACAGCTTTGAGTAATACAGCCTTATGGGCAAAAGCTTGCGTTGTTTTAATGACTCCTAGGAATGCCTCCTTAATCCCCTTTAGCCTGTGCTTCTCTAGTTGCGTTTCTTCGTAAGTCCTGTTCAGGGAGTACTTAGTCACTTGCAAATGACCACTAAAGTTCGTTATCTTTTGGGTAACGTTTTGTTGGAAGCCCTGCATGATCGAGAAAGCGAGCAGCGTAGTCGCCAGGCCCAAAGCCACACTGATAATACCTATTTTGTGCACAATGCTTGTAAAAGCCTTTTTCGGAGCGTTACGAAGGCGGCAGGCAATGAAGTAGGGGATATACAAAGTGCCCATGCTTAATTTAGTATGCTTGCAAAGCGGCCAGCACCTGGTTGTCCTGAGCCAGCAAGTTACGCACTAATATTTACTCCTATGCCCCAAAAACAACTTTCAGGGCTACTTCTAGGACTTACGTTTATTTTTTTTGCCTCTCTCCACCCCAGTCCACAGCCTGTCCTGCCCGGCGCAGCCCAGCTACAGGCCTACCTGCCCCTGCTTCAAGACAAGAAGGTTGCCTTGGTCGTAAACGCCACCTCGTACATAGGAGCCAAGCATTGGGTCGATGTATTGCTGGAACAAGGTATTACCATACAAAAGGTATTTGCCCCTGAACATGGCTTCAGGGGTGACTATGAGGCAGCACAGGCCTTTAATGATACTAAAGACCCTACCACAGGCTTGCCCATCCTTTCGCTATATGGCCAAGTCAAAAAGCCCACCCAGGCCATGCTAGCCGATGTGGAAGTGGTTGTTTTTGACATCCAAGACGTGGGCGTGCGGTGCTATACCTACCTCACCACCCTGCACTATGTGATGGAAGCTTGTGCTGCGTACCAAGTGCCCCTGATTGTGTTGGACCGGCCTAACCCCAATGGGCACTATGTAGACGGGCCTGTCCTAGACCTGAAATTTCAGTCTTTTGTGGGCCAACACCCCATTCCCCTGGTACATGGCATGACCTTGGGCGAGCTGGCACGCATGATCAATGGCGAAGGATGGCTGTAAGACCAGCAGCAGTGCAACCTGAAAGTTATTCCTGTGGTGAACTACACCCATCAAACACCCTACTCATTGCCCAGGCCACCTTCACCCAACCTGCCCAATGACCAGGCTGTAGCGCTATATCCTTCTCTCGTCTTGTTTGAAGGTACTTTCATCAGTGCTGGCCGGGGTACCCCCTTTCCTTTTCAGGTCATCGGCTATCCAGACACCAGCTTTGGCCATTTCCAGTTTACGCCTGTCAGCATGCCCACCAAGGCCCTAAACCCTAAGCACCAAAACCAACTTTGCTTTGGGCTTGACCTCAGGAAGACACCACCCCCTAGTCGTCTTGATCTTCAGTACTTGTTGCACTTTTACCAACAGGCTAGGGCGAGATCGCTACGGTTTTTCGGGCCTACTTTTAACATGCATGCAGGGAGTGAGCAACTAAGGCAGCAGCTAGAAGCCGGGCTTTCTGAGGCTGCTATTCGGAATAGTTGGCAAAAGGAGCTAGCAGTGTACAAAGCTAAGCGTAAGAAGTACCTTTTGTATGAAGACGCAGGCTAGTACGCGTCTCCGGGTGGGGCGTTGCGTTGGCAGCCTAAGACAGCTGCCATACCGGTAGGGCAGTAAATCCTTACGTCACTCAATGAAAAATGGTTGTATAGGCTAATAAACTAATGAACAAGATGGCTCTTCGACTCTTTGCCGGTACAGCTTCGCAAGCATTGGGTCAACATATTGCTGACCAACTAGGCCAACCCTTGAATGTCCTACAGGTGCGCAGGTTCAGCGATGGGGAGTTGTATCCCCAGTTGGGGGGTAGTGTAAGCGGTGCCCATGTGTGCTTGATCCAGGCGACCTACCCCCCTGCAGACCACCTGGTAGAGTTGTTGCTCACTATCGATGCCGCCAAGCGGGCAGGGGCACGTTGTGTCACGCTGGTGATCCCTTACCTAGGCTATATGCGACAAGACCGTGTCCACCATACGGGCGGCCCCGTAGGTGCTCAGCTACAAGCCAACCTCTTGGCAGCAGCTGGTGCAGATCGGCTGATTACCTGCGATCTACATGCCCAGCACATTGTCGACTTCTTTGCCTTTCCAGTCGAGCAGCTTGGCAGTGCGCCTGTCTTCATCCCATACATCCAAAGCCTTCAATTGTCCCACCTTACTTTTGTAGCGCCAGATGCAGGGGGCGTGGCGCGGGCGGAGCAATACGCGCAATATTTTGGCGTGCCGTTAGTGCGTTGTAAGAAGCACAGGCCTGCGCCCAACCAGACTGTTGTACAAGTGCCTGGCGAGGTACAAGGCACTGATGCCCTCCTTATCGATGACATGGTGGACACAGGCCGCACGATTTGCCAAGCCGCCACCCAGCTCAAGGCCCAGGGGGCAAGGACAGTGCGTGCTTTTTGTACCCATCCAGTGCTTTCTGGTGATGCCTACAGCCAGCTAGCAGGTGCTGGACTCGAGGAGCTAGTTGTTACAGATACTATTCCACTGAAGCAGGCTAGCCCCCACATCAAAGTATGTAGCCTAGCCCCCCTCATTGCTCAGACCCTTCAGCAACTAGCCTTAGGCTAGCCCATGTTATTTGTGGGTCAGCCCCTATATTTGCAGCTACATTACTTTAATCAACGCAACCATGAAAGGCATAAAGATTATAGGGTATAAAAGAGCAAATCTCGGGAAGCAAGAGGCCAAGAAGCTCAGACAAGAAGCCAATGCCCCTTGTGTACTGTATGGAGGCCAAGAGCAAGTTCATTTTTATACCCCCATGGCCCTGCTTAGGGACCTTGTGTACACGCCTGATGCCTATTTTGTCCACCTTGACATCGAAGGCAAGGAATACCGATGCATCCTGCAAGACATTCAATTTCACCCTGTGAGCGAGATGATTTTGCACGTAGATTTCCTACAGATTGCTGAAAGCAAGCAAGTTAAAATGCAAATCCCTATCCAAATCACTGGAAAAGCACCGGGTGTCACCCAAGGAGGGATCCTGGCCAAAAAGCTTAGTAAGCTGCCTGTACTAGCGTATCCGAAAGATATGCCTGCCTACATCGAAATCGATATTTCGGCCCTAGACCTAGGCCAGATGGTGCGTGTAAGAGAGATCAAAACCAAGCATTACACCCTCTTGGCAGGGCCAAATATTCCTGTAGTTTCAGTAGAGACTCCTAGAGCACTACGCAGCGTTGCCAGCAAAGCAGCAACAGAAGAGACAGGTAAGTAGCTCCGCTGCGCTCAAAAACCCTTATTGTCCCCAAAAGTGTGATACACGAAAAATGAGCAGCACATTGTTGAGGGATATTTGAGGAGGACCTTGAACACGTTTTTATTTCCGCAGGCTTCGAAAAAAATGAGCTGGATGTACAAAGAATTGTAAAAATAGAATTCAATAATGAGGGCACTATGGGCGTGGATACTTGGTATCGAAAAGAGGCTGAAGAAAAAATTGAAAAACTTATTGTGAAAAGTAAAGGCAAGCTCATCAGCGTGGATCGAAATGCGTTGAGAAATTTTGGCGCCAGGCTGGAGAAGCTAGCAAAAATCATGGCAAAAGCGCATAATAACAAGCCCATATTCCCTCACGAGCAAATGAGCTACTAAGGTGAAATACTTCCTCATAGGCCTGGGCAACATAGGTCCTGAATATACCGATACTCGCCACAACGTCGGCTTTAGGGTACTAGACCAGCTGGCTCAAACGTATCAGGCTACCTTTCAGGAGCAACGCCTAGCATCAGTAGCCCACTGCGCCTATCGTGGCCGTCAGCTGTACCTCGCTAAGCCTACTACCTATATGAACCACAGCGGCCAGGCTGTACGCTACTGGCTGCAGCACCTGCAAGTGCCGCTGGAGCGTAGCTTGGTTATAGTAGACGATGTAGCCTTACCTTTTGGGAAGCTCAGACTGCGCCCTCAAGGCACCCATGCAGGCCACAACGGCCTCAAAAGCATCGAAAGCTTGCTCGGCACCCCAACCTACCCACGGCTGCGTATAGGTATTGACCATAATTTTCGCCCAGGCCAGCAGGCTGCCTACGTGCTTGCCCCTTTCACTGCCCAAGAACAAGCTGCCTTGCCTACACGCATCGACCAGGCCTGCCAAATGATTCAGGCTTTTTGTACGCTAGGCATCGAGCGGACAATGGCCAAGTATAATGCCGTACAATCATTGAGAGGTTGACTACCTCACCGATTCCTCACTGGTGCAGCGGTTACTTCCGTGCCAAGCTACTGCACACATTTAGGCTTGTTGCAGCTTGGCCTGCTGTGCAGCAATTACTTCATCAGTGATCTTCTCAAAAAGCAGCGCAGGCTTTTGCAATGCTGTGCCAGGCTGTACCAAGGCCATGCCTCCTGCCTTGGCCCACTGTGTAGCTCCAGGAGGTGTACTACTATCCTGCGCTAGCAACTGCCTGAGCCGCTGACTCGTCAAAGGCAAAAACGGTTCCAAAAGAATAAACAAGTTAGCAGCCAGCTGTAAGGCCGCGTACAAAATCGTTCCTACGCGTGGCCGGTCGGTCTTGATCAAGTGCCACGGTTCCGTATCTGCCAAATACTTGTTGCCCACCCGGGCTAAGTCTATACCCTGCTGCAACGCCTCCTTGAACTTGAACTGCTCTATAGTGCGCCCCATTTGGGTGGGTAGCTGCTGCATATGCGCTACTAGTTGCTTGTCAGTAGCCGTCAAAGGACCACAGGCAGGCACAATGTCCTCAAAATACTTGTGTACTAGCACCAGTGTCCTATGCACAAAATTGCCTAATATGGCTACCAACTCATTGTTGTTTCTGGCCTGAAAATCCTGCCAGCTAAAGTCGCTGTCCTTGTTCTCAGGTGCATTGGCGCACAAGACATATCGTAGTACATCTTGTTGCCCAGGAAATTCGGCCAGGTATTCATGCAGCCACACGGCCCAATTGCGGGAGGTAGAAATCTTTTGCCCCGCTAGGTTCATGAATTCATTGGCTGGAACATTGGTAGGCAGTATAAAGCCACCGTGTGCCCGGAGCATGGCTGGAAAGATGATGCAGTGAAAAACGATGTTGTCCTTGCCCACAAAATGCACCAGCTGCGTAGTAGGCCCTTGCCAAAAAGGCTTCCAATCTTCGCCCCGCGCCGCGGCCCACTCCTGCGTAGCACTGATATAACCAATGGGTGCATCGAACCATACATACAGAACTTTGTTGGAGGCCTCGGGCAAGGGCACAGGCACTCCCCACGCCAAATCGCGCGTCACTGCCCGCGGCTGTAAACCCTGATCCAGCCACGATTGGCACTGACCATACACATTCGTCTTCCACGCTGGATGCCCTTCTAAAATCCACTCCCTAAGCCATCCCTCATGCTGGTCCAACGGCAAGTACCAGTGTCGGGTCTTTTTGCGCTGCAGCACTGCACCACTTAAGGCCGATCGGGGCGCTAGCAGTTCTTCTGGGCTCAGTGTTGTACCGCACGACTCGCACTGATCGCCATAAGCCTCGGCATACCCGCATCGCGGGCACGTACCTCGAATATATCGATCAGCCAAAAACTGCTTGTGTTCTGGGTCGTAGTACTGCTCGGTGTCTTGGACAGTGAGGCAGCCCTGGTCATGCAAGGTATTGAAAAAGGCACTTGCTACCTGGTGGTGTAGTGCCGAAGACGTCCTAGAAAAGACATCAAAGCTGATCCCGAAATCAGCCAACGCCTGTGCATTCAAGGCATGGTACTTATCTACCACTTGCTGCGGGGTAGTCCCTTCTCGTTGGGCTTGAATAGTGACCGGCACCCCATGCTCGTCCGAGCCGCTGATGAACAGCACACGCTTGCCGCAGCTGCGCAAGTAGCGCACGTAGATGTCTGCTGGTAGGTACACGCCGGCCAAATGCCCAATGTGGATAGGCCCATTGGCATACGGTAGCGCTGCTGTGACAGTGTAGGGAGCAGGAGAAGCTTGTTCAGGCATGCAAAAAAGGCTTTAGAAGCCACAAAGCTATAGCGCCCACGCTGGCTAGGCAATTGGGAGGCTGTGTTGTGTGCTTCCTGGAGCACGCCCATGTTTGCTACTGGTGTGAACTTATATGGCGCATCCCTTATGCACTCAGAAGAGGGCGCTAGACAACAAAAAAGCCAGCATGTGCTGGCTTTTCTTTCAACTACAAAGTCAATTAAGGGCCTGAGGGGGCAGTCACCGTGATAGTAAACTCTTTATCCGTCCCTTCTGTTGGACTAACTGCTGTGCATTTTATTTTGTATTTCTTTGCTTGACCAAATTTGAATTTAGCCTCTGCATTACTCTTGTATATTGCTTCAGCATCGCCAGATGTTAACATACCCTGGGCTAAAGCATCACCGTTCTCCTGTGTAACCGTAACCTTCCACTGTCCTGTCTCCTTATTAGGTTTGGCTTCAATGGTCACCTCTTCACCTATGGTAACTGTTTGTTTATCACACGCAAATGTCAACGTGATTTTTTCGTCTTCTTTTTTTGTACAACTCGCTAAAACGACTGTAAGAAGTACGGTAGTTAGTAATAAATTCTTTTTCATGGCTTATATGGTTTAGTTGAATGTTAATAATTGTTTGCATTATATTACGTGAGACAAACATAAAAGTTTCTGCACCTATATGCAAAACAAACACACACTTTTTATCCTCCCAACCTCGCTATCCCCAATTGGCGCCGAACTCCTTTTCATTCCCCTGTCATGCACAACTTAAGCCCTGCCCTGCACCGCCATGTGCACCTGCACCAGATATCCATCCAGGTCCAGGGCTGTGCCTTGCGCCACCTCAGCTACAACAGCCAGGTGTAGGGCCTGGGTCTCGTGGCCAATATAAGCTTGGTGCTGCTGAATAGCAACCTGCACCCAGGGATCTTTGGTAGCCAGCGTAAGTTGAATTTTGTCTTGTACAGCTAAGTCGTGGTCTTTGCGCAAGTTTTGGAGCCGGTTGACCAGGTCGCGGGCCAGGCCCTCTTGGCGCAAGGCATCGTCTAGCGTGATGTCCAGGGCCACTGTAATGTCGCCTTCGCTGGCCATGGCCCAACCCGGTATATCCTCAGAGGTGATATACACGTCGGTGGGTGTAATAAGCACCCGCTCCGAGCCAAGATTGAGCGCTAGCTGCCCCTGCTGTTCCAGCCGCTGAATGTCCTTTTGTCCCAGCTGGGCAATGGCCTGGATCAGGGCTTTCATGCGTTGGCCATGGCGTTGGCCCAGGGCCTTGAAGTTAGGCTTGATTTTTTTGGTCACCACGGCGGCCATGTCCGTGGTGTAGGTGATGTGCTTGACGTTGACTTCGGCCTGGAGGAGCGGGGCCAAGGTAGCTAGCTGGGCCTGGGCAGAGGCATCGGCCAGCGGCAGCAGGAGGGTAGCTAGCGGCTGCCGCACCTTGAGCCGGTGCTTTTTCCGCAAGGAGTGGACCAAGGCAACTACCTTCTGGGCCTGGCGCATTTTCTTTTCCAAGGCCCAATCGATGATCTCCGCTTCAGCCACGGGAAAGTCTGTCAGGTGCACCGAAAGCGCTGCTTGGCGGGTGTGATGGTGTAAGGCTTGGTATAGCTGATCCGTATAAAAAGGGGCAATAGGAGCAGCCAGCTGGGTAAGGGTAGTCAGACACGTGTACAGCGTCTGGTAAGCCGCCTGCTTGTCTGGTCCGTGCTCGCTTTTCCAAAAGCGCTTACGGTTTAGGCGCACGTACCAGTTGCTCAAGTCATCTACGACAAAATCTTGCATGGCCCGAGCTGCTGGGGTAGGTGAGTAGGCTTCGTAGGACGCGGTTACGGCCTTGACTAGGCTGTGCAGCTGCGCAAGGATCCATCGATCAATTTCAGGCCGGTCGGCCAAGGGCACTGGCGGGGCTGCAGGATCGAACTGGTCGATGTTGGCGTACAGCGCAAAAAAGCCGTAGGTATTGTGCAGGGTGGAAAAAAAGCGGCGTGTCACCTCGTTCAGGCCCTGCACATCAAACTTAAGGTTATCCCAGGGGTTCGCGTTGCTGACCAGGTACCAACGCAATGCATCTGGGCCGTATTCGGCCATTACTGAAAAAGGATCCACGACATTGCCCAAGCGTTTCGACATCTTGTTGCCCTGGGCGTCCAGCACTAGCCCATTGGCTACGACTTGTTTGAAAGCTACGGAATCGAACAGCAGCACGGCCAAGACATGCAACGTAAAAAACCAGCCGCGTGTCTGGTCTACTCCTTCTGCAATGAAGTCTGCTGGGAAATGTTGTTTAAACGCACTCTTATTTTCAAAAGGATAGTGCCACTGCGCATAAGGCATGGCCCCAGCGTCGAACCAAACATCCACCAAATCAGGCTCGCGGTACATGGGCTGGCCTGTGGGGCTGACCAACACGATGCGGTCTACATCAGGGCGGTGCAAGTCTAGGTCTTCGGGCAAGGGCCCTTCCATCAGCCCCGCTGCCACAGCTTGGGTTACTTCCTGGCGGAGTTCTTCTAAAGAACCAATGCACTTTTCTTCTTGCTGGTCCTTGGTGCGCCAAATGGGCAAAGGTGTGCCCCAATACCGGTCCCGGCTCAAGTTCCAGTCTACCAAATTTTCTAGCCAATGCCCAAAACGCCCCGTGCCTGTGGCAGCAGGTTGCCAGCTAATCGTTTTGTTCAGTGCAATCAGGCGCTCTTTACAGGCCGTGGTCTTGATGAACCAGGCATCGAGCGGATAGTAAAGGATAGGCTTGTCTGTGCGCCAGCAGTGCGGATAGCTGTGCTCGTACTTGGCTATTTGAAAGGCTTTGTTGGCTTTTTTGAGTTGAATAGCGATGCGTACATCGACGGGCTGATAGTCGGGTTGCTGGCGGATGGCTTCGGGTTCATAGGCGGCCTTGACGTACTGGCCGGCAAAATCAGCGATTTCTGATACAAAGCGGCCTTGGCGATCTACAATGGGTACCATCGTGTCCGTGCCTCGCTGCACAGTGATAGGAGGGATGCCTGCCTGCTGGGCCACCCGTAGGTCGTCTGCTCCAAAGGTGGGCGCCATGTGTACAATCCCTGTGCCCTCTTCTGTAGTCACAAAATCTCCAGCAATAACGCGAAAAGCAGGTGTGCTGGGGGTGACATAAGGCAATAGTTGGACATATTTTTTGCCGATCAGGTCTTTTCCTTTGTAATGGCCTACAATCTGCCACGGAATGGGTGTGTCACCAGGCTGGTAGGTGTCAAAGTCCGTCGTGTCTGTAGCAGGATTGGTGGAGAAGTAGCGCTGCACCACGGCGTGGGCCAAAATGACTTGTACGGGCTGGTGCGTGTAGGGATTAAATGTGCGCACCTTTACATAATCAATCGCTGTGCCCACAGCTAATGCACTGTTAGCAGGCAGGGTCCACGGCGTGGTGGTCCAAGCCAAGAAATAGTCCTGCGTAGTCCCCTCCACCTGAAACTGAGCCACTATAGCCATGTCCTTGATCAGCTTATAGCAACCAGGCTGGTTCAGTTCGTGGGCACTCAGGCCTGTACCGGCGGCAGGCGAGTAAGGCTGGATGGTGTGTCCTTGGTAGAGCAAGCCTTTTTCGTACAGTTGTTTCAGTACGTGCCACAGCGACTCTATGTAGTGGGGGTGAAACGTCAGGTACGGATTTTCCGTATCTAGCCAATAGCCCATTTGTGCTGTCAGCGTGTTCCACTGGTCTTGGTAGTGCAGTACAGCTTGGCGGCACTGGGTGTTGTAGTCTTTTACGCTGATTTTCGTGCCAATGTCTTCTTTGGTAATGCCTAGTGCCTTTTCTACGGCCAATTCTACCGGCAAGCCATGGGTGTCCCAGCCCCCCTTGCGCTGCACCGCAAAGCCTTGCTGTGTTTTGTAGCGACAAAAGATGTCCTTGACCGTGCGTGACAGCACGTGGTGGATGCCAGGGGGGCCATTGGCCGAGGGCGGCCCTTCGTAAAACGTGAACACGGGCTGTCCTTCCCGCTGCTGGAGGGCTTGCTGAAAAATGTGGTGGGTCTGCCAAAAATCGAGGATAGTCCGGGCCGTTTGGGCGAGGTGGAGGGGGGGTAACTCAGGGAATAACATGCTTTTTTAATGATGCGTTATGCATGTGAATTTTGGGTGCGTTAGTGTGCGCCCAGATCCTGCAATTGTTTTGCACTTGGGCGAGTGCGTCACTTAGGCGCCTCCAGCAGGTCCACCAGGCCGCTAAGTTAGCCCAAAACCCTGACAAGAGATACCAGCAAGCACACAAAAAAAGAGGCGCTATAGCGCCTCTTCCCCATTGTTTATCGGCCTACTTAGCCAGGTTACTTGATGAAATTTTCTATGCATTTTAATACAAATTTTGAGTACTCGATGGCTTCCCTTATCATGGTCTGTTGTTTTGAGCTTAATTTTGAATCTTTTAGCTGTTCTTCTTCATTGCTTCTAGACTGCTCCGTGACCTCTTTTACTTGCTTAAGTTCTTCCAGCGTCATGTATGAAAATATGTCTATCATGGCGTCCCCCATACCTCTTAAGTCTTTCCTTGCATTGCTGTGGGGACAGCCGTATCGTAGACGGGCGTGAATTACCCTTGCTCAGCTTTTGAGCTATGTCTTCAGACAGACTGTCTACGAACTTATGCCCCGCCTCCTTGAGCTCTTGAAGGGTAGTGCGGCTTCCGTTCTTTCCTTCTAAGATCTCATATGCCTCCTTCCTGAGCTCTTGAGGGTTTTTTTGCTTGTTAGGAGCGCTACACCCTGCTAACGTAAGCATAGTTAAGAGGAAAGCTATTAGGATATTGCGTTGATTGTGTTGCATAGCGTTTAGGGTGAGGGGTTAATAATGTTGTTACCTTACGTAGGCAAAGATACCACTTTCCCCCCTAGCTACTGCTGCCTTCAATGATCGCACACTATGGCTGTAGCCATGGTGGCATTGAGAGACGCTGCTTGGCCATAGCGGGGAATGCTCATGCGTTGTTGTATACAAGGAAGGACCTCTGGGCTCACCCTTGCGCTTCATTGCCTATCAAGATCCAGCCTGGGCAGGGCAGTGGTGTGTGGTGCAGGTTATCGCCTGCCGTAAAAGTGCCCCCGATGGGCTGTGAGGTGCTGCTAAGCCAGGCGGGCAAGGGCGTATAGTGTACCTGAACGCGCAGGAAAGACCCCATGCTGGCCTGCAGCACCTTGGGATTGTACAGAATCCACGGTGGTTGGAGAGCAAACCAAGGTCGGAATGCGGTACCAATCTGCAATACGCAGGATGGCACCCAAGTTGCCAGGATCACGGAGCTCATCGAGCACCAAGCCCCATGCCTCCTGGGAGGCGCTTCCGAGGTCTGGGTAGGGATTGGCGCCACGGCCAGGGCTGCCTTGTTCGTTGTCAAAGTGCCCAGGCCTGCTAGCGTCGCCTCGTCGGTCTGACAGACCGTCTTGACTTGGTGTTGCCACAGCGCCTGGTGCGCTGCTAAAAAGCCAGGCGTCCCTACCAGCATTTGTACGGTATACGGCGAGGCTAGTAATTGCGTCACATTTTTTGCGCCTTCTACGAAAAATGTATTTTCCTGCTGGCGGTACTTCTTTAAACGCAGGCTTTTGATGAATTTTGATGATCGGCTAGACAGCTTTTGACAAACCACCTGATTTGCGGCACCCATATTATTTACCCCTGCTTGTTAGCACTTTGATTTTGTCAGGTTGTGTAACTACACGCCTGCTGCAAGAAGGTACGTATTTGTTGGACAAGCAGCAAATCCAAGGCACCCAAAAAGTACGTAAACAAGCCCTGGCGCAGTACTATCAGCAGCGGCCTAACAGCCAGTGGCTGGGGGTACCCTTTTTGTTGTGGATGTACCAGGCTGGTCAGCGTGGCTTTGACCAAACAGCTATCCAGCAGCGCACGGCACAAATCAACGCAGACTTTGAGGTCAGGATAGCCGCGGCTGCTGGCGACGCACAAAAGGTAAAGCGTTTGGAGCAAAGACGAGATAAGCGACTACAAGCACGAAAAAAGCTGTTCCAAGAAGGCAACTTCCTCATGCGTTGGGGAGAAGCACCTGCGATTTACAGCCCACAGCAGCGCGCATTGACAGAACAGAATTTGTCAGCCTATCTCCAGACCCAGGGATATTTCCAAGCCCATGTGAGCAGCGAGGTGAGGCTCCGTAACCAAAGAGCATCTATCACTTATCGTATTCAAGAAAATCAGCGCTACTTGATCAGAGAACTCCGGCTTAATACACCTGATCAAGCCATTGAAAAACGGCTCCAAACGCATCAGCAGCAAAGCTTGCTCAAAAAGGGAGACCCCTATGACCAAGAAGTGCTGCGGCAAGAACGAGAACGCATTTATGAGCTGCTCAGCAATCATGGCTATTTCAGCTTTGATAGGCAGTACATTCGGTTTGATGTGGACACAACAGCAGCGGACAATTCCGTGTTTATAGAGACTGTAGTGAGTATGCCTGTAGATAGGGAGGCCCATCCAGTATTCCATATAGACCAAGTAGCATGGGATGTTGATACAGACCAAGCAGAAGCAGTGTCCCCAGCGCAGCGCATCTCCTATGGCGGCATTACTTTTAGGGGCTTGAGCTCTCGGTTGCCTCCCCAAATGCTGGCCAACAAGCTACCGCTTCGTCCTCCTCAACTGTATAGAAAGCAGGACCTGATGGCAACGCAGCAGCTCCTTGCTAAGCTAGGCATGTTCAAGTATGCCAATATTACCTATGACGTAGCAGACAATGGCAGCTTGGTGACGCACATTTCCACCTCCCCAGTGGATCGATTTCAGCTTGTTAATGAAATGGGCCTTCAGACTAACCATTGGTTTTCCAGACCTTTCTACAAAATTTCACTAGAAAGCAGGAATCTGCTGGGAAGGCTAGAGACTTTCACCCTGGCAACCCATGTAGGCATTGATGGCGTAGCAAGGGCTATAGACGAAAAAAGTTTTGCCAGTAGCCAGGCCTTTGGCATTGATCTTTCGCTTTTGTGGCCACAGTTCTTGCTGCCCCTCAAGCAGACAACCCAGGCCCACTTGGAGCGACTTCAACCAAGCACTAAGTTGTCTGTAGGCTACAACTTCACCCACCGGCCAGACTACACGCAAGGTACCTTTAGAGGCTTCATAGGTTATGATTGGCAGGATCAAGGCTATGGTGCCTATGAGTTGATTCCGCTTTGTATTGACTTGATGGATACCCAAAGAATGAGTAAACAATTTAAGCAACGCTTGGACGCCCTCCAAGCGCAGGGAAGCAACCTGTATAGGGTTTTCCAGCCTTCTTGGGTAAGCCTATTTTCTTTCAGGAGCACATTTCGTGAGCAGCTAGCAGCCAATACAGACCTGTCTTATTCATTGCTAGAATTATTCTTTGAGAGTGGGGGAGCCTTGCAAAATTTTATTGACCTACGGAAAATTACGCCTAGGCTTGAGTACTATCAGTATGTAAAATTCAACTTTATTTATAGCCAACACCTACCTATGCTCTCCGGTACTGTTTTTGCCTATCGCATCAATACAGGCATTGCCAACCCTTATGGTGCCTACAAAGTACTGCCTTACGATCGGTATTACTTTGTAGGTGGGGGTAATGACTGCGGGCTTGGGCCCCCCGTAGCCTTGGTCCAGGCACCTACAGTCCTCCGAAAAGCGCCAATGACAAGCACCATCCAGAGCAACCTGGGGAGTGCTTGCTGCAAGGCAGTGTAGAGCTTAGGCAGCAGCTAGTAGGCTTTTTAGAAGGGGCATTGTTTGTTGATGCAGGCAATATTTGGACCTTGCGTGAGGATGGGCGGCTAGGTGGGAAGTTTAGTTTTCAGAACTTTTACAAAGCCATTGCAGGGGGGACAGGCATCTGTGTACGGTTCAACTTTAGGGTCTTCATCTTGCGTTTAGACATGGGGCTCAAGCTCTATGATCCTGCTAGGCCCCCTGGAGAGCGTTTCATAGGCCATAAAATTGCTTTGAACAGCACCTTGGGCCTGCCCGGGCAGGCAGTCTTTAATATTGGCCTTGGTTATCCATTTTAGTGGGAAGTCAGTTGCGCGATGGAGTGATGGCTACTGCTGTTGTGCTGCTTGCGTGTCTTGAATTATTGATACAACAAAGCCCAGGATGCTAAATGTTTTGAATTACAGAGAGTTTGTGCTACATTAGTGTGCTTTTAAAACGAGCTAAAGCATGGCAAAAATTTGTGAAATTACTGGCAAAAGGCCGCGTGTGGGCCACAAGGTCTCCCATGCCAACAACAAGACCAAACGGCGGTTTTATCCGAACCTCCAAAAGAAGAAATTTTTCCTACCTGAAGAAGACATGTGGGTGACTTTGAAAGTATCTACGGCTGCCCTCAGGACAATCAACAAAAAAGGAATCAGTGCCGTACTCAAAGAAGCAAAAAGGCGAGGTCCTTTAGCCTAGGAGTTAGGTGGACTCGTAGCTGACCCATAGCCAAGCATATCAGCGGACTACATTATGGCAAGCAAAAAAGGCAACCGCGTACAGATCATCTTGGAGTGTACAGAGCATCGCAAGAGTGGTCTGCCTGGAACGTCCAGATACTCGACAGAGAAAAATAGACAAAATACCCCAGATAGGCTAGCACTGAAGAAGTACAACGCCATTTTGAAGCGGTATACCATGCATAAAGAAATCAAATAGCTGTTATGGCCAAAAAAGTAGTTGCCACCCTGAAAAAAGGCAGCAGTAAAAACCTCGTCAAAGTCATCCGCTCCATACGATCGCCTAAAACAGGTGCCTATACCTTTAAAGAAGAGATGGTGCCCACTGAGGAGGTGCAGAAAGTACTGGCCCGATCCACCTAGTCATTGGGGTTGATAAGTTCACTACGCTATTGTTAGGCAAGCCTGAGAACTATTGACCCGTACCCCAATAGTCAGGAGACCCAATCGTGCAATGTGTTGGTCCCCGTAGGGGATTTTTATTTTACGACCTACCACATAACCGCTTATCAACATGCGAGAACCCTTTGCTAAAGCCCAAAATAAAGCCTGAGCGCACGGAATGACCAAAACTAAGCAATCTTTTTGGAGTAAAATAGGCAGAGCCCTAGCAGGCAAATCTCAGATCGATGAGGGGTTGCTAGACGAGCTCGAGGAGGTGTTGATTGCAGCAGATGTAGGGGTAGCCACCACCGTGAAAATCATCGAGCGTTTGGAGCAGCGGGTAGCGCGTGATAAGTACCTCTCTACAGCAGAGCTGAACCAGCTGCTCAAAGAGGAGATGACTGCCTTGCTCACCGTGCGTGCCCCTGCGCCCCCAGCTACCCCCCACACTACCCCTTATGTTGTCCTGGTGGTAGGGGTCAACGGGGTGGGCAAGACCACCACGATTGGCAAGCTGGCCGCCCAGTACAAGCAAGCTGGCCAGCAAGTGATTTTAGGCGCAGCAGATACCTTCCGGGCAGCAGCCGTGGGTCAGTTGCAACAATGGGGCGAGCGGGTAGGCGCTAGGGTAGTAGCCCAAGGTAGACAAACAGACCCAGCGGCTGTGGTTTATGAGACCATTCAAGCAGGCCTACGTGCTCAGACAGATGTGATCCTCATTGATACAGCAGGCCGGTTACACACCAAAGTGAACCTGATGCAGGAACTAGGCAAGATCCGTCGCACGATCCAAAAGCTGCTGCCTGAAGCGCCCCAAGAGGTGCTGTTAGTACTCGACGGGAGCACTGGCCAAAATGCTTTTGTACAAGCCGAGGCATTTATCCAGACCACCGCTGTTACAGCTTTGGCCATTACTAAGCTCGATGGCACTGCCAAGGGAGGCATTGTGTTGGGTATTACAGATCAATTCCAGGTGCCGGTGAAGTACATCGGGATGGGCGAGGGCGTGGCTGATTTACATGTGTTTAATCCCCAAGCTTTTGTAGCGGCATTGTTTGGAGGATAAAGTGCCTAAACGCTTGATCCTTGCCTTGATCATTTGAGTATCCTGCTTTTTCTGTCTACTTGGACTTGCCCAAATTCTGTGGCGCCGTCAGTTCTTTGCTTGTCTCTTCTGTATGGGGGCTGCTGCCTTTGTGTTCTATTTTGACCGTTAGTGTATATTTATCTCCTTGTTGGGTGCCTGGGCCTGGTTCATACCTTAGCCTAAAGGTGAATTCCTTTTTTTGCTTGAAGGTGGTGTCTTTGCTCCCTAGGCAGCGTGAGGAGTTTACAAAAAGTTCTTCAAGGCTTAGGTCATTTGGGTCTTTGTCGTAATTGTAGCTAGTGCCTGCCTTCCTCCCTGTGGTGCCCTTTACTGTGCCACTGTTTCCTTCCACAGCAGCTGTAATGAAGAAATCCTTTAACTCCATATCCCTACTGCCAGGGGTAACCGTCACAAGTACTAAATTGCTGGATTTTCCGCGCTTGTCTTCCTTAAGCGTTAATCCAAACTTATCAGGGGCGATAGGAGGGGCTGTTGTACTTCTATCTGACTGGCCCAGTTGTTTAGTAGCTGGCGCAATCAGTTCCCTACTTGTCTCTTCTGTATGGGGGTTGCTGCCTTTGCGTTCTATTTTGACCGTTAGTGTATATTTATCTCCTTGTTGGGTGCCTGGGCCTGGTTCATATTTTAGCTTAAAGGTGCCTTTTTTGCCTTGTTTGAAAGCGTTGTCTTGGCTTCCTGAGCAATCTGAGGAAATCACAAAGAGTTCCTCTAGACTTTGGTTATTCAGGTCTTTGTCGTAATTGAAGCCATTGCCTGCCTTCCTCCCTGTGGTGCCCTTTACTGTGCCACTGTTTCCTTCCACAGCAGCTGTAATGAAAAAATCTTTTAACTCCATACCCCCACTGCCAGGGGTAACTATTACAAGTACCAAATTGCTGGATTTTCCGCGCTTGTCTTCTTTGAGTTCTAATTTAAACTTGTCAGGATCGATTCTGCTACTCTCCTTTCTATCTCCCCGATTAAGTCTGTTATTAGGATTCCTACAGGAAGTCTGGAGTAAGCATAAAAAACTTATCAATACAGTGATAGCAAGCCAGAATAATCTTTTGTTGCTTTTTCCTGACATGTGGATGAGTGACTAGGGGGTTGAAAGAAAATTATGTGTAGAGGTCTACATACTGTAAATTGGTACAACCTCAAGCTACTTTCCACAGTAGCAATAAAATTTTATGAAACCGAATTGAGCGTATAGGATAGCAACTTTACAGGACCATGAGCCGATTCTGCCACCTTCATTGCCACACCCATTACTCCCTGCTAGACGGGGCAGCTAAAGTCCAAACCCTGGTGGGGAGGGCGCAACAGCAGGGCATGGAGGCCCTGGCCATTACAGACCACGGCAACATGTTTGGAGTGTCTCATTTTGTAGCAGCAGCGCATCAAGTAGGAATCAAGCCCATTATTGGGTGTGAATTTTACATTGCACCTGACATGCACGACAAAAAAGACAAGACGTGCTACCACCAGGTATTGCTGGCCAAGAACGAAACAGGCTACAAGAATTTGTCCATGCTGTCTTCCATGGGCTTTTTAGAGGGGTATTATTACAAGCCGAGGGTAGACAAGCGGCTCATCAAGCAACATGCCGAGGGATTGGTAGCTACTACCTGTTGTCTGACAAGTGAGGTGTGCCAAACCATCTTGTACAAAGGCGAGGCAGCAGGAGAGCAGTATTTTTTGGCCTGGCTCGACATTTTTGGAGACGACTATTACATTGAGCTGCAGCGCCATGGTATTAAAGAACAAGACCAGTGTAACCAGGTGCTATTGCGGTGGGCAAAAAAACACCAAGTCAAGGTCATTGCCACTAATGATGTGCACTATGTAGACCAGCAGGACAGCACAGCCCAAGACATCTTGCTGTGTTTGCAAACAGGCAAGGATTATGACGATCCGAGCAGAATGCGTTTTGCGAACGACCAGTTCTTCTTAAAGTCGCCCCAGGAGATGGCTCAACTCTTTGCCGATATGCCCGAGGCGTTAGCAAACACCCAAGAAATTGCCGCAAAGATGTATAGCCCCTCGCTCGAGCGGGACATCCTGCTGCCTTTGTTTCATTTGCCCGAAGGGTTTGCAACCCAAGATACCTACTTGAAGCATTTGGCCTTGGCAGGGGCCAAGCAGCGGTACGGTACGCTGACGCCTGCGCTTGAAGAACGCCTTCAATATGAGCTAGGGGTTATTCAAGACAAGGGCTTCCCAGGCTATTTTTTGATCGTCCAAGACTTTATCAATGCGGCCCGAAAGCTGGGCGTGATGGTAGGGCCGGGTCGAGGCTCTGTGGCAGGTTCTGTAGTAGCCTATTGCATTGGTATTACCAATATTGATCCAATGCATTACAACCTGCTTTTCGAACGATTCCTCAACCCTGAGCGCGTGTCGATGCCTGATATTGATATCGACTTTGACGACGAGGGACGTCAAAAGGTGATTGACTATGTGGTAGATAAGTATGGCAAGAACCAAGTGGCCCAAATCATCACGTTTGGTAGTATGGGCGCTAAATCAGCCATTCGCGACGTGGCGCGGGTGCTGGGCTTGCCCCTAGACAAATCCAACCAAATGGCCAAACTCGTCCCCGAAAAACCAGGTACTACCCTAGCACAAGCCTTTGCCCAGGTACCTGAACTGGCTGCGCTCAAAAAAGACTTGTCCTCGCCTGAGGGCAAAGTGCTTTCTTTTGCTGAAACCCTAGAAGGTGCTGCCCGGCACACAGGCATCCATGCTGCGGGGGTGATCATCGCACCAGCCAATTTGATGCAGTACATTCCAGTCAAAGCAGATAAAAACACAGACCTGCTTGTTACCCAGTATGACGGTTCTGTAGTGGAAAATATGGGGATGCTCAAGATGGACTTTCTAGGCCTGAAGACGCTGAGCATTATCAAAGATGCTTTGGCACTCATTGAAAAGAACCACGGCCAGCGCATTGATATTGACCAAGTCCCGCTGACCGATGCAAAAACATTTGAACTCTACCAGCGAGGCGATACCATTGCCACCTTCCAGTTTGAGTCTGAAGGCATGCGCCAGTGGCTTGTCAAGCTCAAGCCCAGTAACATCGAGGACCTGATTGCGATGAATGCCTTGTACCGGCCTGGCCCCATGCAATTCATTCCTAACTTCGTTGCCCGCAAGCATGGCCAAGAAAAAATTTATTATGCCCATCTACTGCTTGAAGACATTCTGAAAAACACTTATGGCATCATGGTGTACCAAGAGCAGATCATCCAAACAGCCCAAGTCATGGCGGGCTATACGTTGGGAGCTGCTGACCTCCTGCGCCGGGCCATGGGCAAGAAGAAAGTCGATGAAATGGCCAAGCAGCGTGAGGTATTTGTCAAAGGAGCCAAAGCAAAACACAACATCTCCCAAGCCAAGGCGCTCGAAGTATTTGGGGTGATGGAAAAATTTGCCCAGTATGGCTTCAATCGCTCTCATTCTGCTGTTTATTCGGTCTTGGCCTACCAAACAGCCTATCTCAAAGCCCACTATCCAGCCGAGTACATGGCCTCTGTGCTGACCCACAACCAAGGAGACATCGACAAGATCACTTTCTTTATGGAAGAGTGTAAGCGGCAAGGTATACAGGTTTTGGGCCCTGATGTGAATGAGAGTGAAGCCACTTTTGATGTCAACCAAGCGCAGCAGATTCGCTTTGGCCTCGAGGCCATCAAAGGGGCCGGGGCAGCAGCTGTAGAAGCCATCATTATGGAAAGAAGGCGAGGCCAGCAGTTCGAGGACATCTTCTCCTTTGCCAAAAGGGTGAACCTGAGAGCAGTGAACAAAAAGACCTTTGAGAGCCTGGCCATGGCTGGTGCGTTTGACAGCTTTCCTGATTATCATCGCCGGCAATACCGCCATATCGACGATGGAGAAGGTTCTTTGATCGAAAAGGCCATTCGCTATGGCCAGCAGCTGCAGCAAGAAAGAGACGCAGCCCAACAATCCCTGTTTATGGTTGCTGAGGACCCAGCTGCCTACTACAGCAAAAGACCAAAGGTGGCTGCTTGCGAGCCCTATGAAGAACTTGAAAAACTTAGGTTAGAAAAAGAAGTGGTTGGTTGCTACATCTCTGGCCATCCCCTAGACCGCTATCAAGTTGAGCTTGAGCACTTCTGCAACTGCCACACCCAAAACGCTCTGACTTTCAAAGGCAAAGAAGTGCAGCTGGCTGGCATCATCACCGAGACCAAGATTCGCCAAAGCAAGCACGGCAAACCCTTTGGGCTCTTTACCATAGAGGACTATGAAGGCACTTTGAATTTAGCGTTGTTTGGCGAAGACTTTCTCAAAAACCAACACATGCTGCAAGCAGATACTTTTGTTTATATCACTGGTAATGTGGTAGAGCGGTACAACCAAGCAGATGTCTGGGAGTTTAGGCCCCGCAAACTGAGCCTACTTAGCGAGGTGAGAGACCAAATGAGCAAAGCCTTGCAGCTTCACCTCTCCCTCACAGCAGTGAATGAGGCCCTAATTGCCCAGCTGGACCAGGCCATTGCGCAGCATCCAGGTAATTGCACGCTGACCGTCACAGTGACTGCCCCAGAAGAGGCGATAAGTGTAGGGTTCCTTTCTAGAAAATACCGCATCCAGCCCAGTAACGAATTCTTGGCTACCCTGCGTCCCCTAGAAGGCGTCACTTATCGATTACAAGCCTAAGGGGGTGGAAAATAAAATTTTCTTATTTTTGAGTTGCCGATTTACGTATCTATTCTGTAACCTTCAAATACTTAGCATATGGCCCAGGAACCTTCTCCCCAAGCATTAAAAATTACAGATGCCAACTTTAAGCAGCAGGTGCTGGAGAACAAAAATCCAGTGTTGGTTGACTTTTGGGCTCCGTGGTGTCGCCCTTGCCAGGCACTTGTGCCGGTAATTGATGAGCTAGCCCAAGAAACAGCAGGCCAGTTTGTGGTTGGCAAACTCGATATAGATCAAAATACACAAACTACCCGTGCCTATGACGTAAAGAGCATTCCCACCTTGATCATTTTCAAAAATGGTCAGGAAGTGGATCGTATAAGGGGCGTCCAAACCAAGGAAGCACTAAAAGCAAAGCTGGCAGCACACGCGGATTAGTGATGAGTTATAAGGGGGGAGAGCGGCCTACTTGGTTGTTTTGGCTGCTCTGAAGGTATCGCCCGCTACGCCTGGGTTACAAACTTAGGATGAAGAAGGTGTCCCTTGTGTATGCTGAATGAAGTGAAGCATCGCTGCGTAGCGTTCCGCTTGGGAAGATTCCTTGCTGACCCTTCTCCATAGCTCAGGGTAGGGTCGGAATGCCAAAGAGGCTAAGTAAAACTCAGCGCGGCAAGAACTAAGTTTAGCATGACAAAGAGAAGAGCAGCCAAGGTGGCAATAAATCACCTACGCCATCAATCATCCACTGACTCAATAACAAGATAACTGAGAGGTGGGCCTGCGTGGACTCGAACCACGGACCTCTACATTATCAGTGTAGCACTCTAACCAGCTGAGCTACAGGCCCCTTTACGCTTTGAAAGCCTACTTTGTTGGCCAGCAAGCTTCCTTAAAGAAAGCACATGATCGCTGAACCTAGGTAGCGCGCATCCCAAACAAGCCTGAACCTACCATCTTCTGCGAGCATTCACAAGCCTTGGGCGCTTGAAGAGCCATCCCAGCTGTAGTCATTTTTGTCTATGTTTGCTTGCTCTATAATGTTAGGAGCGCGAGCTAGTTTCTGTTAGTAATCTTCCCGTTGGGCAAAATAGCGCTGTAAATCAGCCCCTAGGCTACAAATAGGTCAGACCTTCAAGTAGTTGACGTATAAAAACCTTGATGATGCTTTACTCCTCGAAGCTGATTGAAGAAGCAGTGCAAGAGATTGCTAGCTTGCCAGGCATAGGTAAGAAGACAGCTTTACGGCTCGCCTTGTTCCTTTTAAAGGCCAAAAAAGAGCACACAGAAAGGCTAGCAGACGCCCTGCGCAGGCTGCGGGCAGAGATCCAATACTGTCGCAATTGTCACAATGTAGCAGATAAGGCTGTGTGTAGCATCTGCGCCAATCCTCACCGCGACCAGTCGGTCATTTGTATAGCAGAAAACATCCAGGATGTATTAGCCATAGAAAATACTGGCCAGTACAAAGGGCTCTACCATGTACTAGGAGGGGTGATTTCGCCAATAGAAGGCATTGGGCCTGACCAGCTGCACATCGACTCCCTGGTCCAGCGCGTTCAGCAAATGGCGCCTAAAGAAGTCATCTTTGCCTTGAGTGCTACCATTGAAGGAGATACTACCGCCTTCTACCTCACCAAGAAGCTAAAAGGGTGTGCAGCGCAAGTAAGTACCATTGCCCGAGGCGTGGCGGTAGGCGGAGAGCTAGAATACACCGACGAAATCACCCTAGGCAGAAGCATCACTGGCCGCGTAGCCTATCAATAGTCCTTCTTACCAAGACTGCTTGCAGCCCTACCACTTGTCCTGCCACTCCAGCGTTTGGATCAAGTGTATGATGTCCTTTATGATGAACGCGATGACAGGCGCTAGGTAGTCGTTTTGTGTGGCAGTATAAAGTACAAAGCCCCCGCAAGAAGTGGTGGGCCATATCAGTTGTGTAGCATTGAACTTGGCTAGGTATCTGGCCGCTGAGTTCTGCCATGATGGCGAGATGTCCCTGCCGGGTTGTAAAGCTTTTTTCTTGGATAGAAGAGGCTTTGACTTGGTGCTTGGCAGTTAGCTTGTAGGCATCGGCGCAGTACTCGCACAAAAGTGCGCGCTGCTCTTCACGGGCTTGTAGATCAACTGGATTGCTGCCTCAAATGTCGGATAACAGATGTTGATCCAGTACTGCTCAGCCCTGGGCGAGGTATCCTTAGTGACGACTGCGTGTTGGGAGACTACAAGGGTGTAGGGGAAGGAACCTTGAAGGGGCGTGTATGTATAGGTAGGCAAGACAATGCATGGGTATCCCGGCGGCTTGGGAACATAGGTCTCTTGCATTAGCTTCCACCAGAGGCAGGTGCTGTGCGCAGCTAGCAGGAGTAGTAATAGGGATGCAGACAGTTTTATGCATGGCACGGGAAAGTATGTTGTTGACTACTACAATCCCTTGAAGAAGCACCCAAGCACTTCGCTTTGTTTTATTTAGACGAATTGTTAGATTCACCTCGCGTCTAGCATTACAGCTATTTCGCCCTCAAAGAAAAATTTTAAGCAAGAAGATAAGCACCTTAATATCATGAATCCAACGGCAGCAACTCAGGAACCTACCAGGTTTGGCGCAGACTATACAGCTCAAGAAAAGGCAGCGCTGACCCAAAGCTACGAAGCAACCCTTACTTCTATTAAAGAATATGAGATAGTTAAAGGGACGGTAGTAGGCATCAGCAACCGCGATGTTATCATTAACATTGGCTTTAAGTCCGACGGCTTGGTGCCCCTTAATGAATTCCGTGATCTCCCTGACCTCAAGCCTGGGGATGAAGTAGAGGTATACATAGAAGCGCAAGAGAATGCCAAAGGCCAACTCGTACTATCACGCAAAAAGGCCAAGCTGGTCAGGGGATGGGAGAAGATCCAAGCTGCAGCCGATAACAACGAGGTCATTGAGGCACTGGTCAAGCGCAGAACTAAGGGCGGCTTGATTGTAGATATCTGTGGCATTGAAGCCTTCCTGCCTGGCTCGCAGATTGATATCAAGCCAGTCAGTGACTTTGATGTCTATGTAGGCAAAAAGATTGACGTGGCCGTAGTCAAGATCAACCATGCCAATGACAATGTGGTAGTTTCACACAAAGTACTGATCGAGAAAAGTCTGGAAAGTCAGAAAAGCGAAATCATTAGCAAACTAGAGAAAGGGCAGATCCTAGAAGGGATCATCAAAAACATGACCAGTTTTGGGGTATTTATTAACCTAGGGGGCATAGATGGCTTGCTGCACATTAAAGACATTTCCTGGAGCAGGATTAGGCACCCAGAAGAGGTCCTAACCCTTGGTCAAAAGGTGCAAGTGGTCGTTACGGACTTTAACGAAGACAAGCAACGCATCTCCTTGGGCATGAAGCAGCTTACAGTCCACCCTTGGGAAACGCTGCCTGCTACCATAGAGGTAGGTGCTAAGGTCAAAGGCAAGGTAGTTAACCTGGCCGATTATGGTGCTTTTTTAGAAATCATGCCTGGGGTAGAAGGGCTGATCTATATCTCAGAAATGTCCTGGTCGCAATACCCACGGAATATCAAAGACTTGATCAAGGTAGGCGATGAAGTGGAGGCTATGGTACTGACCTTAGACCGCGAGGAAAAGAAAATGTCTTTGGGTATTAAACAGCTCACTAGCGATCCCTGGACCAGTGCAGACTTGCTGGACAAGTATGCGGCAGGGACCAAGCACCAAGGCATTGTCAGGAACCTGACCCACTTTGGCGTGTTTATAGAGCTAGAAGAGGGCATTGAGGGCTTGCTCCATGTGTCAGACCTGTCTTGGACACAAAAGATCAGTCACCCCTCCGTGGTGTTGAAGGTAGGGGATACCGTAGAGGTCGTGGTGTTAGAGATTGACAAAGAAAACAAAAGACTAGCTCTAGGGCGCAAGCAACTAGAAGAGAACCCGTGGGATACCTATGAAGAAGAGTTTCAGCTAGATTCAGTCCACAAAGGCAAGATCACCAAAAAGGTAGACAAAGGCGCTTTAGCCTTGCTTCCGCACGAGGTGACAGGGTTTATTCCTAAGCGCCACTTGGCCAAGGAGGATAGACAAGAAGCAGCAGTCGGTGAGGAGCTCGACTTAAAGGTCATTGAGTTTTCCAAAGCCAACAAAAGAATCTTGCTGTCGCATACAGCCACCTTCTCAGCAGTCAAGGGGTATCCAGGCAAAGCCAAGTCCAAAGCAGACAAGCATGCTGGTAATGCAGGCAACTTCATGGCTGCAGAAAAGTCTACTTTAGGAGATATCGAGGCCCTGGCCAACTTCAAGGAACGAATAGAGTAAGACGCAGCACGCCCTAAATAAGGACAAGCTAGGGCTGGTTTTTTGTGAGGTATGCTGTAAACCCTTCCACCGATGTTTACTAAGGTCGCGTGGCCGAGTGGTAAGGCAGAGGTCTGCAAAACCTTTCACGGTGGTTCGAATCCGCTCGCGACCTCGCTTGCTGCAGGGTTGAGTCCGTTGCCCTTCCTGACTGTAAAAATCTTTGCCTGGGTGGCGGAATTGGTAGACGCGTTGGTCTCAAACACCAATGGTAGCAATACCATGCCGGTTCGACCCCGGTCCCAGGTACATGCACAGGGCTTCATGCTCTTTTGCTTAGAACAGGGTTCAGCATACTCAATCTGCTAGAGGTCATAGGCTGCTGCTAGGTTGCCGAAGGGGATGGCTTGGCCAGACTGCGTAGCCCTGCCTCTTCTGCCAATACGATGCGCATATTCCTTAGGCTAGGTGGGCCTCAAAGTTGATGACATGACCGATCTAGCGCATGTCAATGCCCCTGTCTGCTTCCTCAGTGGCTACCTAAGATGCGTCCTTTGGCCTTCCGGAAAAGTATTCAAAGCAGTGATCCGTGTTTGCTGGCCTTGGTTAGCATGGATAACCCGCACTGCTCCTTTGGCCTTGCGCTGTAGAAAATGAGCTACGCGTCAAAGCGGTTGGGCTGTCCCTGCCCCAAGAGAATAAACAAATACATGCTAGGAGGCTGTTCTCAGGCCAGGCAATTTGCTTAACTTGGCGGCCTATCCTCCACAACAAAACGCAGCGCACAACTTTGGAGCCCATACAAGAGGTGATACAACAGATGAGGCAACAGTCGCCTCATAAGCACAAGCTCACCGAAGCAGCCCTGGTCTGTTCCTGGAAAGCAGTCATGCCCCAAGCCGTGTGTAAAAGAACCACCCGCGCTTTTTACAAGCAAGGCAAGCTTTTTGTGCAGCTCAATTCAGCACCTTTGCGGCAAGAGCTTCAGCTCAACAAAAACAAAGTGCTTGCGCTCTTACAGGCCCATGCTCAGGGGTGTGACCTCCTTGAGGTGGTTTTTTTGTAGCCCTGGTGCGCTAAGCGTGGCTATTGTACGCGCTGAGGTATGCCTGGACTTGTACTCCTATTGTATCAGACAGACGAATATAATATATTCAGCCTCGCAGCCTTATACGCTGAAAAGTATGGTGACCGCTGTAAAAAGCTAGCTAATCCTGTACCGAACGTGCACTTGGGGAGCTGCCATTTGTATAGACCAGGACAAGGGAGTTACGCCCGTAGGAAGTATGAACAATACTCCCGCACTCCACTTGTGGCCCATAAAGGCATGGTCTCTTTGGCAGGCATACCAAGGGTAAGCCTAGCTGCCTTGACAGGTGCCTAGCTATCTTGCTCACATCAGCTATTGAATAAGATGCTGTGCGCGTTTATCCGATTTGTTAAGATGCACTTTCAGCGCGCTGAGAATGGCCTTATGCAGGTCATCTTGCTCAATGTGCTTTGCTTTGTGGGCCTGCTCTTGCTTAAAACCGGGTTGGTTATGGTAGGGCAGGAGGCGACTTATACGGCCCTTTGCCGTTCCTTGGTGCTGCCTGGTGCATGGGGCACCTACCTGCACCAGCCCTGGGCCCTGCTGACCCATAGCTGGGTACACACTTCCTTGTTGAGTACGCTATGGGGCTTGCTCTTGCTACACGCTCTGGGGCAGGTAGTAGTAAACCTTTTTGGGAGCCGACACTTTGTAGCACTCTACCTGCTAGGGGGCCTGGTAGGGAGCCTCTTCTTTTTGCTGCTCTATCAGGTGTCTCCTCATTTTCAAGGGGCCTCTGCAAGCCTGTTTGGTTTTTCGGGCAGCTTGTATGCTGTCATGGCAGCTGCAGCTACCCTGGCCCCTCAGCTTTCGTTTTTGCTTTTGCTCTTAGGGCCTGTCAAGCTCAAGTATATTGTGGGCTTTTTGGTGCTATTTTCACTGGTTGAGCTGTCCGGTACTGACCCTGCAGCCAGTATTGCGCAGCTAGGAGGGGCATTGTTGGGCTATTGCTATATCAAGCAGGTATCTGGTTATTCCTGGCTGCGCCAGCATTGGATCCGCTTATGGAGCGCCAGGCGTGCTTGGAAAGTGACCTACCGCAAGCCTACAGCGGCAGTTAAGAAAAAGCCCGAGGCGTCGGTAGATCAAGCTCGCCTAGACCGCATTCTAGCTAAGGTAGCTGCCTCAGGCTACGAAAGCTTGACTCCAGCTGAGAAGCAACAACTCTTTGAGGCAGGCCAATAAATGCCAAGTTTCTGCTATCTTGTAGGGGCCTACTCAACCGCGACTACTATGCGCATCAGAAAAATACTTTTCCGACTGCTGGGGTTCGAGCTTCTGGCCCAAGAGTTGACCAGGCTGCTGGTCAGAGGGCTGCACAGCTTTAGGGCAGCGATTAGAAAGAAGCTGCTGGCCTGGGCCATCCAGGGTGCTATCTTGCTCTTCTTAGCAGGCTTATTACACTTTGCCTTGCTTTTTGGCCTTGGCGCGCTAGCCTTGTATCTCAACACCGTGCTAGAAAGTAACTACCAAGGTTTTTTATTTGTTTCAGTAGGGTGTGTAGCCTTGCTATTGCTGCTATTGCTGCTGAGGCGGGTGCGTTGGCCTGGCTAAGACCAGTGACAAACACAGGAGGCGTACAGGTGCCCTGGTCACATCGTTGAGTCTCCTAAGCCTCGAAGCCAGCGGCTGTTGTGGTATAGGACCGCCTAAGTGCTCTAAGGCAGCTAGTTAGCTCTTAAATACTCATCACAGTCTCTCTTTTGCGCATTTTTCCAGCTGGAGTGCCAAGCATCATTTTGAACCTGCGGCAGAAATAGGCAGTGTCTCTGAAGCCTACCTCTTTGCCAATGTCGTAGATGCTCTTTTTAGTAGTTCTGAGTAACTTCACGGCATACTCCATGCGCTGGTATTCGATGTAGTCTTGGAGGCTGACGCGCGTGAGCATTCTAAAGTATTGCCCTACATAGTCTTTAGAAACATGGGCCACTTTGGCTACCATTTGGTTAGACAGATCGCCTCCTAAGTTGTCCTTGATGTAATTAAAGATTTTAACAAGCTTTGGGTCTTTGAAATAATTGCTGTGCTTAACCATTTTCTCAATGAAGAGGTTGTTAGCAATAATGTGCCTGACTATCTCAATGACTAGCTGTTCTGCATGGACTTTGATCATCCTGTCGCTTCCCACTTCTTCAGTACTGCTTTCTATAAGAGTACTTTTAAGCGTATCTCTTAAGCGCTCATTGTCTTTGATGACAAAAGGAGGGACACCCAGAGAAGCAAAAAGATTGACTGCATTAAAGACCTTGGCATCAAAAGTAATGTAACTAAAGTTCTCAAACTGCGCCTCCCAAGCTGGTTCTTTCATTGCCTCGAAGTACTTCCAGCGATTATCGATAAAGTACTCATTGTGCAAGTCTACTGGGCTGTTGTCCCCGTAGGTGATGGTGGTAGATTGACCTCCAGGAATGAATAAAATTTCCCCAGGTGCTACTTCATACTGCTCTCCATCTTGCGTGTAGCTGATTTGGCCTTTGTTAAGCAGGATTAGAATGTTCTCAACATCATAAAAATTTTCAATAGTCAGGGTTTGGAGCAACTTAATGTGTCTAGCTTTGATGAATTGCACAGCTAGTGATTTAATGATTCTGTTGTAGTCGCTCATGTTGATATTATTATAATTTTTAAAGCAAAAAATTGCTGTGTATAATATAAAGAGGTGAAATTAATATAATAAAAGCCCATAAGGCTGCTTACACTGTGTACTTCCCAAACAAATACTCATGAATTGCATGCGGTTATGCCGTTTGGGTGCTGTGTATACATACAATACACACTTATTCATCGCTAGATGCGTTATGACTATGATACAGTGCTGGCCTGCGCTGTTTTGTTCTTTCTAAGGCTTTTTCGTAACGCCACTGCTGAATCGCTTGGGCATTACCAGATAGTAATACAGCAGGTACTTCCATCCCTTGGAACGTGGCCGGTCTTGTGTAGGCAGGAGGGGCAATGAGCCCATCTTGGAAAGAGTCGGTCAATGCGGAGGTTTCGTCTGATAAAGTTCCAGGAAGCAGTCTAACCATTGTATCTACCAAGACAGCCGCTGCTAGCTCACCTCCTGTCAAGACATAGTCGCCGATGCTGATCTCCCTTGTAATGAAATGTTCCCGTACTCTTTCGTCTACGCCCTTATAATGGCCGCATAGGATAATAAGGTTGTTTTGTAAAGAAAGCTCGTTAGCTAATCGCTGGGTCAGTTGCTCGCCGTCTGGAGCCATGTATATAAGCTCTTGGTAGGCTATCTTTGTGCTGAGTGTGTTGATACAGCGTGCGATAGGCTCTATCATCAGCAACATGCCTGCCCCGCCCCCGTACACGTGGTCATCTACTTGGCGGTGTGGGTCTGTAGCGTAGTCCCTGAGGTTATGGAGGTGTATGATTACATTTTTTCGACTGATGGCTCGCTTGATAATGGAGTGTGAGAAATGTCTTTCTACAAGTTGGGGTAAGCAAGTGATGATATCAACTCTCATAAGAGACAGCTAGGTTTTAATCAGCTTAGCGCTCAAGCATCCGTGTAGGTGGCATCAGTAGCGAGAGAGGGGGTTGAACCCTCGACCTCCGGGTTATGAATCCGACGCTCTAACCACCTGAGCTACCTCGCCAGAAGTACCCCATGATACGAAATCTGTTCTAAAGCTCCATTGGCGGTATGAATATTTTGTCAAATTTTGCCCTCAGCCTCTCAAAGGCTAAGCGCTTCATAGGCTCCTTACAAGATGAAAAAAATTGATAAGCTCATTCTTAGCGCTTTTTGCGGGCTGTTGGTCCTTACTTTTTGTGTGGCCTTTTTTGTGCTCTTAATGCAGTTTTTGCTTTTCCACTTTGATGAGCTGATCGGTAAAAAGCTGGGCTGGGCCATCTATGCTCAATTAGCCTCTTACCTAGGTATGCTAGCTACAAAAAAAGCTTTCCCCTTGGCCATCCTGCTTGCTTCTATAATGGCTATGGGGAAGCTTGGCGAGCATCATGAGCTCACCGCGCTGAAGAGTGCCGGTATCTCGTTGCCCAGGTTGCTATGGCCGTTGTTTGTGCTTGTCTTTTTGCTCAGTGTTCTGGCTTTTTTTTCTAACAGCTATATAGTGCCCCGCGCTAGTTTGAATGTAGTCAGCCTACTGTATGATCTGAGAAAAAAGAAGCCCTCTGTAGCCATTAAAGAAGGGGTGTTTTATGATGGAATACCTGGTTATAGCATCAAAGTCCGTAAAAAGCTGGATGATCAAAAAACCCTACAAGACATCATGATCTACGACCACAACCAGGACAGGGGCAATGTGTCGCTGACCATGGCTGAGTCTGGTAAGCTATATATGATCCAGGACGAAGCTTATTTGGTGCTAGAACTGTTTAATGGCCATAATTATATAGAGGAACCTGCCCAAGAAAATACTTCTGGAAGTAACGATCTGCCAATACCCCAGTTGTACCGAAACAGTTTTAAAGCCCAGAAATTGATCATTAGCCTAGACTCATTTAAGCTAGAGAGAACCCAACAAGAATGGCTTACGGATGATTACAGGACAAAAAATGCTCGTCAGCTGGCTGCTGATGTGAGGGCTATGCAAGGAGAAATACAGGCAGCCAAGCACTCCTTGCAAGCAGAGGCATTACGAGATCTGATAGCTCTTGGTAGTCCTGAGACAACCGCTGCTGCAGCAGTGCCGGTAGACCTTCCAGCAGCAGCCGATATCTTACCGTTCAAGGCCTATGCCGAGCAGCAGCATCAGGATAAACCTCAGGAAGGAGAGCAAAGTGCTGCTGATTTGCCTACAGCGCCTCTGAGCCTGTACAAGGCAACAGATTTGGCCCATATTTACAGAGAAGCCTTAAAGCAGGCAAGGACTTTGAGGCATGAAGTAACACGGCAAGTAGCTGAGCAGAAGCGCTTAGAAAAAAAGATCAGAAACTACGAACTAGAACGGCATAAGATGGTGGCATGGGCCGTGACTTGTATGGTTGTGTTCCTCATAGGGGCCTCGCTGGGTGCCATCATCAAGAAAGGAGGCTTAGGGGTTCCTTTACTTATAGCTACAGCCTTGATAGTATGGCATTACATATTTGAAATGTTAGGAGAGAAGTGGGCCAACGCAGCAGTTATCGATACTTTCAGTGGCGCGTGGTTAGCCAATGGGTTTTTGCTTCTGGTTGGGGTGTTCTTTTTAATCCAGGCCTATAGAGATGCCAGGCTTCTAGAAGCAGACTTTTATGCTGTGCTGTTAGAAAGAATCAAAAAGTATATCGGTAAAGCTCTTATTCTCTTCAGGCGCCCTCGTAACTGATAACTATCTGATGTAGCCCCTATAGCAAGTTGCCGGCCTAAAAGATAAGCTCAGTACCGATAGCAGCAGGTTGCGTGTGTCTAGTTTTCTCCCTAACTTTGAAACTGTTCCTCAATAGCCTATAAGCAACAATAATGAAACTAACCCAGGTAGCAAAAGAAAGCTTATTGCAAGAGTTTAGTGCCCAGAAATCAGCCCAAGATACAGGATCTACAGAATCACAGGTTGCCCTTTTTACACACAAAATCAAGTACCTAACACAACACGGGGGAACCCATAAAAAAGACCATACCTCTAGGCTAGGCTTGACCAAGCTCGTTGGCAGACGTAAACGATTATTAGCCTATTTAAAGCGAGAAGACCTGGAGCGATACCGAGCATTAGTAGCAAGCCTTGGCTTAAGAAAGTAGCTCAAAGTTAAGCCGTCCTGAGCCTGACCCTAAGTTTTGGAGGGCGTTAGATTCGTTGCCCATGCTTACAACCACCATGGACCCCTTTCCCACACCAAAATCCTGAGAAGAAAAGCCCGTTAATACATTCAAATAATAGATTGAAGAAACATGCAACCCATAGTAAAGACCATACAACTTTCTGACAACCGAACAATTACTATTCAAATAGGCAAGCTAGCCAGGCAGGCCGATGGAGTAGTAGTGCAAATGGGTAACACCATGCTCCTCGCTACTGTAGTAGCAAAAAAATCGCCCATAGAAGGCCTAGATTTTTTACCCCTCCATGTAGACTATCAAGAAAAGTTTGCAGCCGCGGGCAAAATTCCTGGAAGCTTTCTAAGAAGAGAAGGCAGATTAGGCGATCATGAAGTGCTGGTTGCCCGCCTGGTAGATCGAGCAATACGCCCTCTTTTCCCCAAAGGATACATAGCTGAGACACAAATCAATATTTCATTAATATCTGCTGACGAAGAGGTGCCCCCTGATGCCTTAGCTGGCCTAGCAACGTCTACAGCATTGACGGTCTCTTCCATACCTTTTGAAGGTCCTATCTCTGAGGTGCGTGTTGCTAGGGTAGATGGCCAATTGTGTATCAACCCAACCCCCAAAGTATTGGAAAAGGCTGACATTGACCTAATTGTAGGAGCTACTGAACAGAACATCTTGATGGTCGAAGGAGAAATGAATGAAGTACAGGAAGAGGAGATGCTAGCAGCCATACAATTTGCCCATGCAGCCATTAAAGAACACTGTAAGGTGCAAAAAGAACTTGCCGTTGCTGTAAGAACACCGAAGAGGAAGGCTATAGAAGACCCTAAGCAAGCAGCCTCTTCCGAGGAAGAAACGGTATTCAAAGCCTTGTATGACCAGGTCTATGCCGTGGCCCAACAAGGGATCAACAACAAGCAAGAGCGCCAAGAAGCCTTTCAGGCGATCAAAAAGGCCTACCTCCAAAGCCTGCCCGAAGACCAAGAGATCGATGTTGCTCTGTTTGAAAAACGTTTCCAAGAAATAGAAAGACAGGCCGTTCGTGAATTGGTCTTGAACGAGGGAGTGCGTCTAGATGGCAGGCAACTAGATGAAGTCAGGCCCATTTGGATAGAAACGGACTACCTACCTGCTGCCCATGGTTCTGCGCTTTTTACCAGGGGAGAGACCCAGTCGCTCACTACCGTAACACTAGGTAGCAAGCTGGATGAACAGCTCATAGACCGTGCTATGCTGCGTGGCTACAACAAGTTTATGCTCCACTATAACTTTCCAGGCTTTGCTACCGGAGAAGTCAAGCCCAACAGAGGCCCTAGCAGGCGGGAGATAGGCCACGGTAACCTAGCGATACGCGCTTTAAAGCAGGTATTACCTGCTGAGGAAGACAACCCCTACACGCTTCGCGTTGTATCTGATATTCTTGAATCCAATGGTTCTTCCTCAATGGCTACCGTATGTGCAAGCTCTTTGGCCCTGATGGACGCAGGAGTGCATATCAAAGCAGCAGTATCAGGCATTGCCATGGGTTTAGTCACAGACCCTACAACCGGAAAGTATGCTGTACTCTCAGATATTCTAGGTGATGAGGATCACTTGGGAGATATGGACTTTAAGGTAGCAGGCACACAGCAGGGCCTTACGGCTTGCCAGATGGATATTAAGGTAATAGGACTGTCTTATGAGATCTTGAAAAAAGCACTAGTACAGTCTAGAACCGGACGCTTACATATTTTAGAGGAAATGAACAAAGCTATTGCCAAGCCAAGAGCAGATCACAAACCCCATGTACCTAGAATCACTACCCTGCGGATTGCCAAAGATATGATCGGCACTGTTATTGGTCCTGGTGGCAAAGTGATCCAAGAAATACAACGAGCAAGTGGGGCGACCATTATCATTGAAGAAGAAAAGGAGATGGGCCTCGTCAAGGTTTTTGCTCCTGACCAAGCCGCCATTGCAAGAGCAGAGGCAAGTGTAAAAGCCATCGTTGCTGAGCCCACTGTAGGAGACGTGTATACTGGTAAGATTAAAAAGATAAAAGAATTTGGCGCTTTTGTAGAGTTTATGCCTGGCAAAGATGGCCTCTTACACGTCTCTGAAGTAAAGTGGGAGCGCATAGAAAGCCTGGCAGATGTCTTAGAGGAAGGAGAAGAAATACAAGTCAAACTCACAGAAATTGACCCGAAGACTGGTAAATACCGGCTTTCTCGCAAGGCACTGTTACCCAAACCTACTCAAGCAACTCGTGGATAGCCTCCTAAGAAGCTTGACCATGTTAACTGGGCGATGGCATGTTTTTTGCCACACACAAAGCATTATTTCCTGTTTAAAACCTAAAGTTGAAATCCATGAGACAGCTGAAGATAAGCAAACAGATCACCAACCGAGAAAGCCAAGCATTAGATAAATACCTACAAGAGATTGGTAAAGTAGATTTGTTGACTGCAGATGAAGAAGTAGTCTTGGCCAAACGCATTAGAGCAGGCGACAAAAAGGCCCTTGAGAAACTCACTAAAGCCAACTTGCGCTTTGTTGTTTCTGTAGCCAAGCAATACCAAAACCAAGGTTTGTCGCTCAGTGACCTAATCAACGAAGGTAATACAGGCCTGATCAAGTCAGCACAACGATTTGACGAAACAAGAGGGTTCAAGTTTATTTCTTATGCTGTATGGTGGATCAGACAAGCCATCCTACAAGCATTGGCAGAGCAGTCTAGGATTGTGCGCCTACCATTAAATAGAGTAGGATCCTTAAACAAGATATCCAGGACTTTCTCCCAGCTAGAGCAAAAGTATGAGCGTGAGCCTACTACAGATGAGCTCGCTGAGGTGCTAGATGTTACAGTCAACGAGATAGATGATACCATGAAGATATCTGGACGGCAAGTTTCGGTAGATGCACCCTTTGTACAAGGAGAAGAAAACAGCCTGTTAGATGTCCTAGAAAATACCTCTGAAGAAAAGCCTGATGACGAGTTAATGAACGAATCTTTGCGGAAAGAGATACAGCGCTTATTAGCTACGCTTACCGAGCGAGAAGCCGATGTCATCTTGCTTTATTTTGGTTTGAACGGTAAGTATCCAATGACCTTGGAGGAGATAGGAGCCCGTTTCCAGTTGACTCGTGAGCGTGTACGACAGATCAAGGAAAAAGGAATTAAAAAGCTTAGGCATTCTTCTCGCAGTGATACGCTGAAACCCTACCTAGGCTAAGCTATTGCCTTATGGCGGACCAGGAAGTTGTCAATGTACTCATCATTGGGTCAGGACCTGCAGGTTATACCGCTGCCATTTATGCAGCGAGAGCCGGCCTTCATCCTGTACTTTATCAAGGCACTGAGCCTGGCGGCCAGCTCACAACTACCACAGACGTAGAAAATTATCCAGGTTATCCTGAGGGAGTGCAAGGCCCCCAAATGATGCTTGACTTTCAGCAGCAAGCACAGCGGTTTGGTACAGATATCCGGTCGGCCCAGGTTATGGCAGTTGACTTCTCTCTCTATCCCCATCAAATCACCATTGACGATCAACACACTGTCCAGGCCAAGACAGTCATCATTGCCACCGGTGCTTCGGCCAAATGGCTAGGCCTGCCTTCTGAAGCTCGGCTCAATGGCAAAGGGGTCTCGGCTTGTGCTATCTGTGATGGATTTTTTTTTAAGGGCCAAGACGTGGCTGTGGTAGGCGGCGGTGATAGTGCTGCAGAAGAAGCCTCCTACCTATCCAATATCTGCCGCAAAGTATACATGCTTGTACGCAAAGACAAGATGCGGGCTTCAGACATCATGCAAAAAAGGATAAGGAGTAAGCTTAATATCAAAATACTATGGAATACTGAGGTAGAAGCAATACTGGGCGAAGCAGCTGTAGCAGGCGTACGTGTGGTCAACAACCAAACCCAGGTTTCCAAAATACTTTCTATTCAGGGATTTTTTGTAGCCATTGGCCACCAGCCCAACACTGCCCTCTTTGCGCCTTATCTTGACCTAAATGCGCAAGGCTATATTCAAACCCTGCCAGGCACTACCCAGACCAATGTCCTCGGTGTCTTTGCCGCTGGCGATGCTCAGGATGCCGTGTACAGACAAGCTGTGACAGCGGCTGGAACAGGCTGCATGGCTGCCCTAGATGCTGAGCGCTTTTTGGCTGCCCAAGAGGCCTAAAGTTCTTTTGTCATTTACAACGCGCTCTTGATATTCCCCCACCTCTTTTGTCATTCTGAGCCGAGCGAGGAATTGCACGGAGTAGTCTACACGCTCTAGCGCGAAGCTTCATCCGTGTCGGAGTTTGTAACTTAGGACACGCTAACGCCATCTACGCTCTCTAGCGTGGCACGGAACCAAGTTCCACGCCCAGCGCAATGCAACTCAATTAGACGCTATGAAAACAGACGAAAAGATCGATGTGCTAGATGATCACGGACTCAGAACGGGCGACGTCCTCACCAAACAGGAGATCCACAAGCTAGGGAAAATACACCGTGCGGTGCACCTCTATTTGTTGGACTTATCCAATCGGATTTTGCTACAGCGTCGTGCTCAGCATACAGATCACTATCCAGGCAAGTTGAGTATCTCAGTAACAGGACACGTACAAGCTGGGGAAAGTAGTAGCAATGCCATGAAAAGAGAACTACAAGAAGAGTTGGGCCTTAATCCTGCCGAAGTAGTCCTTGATTTCCTATTCTCCTTCAGACAAGATGCTGTTCTGAGCACTACTTACATCGACTGCCAGTTCAACGATGTGTATGTGGGTAAGGCTGATTTCCAGTGCCAACACTTACCCTTGGATACTGTTAGCGAGCTCCAACTTATCACGTGGCCTGTTTTTCAAGCCATGGTGCTGGCTAAGGACGAAGCACTGGCTCCAGTGTATGCCCGATCATGCCCAGATGTCGCTTATTTTTTGAAGCACAAGGGGCTTTTAGTCCATTAGGAGGAAGGCTGAGTGGCCAACTCAGGAAGACGGATATGCTTCGAATTCGGCTTAGCACGACCCAAAGGAAGTATAACAAGAAGGTGGATTGATATCCCCGCTGGCGTGGAAGTTCGTCGTTAGCTCAGCTCCTCATCACTCATGATTCATAATTAATCACTCAGATAACCACATTGACAATGCACTGGGGCACTATGATGACCTTTTTTGGAGGGCTGCCTTGGGTCCATTTCTGAATACTGGCGTCAGCTAGCACCTGCTGCTCGATTTCTTGTGGGGACGTGTCCAGGCTAAAGGTCAGGCGAGCGCGCACCTTGCCATTGACGGTGATGGGGTATTCAAACGTGTCTTCCTGCAGATATTGCGCGTCCCAGCACGGCCAATGGGCGTGCGCTACGCTGGTGGCATGGCCTAGGTGTTGCCACAGCGCTTCGGCTACGTGCGGCGCAAAAGGCGCCAACAGCACGACCAGGTCTTGCAGCACGGTCCGGTGCCGGCAGGACAGGGCTGTTAATTCGTTGACGCAGATCATAAAGGTACTCACGGCCGTATTCAGGGCATAGCGATTAATAGCGTCTTGCACCTTTTTAATGGTTCGGTGTAGCACCTTGAGCATGTCGGTTGGTGGCGCAGCGGTAGTCAGGCCAGCAGCAGGGTGGAACAGCTTCCAGAGTTTGTGCAAAAACCGAAAGACCCCCTCAATGCCGTGCGTGTCCCAAGGCTTGGACTGCTCGAGCGGGCCCAAGAACAAGTTATACAGCCGCAAGGTATCTGCCCCGTATTGGTCGATAATGGTGTCGGGATTGACGACGTTGTGCTTGGATTTGGACATTTTCTCGACCTCGCTGCCACACCGGTACTGCCCGTCTTCTAGGACAAAGGTAGCCTTCTTGTACTCTGGCCGCCATTGCTGGAAAGCCTCAGTATCTAAAATCCCATCTTTTACCAGATCAATGGACACGTGCATGGGCATCGTGTCGTACTGTTGCCGCAGGCCGTGGCTGACAAACTGCCGCGTACCTTTGATGCGATAGACAAAACAGGACTGGCCCTGGATCATGCCTTGGTTGATGAGCTTCTGAAAAGGCTCTTGCACGGTCACATACCCCAGGTCGTACAAAAATTTTGTCCAAAACCGAGCATACAATAGGTGGCCTTTAGCGTGCTCTGCCCCGCCGATGTACAAGTCTACCGCCTGCCAGTAGGCCTGGGCCTGGGGGCTGACCAGGGCCTGTTCGTTGTGCGGATCCATGTAGCGCAAAAAGTACCAGCTGGAGCCGGCCCAGCCGGGCATGGTATTCAGTTCTAACGGATTCCCTTGAGCCGTCTGCCAATGGTCTGCATGGCCCAGGGGTGGCTCGCCTGTGGGGGTGGGGTAGTAGGCCTTGACAGGAGGAAGCTCCAGGGGCAGCGTTTTTTCGGGCAGGGCCCAGGGCAGGCCGTCTTTGTAAAAGATAGGAAAGGGTTCGCCCCAGTATCGCTGGCGGCTAAAGATGGCGTTGCGCAGCCGAAAGGTCGTTTTGCGTTTCCCCAGCTGGTGGACTTCTAGGTGTTGCAACACCTTTTTCTTGGCCTCCTGCACGGTCAAGCCGTCCAAAAAGTCAGCGTTCATGAGCTTGCCCTCCTGGGCCTCGTACGGACTTTCAGTCTCGGGTCCGTCGGTCACAACTGGGACAATGGGAAGTCCAAAATGTTGAGCAAAGGCATGATCGCGGCGGTCGTGGGCCGGCACACCCATCACTGTTCCAGTACCATACCCAACCACCACATAGTCTGCCACCCAAATAGGCAAAGGCTGGCCCGTAAAAGGATGCGGAGTGTACGTACCGGTAAACACGCCTGTCACGCGCTTCACGTTCGCCAGCCGCTCCCTTTCTGACCGTTTTTGAGCCTGTTCCACATAGGCCACTACAGCAGATTGCTGTTCGGGCGTGGTCAAAGCTAGCACATGGGGGTGTTCTGGAGCCAGGGCCAGGTAGGTGACCCCAAAGATTGTCTCCGGCCGGGTTGTAAATACCTCCAGCGTAGGAGCCGAGCCTTGGGGCAGAGTAGCCTCAAAGGTAACAGTAGCGCCTGTAGACTTCCCAATCCAGTTCCGTTGCATCTCCTTGACCGGCGCAGGCCAGTCTACCAGATCTAAGTCTGCCAACAGCCGCTCGGCATAAGCAGTCATGCGCAAGCTCCATTGCTGCATCTTTTGGCGTACCACGGGGTGGCCGCCCCGTTCTGACATACCGTCTTTCACCTCTTCGTTGGCCAGCACTGTGCCCAACGCCGGGCACCAGTTGACCAGCGTGGCTTCTAAGAAGGCCAGACGGTACTTGAGGAGCAGGGCTTGTTGTTCCTGGTTGGTCATTTGCTGCCATGCCTTGGCTGTGATGACGGGCGTATCTTCGTCGCAAGCAGCTTGTAGGTGTACATTGCCCTCTTTTTCAAGGTGTGCCACCAGGGCGCTGATGGGCCGCGCTTTTTGCAAAGTCGTGTCATACCAACTGTGAAACAGCTGTAAGAAGATCCATTGTGTCCAGCGGTAATAGGCCGGATCGCTTGTGCACACCGTGCGGTCCCAGTCAAACGACAGGCCCAGGCGCTTCAGTTGGGCACGGTAGCGCGCGCTGTTGTGGGCGGTGGTCTTGGCTGGGTGTTGTCCGGTTTGCAAGGCGTATTGCTCTGTTGGCAAGCCAAACGCATCGAACCCCATGGGGTGAAGCACATTATAACCTTGACTACGCTTGTAGCGTGCTACTACGTCTGAGGCAATGTAGCCCAGCGGATGGCCTACGTGTAGGCCAGCGCTTGAGGGATAAGGGAACATGTCGAGGACGTAGTACTTAGGTTTGGCGAAGTCCTCTTCCGTCCGAAAGGTCTGGTGTTCAGCCCAATATTGCTGCCACTTTTGCTCAATGGCCTTGAAATCGTAGTGAGGCATGTAGGCTTACGTAATGAGGATGTTAACCTTAAGAGACTCACTATTAACACCCTCTATTGTAGGAGCTCAATATAATATTTTTTTTCCTTCCTACCTTTAACTATCTACACTAGACTTATTCTATAGCTTGTGGTGGGTCTATGTAACGATCTACAAGCGAGTCAAGAATTTTTATAGCTAAGGTAAGGTCATGCCAAGCGCTTAAACCATACTCATCAAACCACTTCTTCCAGTCGCACTTTCCACCAGGATCTACTTTTCTGCCAATATTACCATTGGCGTCAGTGGCCATATCGCCATGAGCTATAACATTGTCGGGTTTGATTTGGTAGAAGTCGGTGATAATCTTAGCAAGTCGGCCTGTCGTTTCCATTATCCTTGGCTCAAGGTCATACCCTAGACGGGGAACTTGCCCTTCTTGAACCCTCGTATTGTCGCCGTCGATTGGGGTCCCACCAGCAGGATTTGTTGATTTTTCGTTATAGCCGCAAGTAACAATTCCTATACCCATAGAAGCACTGTTTACGTCTGTCACTCCTTTCCAGGAGCCCAGGCCACATGCCAAGCCCTTTGATCTTCTTGTACAATGCGCTTGATATTACCTGCTTCATCAACCAAATAATGTACACTAACTCTACCTTGAGTGAAAGCTCTCATACTAGCATCTTTGTCGACAGCAGTGTACCCCACTACCACTATGTTTGGGAACTGAATATCTCCGCGGTGCTCATTATAGTTAGGCGAATCAATGCGTGTGTAATTTACTCCCAGCTCCTGGGCCAGTTGTTTTATCTTGGAATCTAACACTATCTTCTTCGTTCTCACTTTTCCCTTCGTTCTCGGGTGCCGCTCCTCCCATTGTTTTTCCTTGGTTCATCATGGGTTGAAGATTGCATCCACTTATGCTTATGAAAAAGGCACTTAGGGCCAGCAAATGAATGCCACGATGGCGTTTTTGCGCTCATGGCTCCTAATTTTAAGGTTTAAGAATTACCTTGGGAACATCATTATACACTGCAATTAACAACGCTGATAATTTTACTCAGTATTGTCAATACTCTAAAGCCAAAAATTTGTCCTTGGTAATGCACGCCCTCAAGAAAATTTTAACCTACCTCCAGAAGTATCTCCAGTACGTACCCTTGACGAAAATTAGGATCCGCGTGGGCACATGGCTCAAAAAATACCAATTGTTCTTAGGGCTATTTCTGCTAGGGCTCATTGTCCTCAAGCTCACTTTGGGCAGGCTACGCGTAGTGACATTGCAGGGGGAAGCCCTGGGTACGCACTATTGTATCAAGTATTTAGACCGATGGGGGCGCAACTACCAAGCAGAGATTGAAACGTTTTTAGCCCACTTGCAGCAGGCTTTGTCTATTTCCTTGCTCGACTCAGAGCTCTCTCGGTTCAATGAACAAGATTGCAGTGAATTTTACTTTGAGTCTTCCTTCTTCTATCCTGTGTTTGCTAAGAGCAAAGAAGTATACCGCAACACAGCTGGGTCATTTGACCCTACTATCTTGCCGTTGGCTAAGGCCTGGGAAGATAGTACTGCTCAGGCCGAGGAGCTAGATAGCCTCTATATTAACACACTCCGCGAGTATGTAAGCCTCAACTACGTTGTAGCTAATGAACAAAGGATCAAAAAACTCAAGGAAGGCGTTCAACTAGACTTCAGAGGTATGATAAAGGGCTATGCCGCAGATCAAATAGCCGCGCTGTTGCGTACCCATAGTATTGAGGATGCTTGGATAGCACTGGGGAACAACATAATAGCAGAGGGAAAGCCACTCAAACGTCAATGTTGCGATACAGCTATTCACCCCTATTTATCTGCGCTAGTAGGTGATAACCTACAGATTACTATAAGGCTCGTGGACAAAGCCGTGTCCATCTCAAGCACGCAAGCCAAAGACTCCGCTAGACATACTTGTGTCATTGACCCCACTACTGGCTATCCTGCCCGCCATTCCCTCTTGGCTGCAGCAGTTGTTGCGCAAGATTGTATAACTGCGGATGCTTATGCCACAGCCATAATGGCGCGTGGGTTGGTCTATGCCCAAGAATTGCTAGAAAAACAAACAGCGCTTGCCGCTTTTTTGATTTATGAAGATGATAACGAGGCTCTTGCCTTTTATGCTTCTCCTGGCTTACGCATGCAGCAAAACGCGCATAGCATTACCTTACAACTACCCCAGAAGCCAGCTTAAGTCGTATTTCATACACCTGCTGTGTGCTATCTGTGACCTTAAAGCGGTTATCAATCCTGTAGCCTATCACCCACACAATCGCTCCACCGCTCGTCACTACCCATACCTGTGCTTTGAGCGGGCGTGGTACTTTGTTGTCGATCAAAAAATCACTCAGCTTTTTGCGTTGCTGCATGCCCAGCGGGTAGAACGCGTCGCCTGGCTGCCACCTGCGTACCACCAAAGGAAACTGCAATTTAGCCTGATCCAGGGCTGCCACTGCCTTGTCAGCGACTAGTTGGTACTGTGATCGGGGCACCTGAGCACACTGGAGCGTGTAGTGAAGGATATTTAGGGTCGTGGTAGTGGCTTCCAGTGGGTAGACAGCCGGGCTGGCCGGGGGGGAGCATGGGGTGACAATCCACTGGCCTCGGTCTACATACAGGTAGTGGCTGGCTGACTGAAGCCTAATGCCCGTGGCAGGGGGGGAGGCCAGGTGCTTCTTGAGTGAGGCAAAGTGAAAGCCAAAAGGCTTGAGCAACTCCCATAGCACTACTAGGGCCCAGGGTTTGTCTTGTAGGGCCTGTATATTTATATAGTACTCTGTTGCTTGCTGCCAACATGCCTGCTGGCGGATAGTGGTTATCTGCTCGTTAAAAAAGGCCTCTGCCTGGCGCAAACGCTCTACAGTCGTAAGAAAAGTTGTCTCTAGGCTTGGGTTGATCTTGCGCAGCTGGGGCACTATATGATTGCGAATCAGATTCCTTTGGTAGCCATCCTTTTGGTTAGAGCTATCCTCTCGCCAAGCTAGCCCTTCAGTTTGTGCATACTGGATAATGTTGGCTTTACTGGCAAAAAGCAGCGGCCTAATGTACCTGCCTTGGGCTGGCAAGATGCCGTGTAGCCCTGCTAGGCCTGTTCCTTTGGTGAAGTGCAGCAGCACAGTCTCTAGGCTGTCATTATTGTGGTGGGCAGTAGCTACTTTTTCAACCCCATGCTCCTCACAGAGTGCCTGAAACCATGCATAGCGTAGTTCTCTAGCAGCCATCTGAATCGATATGTCTTTTGCGCGCGCATGCGCCGACACATTAAAGGGTTGGGTGTAATAGGCCACCTCATACTGTTGGGCCAAAGCCCGCACCCATGCTTCGTCTTGATCTGATGCGACCCCCCTGAGGCCAAAATTGCAGTGGGCTATGGAAAAATGCAGGTTGGCTTGATGAAAAAGCTGGGTCATCACCACAGAGTCTATCCCCCCACTTACTGCCAACAGGGTAGCGCCTTTTTGAGGCAAGAGTTGGTGCTCAAGCATGAATGCGAGAAATGACTCCAGCATGGAGGTATTACGTAACTTTGTAACACATGTACCTAATAACTGCCTGGCCGAGGCAGCTCCAGGACATGAATATCGCTACAAACCATGACAAGCCGTAGTACCCTACCAAGGTGCTTATTCCTAAAGCTGCTGCTACAGTGAAGCAACGTACTAGTAAGCAACAGCCAAGCATGAAATACACTGAAGGCATAGGGAGCATAACACCCTGGAAGCTCCTTTTCCTGCTCCTGTTGGGCGTTTATACGGTAACTTATGGCCAGGATAAGACCCCGATGAAGTTTCGAGCAGAGGACTTAGAGCATGATGTCATCAATGACGAACCTTGTACCAAGCTGCTAGATAATGTTGTGTTTAACTTAGAACAGCTTACTATTCTGGCAGATACTGCCATCTATTATGACAAAAGAAAACTGATTGAAGCCCAAGGCAACGTCAGGATTATCCATAAGGATGGCTCTACTATGGTGGCAGACCAGCTCATCTACGAAGAAGAATCTCACTTAGCCAAGCTGCGTGGCCATGTGATCTACAAGTCAGATGCTACGACCTTTTATACAGACCATTTTGACTATAATATAGAGACCAAGCAGGGGCACTTTGTGCAGGGGGGCAAACTAATAGAAGGAGGCAACGTGCTCACCAGTAAGTCTGGATACTACAACGACATAGACAAAGCTGCCACTTTTAACCAGCAAGTAAAACTAGTTAACCAAGATTACACTTTGCGATGCGATACCCTGCACTACAATACCATCACTAAAATTGCAAAATTTGCAGGCCCTACAAAAATTACGAGTAAGGATGGTAAACAAACACTTACGACTAATGAAGGGGGAGAGTATAACACTAGCAAACAGCAGAGCACCTTTGTCCAAAGTAAGGTAGAGACAGAAGCTTACACACTGCATAGCGACTTGATTAGAGCGGACAAAGCAGAGGAAATCTATACAGCTACGGGACATGTCAAGCTAGTTGGCAAAGAAGACGATGTGATTATTTCGGGCGACTATGGGCAATACCACAAAGAACAGGGTATCGCCAAGGTGTACGGGAACACCTTGATGACTAAGCTGCTAGAAGAGGACACACTGTACCTCTCCGCAGATACCTTTGTGGCCACAGAAAACAAGTCTGCCAGTGATAGTAATAGCGTCCGCGCCTACCATAACGTGAAGATTTACAAAGAAAACTTCCAGGGCAAAGCAGATTCATTGGTCTATCAGGAGGCTGACTCCACCCTCTACTTTTATGGTAACCCTATCTTTTGGAGCAACGAAACCCAACTTAGTGCTGATTCTGGCCATGTTCTACTCCAAGACAAAGCATTCAAGGCAATGCATATGCATACCAATGCCTTTGTTGCCTCCGAAGATGATACAGGCAACTTCAACCAGGTACAAGGGAGAAGTATGGTTGCTTACTTTAAGGAGAATAAGGTTGACCATATAGAGATAGATGGAAATGCAGAAAGTATTTATTTTTTTGTGGACGACCAAGGGAAATTACAGGGAATGAACCGCCTCAGGTGTGCCCAGATTTATATTACCATGGAAGAAAATGGCATAGCTCGCATCACTGCTTATAATAAGCCTGTGGGAACCTTTTATCCACCCCGTCTGATCCCAGCAGAGCTTAGTAAGCTCGCTAATTTCAGCTGGCGGATTACCGAACGTCCCACTCAGCAAGAAGTAGTGGAGCATGGCTACGGAACCTACCAAGAATACAAAGAATTTAAGCTCAACTCCGAGCAATGACCCCGCTCCCTACTATTACTGGAGCTTTGAAAAAGTAACAGCTATCTCCTACCTTTGCAGCCTATGTTATGCAAAAAACTGCTTACTTCACTATTGGTCTTAGCGATGCTGGCTGCTTGTACATTGCACAACGTATCCACAGGGCTTACCAAATACCAGCACGCGGTAGCGTGCTACGAAGCCAAAGACTACTACGAAGCATCGCGACTATTGGAAGAAGCGCTTCCCCAGCTTCGAGGAAAAAAAGAAGAAATTTCTGCTCATTTCTACCGGGCTTACTGTAGCTTTCATCAAAAAGAATATGTACAGAGCTCGGATCGGTTCAAGTACTTTCTGGAAACCTTTGTTAAAGACCCGCGGCAGGAAGAAGCCCTATATATGCAAGCGTATGCCCTGTACAAAGCATCGCCATACGTTGAGCTTGACCAAGCACTTACACAAGACGCAGTCCGTGTACTCCGCAGCTACCTCGATCGCTATCCTGAGGGTGCTTATGTTGACAAAGCTAGGGGACAATTAGAGGAGCTGGATAACAAGCTGGCCCTAAAGGCTTTTGCTAGCGCTAAGCTCTACTACCAATTAGCGCATTACAAAGCAGCCGTGGTAACATTAGCGAATTTTCAGCAAGCCTTCCCCCGCTCTTCTTACAACGAAGAAGCTGCCTACCTGAAAGCTGATGCACAATATCGCTATTTTAGAGCAGCACCAGAAAACGAAAAAAAGGAGCAGTTAAGTACTGCTATCCAGTACTGTCAGGAGCTGCTAGATAACTATCCTGATAGCCCTTATGCCCGAGCAGTAGGAAAAATCTATGAAAGCTTATTTCCTGCCAACGAGCCTGTAACCCCTAAAAAGCCTTAATGATTATGAAAATTAAAACAGTGTTTACGCCAAGAAATTTTATGGAATTGTTAATCTCCACGGGCAACATTTATAAAACTACAGTAATTATTGCCAAAAGGGCCAAGCAAATTTCTCTAAAAACTAAAGAAGAGCTTAACGCCAGGCTAGTTGAGTTGCCCTCTCCTGCAGACAACCTGGAAGAGGCTTTTGATAACAAAGAACCTATAGAAATCTCTAAATTCTATGAAAAGCAGCCCAAGCCTGCTATAGTCGCTACCGAAGAGTTCTTGGATGATAAACTTATGTGCCGATATGCTGAGGTAGAAACCTTTTCAGAAGCATAGGCTATGGACTAACCAAAGGCTTCCGGCACTTTACCCGTGATCAATGCCTGTTGTAGCAGGTGGAACAGCTAAAAAAGTATATTGGAGTGGAGAGCACTTCTGCTGTCTTTTGTAATAGCCCATGGAGTATTACGCTTTGTATGCCTATTGAGATTACGGCTTCAGCAAAAAGAAGCAATAAACCTTCTAGACTTTACTAAGCTGCCTATTGCTTAAATGTTCTTTCCACTCAGCAGCCAATGGAGAGAGGAAAAATTTTTACGAATTTGCCCTAAGAAATTACTGGAGCCATCGCCTACTAAGAAAAAGGGCTACAAAAGCACTCCTATAGCGTAAATAGGTAAAGCTAGAGCATTAGTAACGCTTGGTTGCCCTAGCCTATGAAGAAACTCCATTACTTTCGGCAAAGGTTAATGCAAGCTTGAGTCACTATCCTACCTCACTACTCAGCTATAAAACCAAAAACAGATGAGAAGGATTGCTTTACATATTCAGATTCTGATAGGGCTATTTTTAGGGTTGTTCTTTGCTTGGCTAAGTGTAAGGTCAGGTTGGCCTACTGCTTTCACCATTAACTACATCAAACCCTTTGGCACTGTTTTCTTGAATAGCCTGAAAATGGTCGCCATTCCACTCATCTTTACCTCCCTAGTCGTTGGAGTCACTAGCATTGAAGATGCTACCCGGCTTTCTAGAATTGGTGGGAAGACTTTTCTTATCTACATGATTACTACCATTTTAGCCGTTGCATTAGGGCTCACCATGGCTAATCTCATCAAGCCAGGACAAGCGCTCTCTGGGCAAGCTAGAGCACGCCTTATGACGCTTTATGCCAGCGAAGCAGCGCAGCAAAGCGCCACCTTACAAGCAATACATGAACAAGGCGCCCCTCTTCAACTTTTAATAGATCTTGTCCCTGAGAACTTATTAGCCAGCATGAGCAACAATGTAAATCTGCTGCAAGTAGTATTCGCTGCTATTCTGCTGGGGATAACCCTGCTGCAAATCCCACCTAGAAAAAGCAAGCCTGTTATGCTCTTTTTTGAAGGGCTTAATGATGCGCTTATAGAGCTTGTCCGCTTTATTATGAGATTGGCTCCCGTCGGTGTCTTCGCTTTAGTAGCTTCTTTGCTGGTAGAAGTAGCAGGAGATAACAACCCCCATGAAGTTTTTGAGATCCTGTATGCCCTGCTGTGGTACGTAGCCACCACCATTTTGGGTTTAGCATTCATGACCTTCATGGTCTATCCCATCCTCTTAAGACTCTTTACCAAGGTGAGCTATGTCAAATTTTTCAAAGGCATACACCCTGCACAATTAGTAGCCTTGACTACCAGCTCTAGTGCTGCTGCGCTGCCCGTTACCATGGAAAGAGTAGAAAGACATCTAGGCATTTCGGAAGAGATTAGCAGCTTTGTGTTGCCGCTAGGAGCTACTGTCAATATGGACGGTACGGCCCTCTATCAGGGCATTACTATTGTCTTTATTGCTCAGGCTTTAGGCCTAGATTTGTCAATTGCGACGCAACTTACCATTATTGTTAATGTGGCCATCTCTTCGATAGGTGTGGCAGGCGTTCCTGGAGGTGCTATGGTAACGACCACGATGCTGTTACAATCAATTGGGATACCTGCGGCAGGGCTAGCCTTGATTCTAGCTCCTGATAGGATTTTGGACATGTGTAGAACAGCTACCAACATTACAGGGGATGCTGCTGTAGCTGTTGTTATAGCTAGTTCAGAGGGAGCGTTGGCTCAGGGCGCCAATGGGAAGCTGCTGAACAACGAGTAGTACTGAGTTATTAGAGTTTTTTGGCAAAAGTTACTGCTTACAACAGCGTAGCATAAGTGTTGGTACTTTACTACTGCCTAGCAGACTGATCAGTGATCCCGCTGGGGCTCGAACCCAGGACCCTCTCCTTAAAAGGGAGATGCTCTACCAGCTGAGCTACGGAATCATATTGCTCGCAAAGCATTGCAAAAGTAGAAGGGAAGGTGGAAAGTAAAAAGCTAAATAGGTTTGAAGATATTGAGCAGCCTACGCCCCCAAGGAATTCATGCACGCAGGCTTTAATGCACTGCATCAAAAATCGATTGACTTTGACAAGCTTGCTAGGTTGATATCGGAGCTCATCGCGAGGCACCAATCATGAAGACATAGTTTCTAGAAGCGAAGAAAATACTGTAGGCTACTAACCCCCTAAGCAACACTGATTTTGACTATTACCTTTCTAGGTACAGGATCATCACAAGGAGTCCCTGTTATTGCCTGTTCATGCCCCACGTGCCTTTCTTCAGATGCTAGAGATAGGCGACTTAGAAGTTCTATTTACCTTACTCAACACAGCCAAAGTGTAGTTATAGATGCAGGGCCTGACCTCAGATACCAGGCACTTAGAGCAGGGATCAAGCGGTTAGATACACTTTTGTTGACCCATGAGCACAGGGACCATACTGGAGGGCTTAGTGAGGTCAGAAGCTTTGTGCTCAAACAAAATCAGCCACTCACTGTCTATGCTCGTGCCCAGGTGCTCGAACACCTCCAAAGAACATTTAACTATTTATTCGCCAAAGCGCCCTATCAGGCAACTCCTAATTTTGAGCTCCATACCATCGAAGATTGTATTTTTTCGGTTGATGGGCTTTCTGTTGTACCTATCCAGGTCTATCATAATACGTTGCCTATTTGGGGCTTTAGGATAGGTCAATTAATCTATATTACCGATGCTAAGGTCATCCCTGAGGTGGAGATAGCTAAGATGCGAGGATCCACTGTTTTAGTTGTCAATGCACTTCGAAAAGAATCACATCCTGCTCATTTTAGTCTAGAAGAAGCCCTGGCATTGGCTAAAAAAGTCAACACCGAAGTAACCTATTTGACCCATATTAGTCACCAAATGGGCTTGCATGAAGCAGTATCGAAAGAGCTGCCTGCTAACGTTCATCTGGCGTATGATGGCCTGCAGGTCAGTTTGTAAGCTAGTTGGCCATCAAGCAACTACAATCATCTTTAGCATGCTGGCCATACTGATAAACACCTCTCCTTTTTTAAAGCAATTAGCTCTGCTCAGGATTTGCTCTATCTCCACAAAGGTGTCGTCTTTAGCAATCATTTTGTCATAATAGTAGCCTCGTGTGCCCCACACTAGACTAATAGTATTTAATAAAAGCCGATTAGCTGTAAAAAAATGTCTGCTTGAGGGCGGTGTTTGGCTAGCACGAAGGCTGCCCAGCCTGCTTGGGTCATACAAACGATGGCTTTTACTTAGTGGCTCAGCCTACCGGCAGTTTGTACTATACTATCTTTATACAAGGTTGGCGACCGGAAGGATACGCTTTGGTATTTGTTGTAGATCGCTGCGTGTTTTTCTATGATAAGGGTGGTCTTTTTCATTTTTTGATTACCTCGCATGGATATTGGCCCATAGCAGTTGCTGCAGCCAGCATCTGTGCATCTGCCTCGTCTATAACGGCATTAGCAATGTTATTTGGTTTCAGCCAGAAGCTTATTTCCCACCTTCACGTCTTTTGTTAAGTGCTAGTAGGTAGTACTCACTTTTTCAGCACTCCCTACTAGCTGCTTTGTAGTAATGGCCAATTTTGTTCCCTGTGTAAGGTTTATCGCATCACTTACTCCCTCCTCTCAATGCAAGAAAAAATGAGCCCTATCCTTGTAGACTTCTAGATCGAGATGGGCCACATGTGTTACCCTCTTTGTTGCTCTTAGGGCCTTACAAAAGGCCTCAACATCAAAGGTTTGTGTAAGATCCTGCACTGCAAAAAAGAAGTCAATATGCTTGAGGCCCGAGAGCAAGTACGCTGCCGTGTCCCGCTCGCCTGTTACTATCCTGTTTTTAACAAGCTCAAAAGTACAATGTTCCGTTTCAAAAAAGAAATGGACGATATGCCCGGTGGCCTGGCCGGGTGTCTCCCCACCCCAAGCTTCTGCTTGGGCTAGCTTCAGCCTGGTAGTTTGGTTGATCAGCCATGCAAGTTTGTATGCTCTAAGAGCACTTGTAATGCCTAGCAGGGTAACATCCTCTAGCGGATGATGCGTAATGAGTTGTTTGCTTTTCAAAATATGGCTGTTGGAGCCTGTTATGCATCTAAAATGGTACTTGCCGCTGTCCAGCAAGCGCTATCAACAAGGTTTTGTAAAAGTCCTCAATCATCCCTTTATTTGCAGGTTCATTCACTAAAAATGATAAACAATGTCAGACATTCGATCAAAAGCAATTGCTATCATCGTTGATAAGCTACAGCCAGAAGATGTCTCAGCAGTAAAGCCCGAGGCTAGTTTGACCAAAGACTTAGGGGCAGACTCTCTATCTAATTTGGACCTCATCCTGGAATTTGAAAAAGAGTTTGGCATCACTATTCCAAATGATGAAGCAGAAAAAATCCAGACGGTAGGTGAAGTTATCGCTTATTTGGAGAAAAACACAAAATAAGGCCAAGAGGCTAATAAGCCATGACGATGCTTCGCGCTCTATGGAGAAGTTAGCTTACTCAACAGAAGCAGCCCAACAGCCAGCTCCAACCCAGGCTTCTGAACAGATAGCTGCTACCCAAGCTGGTATAGCTACTACAACTCAGCAGGCGTCTGAGGGCAATAAAGCTTCTTAATTAGCTGTATGGATACTAGCAGAGTAGTCGTCACTGGGTTGGGAGCATTAACCCCCATTGGTAATAATGTAGCAGCATACTGGCGAGGACTTGCCCAGGGGCGAAGCGGTGCTGCCCCTATCACACGGTTTGACGCCTCAAAACGTAGAACAAGATTCGCCTGTGAGCTAAAAGGTTACCAGCCAGAAGACCACTTTGAGCGCAAGGAGTTCAGAAAGATGGACCCCGGCTCCCAATACACCCTCGTAGCCTGCGAAGAAGCAATAAAAGATGCAGGGCTAAATTGGGCGCAAGAAAAGTTGGAAAGAATAGGCGTGGTTTGGGGAACAGGAGTGGGCGGCTTGGAAAGTGCTACAACATCCATTGCAGATTTTTTGCAAGGTGGAGAGGCGCCCAAGATGACCCCCTTTTTTATTCCCATGATGATTGCTAATATGCCAGCAGGCCATATCTCTATCAAGTATGGGCTACAAGGGCCTAACTTTGCTACGGTTTCTGCTTGCGCTTCTGCAAGCAATGCCCTGATCGATGCTACCCAGCTCATTCAGCTGGGGCATGCAGATGTCATGGTAACTGGAGGTTCAGAGGCTACTATCACTGATGTGGGGCTAAGTGGCTTCAGTGCTATAAAAGCACTCTCAGAGCGCAATGAAGACCCCCAAACAGCTTCCAGGCCTTTTGACAAAGATAGAGATGGCTTTGTGATGGGCGAGGGGGCGGGTACTCTTATTTTAGAAGCTTACGCGCATGCCCAAGCCAGAGGTGCTAAAATCTATGCTGAGATCATTGGGGTAGGCATGTCAGCCGACGCTTACCACATCACAGCACCCCATCCTGAGGGAGGAGGAGCAGCATTAGTTATGGCCCATGCCTTGAGGAACGCAGGCATACAGCCCAAAGAGGTTGATTACATCAATGTGCATGGTACTTCTACAACGCTGGGAGACGTTAGCGAAGCAAAGGCTATCCAGCAAGTTTTTGGAGAAGACGTCCATCGGCCCAACATTAGTGCTACTAAGTCCATGACAGGGCATCTATTAGGGGCTTCTGGCGCTGTAGAGGCTATTGCAAGCATCCTTACGCTTCAGCATCAGTTGATTCCTCCTACTATCAATCACTTTACTGATGACCAGGCTCTTGATCCTAAGCTAAATTTCACTTTTAACCAAGCACAGCCCAGACCAGTGAACATTGCGCTCAGCAACACCTTTGGATTTGGAGGACACAATACCTCTATCATCTTTAAGAAGTGGTAGGCATAGTGGGGTTTTTATTCAGCCAGCTCTTTCCTACGCGTGGCCCTGAAGCCAAACAACTCAAAAGAGCGCTCTATGCGATTGCCAGGCTTAAGCCTGGTAACCTTGCTTTATATAAGCTGGCTTTGCAACATGGTTCTGTCAAAGAAGGTGCGGATTCCAACGAGCGGCTAGAGTTTTTGGGCGATGCGGTCTTGTCATTGATTATAGCTGAGTATTTATTCAAAAAATATCCCCTCAAAGAAGAAGGCTTTTTGACGGAGATCAGGGCCAGGATTGTTAATCGAGCCTCATTGGACAGCCTGGCTAAGCAAATGGGTATTGATGCCTTGCTGTATTACAAAAAAAGTGCGATGCATAAAGGTGATTTCAAATTTATCTATGGCAATGCGCTAGAGGCATTGGTTGGTGCTGTGTACTTGGACAAAGGCTACAAAAGCTGCCGAAAGTTTGTTCTTCATCGGCTGCTCCACTGCTACATTGACCTAGAAGCCCTGATCCAAAACGATACCAACTACAAAAGCCAGCTGGTTACGTGGGCAAGTCGAAACCGCCAAAAGGTACATTTTGAGATCATCGCTGAGAAGTGTGTGCAGGGTTGCAGAGAATTTACAGCTCAGGTGACTATTGAAGAACAAATAGCTGGCCAAGGACAGGGCAGTAACAAGAAACAGGCAGAACAGCGGGCATCCCAAGCAGCGTTAGCGTTCCTGCAAGAAACTGTTTCTATAGAGTAATGGATGGCTGCTCAAGCTTTCACTAGAACGCGCTGCTTGAAGTTGCTGTAGCTACGCCTAACTTTGTGCCTATGCCTGCGCATGTGGTGGAACTGGTAGACACGCCATCTTGAGGGGGTGGTGCCTTCTAGGTGTGGGGGTTCGAATCCCCCCTTGCGCACAAAATTCCGTCATTACACCAGTAACAGGGGTGATTAGCTCAGGTGGTTGAGAGCGTCCCGTTGACATCGGGGAGGTCGCTGGTTCGACTCCAGTATCGCCCACCTTGCATTTGTGTATTGTTCATTGACATATCGCATGGGGTGCACAACCCTCAAATAACTCAATGGATCGATACCCCAATGAACAAATCAAATAGACCTCGCGAACTCCCACGCTACAATGCCCATGCTCACCGACACATTAAGCGAATGCTTAACGCCATATTGAGGGATTTCTAAGCATAGATCGCAAGCAGCCAAGACGTGGTCCTGGACCCCAAATACCTCGTGCCCAAACACGACCGCGTAGGGCTGCTTGGCTAAAGGGGTAAAGGTGTGCAGCGTCTTACTCGTGTCTGTCTGCTCTACAGCAGCAACTACATAGCCCGCCGCTTTTAAGCGTTCGATGACCGCTAGTGTATCCTGTGCGTGCTCCCAGGCGACATGCTCCTCAGCGCCTAAAGCTGTCTTGTGAATCTTTTGATGAGGCGGCGTGCCTGTAATGCCACACAAATAAATCTTCGCTACTAAAAAAGCATCAGCAATGCGAAAAGCTGCCCCTACATTGTGCATGCTCCGTATGTTATCCAGCACCATCACCAAAGGCATCTTTTTACTAACTTGAAATGCTTCAAATGACAAGCGCGGTAGCTCATGGGTTTTTAGCTTTCTCATGGGGTTTGGTGAATAGCTACTAGCAGAGAATAAATGGAGAAGGACAAAGCTAACTGCTCCATTAACCAGCTACAACAGACCTGCGTAGTCCATGTAAACCTGTGTAAGTAGCGCTGCCGCTAGGCAATGCTGCAACGCCATCCTCATGAAATACCGAGCCAAACCAAGCAAAAAGCCCCAACCTTCAGCCCAGCGCAAAGAGACTCCCTTGATGAAGCAGTATAGCCAGGTCAAGGCCAAATATCCTGGTGCTTTGCTGCTCTTTCGTGTGGGGGACTTTTATGAGACGTTTGGCGAAGATGCCATCAAGGCCAGTAAGATTCTGAACATTGTCTTGACCAAGCGTTCCAATGGTAGTGCAGCAGCTGTAGAACTAGCTGGTTTCCCACACCATGCCCTAGACACCTACCTGCCCAAACTTGTCAAGGCAGGCCATCGTGTAGCCATTTGTGACCAGCTCGAAGATCCTAAACTGGTCCAGGGTATTGTTAAGCGGGGGGTGACCGAACTTGTTACGCCTGGCCTTGCCTACAACGACCATGTCCTGGACCAGAAGCACAACAATTACCTGGCGTCGCTGTATTTTGATCAAGAGCAGCTAGGCATCGCTTTTTTAGATGTATCTACAGGTGAGTTTCTGATGGCCCAAGGTGAAGCTTCCTATGTGGACAAGCTTGTACAGAGCTTCAATCCCCCAGAGATCATTCTGAGTAAAAAGCAGCAACAAGACTTTCAGGCACTTTTTAAAGACCAGTACAACAGCCATTGCCTAGAAGAGTGGGTATACCACTTTGATTATGCCTATGAGCTGCTGAACGAGCATTTTGGGACTACCTCGCTCAAAGGTTTTGGCATTGAAAAACTACCTTCAGGCATCATTGCTGCAGGGGCTGTGCTGCGGTACTTAGAAGAAACAGAACACAAAGAAGTCAAGCACATCGTTTCTATTGCCAGGATCGAAGAAGACAAGTATGTGTGGCTCGACAGGTTTACCATCAAGAACCTAGAGTTGCTTTATCCCCAACAAGAGGAAGGCGTACCCCTCATTGAGGTGCTTGACAAGACCGTGACGCCCATGGGTGCGCGTCTGATGAAGAAGTGGGTGGTGTTGCCCCTCAAAGATATGCATGCTATTCAGAAACGGCTCGATACTGTGGAAGTACTCGTCAAAGACCCTACGCTATGGCAAAACATCTTGCAAGCCCTTAAGCAGGTGGGTGACCTGGAGCGTCTTATTTCTAAGGTTTCTGTGGGTAGAGCCACCCCCCGCGAGTTGCTCGCCCTGAAAAAGGCCCTGCAACAAATCGCCCCGATCCAGCGCCAGCTCCAGTCGAGCGCCCAGGAGCTCCTTGTCAAGCTCAGCGAACAACTCCACCGCTGTGATTTTTTGCTAGCAAAGATTGAGAAGACCCTGCAGGAAAATCCACCACTGGTTACCAACCAAGGGGGGCTGATCCAAGACGGTATCCACGAAGAGCTTGACGAGTTGAGAAAAGTGGCCCACACAGGCAAAGACTACCTCATTCAAATACAGCAAAAGGAAAGCAAGCATACAGGTATCCCCTCCCTAAAAGTTGCTTATAACAAAGTCTTCGGCTATTACCTCGAAGTGACCAATGTCCACAAAGAAAAAGTACCTGCCAACTGGATCCGCAAACAAACTTTGGTCAATGCAGAGCGGTATGTTACAGAAGAGTTGAAGCACTACGAAGACAAGATCGTCCATGCAGAAGAAAGATTGACCGCACTGGAGCAAAAGCTCTACCAAGAATTAGTTAGCCATGCAGCAGAATTTGTCCCCCAGATCCAGCAGAATGCTCGGGTGTTGGCCCAGCTAGACTGCTATCTCTCCTTTGCGCAGGAAGCCAGAAAGAACCACTATACCAAGCCCATTGTCAATGACAGCAAAGCTATCGACATTAAAGCCGGCCGACATCCGGTGATTGAGCAGCAGCTGCCGCTGGATGAGCGCTACGTGCCGAATGATATCTACTTAGACAACGACACCCAACAAATCATTATCATTACAGGCCCCAACATGGCTGGCAAGTCAGCTCTGCTCCGGCAAGTGGCCTTGATTGTACTGATGGCGCAGATCGGTGCTTTTGTGCCTGCTGAGCGTGCTTCCATTGGCTTGATCGATAAAGTGTTTACTCGGGTAGGGGCTTCTGACAATCTAGCTAAAGGGGAGTCTACTTTTATGACGGAGATGACCGAGACGGCCAGTATCATGCACAACCTGAGCAACCGCAGCCTGGTGCTCATGGATGAAATTGGCCGAGGTACCAGCACCTATGATGGTATTTCCATTGCCTGGTCCATTGTAGAATACTTACACAATCACCCCAAGTACCACGCCAAGACCCTTTTTGCTACCCACTATCATGAGCTCAACCAATTGGCAGAGGAACTAGTGCGGGTGAAGAACTTTAACGTAGCTGTCAAAGAAGTGAACAACAAAGTGCTCTTCTTACGGCAGCTTCGCGCAGGCGGCAGCGCACATAGCTTTGGTATCCATGTAGCCCAGCTGGCCGGTATGCCTATGCAGGTGGTCCACCGTGCCAATGAAATCATGCACCTCTTGGAGCAAGACCAGTCGCGCCACCAAAATCAGGAAAAAATTAAGCACATTCCTGCCAACAACTACCAGCTGTCGCTCTTTGAAGCTGACCCTGCCTTTGCCCAAGCTAAGGCCCTGTTCAGGAACCTTGATGTCAATGCTACCTCGCCTGTAGAAGCTTTACTCAAGCTTAGCGAACTTAAAGCCCTGTTCGATAAGAAGCGATGAAGCTATTCAGGACGTCTGGCGCTTACTTTACCTAAAGGCTCCTGGTATGGCCTGAATGCTTTCCTATAGCCGTTGCTTGAAAATTCTCCTGGGGTGCTTAAATTTGACATTCCCCACGTAGTCTTTACATGGCTGGTCAACCCTATGCGAGAATAGCTCAGTTGGTAGAGCACGACCTTGCCAAGGTCGGGGTCGCGGGTTCAAGTCCCGTTTCTCGCTCCATAACATTTGATTATTTTTCTATTTGTGCTGTTATTACCGTTGATAGACTAAATAATAGCAGCGATGACCAATGCAGAAGCGCTTAAAAAACGTGCAAAAGCGTTGGCAATCAGGGTTATCAAACTTTTTAGAGCACTCCCTCATACCGCAGAAGCCCAGATAATTGGAAAACAACTTTTGCGTTCTGCTACCTCGTTAGCTGCCAACTACCGATCAGCCTGCGTGAGTAGATCTAGAAGAAAGTTTCTAGCCAAACGTTGTAGTAGAAGAAGCGGATGAAGCCTTGTTTTGGCTAGCAATACTTGGCGAAGCAGCCATCCTTCCCCAAGAGCAGTTAAAGCTTATCTCCAATGACTACTTTTTATATTCTCTGCCAGTCACAAAACTGCTAAAAACAACCTCTCCCAATCAACAAATATGTCAGGGTCCCCAAAGAATGAGCAGATAAAAGATTAACCAAATAACCTTGCCAGGATGGTGGAATTGGTAGACACGCAAGACTTAAAATCTTGTGGGCATTTGCCCGTGCGGGTTCAAGTCCCGCTCCTGGTACCTAGCTTATTCACCCACGGGTCTATTTACATTGAAATTGATCCAATAAAACAATAACATCACATTCAATGAGCCAATGCTTTGGCTGCTTGGACAAAGCTGACGAATAGCGGATGCGGATGTAGGGGTGTACTTTTAAGCTCAGGATGAAACTGGGTGCCTACCAACCAAGGATGGCCTATCAATTCCACAATCTCTACAAGGCCAGTTTCAGGATGAATGCCTGAAGCCACCATACCAGCGTTTTCAAAGTCTTTCAAATATTGGCCATTAAACTCATAGCGATGGCGGTGTCGTTCTGAGATCAGTGTAGCCCCATAGCTTTCAGCCGCTTTAGTGCCTGGCGTAAGTTGGCAGCTTTGTGCCCCCAGGCGCGTGGTGCTCCCCTTTTGCACCACGCTCAGTTGTGCATCTGCCAAGGTAATGACAGGATATGGCGTTTGAGGATTCTGCTCTGTAGAAGCTGCCCCTTCCCATCCCAGTACATTTCTTGCAAATTCCACCACAGCACATTGCATGCCTAAGCAAATACCTAGCAGGGGTGCCTGGTGCGTTCTTGCATACTGAATGGCTTGGATTTTGCCTTCTATGCCCCTTTTGCCAAAGCCACCGGCAATGACAATACCGTGCAACGGGGTAAGTAACTTTGCTGCATTTGTACTATTCACTTCTTCGGCTGGGATGCGCTTTAGATCTAGTTTATATGCCTGATGGGCACTGGCATGGATAAGCGATTCGGTAATAGACTTGTTAGCATCAGGCACTGCCGTGTATTTGCTCACTAAGCCAATACGTAAGGTTTGTTGCGCGTTCTGCAGCTTATCTAGAAAAGCTTTCCAGGAAGTTAAATCAGGAGCTGGGGTAGGAGGGAGGTGGAGTTGGGTGAGGACTTGTTCGTCTAACTTTTCCTGGTGCATGCGTAAAGGTACTTCATAGATAGTAGCAACATCTATGGCCTCGATCACGGCGTCTTGGTCTACATTACAAAACAGCGAAATTTTTTTCCGGAGGCTGGTAGGGAGAGGCTGCGAAGTTCGGCAGACCAGTATATTAGGCTGTATACCTGCTGCTTGCAGTTGCTTGACAGAATGTTGTGTGGGCTTTGTCTTAAGCTCCTGGGCCGCGCTGAGATAAGGAATGAGGGTCAGGTGGATAAACAGGAAATCTTCTGCAGCCAGGTCCCAACGTACTTGCCTGCAAGCTTCGATAAAAGGTAGCAACTCGATATCACCTACACTGCCTCCCATCTCTGTGATTACAAAATCGTAGGCACCTGTCTCGCCCAATGCAAAAATGTTGCGCTTGATTTCATCAGTAATATGCGGGACTACCTGCACGGTCTTGCCCAGATAATCTCCCCTGCGTTCTTTGGTAATGACCGTATGGTAGATTCTTCCTGTAGTCACGTTATTGGCTTGCGAGGTCGTAATGTCTAGAAAACGCTCATAGTGCCCCAAGTCCAAGTCTGTTTCTGCCCCATCTTCAGTCACATAGCACTCGCCATGTTCATAGGGATTCATCGTGCCAGGATCTACATTGATGTAAGTGTCCAGCTTCTGGGTAGTAACTCGATAGCCTCTTGCTTGAAGAAGTTTGCCCAGAGAAGCAGCAATAATGCCTTTGCCCAAAGAGGAGGTAACTCCTCCTGTGATGAAAATGTATTTGATGGTTGCCATAGGTGTTGTGCAGATGAATGAGTTAGGGAAATTTTGCTACCAACAAAGGTAGCTGATTTCTTTGGTTGCTGCGGTTGCTCATTGCCCTGTTCTGGTAAAACAGGGATACAGGTTACTCTTTATAATACCAGTAAGTAACTTTGCGTTTATGCCAAACAATCCATGAACTACGGCCATTTCCTTGAATCATATCCTGTTTTGCAGCGCATCCGGGCTGTTGCTGACCAGCTGCAGCTAGAGACGTATGTAGTGGGCGGCTTTGTTCGTGATTTACTCTTAAAAAGACCCGCCAAAGACATCGATGTGGTGTGTTTAGGCAGTGGCATTGCGTTGGCTAAGGCAGTAGCAAAAGCATTAGCGAAGGCTGACAAGGTAGTCGTATTCAAAAATTTTGGCACGGCGATGATCCAGTGGGAAGGCTGGGAGCTAGAATTTGTAGGCGCTAGAAAAGAGTCTTACCAAAAAGACTCCCGCAAGCCTGTAGTAGAAGACGGCACCCTGGCCGATGACCAAAACCGCCGTGACTTTACTATCAATGCTCTGGCCCTCTGCTTGAATAGCGAACGATGGGGGAATTTGGTGGACCCTTTTGGAGGTATAGAAGACCTGCAACATCAGATCATACGAACGCCCTTGGCACCAGCCACTACTTTTTCCGACGACCCCTTGCGCATGCTGCGGGCTGTACGGTTGTCTATACAGCTGGGTATGAGCATAGCTCCTGACACACTCGCCGCTATCCAGCAGCAGGCTAAGAGAATCAGCATTGTTGCTCAAGAACGTATCACTGCTGAGCTGAATAAGATCATTGCAGCCCCCACGCCTTCGCAAGGATTTAAGCTTTTACAACAAGTGGGCTTACTAGCTATCATCTTTCCGGAGCTGGTATCCTTGCAAGGCACAGAAACCATCCAGGGCCAGTCGCACAAAGACAATTTTTGGCATACGCTGCAAGTGCTGGACAACGTGGCCCAAACCTCTGACAACCTGTGGCTGCGGTGGGCAGCGCTTTTGCATGACATTGCCAAGCCTCGGACCAAGCGCTTTGATCCAGCCGTAGGGTTTATTTTTCATGGCCACGAAGAGCTAGGCGCTAGGATGGTGGCTAAAATCTTCAGAAAGATGAAGCTACCCATGCAGGACAACATGGTGTATGTGCAGAAGCTTGTGCGCCTGCATCTGCGTCCCATTGCTTTATCCCAAGGAGAAGTAACAGACTCGGCCATCAGGCGGCTAATCTATGAAGCAGGGGATGCGCTAGAAGACCTGATGCGCTTCTGCCGAGCAGATATCACCTCTAAAAATGATGCTAAGGTCCAGCGTTATCTGCAAAACTTTGATCGGGTAGAGGAGAAGATACAGTTGGTAGAAGAAAAAGATGCGTTGAGAAACTTCCAGCCCATTATTACGGGCAAGATTATCATGAAGACCTTTGGCCTCAAGCCTTCTAAGCTGGTAGGAGAGCTTAAGGAAGCTATCAAAGAAGCAATTCTGGAAGGAGAGCTCAAAAATGAGTACGAGGAAGCCTACCAGTACCTGCTACAGCTTGGAGCAGCACGTGGGCTCCAAAGAAAGCAATGAGAAGTGCTCCCCAATTACTAAATCATTCAACAAGGATGCATACCCCTGTCATGCTGCAAGAAAGCCTGGAGGCCCTAGCCATCAAGCCTGCAGGCACCTATGTAGACCTGACTTTTGGAGGAGGAGGGCATGCCAAAGCGATCTTGAAGCAACTATCAAGAGGACGCTTGCTGGCCTTTGATCAAGACGAGGCAGCAGCACAAGTGGCTGCGCAATTTCCAAGCAAGCATTTTACCTTTATTCGAGCCAATGCCCGGTTTATGCGGCAGTTTTTGACCTTGCATGGCGTGCGCCAAGTAGAAGGTATGCTGGCTGATCTAGGCGTTTCTTCTTATCAGATTGATACTGCTGAGCGGGGCTTTTCCACCCGTTGGGATGGTAGGCTCGACATGCGCATGGACCAAGCCAGTAGCCTCACGGCCGAGGAGATTGTCAATACCTATGCTGTCGCCCAACTGCAGCAGCTGCTACAAAACTATGGTGAGGTACGCAATGCCCGCACCTTGGCGCAGGCCATTGTGGCTGCTAGGGCTGCCCAGCCTATACACACGACCAAGGACTTGCGAACACTCTTGCAGCGCTGGGCACCCAGCGGTAGAGAAGCTAAGTACTATGCCCAAGTATTTCAAGCCCTACGCATTGAAGTGAATGATGAGCTAGGTGCCTTCAAGGAGATCTTGCAGCAAAGTATCCCCCTCTTAAAGCTTGGTGGGAGGCTAGTGATCTTATCCTACCACTCCTTAGAAGATCGGCTGGTCAAGCACTTTCTGAAGGCTGGTAATTTTGCAGGAGCGCTACACAAAGATGTTTATGGGAACGTGCTACGGCCTTTCAAGCCGGTTTATAGCAAGCCAATTACACCTTCTGAAGAAGAAGTACGTGCCAATAACAGAGCAAGGAGTGCTAAGCTCAGGGTAGGAGCGAGGCAGTAGGTTAGTTATCTATATGCACAAATAGCCTCGCTATGGGATAAAAATTTGGTAGCTTTAATGCGCTATCAAGGCGGCCTATCTACTGCTGGCTATGCATAAAAACACCTATAAATCCCAGAGAAAGCAAGGCTTGTTTACCTACTTAGAGCATAGGCTCCACTTTAAGGATTTTTCCTTTCAAGGCTTACCAGGGCGTTACATTCCTCGCCTATTATTTCTCTTTGTGATCGGGGTTTTCTACGTAGGCAATACGCACTACCATGAAAAAATGGTACGTAAGATTGCTCAACTGGAACAAGAAACCGCAGCACTGCGGGTAGACTACACAACTTTACAGGCCGGTTATATGTTTGATAGCAAACAATCTGAAGTAGCCAAAAGGGTAGCCCAACTGGGCCTTTACGAAACACCCTATCCACCCCTAAAGATCAAGCCAGAGTAGCATGACCTTTAAACAGACCATTCTGCTGAGAACAAGGATTACTTTTTTGGCCGTCTTGTTCTTTGCTGTTGCCATTATTGTGAAGCTGATTTACATACAGTTTTTTCAAGGTGCCTACTGGCAAAAAGCAGCTGAAGTGGCAGGACTGGAATACAGACCAATCAAAGCCACCAGAGGCAATATTTATGCAGATGATGGGAGCCTATTGGCTACCTCCTTGCCTTGCTACCGCGTAGCGCTAGATCCCTGTATTGTAGATGAAGCTACCTTTCAGCAACACATCCAGGAGTTGAGCCAGCTACTAGCTAACTTCTACCAAGACAAAAGCGCTGAAGCCTACCAACAGCTCATCCAAGATACCCGCCAAGCCAAGCAGCGGTACGTGGTTTTGAATCAAAGACAGATTAACGACCAGGTAAAAAAGCAAATGAGTCAATGGCCTATCTTCTGCCAAGGGCGTTGGCGAGGAGGCGTACTCTTTGAAGAGGTAGAAAAGCGCTTTCAGCCTTTCCACAACCTGGCTGCTAGAACCATAGGTTTCATCAATGCCAATGAGTACGGGGCTGGACTAGAATACAGTTTTAACAAAGAGCTCAAGGGCATTGACGGTAGGGCACTCTACCAAAAGACAGTAGGAGGCAACTGGAAAATGATCTACGATGGGTCAGTTGACCAGCCTAGTCATGGCTACGATTTGGAAACAACCCTTGATATCAATCTACAAGATGTAGCACACTACAGCTTGTTGAAGGCACTACAAGCCAGCGAAGCAGCGCATGGCTGCGCCGTTGTCATGGAGGTGAAAACAGGAGAGATCAAAGCGATAGTCAACCTAAGCCGTACCCACGAGGGCCAATACAAAGAGCGCTATAATTATGCAGTAGGCAACCAAGGCACTATAGAACCAGGCTCAACCTTCAAGCTAGTTTCTATGCTAGCCCTGTTAGAAGAGACTTCTACAGCGCTTACCGATACCATTGATACAGGCGATGGCCAATACCAGTTATATGACCGTGTGATGAAAGATGTGCAAAGAGGAGGTTATGGTGAGATCACAGTGCAGGAGGTGTTTGAGAAATCATCGAATGTAGGCATAGCCCGTCTCGTCAATGAAGCCTTTGGCGAAAACCCACAAAAATTTGTTGACTATGTGCACAAGCTTAGCCTTTCCAAGCCGCTTGGCTTACAGTTGGTAGGTGAAGGCGTCCCTTTTATTCATACCCCCAAAGGCCCTGGATGGAGTGGGGTTACTTTGCCTTGGATGTCAATTGGCTATGCCTTAAAAGTAACACCCCTGCATATACTCACCTTGTACAATGCTGTAGCCAACAATGGTAAGATGGTTCAGCCTGTTATTGTCAAGAAGATCAAACAAGCCAATAGGACACTTAAAACTTTTCAAGGGGATGTACTTAACAAAAAGATATGCTCTGATGCCACTTTAAAAAAGCTAAAGATTATACTCGAGGGCATGGTAGCGCGTGGCCCTGCACGCAGGTTCAGGCATGGATTCTACAAAATCGCTGGCAAGTCTGGAACAGCCAACAAGGTGGCTAATGGCAGGTATACCAATGACACTTGTATTTCTTTTGTAGGCTACTTTCCTGTTGAAGCACCGCGGTACAGCTGTATTGTAGTGGTAGATAGCCCTCAAGGCTATGCATGGCATTTTGGTGCTTCTGTAGCTACTGTAGTTAAAGACATTGCTGATAAGATTGCTGCTAAAGACCTAGCTGCCCAAAGCTTTGTTACTGCAGAAAGCCCTGTACAAGCCCTGAGTATTTTCCCCCTGATTAGGGCCGGCCATCGAGAAGAGTTATTGCAGCTTTGTGATGCACTAGGCATTGCCTACCGCCATGAGCCTCTAGTCACGACATGGATTAGCAGTACCACAGATGGGGACCAAATCGTTTGGAAGGATAATGGTAGCCCGAGCCAAGGCCAAGTGCCACAGGTGCGTGGCATGACTCTCAAAGATGCCCTTTTCCTGCTGGAGAACTGCGGCCTAGGCGTAACTGTACAAGGCAATAAGGCTGGTAGGGTGCAGGCACAGTCCTTGCTGCCAGGTACTAAGTGTGCTCAGGGCAAACATATTACGCTAAGCATGGACTAAGGCCCGCACGGCATCCTAAATTGATCGCTTAGTAGCCACTATATAAACATAGAAAGCCCTTTGGAAGACTTGAAAAGGACCCACGCACTGTCCACACTCCTCCAAGGCGTTGTTGTCAACAAGCTTATTGGTGATCCAGCAGTACAGGTCCAGGCCATTAGTTTTGATTCACGGATGATAAGCCTGGCCACCTTGTTTGTGGCTATGAAAGGCACGAGAGTAGATGGACATGCCTATATCCAGCAGGCTGTTGAGGCAGGCAGTGCTGTAGTAGTGTGCGAACAGGCGCCTAGTGAGCTAGCGCAAAACATTACTTATGTACTGGTAGCAGACAGTGCTAAAGCACTGGGCATAATTGCCTCTAATTTCTATGGCCGCCCTTCTGCGCAGCTGCAGCTAGTAGCTGTGACAGGAACAAACGGTAAAACCAGCACGGTACACCTATTTGCGGAGCTTTTCAGTAAGCTCGGTTATCGGGTGGGCCTGCTCTCTACAATCCACAATCAAATCAATACCCAAACGCTGCCTACTACACTTACCACCCCAGATGCGATCCAGATCAACAGCTTGCTGGCACGCATGGTAGAGGAGGGCTGCCAGTATTGCTTCATGGAGGCCAGTTCACACGCTATTGTGCAGGAGCGTATTGCAGGGCTGCAGTTTACCGGCGCTGTGTTTCTCAACATTACACACGACCACCTAGACTATCATAAAACGTTTGCCGCCTACATCCAAGCTAAAAAAAAGCTCTTTGATGACCTGCCAGCCAGTGCTTTTGCTTTGTACAACGCAGATGATAAGCGAGGCTCGGTCATGGTCCAGAACACCAAGGCTACCTCCCATAGTTTTGCACTCAAGACGCCTGCTACTTTTACTGCCAAGCTGCTTGCTAACACATTACAGGGGATAGAGCTGCGTATAGCCAACCAATCTGCCTGGTTTCGGTTGGTGGGTACTTTTAATGCTTACAATCTGCTGGCCGCTTATGCCACGGCTTGCTTGCTTGGTGCTGATAGCCAAAAAGTGCTCGTAGCCCTATCTGCGCTTGCCCCTATCCAGGGCCGGTTCCAGCGCCTCCAGGCCCGAGCAGGCTTTGATGCCATTGTCGATTATGCCCATACACCAGATGCACTCAAGAACGTGCTGAAGACTATCGGCCAGCTCAAAAGCAAGGCAAGTAAAGTCATTACTGTAGTAGGGTGTGGTGGTGAGCGAGACAAACAAAAGCGGCCGCTCATGGCGCAAGTTGCTTGGAAACTCAGTGATCATGTCATTTTCACTGCTGACAATCCCCGCACCGAAGCCCCACAAGACATCATCCAGGACATGAAAGCAGGCTTGACGCCAGGGCAGCAACAACAGACCTTAGCCATTGTAGATAGGGCCAAAGCCATCAAAGCCGCTTGTCAGCTTGCACAGCCTCAAGATATTGTTTTGGTTGCAGGGAAAGGGCATGAGACTTACCAGGAAATAGGATTGAAGCGCTATCCATTTGATGATAGGACAGTGCTAGCAAGTATTATTTGATGAGGGATACCTCTCTAGCTGATTCACTATGGGTACTGAAACAGACATTGAGTTAGGTGTAATTCAGCGAAAAAAAGGACTTAAGGGTGAAGTGATAGCTTGGTTTCATCAGGAAGTGCCTCAGCTGGCTACGCTGAAGACCCTATTTATTCAGATTGACCATACCCTGGTGCCTTATGGGATAGAGCACCTGGCGCTCAAGCATCGCCAAGCTACCATCAAGCTCCAGGGGGTAGATGACCCTAAGGTGGCTCATGAGCTAAGAGGCCGGTCCATTTTTGTGCCTCAAGCAATGCTTCCCCAGCTATCTTCTCAGGAAGGGCAGCTAGCAAGACTGATTGGATACCAGGTCATGGATGTACAAGAGGGAACACTAGGGCCTGTCCAAGCTATTTACACACCTCCTCAACAGCAGCTTTTGGCTGTCGACCACGAAGGTCAGGAGCTGCTTATTCCTTATCATGAAGACCTCGTTACACACGTGGATCATGAGCAGCAAAGCATGACCGTGCAGCTGCCCCAGGGCTTTATTGAAGCTATGTATTGAAAGCCCTCCCTAATAATAGCTCCTCCGTACCAGATAAGCGCAAAGCAATGCTTGGAGCAAGAACTTTTTGTGCGGCTCAAAGGCGGGAAGGATTTTATGAGGCATGGAAGTTACCTCCGCATACCCCTTGTATCAGGGTATAGGCAGTATTTCTCGTCTCCGATGGAAAAGCTACCACGGTCTGAAGGCTTAAGGAACATGTAAACGTTTTTATCTGCTTCCCATACTTTATTATTTTCTCTTGCATTTGGCCAGATGGTATCGCATTCAGGACAATAGAGAATAGTCTTCTTGCTGGTACTTGGCTCATTCTTAGCACATAGGGAGAGAACTTTTAACATACCTTCCTCGCAATATGTGCAAAGGGAGCCTTCCTTAACTTCATTATTACTGCTCTGGTGAGTTGGGGACGCAGTTTGAATCTTTTCGTTTGTACAACCATTTTTCATCATACCAAGCGGGGAAAAGCCTAGGCCCTGGCAGCCCGTGAGGGCGCTTGTTAAGGCTACGCCCGTTATCAGTCTTGTGAGATTTGTGTGTGTGTACATGCTAGGATACTTCATGATGGCATATTTTTTTTAAACGTTGCGAAAGGTAAGCAATAATGTGTAAGATTTTTCGTTCAATTCTACTTGTCTTTCAGAATAATCGTTCCCACATAATACATAAATGTCATCAATCAGCTGTATAGGGTCAGGATGTGGTGTGTTTGGGTCAGGATTAGTGGGATCGGATAAGATGGGAGTGGTCCCCGTCTCCTCTGTCGGGATCATTAGCATTATGGTAAAGCACATGCGCCACCCCATCAGCCCTAGGGTTGTACAGTTTACCGTCTTTCCTATCCTCTCCCGGGTCCGTAGCGTAATATTTTAATCCTTTGGGGGATGTCCAGAACTCATTTGGTTCCGGACGAGTATCATCAAAGAATGCATCAGCCCTATCGGTTAGGGTTAGTGTTGGTTCTTCAGTCCTCCGGCGGCTTGCTTCTGGCAGCGAGGGAAATCCGCTTCTTTCCTGATACTTTCTCTACCCTGCAAGCACCTGCTAAATCCTTGTTGACAAGCGTAATGCTCCTCCAACCCTCTGCAGTACCGGAGAGTACACCATGGCACACCTTGTAGTACAAGCGTATAGGCTTGGCATCTTCTGTATCCGCATGGCCAGTTGCTTGCACCTTGATAGAAGAAGTAGCTGTATCGAGGTAGAGTACACTTTTACCATGGGGCGTTTCTCTTTTGTAACACACTACATGGTCTTGCTCTTCTTGCCCAAAGTGGCAAGTATGCGGTAAGCTTGCTTGACAATGTGACAGCATGGAACGCTGTAGGCCGCGTGGAAGCTGCGACCCAAGCCCTTGGTAAACTACTTCTTGGGTGATTATCCTTTGACCTTGCTGGTCATACGCTTCACTGACGCTGAACTGGCAATCGCTATGGCCATTGTAAGCACGGTACTTGGGCGTTGATCGTACCATCCTCATTGGTCACCCTTGCAACCTGCGCTAGTTGGTCTCCATAATGCGCTACCAGAGTCTGAAGCAGTGCTGGAGGAGAAGCATTATTGTAGGTGGTGGCAGCGGTGTCTATATGCCCAGAGGCAACTTCAGGTTGGCTACTTTTGTTGTCCCTGGAAAGCAGGGGCCAGATAAGACTTGTAGCAGTTGTGCTTCAAAGTAGTAAGCAGCAATAACGCTTTAAAGATGTGCTTGTGCATCTTTGAGGCTTTGTTTTCTGTAAGTTTTACAGTGAGCATGCAGGGCAAGTTCTCGAAACGCTGGCAAAGGTAGTTAAAGTAGCTTTAAGAAGCTACCTTTCATTGCGTTAAAAACAGGTATCAGGGCAAAAATGGAGCATATCTCCCTAAGTTCATCATTCATAATTTAAGCCTCAGCTTATAGCTAACTACTCTTCTTCTCTTGGCGGTTGCTCTCCTTCTTCAGAGATAGCTGTACGCATGCCCGTATCTGCTTTTATGTTTTGCATGCGGTAGTAGTCCATCACCCCCAAATTGCCCTTTTTAAAGGCTGTAGCCATGGCTTTAGGTACCTCAGCCTCAGCCAAGATCACCTGGGCCCTTGCTTCTTGCGACTTGGCTTTCATCTCTTGTTCTACTGCCACTGCCATGGCCCTGCGCTCCTCTGCCTTGGCCTCTGCTACCCGTAAGTCTGCATTGGCCTGGTCTATCTGTAGCTTGGCACCAATATTATCACCCACATCTACATCAGCGATATCAATAGACAAAATCTCAAAGGCAGTACCAGCGTCCAGGCCCCGATCGAGCACCAGCTTGGAGATTTGATCAGGATTAGCCAAAACTTCTTTATGCGTTGGGGCAGAACCGATAGAAGTAACGATGCCTTCACCTACCCTGGCCAAGATCGTGTCCTCACCAGCCCCACCTACCAACTGCTGGATATTCGCCCGAACAGTCACCCTGGCTTTGGCAATGAGCTGGATTCCATCTGCTGCTACTGCTGCTACCGAGGGCGTGTTGATTACTTTGGGATTAACAGAAATTTGCACTGCCTCAAACACATCACGCCCAGCTAGGTCAATGGCTGTAGCTTGCTTAAAAGAGAGGTTAATATTGGCCTTATCAGCGGAAATCAAGGCCCGGATTACTGAAGGAACATGGCCCCTTGCCAAGTAGTGCGTCTCAATTTCTGAAGTGGTTACCTTAAGCCCAGCCTTGGTGGCTGTGATGAGTGACTCAACAATTACGCGTGGGGGGACTTTTCGAATGCGCATGAAGACAAGCTCAAACAACCCCACACGCACGCCAGAGAACAAGGCGGTGATCCATAGGTTAACAGGTACGAAGTACAAGAATATGAGTATGCCGATAGGAACAATACTGAGCAAGAGCATGGGCGATAAGTAGTTCATAGGTTGCTATTTAGTGTGGGTTTGATAAGTGACTTCTGGTAGCTAAGCCGCTGCTCAGGCAGAGCCTAATATAGTGTTCTCGTACGAAAACCTCCAAAGCCGTTGCTTAGTAGATACGTTGCCTATAGCTAACAGAGCTCCTGCGTTTACAACTCCCCAAGTCCACGGAGAAAAGAACAGCTCGGCAAATTTATTCATTTTTCAACCTAGCTCTGATGCATTATGCTTGTAAATCGTTGTTTCCTTTAATTTTGGAGCGCTAATTCAGTAGTTTGACACGCTACAAAGCGACTCGCTGCCGCTGTTTAGGGGGGCAGCTAATTTTTACTAGCAAATAGCTTTCCATCCACCCGCACTTCCGGGAGTAAATGTAGAAAAAAACCTTCAAAATGCTCTATGCGACTACTACAACAGCCTTTAAAGTGGCTCATTAAGAAAAGGCTGATTCACCTAGAGCACGCTATAAATTACCCTTTGGAGACCCAAGAAAGGCTGCTCAAACAGTTCATCCATAAAAGTAGACAGACTGTTTTCGGCTTACAATTTGACTTTGCTTCTGTTAAGCAAATAACAGACTTCAAAGCACGTGTTCCCATGCACACCTACGAGCAGCTCTATCCTTACATCGAACGCCTGCTCAAAGGAGAGCAAAACGTACTCTGGCCTACGCCTATCAAATGGTTTGCTAGATCTTCAGGTACTACTAATGCAAGCAGTAAATTTATCCCTGTATCACCAGAAGCCCTGCAAGAGGGGCACTACAAGGCAGGTAAGGACATGCTGGCTGTTTACGTTAACAATTATCCTAACAATCAGCTAGCCAGAGGGAAAAGCATTGGCATAGGTGGAAGTCTGTATCCTCATGATGGGCACCCTAGGTCGGGGATGAAGCATGGCGATGTCTCAGCAGTACTTATGAAAAACTTACCTTTTTGGGTACAGTGGCGCAGAACGCCTGATCTAGCCATTGCTTTGATGGACGATTGGGAAGCAAAGGTCGAAAAGCTCGCAAGAATCACAGCGCAAGAAAGCGTTACGTCTATTGCAGGCGTGCCTACCTGGGTGTTGGTCCTGCTTCAGAAAGTCATGGTCCTACAAAACAAGCATTGTATTCAGGACGTATGGCCTAAGTTAGAATTATTCATTCACGGGGGTATTGCTTTTGAACCCTACCAAGGCTTTTTTCAAGCCATTACATCGCAAGATTTACACTACTTAGAAGTTTACAATGCCTCTGAAGGATTTTTTGCTCTACAAGATCAAGTAGCCGTCAATGATATGCTTTTGTTGCCAGATCATGGAATTTTTTATGAGTTCTTGCCACTAGAAGAGATAGCTAAAGAGCACCCAAAGACAGTAGGACTTGAAGAAGTAGTGCTTAACAAAGTTTATGCCTTGATTATCAGTACCAATGCAGGGCTTTGGCGCTACCAAATTGGTGATACAATTAAGTTTACCTCTTTATCGCCCTTTAGGATAAAGATAGTAGGTCGTACAAAACATTTTATCAATGCTTTTGGTGAAGAGATAGTGGTTGAAAACGCAGAAGTAGCCATAACAAAGGCTTGCCAGCTAACAGGCGCTACCCTCAGTGACTACACAGCTGGGCCACATTACATTGACGCAGGCCAACCCGGAAGCCACGAGTGGATCATTGAGTTTATCAAGCCCCCGAGTGATGTTGATGGCTTTATTAATATCCTAGATGCAACCCTACAAGAAATCAACACTGACTATGCAGCTAAGCGGCAGAGCGATATGGTACTTAGCAAACCCATTGTACACTTTGCTCCTCAGGGCGTATTTTATCAATGGCTGAAAAAACAAGGGAAGCTAGGGGAGCAGCACAAAATACCTAGACTTTCTAACGACAGAAGATACCTCGATAATATACTTCCCATGTTGTCAGGAGTAAATTGAAGCCTGAACAAGGTCTGCTCAAGGCTAAGAGAACTTGCTGGGGTAATGAATCAGCACACTGACATTGATGACCCCTTTAAGCTAACTCAAGCTTTTTGCTATCGCTAGTATAGTCCCTGAATTGAGCCAGCTCGAGCTTACCCCTGACAGAAGCTATTCCCTTGATAATCAGTGCCCTTGGGGCCTAGCTATTCAAACCACGCATAAACTGATTCAAGTTTTGGTGGGGTAGTCTCCTCTTTCTATGCCTCTGAGTTTTGTACGGTGCTCTTAAGCACGCTTTGAGCTGCTGGGGAGCAATGATGCTATCACCTAATTTGTAGTAAAGCGTCTCCTCCTTTTCTTCATCCAAGAAAACAAAAAGTTGTTTAATGAGTTCCTGATTCCACTTGGGCCTAAGCTGTTTGAGTTGCTCTTGCAAAATCTTTTTGCTGAGGGCCATTGTTTGTTTTGTTGCTGTTTTAGCAACATTTCGATGGCACTGCGTGCCTTGCCGGTTACTGTAAAGTCAAGCCAGCTTGCAAGAATTCTACCCATTCCCCCTCATGGCTCATGACTGTAGTATGTAAGGCTTGATACCCATTAGGACGTGGATAAGTTAACCAGTCTCTCAACTTATCCGGATGTGTTTTGTAGAGGTTTGCTACAACCTCGTAAACCTGCCAGAAATAGTTTTTTCTTGAGTTAGAGAAGTCTCAAGGATAATTCGAACAGCAAAGAGGTCATATACCTCATCAAAGGCAAGGCCTAAAGCTTCCATATACTGATACTGTACGCCTTCGTAAGCCTCTAGCACAAGGCGGAACGCTTGCCTCAGCTTTGGACCCTCTCCCTTTTTCATGGTAGGCTTAGCAAGGTGATACAACTTGCGGTACTTTTTAAGCATTACCTTTTCACCTAACTCTTTGAGTAGCGCTATTTTATCCTCTAGCGCTTTGGTCATCATGCATACAATTTCTCAAATAATATAATCTAAATCGATATTTTGGCAGCCAGTCCCAGCCATAGGCATGTTTGTAGGCCGAAGCCTTTTACAAAAGCTACCTCCCCTCCCCAAAACAAAACCTATCTTTACGTGTGAGTAATCAGTTATTTCGATGTAGATTTGTGGTCTAGACCGCAGCGGATGTGGCGAAATTGGTAGACGCACTAGACTTAGGATCTAACGCCGCAAGGCATGGGGGTTCGAGTCCCTCCATCCGCACACAAACTAACCCGCTACTCATAGGGTTGTACAGCAGGTAAGCTACAGACTATGGCTCTTGCCTGCGAGCTCTTCCTGGCAGCGGTTGCTTCCTGCCTAAACAAACGGTGAAGTCTATACAACATAGTAGAGCGGCCCAATCTAACCACCATAACTTTGGATAAATAAAAAGTGCAAATCTCGTTCCATAAAACGAACCCTACGGAAGCTTCTATTACTATCAAAATTGAAGAGGCTGATTACCGGTCCCGTGTAGCGAAAAGCACAAAAGCGTATAGCAAGAAGGCCAGTATAAAAGGATTCAGACCTGGCAGCGTCCCCGCTTCACTCATCCAGCAAATGTATGGTCGCTCTATTCTTATAGACGAAGTAAAAAAGCTCCTGAACGAAGCATTGTTACAGTACCTGAAGGAAAAAGAAATTCGTGTACTAGGAGAACCGATGCCTATGATTGATAAAATTGAAGCGCTAGACTGGGAGCATCAGCAAGATTTTGAGCTCGAATACACCATTGGCATGGCTGGAGAGTTTACCTGCCATCTTTCTAAGCAACTCAAAGTAACTGGCTATAAGATTACTAGTGTAGCCCCAAAGACCGTCAATGACCTAGTTGAGCAGCTGCGCAAGACGCATGGTACAATAGAGGAGGTAGCAGAAAGTACGGCCCATGATGTAGTCCACGGAGAACTGCATTACCCTGCCCAAGCTTTTAAGGTACAAACCAAGATTCATGTTGAAGAAGTAGCCAAAAAAGCGCAAACGCTTTTTCTTGCCCTTAGCCCTGAAGCCAAAATCACGTTCGATGTCAAGCATGTACTCAAAGAAGACACCAAACTTCCAGGAGTTACATCCAAGATGCACGAGACCATGCTTAGGCTAGGTGGGCAAGCTGAATTTACTGTAGAACAGATCCATAGATTGACCCCTGCTGCATTAGAGCAAGCTTTCTTTGATAAAGTATTGGGTCAGGGCATGGCCAGTTCTGAACAAGACTTCAGAGAAAAGATGCAAGCAAAGCTCATACAGAATAAACAACAAGAAGCTGAATGCCGGTTGGACAAAACTATTCAGACAACACTCCTGCAAGAGGCAGCCATTGCCCTGCCAGACAACCTCCTAAAAAGATGGCTTCAGAAAAGCAATAAGACAGCCTCCAAAGAGCAAATAGAAGCGTACTACCAGCAGTATGCCACGGAGCTGCAGTGGGGCTTATTGATAGAAAGGCTTAGTAAAGCATATAATCTGCAGGTAACACACGAAGAAGTAGTAGCAGAAGTCCAGCAGCGTTTTCAGGCCGCCTTAAGCAATAGGAAAGTGTCGCAGCAGCTACCAGCGCAAAATATAGCCCAGCTGACTCAAAACTTTCTTGAGGAGAACAACGGCCAGAACTACCGACAGATGTATGACAACCTACAAGTGCGCAAGCTCCTCAACTTTGTCAAAGACCAAATCACGATTACGACCCAAGAGGTAAGCGCTGAAAAATTCAATAAGCTTGCATGAGAGTAACGGTACTCCTAAAAATACGTTGTTAAAGATGACTCCCTACTTCAAACCGATAGCTGTCAAAGCCCAAAACATATGCTTAAAAAAGAATTTAGAAACTACGCTGTAAAAGACCGCCAACTTAGTGGTATGCGTGTCGACGATTATGTGGAACAGGTAGAAAACATGACCCGTTCAGTAATCGAAGAAAGACCTACCAACTTCCGAGAAATTGATGTTTTCTCACGGCTCATCATGGACAGAATCATCTTTCTAGGCATGCAGGTAGATGACCATATTGCCAACATTATCATTGCCCAGCTCCTATTTTTAGAATCTACAGAACCCAATAAAGACATCCTTCTTTACATCAATAGCCCAGGAGGGGCAGTATATCCCGGTCTAGGCATCTATGATACTATGCAGTATGTCACACCTAGCGTAGCCACGATTTGTACCGGCTTGGCCGCTTCTATGGGGGCTGTTTTGCTAGCAGGGGGAGCACCAGGCAAGCGCTCTGCGCTGCCCCATGCCAGAATTATGATTCATCAGCCTTTGGGAGGCGCCCAAGGCCAAGCTTCTGACATGGAGATCACCATCAAGCAGATGATAGAGATTAAGAAAGACTTGTACCAGATTTTTGCTAAGCATACAGGCAAAAGTCTTAAAAAAATAGAGAAAGACGCAGACAGGGATTTTTGGATGAAGGCATCACAAGCTCAAGCTTATGGCATCATTGATGAGGTATTAGAGAAAAAGAAATAAGCATATGGAAACAATCTACTGCTCCTTTTGTAAACAAAGCCATGATGCCGTGAAAATGATGATTTCTGGCCATGATGCCCATATATGTGACAAGTGTATCGAACAAGCTATTCTAATCGTAGACCAAGAAAGAAAAAACCCCCAAAAGAAGCCGAAAAAGGGCCTACAGCACATTACCCCAAAAGAGATCAAAGAACAGTTAGACCAATACGTAATAGGCCAAGATGAGGCCAAAAAAGTCCTTGCAGTAGCTGTATATAATCATTACAAAAGGCTGGCACAACCCACAGAAGAAGATTATGTACTCATAGAGAAGTCGAATATTATTCTAGTAGGAGAGACAGGAACTGGTAAGACTTACTTGGCCCGTACACTAGCACGGCATATCCTGCAAGTACCCTTCTGTATCGTAGATGCAACTGTACTGACTGAAGCAGGCTATGTAGGGGAAGATGTAGAAAGTATACTCACCCGGCTGCTACAGGCAGCTGATTATGAGCTGGCTTCTGCAGAGCAAGGAATCATCTATGTGGATGAAATCGACAAAATTGCTCGCAAAGGTGACAACCCTTCTATCACCCGCGACGTAAGCGGAGAAGGGGTACAACAAGCTTTACTCAAACTTCTGGAAGGCACTATCGTCAATGTTCCTCCTAAAGGTGGCAGGAAGCACCCTGATCAAAAGATGATTCAAGTGAATACAGAAAACATCTTGTTCATATGTGGCGGTGCTTTTGATGGTCTAGATAAAATCATCGGCAAAAGACTAAACACCAAGCAGCTAGGCTTTACTACCTCAACTGTCAAAGAACAACGCATTGGAGACAATAGATTGCTCCAGTATGTCTCTGCTATTGACCTAAAAGCCTATGGACTTATTCCTGAGCTACTAGGCAGGCTACCCATTGTCAGCTATCTAAGTACCTTAGATGTAGCTACCTTAAGGGCAATCCTTACGAAGCCCAGAAATGCTTTAACCAAGCAGTACAAGAAGTTGTTTGAGATGGAAGAGGTACAACTAAAGTTTACAGAAGATGCAGTAGACTACATCGTACAAAAGGCAGTAGACCTCAAGCTAGGAGCGCGGGGCTTACGCTCTATATGTGAAGCCATCATTATGGATGCTATGTTTGAGATTCCCTCTCAAAAGAAGGTGAAGAAACTGGTAGTAGATAAAGCTTATGCCATGGAAAAACTTGATAAGTCAAAGCTGGCTATTCTCAAGGTAGCTTAACCCTACCCCACGGTCCTGTAACTATGCCTTGTAGATAGCTTTCTTGGCTTGAGCCCCCACTATCCTGAAGTTACAAAATGCCCATTAGCTGGATGTGAGATAGAAAAAAAGCACAAACCTGGAGGCGAAGTTTACTGGGGAGTATCTATTTTTACTAGTAGAGATGCACAAGGACGAAAAATCTACAAAAAGTGACTCCTCCAAAATCAATGGTAGATTGAGGGTGAAGATGGTGGTTAACTCCTTGAGTAGCTCTAAACTTAGTGAAGCTACCTACGGCCTTGTAGCTTTATTTAGCTATATTTGAACGTTTCTAGAGGAGCGGGGAAAGAGCACCTAAGCACCTTTTAGCTACGTTAGCTTTTATTTTTCTGTGTACTTTAATCATATTAACTCTCAGGTACAATTTTTAAAAACCAAAAAGATTAGAATATGGACCATTATAAAAAACTAAGGAGTCTAGTCATAGGCCTAGAAGATGATATCATCAAGTTCTATGAAAAAGGGAACAATGCTGCCGGAACCCGTGTCAGACAAGACCTGCAAGCCCTAAAGGTGTTGGCCCAGCATATTAGAGAAGATATCCAGAACACTAAGAGTAATAGCAGCAAGCAAGAATAATCCGAGCTAGCTGCAGTTTTATAAAAGGGAAAGCCAAAGCTGCTCCCCCCTTTTATTTGCTACGCTCTTGAAAAATAACTGCTTGTATCTCTTGGGCTAGTGCTGTAGGCGCAGCAACTAGGGGCAGGCGAACATAGTGGTGACAAATGTCTAAGGCAGCCAGGAGCTGCTTCGTTCCTACAGGGTTGCCTACTTGACTGATAAGCTTACAGGGCTGAAGTAATGACCATGCATAGGACCGAGCGGCCGCAAAATTACTTTGTAAACCCAATTCGACCATCTGGCTCATTGTTTGGGGAAATCCATTGGCCACTGTAGAAATCACTCCTCCCCCTCCTATCGCCAGAATCGGCAAGGTCAGCATGTCCTCCCCTGAGATAAGCAAAAAATCATCAGCCTTCTCCCTAGCAATCTCCATACACTGTACCAGGTTTCCAGAAGCTTCTTTGATACCCAGGATGTTAGGATGTGTGCTAAGACGCAGGGTAGTAGCTGCATACATATTGGAGCCCGTCCGGGCAGGGACGTTATAGAGCAGGAGTGGTACAGGGCATGCATCAGCAATGACCGTATAATGTTCGTAAATCCCCTCCTGGGAGGGCCTGTTGTAATACGGGCTGGCTACCATTACTGCATCTATCCCTTGCCAATCAGTGGTAGCTATAGCTTGGAGGACTGTTTGTGTGTTATTGCCTCCCATGCCCCAAAAAATGGGTAGCTGTTTCGGGTTATGGGCTTGGATAAACGCTAGTATTTTTTTTTTCTCTTCTGGCGTAGTTGTAGCAGCTTCGCCCGCAGTGCCATGCACAACCAGGTAGCGGACCTGACTGTCAACAATGTGGCGCAACAACTTTTCCAGCCCTTGAAAATCAACACGTAGCTCGTCATCAAAAGGAGTGACAAGGGCTACCCCTGTACCCACGAATTTTTGCTTCATTTTGTCTTTAATAGTTGTGTGTAATGCAGCATCTGCGTTGTCAAGTCAGTAAGCTCACAGCTGTCTGGTTGCTTTGCCAAGCTCACCATCATCTCAAATAAGCCAGCCCGGGCGGCGGCATAGTGCCCTACCCTACACTTGGCCTTAGATTTGGCCAAGAGGTAGTCGAGCGCAGGATGACCGTCCCAATCGACGTGATACAAGTAGTCAAATGGGGTATCGACAAAGGTCTTGGCTTTTGCATAGGTGATTTTTCCCCAAAACTGTATATCCCGGAGTGTAATAGTAGGAGCAGCGCTGTTAGTCATCTGTTGAGGGTTCGTCAAATAGCACAACGTCATCACCCGTTTGCCCTGCTGTTTGAGTTGAGTAGACAGCTGATGAACCGTTTCTTGCTTTTTAGGACTATTGCCGCTGTATAAAATCCCTATGGTTTGGGCTTGTTCGAATCCCACATTAGCACGCGTTACACGGCGGGCCTTGGTAAGTCGTTGCGTGTAGAGGGCAAGTAATTTGGCCTTAATACGCGACATGATTCCATTGATCTATTGGGCCATTCAATCATTGCATGATGGTGTGCTTACGCCCCTTTTCCCTAGCTAGAAAATTTCGATTGAAAAATTATCCTGCGTCCATCATACGCATGATGCCCACTTCTGAGAGCACAGGGATGTCTAGGGCCTGGGCAGCAGCCAGTTTGGCCGGTCCTGCTTGGTGGCCTACTACAAGATAGTCCACATTTTTGGATACTGCACTCAGGAGTTTCCCGCCTTGCTGTTTGATGCGAGCCTTTAATGCTGCCCGCTCTAAGCTTTGAAAGGTACCAGAAATCACCAGTGTTTTACCGGCTAGGGGTTGGTGGGCTGCTAGGGTGGGAGGAGAGGCTATACTGAACTGTAGGTCAGCAGCTCTTAGGGCAGCAATAAGCGCCAGATGATCTGTGTCCTGAAAGTAGGTTTGGATGCTTTGGGCAATCTTCTTGCCTACTTCAGGCACTGCTATGATCTCCTCTGTGGTGGCTTGTATCAGTGCCTCCATGTGTTGGAAATGTTGCGCCAGTTTTTCAGCCACCGTCTCGCCTACATGCCGGATGCCCAAGGCAAAAAGCACTTTTTCAAAGGGCATTTGTTTAGACTGCGCAATGCCTCGCAATAAATTTTGGGTAGAGAGATCTTTAAATCCTTCTAGTGGATAAATGTCTTCATAGCGTAAGGTATATAAGTCAGCGGGCGTGCGCACCAGCCCCTGTTCCAAAAGCAAAGCGGCTGTTTTGCTGCCTATGGAGTCAATGTGCATGGCCTTGCGGTGCACAAAGTGCTTGAGCCGGCCGATAAGCTGTGGAGGGCAGGCTTCTTCGTTGAGGCAATAATAGACAGCTTCCTCTTCATGGTGCACCAAAGGGGTGTTACAAGCAGGGCAATGGGTAACAAAGGTGATGGGGGTACTGTCTGGTTTTCTCTGGGCGGCTACGACGCCGATAACCTTGGGAATAATATCGCCGCCTTTTTCTACCAGCACGGTATCGCCCAGGTGCAAACCCAATCGTTTGATTTCGTTGGCATTGTGCAAAGAAGCCCGCTTGACCGTAGTGCCTGCCAACAGGATGGGCTTCAGGTGTGCTACAGGCGTCACCGCCCCGGTTCTCCCCACTTGATAATCCACCTTTTCTAGGGTAGTAGCTACGTTCTCTGGCTTGTACTTATAAGCAATCGCCCACCGGGGGCTCTTGGCAGTGTAGCCTAGCTGCCCCTGCTGGTCCAAATCATTGATTTTGATTACCACCCCATCGATATCCACCGGTAGCTGCCGCTTATGGAGCTCCCAGTGGTGGATGTAGGCCATGACCTCCTCTAGCGTAGCACACTTTTTATAGGTAGGCGAGACCTGAAAGCCCCACTTTTCTAGGAGATGGATGCCTATTTCATGCGTTGTCAGGGCTGTCGCTTCCGTTTTAATGGCATAGGGATAGAAATCAAGCGAGCGTTGGGCGACGAGGCTAGGGTCGAGCATTTTGAGCGTGCCCGCTGCTGTATTTCTGGGGTTGGCTAGCGGCTCTTCACCGCGCGCTATCCGTGCTTTGTTGAGTGCTTCAAACTGGCTTCGGGGCATCAGTGCTTCTCCTCGTACCTCAAACTCATGGGGTAACTCTTTGGCCTGGATGCGTTTGGGGATGTTGGCAATGGTCTGTGCGTTTTTTGTGATTTCGTCCCCTTTCTCTCCATCACCTCGGGTAACCACGCGTTTTAAGGCACCTTCCTGATACAAGAGGCTAATGGCAATACCATCGAACTTGAGCTCACAAAAGAATTCTATAGGTGCTCCTTGCAGTAGTTTTTGGGTTCGCTGGACAAACTGGCGAATGGCTTCCTCTGAGTAGGTGTTGCTCAAAGAGCGCATGGGAGAGCGATGGGAGACCGTAGCAAAATTTTTGTTCGGCTTTTCGCCTACTGTTTGGGTAGGGGAGTCTGGCAGGCGGAATTCAGGGAATTGCTTTTCGAGCTGTACAAGCTTTGCCAGAAGCTGATCAAACTCGTAGTCTGAGATCTCTGGCTGACCCTTTTGGTGGTAAAGCTCATTGTGGCAATGTACGCGCGAGGTCAAACGTTCTATTTCTTGTTGGGCTTCTGAGCGGGTCATGGGAGTGCAAATGGCAAGCTGTAAGGTGCTAGCCAAATTAACAAAAAAGGCAAAGAAATAGCTGGTCAGGGGTATGCCAAAGCTATAGCTACTCATTTTTCAGCATAACAAAAAGCGATTTACCCTACCCTAAGCTATCTTTTGATGCGCTCCATCCTATAGCAAAAACTCGCATAAAACGGCCAAGCTCGCTCCAGCCAAGCTCGCTAGGAACTGATGGGCATTGAGATGGTGGCCTGGGCTGGCCTCAAAGAGGATGGTAGTAGCAATATGGAGGAAGCTGCCACTGACAATGGCCCACAAGGCTACCAAGCTTTCGGTCGACCAACCGCACTGTTGGCTGAAGTAATGGCTGGACCATAGGCCCAAGGGAGAGGCCAGGTCAAAAAGCATCAAGTACCCGATGAAGATGCGTTTAGAAGGCATAAGTTTGCTCAAGGCGCTAGTGAGGGCAAACGCTTCCGGTATTTTGTGTAAAAGAACGCCTATGAACAATCCGCCCGGGCCAGCGGCATGCTGGTGCAGAGGTGCAGCATGAGGACTGCTCAGGATAACGCCGTCCAAAAACGCATGGATACACAGTGCTAAGAGTAAAATTAGGGGAGAGGTTGGGGGTGTGGGGTTGGCCTGTAAATCCATATGTCCATGCTCTACGCCTTTGCTCAGTAGTTCGAGTAAAAGCTGCAGAAAAAAGCCGACCAAGATATAGAGGCCGATGCGTTGGGGAGCAACGGGCATGGCAAAGAGTTCTGGCAGCAAGCGCAAGACAGTGATCGCAAAGAGATAACCCCCTGACAAGACATTCACCCACTGAAAGGTGGCTTGACTGGGGTTGCGAATGACCAAGGCTGCCATTCCCCCTAGCAAGGCAGCCAGGAATAGCAACGAAGACTGAAGAAGCATGGATATAAAGAAAATTGGGTTACAGCCCACAAGTATAGCACAATAGAAGCATAGATGCTTCTCCCACTTTGCTGCAAGCCATGATTGTACGTAAGACTGCTAGAGATATTTCTGCTTCAAGTAGCTAATAAAAATCTTCGGTTCCACTTGCGGGTAACCCGTAGCCCCTGCGAGCAAATCAGCAGAAGACTTCAGGCTACCGAACTGGCGCAAGTTTTCGGTCAAGTAGGTATTGAGACTATCAAAAACCCCGCTTCTTAACTCTGTATCTATGGTAGGATACTTTTGGCGGGCAGCTTGCATCAGCATACTAGCCATAATGGCTCCGTTGGTATAAGCAGGGAAATAACCCAGCAAACCTGAGGGCCAGTGAATGTCTTGCATACAGCCCACGGCATCTGTCTCAGGCGTAATGCCTAGGGATTCCTGCATCTTAGCATTCCATAGCGTTGGCAAGTCTTTGGCTTTGACACTGCCCTCGATAATGGCTTCTTCAACTTCGAACCGCAATATGACATGGAGCGGGTAAGTAACTTCATCTGCGTCAACACGCACGAAGCTTGGGGTCACTCTGGTCAAGAGCTTGTATAGATTTTCTGCCTCATACGCTTGGCCTTTAAAGCCAAACTCGTCCCTGAGCAGCCTTGCCAAAAAATCCATAAAACCTGGAGAGGTACATGCTTGCCGCTCCATGATGATGGACTGGCTTTCGTGGAAGGCCATGCCCTTAGGAGCGCCCACAAGTTGGTCTCTATAATCCTGCGGCAAGTTTTGTTGGTACAGACCATGCCCTGCCTCATGAATGGTGCATGTAAGCCCTGAAAGGAAATTATCCTCCTCATACCTGGTAGTAAGCCTTACATCGTCATTAGAGCCGTTACAAAAAGGATGAGCAGACTCATCAAGGCGGCCATGATCCAGGCTAAAGCCCATTTTTTCCAGGATCTTCAGGCCGATCGCTTTCTGGGTCGCTTCGCTGATCTTTTCTGTTAGTGGAACTACCTTTTCTGAGGCTTGTTTGGCCAAAACAGCCTGGATCAAACCGGGTAATTCAGCTTTGAGGACTGCATAGACTTCCTGGATGGCATCGGTTGTAAAGTCTGGATTATGCGTATCGAGTAGCACATCGTAAGGCTTTTTACCGAGATGACTAGCTTTGATGGATGCTATTTGCCGAGCGATGTCAAATACACGGTCCAAGTGGGGTGCTAACGCCTTGAAGTCGTTGTTCTTGCGGGCTGTTTGCCATATGAATTCACATTCCCTAGTAACCCTACTGTACTCCTGTTGCATTTCAGGGGCAATGCACTTGTCCTCTTCGTAAGCCTTTTTAGCAGCGTTCAAATTCGCCCTTTGCCATGCATCCAGCACTTCCTCTTCATGTAGGGCTGCGTGTATCAGCTTACCTACCTCTGGGGAAGTACACATTTTATGTAAAATGGAAGCAACAGTGGCAATTTCTTGCTGGCGACTAGGGGCAGAGCCTGGGGCCAGCATGGTCGCTGCATCCCACTCGGCGAGTGAAAGCATATGCTTGAGGTGGGTAGCTCGTGCTAAATGCTTCTCAAGCTCTAAATAATTGGGTGCTTTAGCGGTCATATCATTCTGAATGAATAATGGGTCCTAGGTTGACAGGTTCAGCCCATTCGTCGTTATCCTGTAAGGTACTTTTCCATGGGCAGTGCCTGAAAGTTTAAGGAAAATGCTCAGTATAAAAAGAGGGTTCTTGGCTTGCGTAACTTACTCAGATACCAGTTTTCGAAGGCTAGGTCTAGGCGTATAGGGCTGCCTCTATTCTACTGCATTGAGTGGTTGCGAAACTCCAACTCAACTTAACCATTTTCCTTAAACCTTTACGGCATGGCAGTGACTTAAAACCCTGCGCTGAGCTGCGCGCTTTAGCTGCCTGTTGGGGCCATTACGGCTGAGTAGCCGGTGTACTGTCTTGAAGCTTGGCCCAAATCTTGCGTTCCAAGGCTGCCAGCAGCTCGGGATTGTCCTGTAACAAGGTTTTGACCGCATCTCTGCCCTGGGCGAGTTTGTTACCTTCGTACGAGAACCAAGAGCCAGATTTTTGGATAATATCTAAGGCTACCCCTAAGTCAATGATCTCCCCTACTTTAGAAATACCCTCTCCGTAGATGATGTCAAACTCAACGACTTTGAAAGGCGGTGCTACTTTGTTTTTGACAACTTTTACTCTAGTGCGGTTGCCCAGTACTTCTCCAGCGCTGTCTTTGATTTGTGCTACCCTGCGAATATCTAGCCGTACAGAAGCATAAAACTTTAGGGCATTGCCCCCAGTAGTAGTTTCTGGGTTACCAAATATTACCCCAATTTTTTCCCGGAGTTGGTTGATAAAGATGCAGGAGCATCCTGTTTTATTGATGGTGCCGGTTAGTTTTCTGAGTGCTTGAGACATCAGTCGGGCTTGTAAGCCCATTTTGCTATCGCCCATATCGCCTTCTAGCTCACCACGTGGCACCAAGGCTGCTACCGAGTCAATAACAATGATATCGATAGTACCTGAGCGAATGAGATGTTCGGCAATTTCTAGGGCTTGCTCGCCATTGTCTGGCTGGGAGATCAGTAGGTTTTCTGTGTCAATGTCCAGCTTTTCGGCATACCCCTTGTCAAAAGCATGCTCTGCATCGATAAAGGCAGCTATGCCTCCTTTTTGCTGTACTTCGGCAATACAATGCAAGCTCAGCGTGGTTTTGCCAGAAGACTCTGGTCCGTATATTTCTATAATCCTTCCTTTGGGGATACCGCCGATGCCCAGCGCTAGGTCTAGGCCTAAAGAACCTGTAGAAGTGGCAGGCACATCCACTACCTTGTTGTCGCTCAGCTTCATGACTGCCCCCTTGCCGTAGGTCTTTTCTAGCTTGTCAATGGTTAGCTGTAAGGCTTTTAGTTTCTCTGTCTTATTGCTCATGAGTTGGTCAGTATGAGATTACTTTGCTCCCTCACCCTGGCGGGGCCTGCTTTGGTTTTTTTGAGGGCTTGGGGCTGTTTTAACCAAAATCTTTGCTAAAGTACGCAATGCTAGCAGCTTGGGCAAGCACTGGGCTGCGCTAAAGCAGGCTGAAAAAGTAGCTATATAACTAGAAGGCGATTGATAGAACAAGTGCGCACCTTGAGTGCCCTTTAACTGTCTCGCTGATAAAGAGGCACAGCAGACGGTTGCTTAGATAAGCTGTTTACTAGGCAATAGGTGCGTACTACTCCTATCTTTGGTGGCTAAAAGCGCACTACAGCCCATGAACCCAAAGCTAGTCCTTCTAATTTTGGATGGTTGGGGGCTTTCTCCTCAGCTGCAGCACTCTGCCATTGCCCAGGCCAGCACTCCTTTCATGGATGCTCTTTGCCAGGAATATCCTTGTAGTCAGCTGGTAGCCTCCGGATTGGCTGTTGGCCTGCCTGCAGGCCAAATGGGCAATTCTGAAGTAGGGCATATGAACTTAGGTGCAGGCAGGGTGGTGGACCAGTCCTTAGTCAGGATCAATAAAGCTATCGCTTCTGGCGGATTCTACGCCAACAAAGCCTTGTTGGCGGCCTTTGCCTATGCTAAAATGCACCAAAAAGCTGTGCATCTCATGGGTCTAGTTTCTGATGGGGGTGTGCATGCTCATTTGGATCATCTCAAAGCCCTATGCCAGACTGCCCAAGCCCAGACTGTGGAGCGATTGTTTATCCACGCCTTTACTGATGGACGCGATACAGCGCCGCAAAGTGCCATGCGATTTTTATCGGCTTTGGAGGTCCATATACAAAATACTACAGGGCAATTGGCATCAGTGATCGGTCGCTATTATGCCATGGATCGGGACCAGCGCTGGGAGCGGACCCAGGTAGCTTATGATGCGTTGGTGCATGGCCAGGGCACATATGCAAACGACTGGCGCCAGGCCCTTGAGCAAGCTTATGCTCAAGGCACTACCGATGAATTTTTACAGCCCATCCTGCTCACTGATCATGGAGGAGCTCCCAGAGCTTGTCTGCAAGAAGGAGACGTGGTCCTATGCTTCAATTTTAGGGGGGACCGGAGCCGGCAGCTTACCCAGGTACTGACCCAACCAGCATCGCCACACGCTGCTATGCGTCCATTAAAGTTGCATTATCTGACCATGATGGTGTATGATGATCGCTTTCAGGGTGTACAAGCATTATTTGAACAAGAGGTCTTGTCAAATACCTTGGGCGAAGTCTTGAGCAAGCATGGCAAAAGGCAACTCAGGATTGCTGAAACAGAGAAATATCCGCATGTTACTTACTTCTTTTCTGGAGGCAGAGAAAAGCCTTTCTTCGGTGAGAAGCGCACCCTTTTCCCTTCCCCACACGTAGCTACTTATGACCTAGCACCAGCCATGGCTGCACCTGCTATTACAGCAAAAGTACTTCCGGTGCTTGCGCAACAGAGCGTTGATTTTATTTGCCTTAATTTTGCCAATGCAGATATGGTAGGGCATACCGGGGTGTTTGAGGCCACAGTTCAAGCTTGCGAAGTAGTAGACCAATGCGTAAAGAAAGTAGTCAAAAAGGCGTTAGCAAACAACTACACTACGCTGATCGTGGCAGACCATGGCAATGCAGAAAAAATGCGCGATGATCAAGGTCATCCCTACACGGCCCATACTGTGTACCCTGTTCCTTGCATCTTGATTGATCAACAAGTCAGAGGGCCATTGCAAGACGGTAAGCTCGCTGATGTAGCGCCTACTATTTTGCAATGCATGGGCCTACCTGTGCCTTGGGCCATGACTGGACAGCCTTTGTTTACTCCATAGCTAACTTTCAACTCAACATAAGCTAGTTCTATGATAGCGCAAGAAGCAGCTAATGCTGTAAAAAGTGGGCTATGACTCTGAGCAATGCTTTGGGTTGATAGTAGTTAACCCAATGTTGCGCATCCTTGATGTGCTCGAGGATATAGTTAGGGAACAATGTCTTGATGATTGCTAGGTCTTGTGGTTGGATGTAATCCGACTGATCGGCTTTGATGAATAAGGTAGGCTTGGTAAAAGGTGCTTGGAAGCTCACTGCCTGCTCTAAGTGCTGGATACTATCGGTTAGTACAGGAATATTGCTGCTCCATAACAATCTTCCCTGTTTGTCGCGGCGTAGATTTTTCATACAATATAGGCGCATCATAGCGTCTGGGATGCCAGGGCTTAAGTATTGATTTACTTCTGCGCGGGTACGTACCCCTTTTAGCGGTGTTTGTCTTAAGACTTGCAAAATTTTAGCTAATTTGGTCATGTCATATGTCCTAGGGGCGATGTCAACGACAATTAGTTTTGAGAGGGATTGCGGATAAGTCTGGGCAAACTGCATGGCTACTTTGCCCCCCATAGAGTGTCCGATCAACACAGGCGTCTCTATATCTTGTTTTGTGATCAAGGCCTGCACATCTGCTGCCAGGGCCTCATACGTCATGACCTCACTATGAAATGATCGGCTGTGATTTCTGTGATCGACTAAGTACAGTGTATAGTGGGATGCCAGCTGTTGGGCGATGCCCCGCCAGTTGTCTGTGCTGCCTAGCAACCCGGGCAAAATCAGTATAGGCGGCCCCTGGCCCAGTTTTTGGTAAAAGATTGTCATGTTTGGATAGCCATTAATATCTTTTTTTGAGACCATACAACATTTTTCTTCACTCCTGATCTATTTTGTCATGGCTTATCAATGCAAGAAATACTTTCTATACCTCTCCTTGTTTTTTCTGCCCTTAGTAGGGCAAGCCAAATCTAAACCCACAGCCGCTGTTGCCGCGGCTGTACAAGCAGCGCAAAATGATAAGCTATTTAAGACAGCCAGCATCGGCTGCTATGCCATGAACCTCACAAAGGGCAAGGTCATTGGTGATGTCAATGCCACACAAAGCATGATCCCTGCTTCTACCTTGAAGCTTCTGACTACGGCAGCGGCCCTAGAGACGTTGGGCAAAGACTTTCAGTTTAAGACTACCATTCAATATGATGGCGAAGTCGATGAGCACGGCACTTTGCAGGGCAATATTTATATCCAAGGTGGGGGAGACCCTGCGTTAGGGTCTCGACATTTCTTAGGACTACTACTACCAGCCCTACTTCATTGCTACCTGGGTTCAAGCTATTCAAGCCAAAGGCATCAAAAAAATAACAGGTGCCGTGATTGGCAATGACTAGATTTATGCAGACTTGATCGGACCTGCCACGTGGGTAGTGGAAGACTTGGGTGAAGACTACGGGGGCGGGGTAAGGGGATTGTCTATTTTTGACAACCTCTGCACTATTACCCTCCAGGCTAGCGGCGAGGGAGAGGTAGCCTCGCTGATCGACATGGCTCCCCCACTCCCCAAGGAAGTGCAAGTTATATCCCAAGCCAAGGGGGCTACTATTGACCATAAAAAAGTGTGTATAAAGGGTTCCCCTTATCATCCCGTCCGCGTGATCCAAGGAGAAATTCCCTGTGGCGAGCAAGTCACTGTGCAGACTACCAGCCCCGATCCAGCTTTCTGGACAGCATATACCTTGCACCAAGCCCTCCAGGAGCAAGCCATTGAAGTGACCCAAAGTCCTACCACCGTTCGCAGCGCTCAGATGACTTCTGCCACTAGAAAAGATCTTTTTACTACCCTGTCTCCTCCTCTGTGGCAAATCATTAACCATGATAGTTTGAATGGTTATACAGAGCACCTGTTAAAGCAGCTGAGCTTGGCCACTGCAAGCACTGGCGATACCCCTAGCGGCACACAAGCACTAAAGCAGTTCTGGGAGCGTCGCGGTATAGACGTTACAGGCATGCTGCTCTTTGATGGCAGTGGATTGTCCAGGTAAAATGCCGTCACGCCCCAGCAGCTGGTAGAAGCCCTTTGTTATATGAGGCACAGTCCTAACTTTTCGTTTTTTTACGAAGCCTTGCCCATATCAGGAAAAACTGGCAACCTGAACTCTCTTTTCCAAGAAGCCCCCTTAAAGGGCAATCTCAGGCCAAATCAGGTTACCTGGCTAACGTAAGAGGGTTCGCAGGTACGGTACCAATCAAGCAGGGGATAAGCTTGTTTTTGCTATCATTTTTAACCATTATGATGGTCCACGCAGCAGGGCAGAAGTAGCAATCGAAGAGATTTTAAAGGTGATGGTCCTACAAAAATGAGTGCCATGACCGAAATGATAACACCCCACTTGGCTCATTGAACCCCTCATGAAAGTAGCAGTTATCGGCGCCACCGGCCTGGTAGGTCAAACCGTGCTGGACGTACTAGCAGCCCGCCAGTTCCCAGTCCAAACCTTGCTTCCTGTGGCCTCAAAAAAATCTACAGGCGCCCCCCTGCACTGGGCCGGGCAACCCCATACCCTGCTGAGCCTAGAAGCAGCGCTAGCAGCCCAACCTAGCCTAGCCATTTTTGCCACGGACAAGACCATCGCCGAAACCTGGACTCCCCGTTTTGCTGCATTAGGTACTACAGTCATTGACAACTCTACTGCTTGGCGTATGCATCCAGCCTATAAGCTCATAGTGCCTGAAGTCAATGGACATTTACTACAAGCTGCTGACAAGATTATTGCTAACCCCAACTGTTCTACCATCCAGCTTGTGATGGCCTTGGCGCCTTTGCACCAGCGCTATGGCCTACGGCGCCTGGTGATAGCTACCTATCAGGCTGTGACCGGTAGTGGCAAGGCAGGTGTAGACCAGCTCATGGCAGAGCGGCAAGGGATGACCGATGCACCACAAGCTTATCCCTATCCTATTGACTTCAACGTCATTCCCCATATTGATGACTTCTTGGCCAGCGGCTATACCCAAGAAGAGATGAAGCTAGTGCATGAGACCCAAAAGATCCTAGGAGATCTCTCGATTCGGGTGACTGCTACAGCTGTACGCGTTCCTGTATTGGGGGGGCATGCCCTGGCTGTTAACATAGAACTCGCCCAAGAATTTGGCCTTGATGACGTTACACAGCTACTCAGCTCGAGCCCAGGGATTGTCGTACAAGACAACTTGGCGCAGCAACAGTATCCCATGCCTCTCTATGCGCATCATCAGAATGAAGTGTTTGTAGGCCGCCTGCGTAGAGATCCCTCACAGTCCCGCACTTTGGATATGTGGATTGTCGCTGATAACCTGCGTAAGGGTGCTGCTACGAATGTTGTACAGATTGCTGAGTGTGTATATCCATTGTTAACCAAACGCTGAGGGTAAGCCATACAGCTCCTGTAAAACCTATACACTATGAAAAGATTCTTATATACTTCTCTAATCTATAGGTACACTCCTACTCCCAGGATATATCCTAGCTGCCGCGAGGGAGCCCAAGGAACCTCTCGCAAGCACCTTTCTTTTTTACCGTTACATGTCTCCTTATTCCTCTTCGTCCCTATTGATCTCTACCAGGACAGGGCTCAGCCAAGCCGAAGATGGGCTATGGCAGCCGCCGCATGACTCCTTAGAGGAAAAAAAATTATTGGAGAGGCTTGTTGGGTGTTGATAACCAATTTGCACTCAATGAGCATTGTGCTGTCAATGCAGCCTTACTTTACAAAACATCTGGCTTTGTAGAAGGCGTTGTAGCCGCAGAAGGCTTTCTATGGCGGGTAGGCTTTACTTTGTGCTACTAATTACTACCTCCCTGTTACGAAGCAGGTACCTTGTGATGCTGCAACACTGAGGCACGCTGCTATTTTTTTCCCAATCCAAGGTGTAATTTTGTCAGATTCGAGGGTTCCTCCCTGCCTTAGCAGCGATAGGCCAAGTACTATAGTAGGCCGAGGAAGCCTCACAGTATTTTTGGCACAGTATATGATTGAAAGTGAGGAGATGGTTAACTCGAACAAATAATTTCTTAACCCTAAAACGCGAATCAACTATGAGTAACGACAAGATCAAGCCCTTAGCAGACCGAGTATTAGTACTACCCGCCCCTGCCGAAGAAAAGACAGCGAGCGGGATCATCATTCCTGACACTGCCAAAGAAAAGCCACAAAAAGGTAAGGTAGTAGCTGCAGGACCAGGTAAAAAAGACGAGCCCATGACTGTAAAGGTGGGTAACCACGTCTTGTATGGTAAATATGGAGGGACAGAAATCACTCTTGATGGTACTGACTACCTGATTATGCGCGAGTCAGATATATACGCAATTATGTAGTCCAGTAGACTTTTTGAAAACTTAACCTTAACTCAAAAACACTATTAACATGGCAAAAACTATACTGTTTGATTCAGAAGCACGTGAAAAGCTAAAAAAAGGCATAGACACTATGGCCAATGCGGTCAAAGTTACCCTTGGTCCCAAAGGGCGTAACGTCATTGTAGACAAGAAGTTTGGTGCACCTAGCGTCACCAAAGATGGCGTCTCTGTAGCTAAAGAGATTGACTTGAAAGATCCCGTAGAAAACATGGGAGCACAGCTAGTTAAAGAAGTGGCTTCCAAAACCGCAGACAGCGCCGGGGATGGTACCACTACAGCTACGCTGCTTGCCCAGTCTATTTTTGCCCATGGCATCAAAAACGTAGCCGCAGGCGCTAATCCTATGGATCTGAAGCGAGGCATTGACAAATCCATTACAGCTGTCGTAGAGCAGCTCAAGCAAGACTCTAAGCCTATCAGTGGCTCTAAGGAAATAGAGCAAGTAGCTACGATCTCAGCCAACAATGACAACATGATTGGTCAGATGATTGCTAATGCTATGGACAAAGTGGGCAAAGATGGCGTCATCACTGTAGAAGAAGCCAAAGGCACAGAGACTGAAGTAAAAGTGGTAGAAGGTATGGAATTCGATCGGGGCTATCTTTCTCCTTACTTTGTGACCAACACAGAGAAGATGGAGACAGAGCTTGAAAACCCCTACATCTTGATCTACGACAAGAAGATATCCTCTATGAAGGAGCTGTTGCCTATCCTTGAAAGTATATCTCATACGGGCAAGCCCCTGATGATTATTGCAGAAGATGTAGATGGAGAAGCTTTGGCTACCCTAGTGGTTAACAAGATACGCGGAGCACTCAAAGTAGCCGCTGTAAAAGCCCCGGGCTTTGGCGATAGAAGAAAGGCTATGCTTGAAGACATAGCTGTGCTCACAGGAGGCACTGTGATTGCTGAAGAAAGAGGCTATAAGCTTGAAAATGCTACTTTGGATTACCTAGGTAATGCCGACAAAGTTAACATTGACAAAGAAAACACAGTCGTTGTCAACGGAAACGGTGATAAGCAGGATATCCAATCAAGAGTTAATCAGATCAAAGCGCAGATAGAGAGCACCACCTCAGACTATGACAAGGAGAAACTCCAAGAGCGTTTGGCCAAGCTCGCAGGCGGTGTGGCCATCCTCTACATTGGGGCAGCTACCGAGGTAGAGATGAAAGAGACCAAAGACCGTGTGGACGATGCCCTGCATGCCACCAGAGCAGCTGTACAAGAAGGTATTGTGTCAGGGGGCGGCGTAGCCCTTATCCGTGCTATGGAAGTACTTGAAAGCATTCAGGTAGATAACGAAGACCAAACCACAGGTGTTGCTATTGTTCAAGCTTCTTTGGAAGCACCGCTAAGGACCATTGTAGCCAATGCAGGTGGCGAAGGCTCTATTGTCGTCCAAAAAGTCAGAGAAGGCGCAGACGACTTTGGGTACAATGCCAGAACAGGCGAGTACGAAGACTTGTACAAAGCAGGGGTGATTGATCCTACCAAAGTGACCAGGTTGGCCCTAGAGAACGCTGCGTCCATTGCTTCCTTGCTCCTGACTACCGAGTGTGTAGTGGCAGAGGAGCCAGAAGAAGAGAAAGGTGCTTCAGCAGCGCCTCCAATGGGTGGAGGTGGCATGGGTGGCATGATGTAATGGGGTACGCTGAGCCACCTAAGAACCCGGGCCAGCAAGGCTCGGGTTCTTTGCTCAATGTATACTCTCTGAAAGAATGAAGGGCAAGCTTACTAACTTGAGGGAAACTTCGTTCGAAATAACTGGCTGATGAGCACTACCTTTTAGCTCATGCTTGTTCGTAGCCACTAACAAATGCAGCAGGCTATGTGAGGGCCCCAAAAAATCGTTGTTATATCCTGATATTGAGATCGCCTATAAGCGGTGAAACACATGTAGAAGAACGAGCCACAACGCTTATCTTAACGGCCATAGGACGACTACCGAATGCTAAGGGGAAGAATAATTGCCATTGCTAACCAAAAAGGCGGTGTAGGCAAAACAACTACTGCGATCAACCTGGCTGCCAGCTTAGCTGTGTTGGAGCACAAGACACTCCTGGTAGACGTTGACCCACAAGCCAACACTACTTCTGGTGTAGGTATTGATCCCCCAAAGGGCAAGAACAGCATCTACGAATGTATGATCAACACGGTGGGGCCTGTTAGTGTGGTTCAAAAGACAGCTATTCAGTACCTAGAGATTATTCCTTCGCACATTAACCTGGTTGGCGCCGAGGTAGAGATGATTAATTTTGAGCGGAGGGAAGAAAGAATGCGAGAGGCCTTGGCTCCAATAAGAGGGCACTATGCATACATGATCATTGACTGTGCGCCTTCTCTAGGGTTAATTACCATTAATGCTTTGACAGCGGCTGACTCCCTGATCATCCCTGTCCAGTGTGAATACTTTGCGTTAGAGGGCCTGGGCAAGCTCTTAAACACTATCAAGATCATTCAGTCCCGGTTAAACCCTGATTTAGAGATGGAAGGGATACTCTTAACTATGTATGATTCTAGACTCCGCCTTGCTAATCAGATCGTAGAAGAGGTAAAGACGCATTTTCAAAAAATGGTATTTGATACAATTATTCCCAGAAATATTAAGCTGAGCGAAGCCCCGAGCTTTGGCAAGCCTGCTATTTTGTATGACGGAGAAAGCAAAGGAGCTATAAGCTACCTTAACCTCGCCAGAGAAATTGTCAACAAGCAGGCAGCGCAGCGTGTAGCTGCTCCAGTAGTATGAGTACAAAAAAGACACTACAGCGTAAAAATGCGTTGGGTAGAGGACTCAATGCCTTGCTCAAGGATTCTCCTGTCTTAACAGAGGAAGGAGTGCGTAATTCCATACAAGAGATCCCCATTGAACAAATCCAGGTCAATCCCTTGCAGCCCAGAAAGGACTTTGACACCACTGCTTTGCAAGAGTTGTGTGAATCTATTAAGCTCCACGGTATTATTCAGCCCCTCACTGTCAGACAGCTCGCCCCCGCTAAGTACCAGCTTATTGTTGGAGAGCGGAGACTACAAGCCGCTAAGATGGCTGAGCTTGAAAAAATTCCTACCTATATCCGTACTGCTAACGACCAGCAGATGCTAAAAATAGCCCTTGTAGAGAATATCCAACGCGAAAATCTGAACCCCATTGAAATTGCTTTGAGCTACCAACGGCTATTGACTGAGTGTCAAATAAAACAAGAAACATTAGGGGCTAGGATAGGGAAGAACAGAGCCACTGTGAACAATTATCTGAGGTTACTCAAGCTGCCTCCTGACATCCAGATTGCTTTGCGAGACCAAAAAATTAGCATGGGCCATGCCAGAGCCCTTATTAATGTAGAAGCGGTTGAGGCCCAGCTAAGTATCTTCCAGGAGATTATCACAGGAGACCTTTCAGTGAGAAATGTAGAAGCCCTTGTCAGGGCCTTGTCCCAGAGAAAAGCCTCCAAAGCCGCCCCAGATAAAAAGGTAACAGTCAGGCTTAAGCCCACGGCTAAAGAAGCCAGTGCCAAGTTAGCTAATCGGCTAGGAACTCAGGTGAAAATTCAGATCAGCCCAAAAGAAAAAGGTGCCATCAAGATTGCCTTTGCCAATGCCAAGGAGTTGGATAGAATTCTGAGCGTGCTAGTAGGGTGGTAATGGCTAGGCTGCGCATCTTCCCCCTAGTGATTGGGCTATGCTTTGCCCCCACTATAGCAGCATTGGCCATCACGCCCCAGCAAACACTTGTAAGTAAGTCCTCCTCAGCACAGAGTAGCATGCAAGCGCCTGTAATACCTTCAGCTACAAAGTCCAAAATGACAGCAAAAGATTCTTCTGACCCTGTAGGGCAACCAGCAGCTCCCCAGGCACAAGCTGAACCTAAAAAACGCCGCTACATAGCTGAAGAAATGATGATGCAACGGGCTTGGATGTACTCTGCAGTTATGCCAGGTTGGGGGCAGGTTTATAACGGAGACTACTGGAAGATGCCAGCTTTTTATGCAGTGTTTGTAGCGCTAGGCTGGGGGGCTGTCTATAATCACCAAGAATATATCCAAAGCAGAAGAGCACTTAGACAAAGAAAAGGCAGCCATAGCTTCAAGAACTATGTGGATAATTGCAGAAGAGACCGTGATCTCTGTGTTATCTTTGCAACCCTGTGGTACGTTGCCAACATTTTTGATGCCTATGTAGGAGCAAGCTTAAAGACTTTCAATCTGTCTGATGATATCAGTTTGGAAGTACAGCCCAGTATGCTTCCTACAGCCCAAAGCACACCTACGGTAGGGCTCAGCCTGACTTTAAGTTTTGAGCCATGAGAATACTCCTGATCGGTTATGGCAAGATGGGCAAGGCCATTGAGCAAGTAGCACTACGAAGAGGCCATTACATCGCTTATAAAATAGACCTAAGCAACAGTGCTTCTTTGGCTACTATTTATCCCCAAACCATTGACGTGGCCATAGAGTTTAGCCAACCCGAAGCTGCCTACGACAACATCTCCCAATGCTTGTCCCAAGGTATTCCGGTCATTGCAGGTACCACAGGCTGGTTGGCTCAAAAAGAAGCATTGGATGCTTATTGCCAAGCACAGCAAGGTACTTTTTTCTATGCTTCCAACTTTAGCCTAGGCATGAACATTCTTTTCAAGGTCAACACGTTGCTAGCCCAGCTTATGGACCATCACCCTGAGTACGAGGTGACGATAGAAGAGATACACCACTTAGAGAAACAAGATACGCCTAGTGGTACAGCTATTACCTTGGCTGAGGGCATTGTGAAAAAAATGCGCCATAAGAGGGCATGGAAACTTAGTCCTGCAGACACAGAAGATACTGTGAGTATAGTAGCTAAAAGAGAGAAAGACGTACTGGGTACCCATACGGTCACTTACACTACGTTATTAGATACCTTAGAGCTTAGACATACAGCGCATAGTCGTGAGAGTTTTGCACTTGGGGCTATTTTGGTAGCAGAGTGGATACAAGACAAGCAAGGCATCTTAGGGATGGAAGACTTTCTTCAGCTCGACGATTGCTAATGGTAACAAACTCCATGAAGTCTTCTAAAAAGGCAGCAACTACAAAAATCTCCAAAGCCCGCGAATGGCTCAATGCCGTGGTATTTGCCGTGGTTGTTGCTAGCCTGGTACGTTGGCTCGTACTAGAAGCTTTCATTATTCCTAGCTCTTCTATGGAGCAAACCTTGCTTGCTGGCGACTTCCTTTTTGTAAGTAAGCTGCACTATGGGGCGCGCACACCTAAAACGCTGCTACAAATTCCCCTGACCCACCAAACCATTGGCCGTACAGGGATTCCTTCCTACTTAGACTGGATTCAGCTCCCGCTGTACCGGCTGCCTGGCTGCGCGCGGGTCAAGCGAGGCGATAAAGTGGTTTTTAACGACCCTATGGAATTGGACAGGCCGATTGACCTGCGTACCTATTACGTCAAACGCTGTGTAGGGCTGCCAGGGGATGTACTGCACATCCATGATGCCCAACTTTACGTCAATGAAGCGCCACAACCTCAGTATCCAGGGCTACAATACCGCTACTATCTGAAGACTACTGCCACGCTCCCAGCACAGTTCTTCAACAGATATGCCATTCGCGAATACCTGCCAGTACAAGGGGGTTATTGGGTACACACTACGCCTGCCACAGCCGCCCAACTGGAACACATAGCGTCAATCCAAGCAGTACAACGCATTGTGATGCCCCTAGGCATAGCAGATCCACAGATTTATCCCAGCAGTCCCGCTTTTCCTTGGAATGCAGACCAATTGGGGCCTATTACAGTGCCTGCCAAGGGAGTAACGATTCCCATCAACCAACAAACCCTGGCCCAATACGAACGGGTGATCACCTATCACGAAGGCCATAAAAACGTCCAAATCGATGATGACCAGCACCAGCTTTGGATTGATGGCCAGCAAGTAGGAACCTATACCTTTCAGCAAGATTATTACTTTATGGTAGGCGATAACCGCCACAAGTCATGGGACTCGCGTTTTGTGAGTTTTGTGCCGCAAGACCATCTTGTGGGCAAAGCAGTTTTGGTATTATTTTCGCTGGATCCTAACAAGCGGTTGCTAGCAAAAATTCGTTGGAAGCGCCTTTTTAGGCCATTGATTAACTATTAAACATACAAGCAAGCTGGCTTATCGCCTTGGGTAACCCAGGGAGGAAAGTCCGGGCAACATAGAGCACCCTACTTCCTAACAAGAAGGCGCCTGGCCTCAAAGCCAGGTGACAGCTAGTGCCTCAGAAAATAGACCGCTTTGCTCAAGGCAGAGCAAGGGTGAAAAGGTGGAGTAAGCGCCCACCGCTTTGCTGGTGACAGCAAAGGCACGGTAAACCTTAGGGGTTGAAAGGCCAAATAAGTACTACTTCCCCTTCATGGGGTCACAAGTGGCTCGCTTGTGTTGCACACGTGGCAAGGCAGTATGGGTAGGCTGATAGAGGCTGGGAGTGATCCCAGTCCCAGATAAATGATAAGCAGGCTAGCCTCGTGCTAGCCATACAGAACCCGGCTTATAGGCTTGCTTGTTATTTTTTTATCGGCTCATTCACCCATTTTTTATTGAGGAGCTGGCTGTTCATAGCATCCCATCCCTCCCTGCTAGCTGCTCAGCACCCTGTTAAAGCAATCCTTAGGAACCAATCAATAAAAAATCGACCAGTCAAAAAATCACCCCATCCACCAATGAACTGTTTCCTGTAACCGTCCCATGAAGCAATCACCCCATTACCCAATCACCCCATCAAAAGATGCCCTGACCGACTACCGCCTGGCCTGCGAAAGCCGTGCTGCTAGCCTCCTAGGCCGTAAAGAAGTGTTTATGGGCAAGGCCAAGTTTGGCATTTTTGGCGATGGCAAAGAAGTGGCGCAGCTGGCCATGGCCAAAGTCTTTCAGCCTGGAGACTTTCGTTCGGGCTATTACCGCGACCAGACCTTCATGATGGCCATTGGCGCGCTAACCATCCAGCAATATTTTGCTCAGCTCTATGCCCATGCATCAGTAACTGCAGACCCTGCCTCAGCGGGAAGAATGATGAACAGCCATTTTGCTACCCGCTTGCTGGACGAAAATGGCCAATGGAAGAAGCTAACCGAACTGAAGAATGCTGCTGCCGATGTCTCGCCCAATGGTTCCCAAATGCCTCGCCTCCTAGGACTAGCCTATGCCTCTAAGCTCTACAGAGAAAATCCCCAGTTAGCAGCTTTTCAAGCCTTTTCGCGCCAAGGGAATGAAATTGCTTTTGGGACCATTGGGGATGCTGCTACTTCAGAGGGCATGTTTTGGGAAGTCATCAATGCGGCTGGTGTGCTGCAAGTACCCATGCTGGTCTCTGTTTGGGACGACGAATATGGGATCTCGGTGCCTAAGCAATACCATACCACCAAAGAGAGCATCTCCAAAGCCCTCAGCGGGTTTCAGCGCACAGCTGACGAACCTGGCTATGAGATTTTTACTGCCAAAGGCTGGGACTATGCAGGCCTGTGTGCTGTGTATGCAAAGGCTGCCCAAATATGCCGCCAAGAACATGTCCCTGTCTTAATCCATGTCCAAGAAATGACGCAACCACAAGGCCACTCTACCTCTGGTTCGCATGAACGCTACAAGGCTAAAGAGCGGCTAGTCTGGGAAGCAGAACACGATTGCATTAAGAAAATGCGTGCCTGGATACTGGCCCAAAATTTGGCCACAGCTGCCCAGCTAGCTACCATCGAGCAGCAAGCCCATGAAGAAGCCCAGCGACAAAAAAATGAAGCCTGGCAGGCTTTGCAAGCAGACCTGCAGCAAGGCCAAGCCCAAGTCCTCCAGTTGCTCCAAGAAGTCCTGGCCACTGGCGTTGCACCACAACCCTTGACTGCGCTCATAGAAGCGCTGCGTGCCGTGCGTCAGCCCACCAGGCTCCATGCCACTAAGGCTGTTAAGCAGGCCCTGTACCTACTTAGCGACGTACCTTACCTTACCAAGAAGCCCTTATTGGCCTGGCTACAAAAGGACAGGCAAGCGAACCAAGCCCGCTTCAATACCCATCTGTACAGCGCATCCCCTTCCTCTGCCCTGAAGGGGCCCGAAGTCAAACCCATCATGGCGCCAGATGCCCCGCAGGTAGATGGGCGAGAAATTTTACAAGCTTGCTTTGATGCCATGCTCCAGCGCGACCCGCGTGTTTTTGCTATTGGCGAAGATGTGGGCTATATCGGCGACGTCAACCAGGCCTTTGCTGGACTACAGCAAAAACACGGCCTCCTACGCGTTACCGACACCGGTATCCGAGAGTGTACTATTCTGGGGCAAGGCATTGGGGCAGCCATGCGTGGCTTACGGCCGATCGTAGAGATACAATACCTCGACTACTTGCCCTATGCGCTACAAATCATGATGGATGACCTGGCTACCCTACAGTACCGTACCTATAGCGGCCAAAAAGCCCCGGTCATCATCCGTACCCGTGGCCACCGGCTCGAAGGCATTTGGCACTCCGGCTCCTACCTGGCCGGCATCATTCATAACGTCCGCGGCATCTACGTGCTTGTGCCCCGCAACATGACCCAAGCCGCAGGTTTTTATAACACCTTGCTGCAAGGAGATGACCCTGCCTTGCTTGTTGAGTGCTTGAATGGCTACCGCCTCAAGGAACGTATGCCTAGTAATATCAGCACTTTTACCGTGCCCTTGGGCAGGCCAGAAATCATCCGTACAGGTACTGACGTAACGGTGGTAACGTATGGGGCTATGTGCCGCATTGTGCTAGAAGCTGCAGCAACCCTGGCCAAGTTGGGCATGGATTGTGAAGTGATAGATGTACAGACCTTGTTGCCGTTTGACTTACAGCACCAGATTGTGGACTCTTTGAAGAAGACAAACCGGATTGTCTTGGCAGACGAGGATGTACCAGGTGGCACGACGGCCTATATGCTGCAAAAGGTGCTGGAGGAGCAACAAGGCTACCGCTATCTGGATGCTGCCCCTGTCACGATCACCAGCCAGGAGCACCGCCCAGCCTATGGAGACGATGGGAACTACTACTCGAAGCCCAATGTAGAGACGGTAGTGGATCAGGTCTATAGCCTGATAGCAGAAGGAGCTCCTACGCCATATCCTCCGCTAGCCTGAAAAGAGACATATTGCTAGCCTGTATAATTGAGGTCCTCAGGGGACAAAAAAACCGGCCTCTTGCCGGTTTTTTTATCGTGGAAGTTATTGACTCTACTCAAGCAGTCTTGCAAAATCAAATCCCAAAAATACTTGTGCACCATGTGTGCGGAACGCATCATCCTCTTTTAGGCCAAGCTCTTTTTTCTTATCCTTTGCTTTTTGTTCGTTGTTAAAGGTATCTCTAAAGAAGCCCTCATAGCTACCGCCTGCAAAGAATCCACTTTCGGCTATTTCATATTTAAAACCTCCCCCAGCACCCCAATTGAATGAATTGATAACACCTTTGTTAACCTTCTTGCTATCTTTTTCACCTATCTCCTTTTCTTTAGTCGATAGTGCAAAATAGAACCTGGGGCCGATAAATAAAGACAGCCCCCCTTCGCGCCTCATAGGCAGCCAGGCAACTGGCATAGTGATATCTATGGTGTGTATATTTAGACAATATTTGCTATCTGTATCGTTTGCGTTTACACCGTTGTTATTAGTATCTTCTTTTTTTCCAGCCAATTGTAAGCCTTTTTGAGAGTATCCGACTTCTAACCCTACGCCCATCATGTCGTCTAGTAGCCTGTACTCAAAAAATCCTGCTGCTCCTCCAAATAGTTTCCATTTCCCTTCATAATTCTTGTCATTGATTGTTGCCTTATCAATGATAGGGAAGGATATACAACCTCCGCCTTTAACGCCAAAGCTTAATGCGTCTTGTGCTTGCAATGTAGTTGTTGCCAAAAGCATTAACGCACTTCCGAGTGTTAGTACTGTTTTTTTCATAACGAATAGTATTTATTTGGTTTCTAGCTTGTTGACCTGCTAAAATGCAGAGCCTCCTTGTTAACTCATACAGCAACAATAAGGTACTGCGCAATAAAATGCAATAGTAGTGGAAAATTTTGGTAATGCGTACATCTGAAGGCAAAGCTACCTACCTAGGCCTCTATCCACCAAGTAGGAGTAATGCTGTACTAGCATAAGAGTACGATGGTGGGCACAGCAAGTGACGCTTTGTAGGGTCTAAAGCCCGCTGGCCTATCATAGAGAACGGGTAGCCACAGATTGCTAAAATGAAACCGCTCCGTGTAAATTATCTTAGAGGTATCTATTTTTGCTATCAGGAAAACGACTCCGTTCCACCACCTCATTGCACTTGACACAATAGTATTCTGTTTAGCTTTGGCCAAGACACTGAAGCAGAGGAAAATGAGGAAGACCCTGACGCAGCGCCGCCCCAGACAGCGCTAGCGAACCAGAAAATAAGCTCCAGGAATCAGTGCGTGCGCTTAGGCGGTCCAAAGATCAACGCGCTTGGCTAGACAGCCAGCTCAAAAGGAATCAGCCCCAGCTAAGCCTGTGGTGCCATTTACTTACCATCGAGGCAGCTGACAGCCGGCGCCTTTGTTTTTGGGAAGCAAGTGGCGCTACCCAAGCCAAGTCCCTGGAAGCAAGCTACTAAAAAAAGCCACTAAAAGTAGGATAGCCAGCAGCCCCATAAGGACTGGAGCCGCCTGTACTGTCCTGGGCCTGATAGGAGCCCGTTGGGGAGGTTTGGAAAACAGCACATAAGGTGGCTTCAGGTAGTAGTATAGCGATAAGACAGTACTTAGCAGGCTAGCTACTAATAAGGCCATACCCAGAGGACTGCTAGTACGTTGCGCATGCTCCCACAGCCCTGTAAAAAGCAAGAACTTGCCTGTGAAGCCTGCAGTAGGAGGCAGACCAACAAGGGCAAGCATTACTACGGTGATGCCAGTGCCCAGTACTGGCAACTGCCTGCCCAGCCCAACACAATCCTGTAGGCGTACACTGCCTGTCAAGTGCTGCAGCACCTGGATGCCTAACCAAGCAGCCACGCTCATCACCCCATAGAGCACACTGTAGTACAACAGCCCTGCCTGGCTACTAGGCATAGCTACAATCCCTGCCATCAGCAGCCCCCCTTGTGCAATATTCCCATAGGCCAGCAGTCGTTGGAGGTTGTTTTGCAAGAGCGCAGCAGCATTACCCACGATGAGACTCAGCAAGGCAAGAATAGCTAAGCCCTGCTGCGCCTGCGCTTGGAGGATAGGGCCTAGGTGCGGCAAGAACTGTTGGCAAAGCCGCAGTAAAACCCCTGCCGCTGCCAGCTTAGGGACGGTAGCCACGTAAGCCACGACAGTAGCAGGCGCGGCTTGGTACACATCAGGTACCCAGCCATGATAAGGCGCAGCAGCCAGCACAAAGAGGATACTACTCAGGCAGAGCAGGAGCATAGTTAATACAACAGCCCCGGGCAAGGCTTGTAGACGCAGCGGCAGGTCTGGATGGGCCAGGGCCAAGGTACCCGTCAAGCCATAGAGATAGCCCATGCCCCAGAGCATCACAGCCGTGGTGGCCATGCTGTAGAGCAAGTACTTCAGGCTCGCTGCTGTACTAAGAGGCGTAGTATAGCTCCCTATAAGCAGGGCCGAGGCCAGCGAAACCAACGATAGCCCTAGGTAGATCGTAAGCCAGTGAAAAGCCATGACCAGCAAGCAACTGCCCATCAAGGCCCCCAGCACCAATACCGCGTAGACTGGGCCAGCAGCTGGGTCGGCATCATGCTGGGCTTGGGGTGGCACCAAGAGCAACAGCGGCCAAGTGAGACTGAACAAAAGTAAGCAAAAGAAAACAGCCAGTGGATCTAGCACCAAAAGCTGGTTGAACAAGGGCAGTGCAGTGCCTCGTCCTAGCTGGCTGCTCAGCCAATACTTGCTGTACCCGGCCAAGCCTAGCCCTACAAAAGCTACTGGACGCAGCCAGTAGCGTTGATAGCGTGGTAGTAGCATTGCTAAGCCCAGTACAACGACCAGTGTGCTAGCCAATAGGCCCTCAGGCAGCAGCAATGGCAAGCTGGCCAGGTTGTCTAATACGCTTGGGAAGACAGGGCGGTGAAGCATAAGGGGAGCAGCTAAGCCAAGGCGATGGCTTGAACAACGAGTGAGCTCCCTGCTACCTCAGTCACCACCACTGCTGTTCCTGGTGGCATGTAGGTACCTATAGATATTGCGTCGTACCGCAGGCCTTTTATGCGTACTTTGCCCGCTGGGCGCAAAGGCGTTTGCGTAGTTCCCTGCTGGCCTATAAGCGTGGGGGGGTAGGTAGGAGCTGTGTAGCCCTGCTGCGGGTCTTGTACTTGCAAGAGCGGCATGCGGTTCCAAAAACAACGGGCCTTGCTTAGATACATACTGCCTAACAAAAGCAAGAGGCTCATGCCTGCCGCGGTAGCCAGCAGGACGATTGCCACGCGCATGCCACTGGCTAATTGACTCACTAATTCCATACCCAGCACGTGTAGACAGCTCCAAGATAGCAAAGCCCCCAGTGACATCCTAGGCCGGTGCCCTGTCAGCCACGTACGGCAGGGGTATAAAAAGAAGGGAGGAGCCCCCGAAAGCGCCTTCCTTGGCTTCATAGAGGGCTACTACTCCCTAACTCTTCGCCTTTTCTTTTATGCGTTTTTCTTCATTCTGTTTCTCTTGTTGCCATTTTTGATGTGCGTCACTGACCGCTTTTATCTGCTTCTTAAGCGCAGCCACCAGATTTGTCACAGCAGTGTTTTTTATTTCCTCAACCATGTTATGTTTATATATGTTTTCCAGCTCATATCTCTCATTTAGCGGTTCAGTAGATTGATTACCTCGCTTATACTGTTTTAATGTTAATGGCGCATTCATTACCTTCTCAAAATTTGTTACTACGCTTGTTAAGTATATTCCATCATACCCTTTATTATCAGTCCAATGCTTAAGAATGTCATTGACCAATTGTACTGACTTGGCCAAAAAGTGAACACGATATGACTTTTGTGCAAGAGCATCACCACCATAAGAATTCTTCTTAAATTTTAGCTGGTATTTTTCCACTTCATAAGCTGCCCGCAAAGCGCCAGTTATTGCATCGTTTAATACTCCTTCTCCTTTGAACACGACCGTGTTTAGGGCAACATGAGCGTCCGAAGCGTCAAATCCTATTATTGCTCTATCAAATAATGCTTTGTTCAGTGCTACTAGTACGTCGTTTGCAGACTCCATGCCTTCCCATCCACCTATTTCTTTTTTTGCTTTTTCGACTGTATTCTTGAGGATTTGGTACGCCTCCTGTGCGGGGATGGGTTCGGTTCCCCCTTGTCGTCGGCGATGGGTGGTACCTTTTCTGGGTTGAGCGCGGCACCTCCCCCTGTTGAATTATCTTTATTTTTTTCACAGTTGATGAAAAGCACAACACCCAGCAGGAGTAGTGCCGTTTTGGTGAGGAGCTGTTTAGACCAATGACTTTGTTTGTTTTTGTAGTACATGGGTTGATTAAGTTTTATTTTAAAGTGAAACATGTTTATTGTACAAGGAAGAGCTCCGTAGCTTACTGCTGTCTACCACTTGAGAATGTTATGTATAAAATTCTAGCTGTGATGCCTTTTTAAACTATTTTTCGTGCGCTCCTTTTTTTGCTCATAAGGTACTAGCTTGGTGGGGTAAAGAGGGCACGTGGGCCGTATAAGTGGCTTCTTTGTGGCGCATCAGGCCCTGGGCAGTGGGGGTGCTATCTGCGTAGCCCAGCAAGTGCAGTACGCCATGAACCATGACGGTGTGTAACTCTTGCAGCCAAGGCTGCTGCCAAGTCAGGGCATTTTCTTTGACGCGTTCTATGCTGATGTAAATGTCCCCTTCTAGGGTCCTGTCTGTGTCGCTATAGTCAAAGGCCAGTACATCTGTCAGCGTGTCGTGCTGCAAGTATTGGAAGTTGTGGGCGTGTAAGTAACGGTCCGAGCAAAAGATAACGTTGAGCTGAGCTAGTGCGTAGCCCTCTTGCTGAATGACTTGCTGGAGCCAGGTAACCGTGGCTGCAGGGTGGGGCAGCACGAAGTCAATGTCTTCGGCAAAGAAATGAATGCTGTTCATCCTTAACCATTTAGTGATGAAGTGATCGGGTCGTTGTGTGATCGTACACCAGGTAGGTGGCCTCTTTTTCTCCTTGTTTGTCTACCATTTTTTAGGAAGTTCCTTCGTAAAGTTCGAGATGACCAAGGTAGGCTTTGCCTCTGTTGCTTTGCTTTCTGTTTTGTCCTGCTGATTTCTCTCTTTTGTCCTGCTGCGCGATAGCCCAGTATCCGTGTGTAGGGTTCCGGCTCTATTGTCTGGCTTGATTTTTTTGCCGTCTTTTATGGGCTCCCTTTTAGCCAGCACGGCAGCCATTGCTGCAAAATTGCACTTCACATGCGCCAAAAGCAAAAGTACCCACCCATCATCCCCCAAACCAAAGACTGGCCTGTGGTGCGGCTTAACAAGCAGCGCAAGGCCTTTGTACAGGGCGTCATTGACGAGTCTGTACAGGCCCTGCTGGCCACTTATCCAGCAGCTAGGGCCTTACGCGCCATGCTTGCTAAAACCGTAGCGCTGGAGCTAGCGCGCGTTCAAAAGAAGACGTGGAAGGTAGACCCGCCTGACGAAGCCGTTTTTTGGGAGCAGGTGGCCACTAGCTTTGCCAGCCAGCGCCCAGGTGCTTTGCCAGTACTCCTGCGTAAAATTATCAAGCGTTATGCCCAAGAGATCACAGGCAGGTTTCGTATTTCGCACTACCACCTAGGACAGCGGGCTGTTACCTATGCGCTGGCCCGACTCCTTAACCCTGTTGGCCTCCGAGGCGTGCGTAGCTCCTGGCAGCAGCGTGCCCGGCTCCAAAAAAAAATCCATATCATAGGTGCTATTGCCCAGCTCAGAGAACTAGCCCGCCTAGGTACTATAGTGATAGTGCCCACGCATTTTAGCCACCTTGACTCGATCTTGCTTGCTTGGGTGACCCATACGTTGGGTTTGCCTCACTTTATCTATGGGGCAGGCCTTAACCTATTTAATAACAAATTCTTTGCCTATTTCATGAACAATCTAGGCACTTACAAGATAGATCGGCGAAGAAAAAACTTGCCTTACCTGACTACCCTTAAAACCTACTCTACCCTGGCCTTGCAGTGGGGCTGTCATAGCCTATTCTATCCAGGTGGAACGCGCTCTCGGTCAGGGGCCTTAGAGCAACAGCTCAAGCTAGGCCTTTTGGGGACTGCTTTTGAAGCCCAGTGGCGCAACTACCAGCGCCAGGGGCCAGCGGCCCGCAAGCTATTTGTAGTACCTGTGGTGCTCAGCTACCATTGTGTGCTAGAAGCACCGCGCCTGATCCAAGACTACTTGGCAGCCCATGGACAACCTTGCTTGGGCCCTCACCGAGCTCCCTACTCTTTTTCGCAAAGGCTCCTTAAGTTGGCCGATAACTTTTTCGCCAAAGATTCTAGCATCTTTGTCTCTATTGGAGAAGCCATGGACCTGTTAGGCAATAAGGTAGACAAGGCCGGCAACAGCTATGATGCACAGGGGGTACCTGTGGATACGTATCAGCACTTCTTGGCGTCAGCCCCAGGGGGGGGTAGTCAGGAGGAAGCCCACACCAGGGCACTGGGCCAGGCTATTGTGGAGGCTTACTACAAGGCCAACTGTGTCCTTACCAGCCATTTGCTAGCTTTTGCTGCCTTTGTGCTCATCAAGCAGCAGCATGCGGAGCTGTCGCTTAAGGCCTTACTGCAGCTCCATCGTGAACAGCTAGTGATCCCCTATGCCAAGCTAGAAGCTACCTTTGCCCGGTTCAAGGCAGCCATCCTCCAACTACACAGCGCAGATAAGGTACAGGTAGAACCTGCCCTACAGGGGACAAACGTTGCAGCGATGGTGCAGCATGGGCTGCGTAACTTGGGCCTTTACCATACCCAAAGACCTTTGCTCCAAAATCAGGCAGGGGGTATTACTACCCAAGATTTGCGTACTTTATGGTATTATCACAACAGGCTCCAAGGCTATGACCTCGACAAGGACCTCTCCTAAATGGGTGGGTGTGATCGGCGCAGGTAGCTTTGGCACGGCGGTGGCTAACTTGCTGGCCCATAATGCTGATGTGCTCTTGTACGTGCGTCAACAAGCCACTGCCCAAGCTATCCAGCAAACACGGACGGCAGCAGGCTACTCCCTGGCTCCTAACATTACCCCTACCTCCGACCTGGCAGCGGTGACTGAGCAATGTGCTGTGCTCTTTCCCGTGGTGCCTTCTGAGGGATTCAGGAGTATGATGCAGCAACTGGCGCCTTGGCTCAAGCCGCACCATATCTTCATTCACGGTACCAAAGGCTTGGACGTGCGTTGGCCGCAGGAAACCCCCTCAGGCACTTTGGCACCCCTGACCCGGGAGGCTGTCAAGACCATGAGCGAAGTGATCCAAGAAGAAAGCGTGGTCCGACAAGTGGGCTGTTTGGCAGGCCCCAATCTGACCCGCGAACTGGCCCAGGGGCAGCCTGCAGCTACGGTCGTGGCCAGCCCCTTAGCAGCCGTCATTGCCCAAGGGCAGCAGCTCCTACGTAGCGCTCATTTCCAAGTCTACAGCAGTACAGACCTACTCGGGGTAGAGTTGTGTGGGGTCTTAAAGAACATCATGGCCATCGGTGCCGGCTGTTTCGGTGGGCTGGGCTATGGAGCGAATGCCCAAGGGCTGTTGATTAGTCGAGGCATCGTAGAGATGGTCGCCCTTGGCCGAGCCATGGGAGCCAGTGTGCGGCCCTTTTTAGGGCTGGCTGGCGTAGGAGACCTAGTAGCTACTTGTACGAGCAGCCTGAGCAGGAACTATATGATTGGGTACCGTGTAGCCCAAGGCACTCCACCTAGTCAACTGATGCAAAGCCCCGAAGAAACGGCCGAAGGCATCAATACCGTGAAGACCATCCGCAGCCTCATTAACCACTATCAAATACGCGCTCCTATTACTGAGGCCATGTACGAGGTGCTCTTTGAGGGCCTGGCTGTGCAAGAAGCTATCCAATACCTGATGCAATACTCCTTGAATGTGGACGTGGACTTCCTTTAGTCCCTGAGGTGAGTTTGTGTGCGGTGACGGGGTAATTTACTGCAACGCAATTGTCCTGCCGCCCCTACCATTGGTTACGCTACGCGGTAGAGAAGTGGATCCTGAGTAAAACAAAAGGCCTCCCTGCACAAAGGCCCGCTTTGTGAGCTTCTTAGCTGTCCCTTCGATGTGCGCATGGTAAAGCTCGGAATGACAATTCTGTTTTCATAACTAACTCAATACCTACGAACGACTTCCTTGGGCTCTTTGTGCAGCAAGCGTATGCCTATTTGCTGCCCACTCAAAGCACCCAAGCCTCCTACAATCCCTCCTAACAGTCCTGTGAACAAGATCAGCGAGATAGAACTTTGGAAGCCTAACAAAGGAGCAATTTTGCTGGACAGGATCGCATTGGTTTTTGCCTCAATAAAAGTGGCCACTAGCATCCAGAGCAGGCTAATAGCCACAAAACCGCCTAAGAAGGCTGCAGCTTTGCTCAGGTCTAACCCCATGGCCGCTATGGCTGCACAAATAACAAGCGACCACCAAGGCAAAAACTGGGCTGTTATATAACTCAATAGGGCAGTCAAGGCTACTTGGATCAGAAATTTCACGTTGTTTTTGCTTTAGTTAGGTCTACTCAACCTCCCCAAGAGGGTGATTGAGTGTGGGTATATGCTCAGTAGTGTATTGTCATTTTTCTATCGGCACAGCGCTGGCTGTAGCGTCAGCGTACAGGCCCCCTCTGTTGGCCCTTCATTGCCTTTAATAGCTACTGGGATGTACTTCCCCTGGCACCAGGGTGCTATAAAGTTCGTGTAGTAAGGACTGCCCGGGTTGCCTGATTGGCCCCCTGGATAAATAAACCAGCCTTTGGGCTGCTCTGCTAACTTGACTATTAGTCGCAGGGCAACTCCGTGGTTGCCTTCATTGGCATTGAGAATATAGGCTCCTCCACCTATCTGCAGATGCTTCAGCCCAAAGGAAGGGATGCCAGCCAGGTGGTTGATAAACACGTGCCGATAGTCACCCCATTGGTAAGGCTTTTGGTGCTTTGCTTGCCACGCCTCAAGCGATTGCACCCCTGCTACAAAAGCAGCATGGACTAAAGCACCTACAGTAGCATACTCACCTAGGTCTAGGTGGGGGCTGTTAGGATGGTGCTTTAAGATGGCTATAGTCCGGTAAAAACTAGGTGTTGGCATGGGCCATTGCTTGTCTTGAAGCGACTGCCACAGCTTGTTGGTTAACTGTTCTTGCCAAGCTTGAAAGATAGAAGGAGCCAGCTGGTCTACTTCATTGCAAAAATCCCATGCTAAGAGCCGCTGGTAAGCAGTCTGCTCTGTTGCACTAAGCTGCTTAGTATCTATGTATTCTAGCAGTACTGGCAAGCTCTCCTGAGCAGCTAGGTTGTAGTTGTCATTTTGTAATTGCATCATGGCCTTTTCATCAATAGCCTTGAGCTTGCTCAAGACCTGATTGGCCCTTCTGTTGCGGTAGTGTTCTTCTTTATAATGGCGATAATGGTAAGGATAGTGTTGGTCTGTAGAACACTGGTTGGCCGAGCTCACATAGCCACTTGCGGGGTTTAGAATTTTAGGATTGTGCGCCTGAGGAATAAATCCTTGCCACTCATAGGCTGCTGTATTGCCTGCCATGATAAACCGGCCTTGGTCTTTCCACTGTGCTGGGAACCTCCCCACTACTTTCATAGCAATGTCGTTGCTGACGGAAGCAAAGGCAAAGTTTTGGCTCGGCACATAATAATGTTGTAGTGCCTGCTCAAAGTCTTGAAAACTTTTGGCTCTATTCAAAAGATAAAAGGCAAGCAGCTCCTGGCCAGGCTGATGCCCTACCCATTTCATAGCCCAATTGCCCTCTCCTTGAGGGCCTGGGAAATTAGCATCATACACCACAGGACCAAAATGAGTGTACACTATCGTATCATAGACACTATCTCTCCCTCTTACTTTGATTTCTTCTGTCACTAACTGCGTTTTAAGGAGCAAGTCGTCATAGTGGTACTCCTGTCTCGTATCGTCCTTAAAGTCAATGACGTACCAATCTCTGACATCCCGGCATGTATTAGTTACGCCCCAAGCAATGACTTCATTAAAGCCTATCATGACCCCAGGAAGCCCTGGTATAGTCCCTCCAAAGACATTGACTGTGGGCGATTGCAGGTGTATACCGTACCAAATTGAAGGCAGCCGCATGGTCAGGTGTGGGTCATTGGCCAGATAAGGCGTACCTGTAGCCGTCTTTCTGCTGGCCACTGCCCAGTTGTTACTTCCATTGGCGTGGTTGGTTGGGGGTGGCCTATGTTGGCTCATTTGTTGAGGGATGCGCAAGGAAGGGGTTTGAACAACTATGGGCGTAAAATTCCAAGGTGTGTTTTTAGGGATCACAGGTTCATTGTGGCCCAAGTAGACTGGAAAGAGAAAGTCAAACTTTGCTTTGCCTAGCTGATGTAAGGCATTCGTGTTCTCTACACTCTCATCACTCCCACAAAGTTCGTCGATCATCTGCACCATCATCAAGGCGACTTTCAGGGGTGTCCATGGTTCAGGGCGATAGTCAAGCAATTTATACTCTACAGGCAGGCCCTTGTAGGACAACGACTGGATGTAAGCATTAATGCCTGCCACATAAGCCCGTACTAGGTTGTGCAGCCTGTTGTCTTTTTGGATCTGCAACAGGGTGTTTTGAGCCGCATATAGGTTGCCTTTTCTTCGTTGCAGCCGATCAAAATCAATGGCTTTGGGGCCTATAATTTCTGCCACCCGGCCTGCTGCTGCATAGGTATGAAAATCCATTTGCCACAACCGATGGAGTGCCGTGATATAGCCCTGCGCAAAGTATAGGTCTAGGTCGTTTTGCGCTGTAATGTGGGGAATGCGTTGTTGGTCAATATGAATAACCACTTGCTCTTGTAGCCCAGGCAATGCAAGAGATGCTGGGAGGTGGACAGCTTCGGTTTCGGCATTTTGCCACACACCCTGCATAGGGTCTAAGAACTTGGCTAGTGGCGGGATGGAGCCTACACGGGTATTGAGTAGGATCGTTGCTGTGATGGTAAGCAGAATAACAAAAAATGCGCTTTTTTTCTTCATGCTCGCCCGTTCTAGATAATGGCTGAATAAGGCCCTGAGGGGATAATCCCTAAGCTGTGTAGCAAGTAAGGCAATAATAAAGAACTTTTTCAATTGTTGCTGGGCAGCCCCTTGACAATAAGCCCACCGAAACAGGGCTGGCCTCATGAAACTTAAAAGCCCCCGCCCACGCATACGCGTGGGCGGGTTGTAGCTTCTGGTGCTTAAAAGGTAAATCCAACGGCTGCTTGGATGCGGTGCGCATCTTGGCCATTTTTGTCAGCAATAGTAAATCGCCTGCCAAACAAGTACTCAAGCCCTAACATTAAGTTTTCTGTGGGGTGGTAAGTCAGGTTGTAAGAAAAAAAGTGGCCTTGCTTATAAGCATCTTGAGCACGATCTTTGGATTTGTTTGTAGCTAGCATACCATAAACAACGGTTGAGCGGAGTTGAGGAAGCCAGCAGTGTTCTAGACCTACATAGCCTCCCGCGGTATTAATAAGCGTGGGTGTTGCGTCTCCCTTGAGAAAGACATCTTTGCAATCTTTTTCAGAGGAGGCTAAGTCTACGAGGTAGCTCCCCATGCCTCTGCCATAAACGCCACATAACTTTACGGTAGTTTTATCAGGGATGACCTTGAGCGAACTGGTAAGATTTATCCCCCAGGCTGGTTGGTAGTGGGTTTTATCTGCAGCTTTTGCATAGCATTCTAACATTCTGAACAGGCCACCTAAGCGAAAATAGCCGATGGACTCTTCATACTTCATCATGGCACTCACGGCAGGTAAGTTGTTGAGAGGGGTAAGCTCCTTTTTATCTTTTTCTTTCTTCTTTACCCCTGGATATATATCGAGCTTCACAGCCTTCTCAAGAGCTATGCCATAGCTTAGTGCCTTCAGTTGATCTTTCCAGTCCACTTGAGCAACGCTGGCCAAGGCAGCACTGCAAGGAGCATCGCACAGCATCTCTGGCAGGGCTGATGGGTCACAGAAGTTACTCATAGCCAACCCTGCTCTGAAATTTTTGTGATCTATGTAGATTTTTTTAAGCTTCACGCCTTCCTTAGAGAGACCGCTTTCCACAACAAATTCTATGGCATTGTCCCCCCTAGGGAATTTTTTGCTTAACTTCAGTTTTGCGCCAGTAACATCAAAGCCAACGCGTTTCTTGTTGTTTTGGTCTTCTAATTTCGGAATAGCAGCAGGACTGAAGTCAGGGTTTACATTGTAAGGCATGCAGTCATAAAAGCCCTGTAGAGAGAATTCTCCCTCGATTTTTGGACTGTCCGGTTCGTTTTTTTCTGCAGGATCCTGGGCCTTGGCATGTGGAGCCATAAGACTGGTAGTCGTTGCAAGTAACCCTATAAACGATATAAATTTCTGCAATTTTTTCATGGTTAAGCTACTTAAGGTTAGTCTGTAGAGGTTATTGTTGTAAAAACATAGGAGTGAAATATAACTAAAAAATGAACATATAGTGTGATTTTTTCCAAAAAGTTGAAAAATACAACCACTACTGAGTGAGCCAAAGCATGTACGGAACCTGATAGCTCTAAAAACTACCTCTACAGTTCCTGTCCTATTTTACTACCTATGCATACCTAGTGTGGGACATGCGTCAAGGACAACAAGGGATAGCTGGCACTGTAGCGCTATCTTCGCAAGCATTAGTAGCTGAGTTCTTGACTATCACTTATGAAAAAGACTTTACACCCAGCAGCTAAAAGAGGGCATGCTAACTATGGTTGGCTTACGGCTGCGTACAGCTTTAGTGTTGGTAGCTACTATGATCCTTCCAAAATGCATTTTGGGGCACTAAGGGTACTGAATGATGATGTACTGCAGGGGGAAGTGGGTTTGAGCCCTATGGCCATGCCAACATGGAGATTGTCTCTATACCCTTGCAGGAGGCACTGGTACATAGGAATGACCAGGGGCATACAAGCATGATCCAGCCCAACGACGTACAGGTCATGTCTGCGGTACAGGCATTGTCCATTCGGAACATAATCATTCCGTGCATGAACCAGTCCATCTCTTAAGCAACAGGGCAAGCTGTGGATCAACCAACAAGCTGTCATTGCCAGAGCAAGCTTGGAGCCTGGCCAAGTGGTGAACTATGCATTGTAGCAGGAGAGGTGCTAGGTAGGAAGGATGGTGTAGGCATTGAGGATGTCAACCAATTAGCTTACAAAGGCCTTGAACCTTGTGATGTACTGCTGATCGAAGTACCTATGCAGGTAGCATGATTGCTGGAGCGGTGCAAGCCAGGGAGCTGCGCCGCTTATGCTAGTTGGGGCTTCTCAATGCAATGGTCGTGCCTTTGTCTTGGCCAGCCTACTTTTTGACGCCATTGCAAGTGCAATAACTGCTGAGCGGCCTATTCACCCCATAATTTATTACTGATCACTCATACCTACTATAAGTGTATCACTTCGTTATAAGCGGCAGCAGCAGCTTCCATGATAGCTTCAGACATGGTAGGGTGAGGATGCACCGTCTTAATAATCTCATGGGCAGTGGTTTCCAGCTTTCTGGCAGCTACCACCTCCGCAATCATCTCTGTGACGTTGGCGCCTACCATGTGTGCTCCTAGCCACTCTCCGTATTGGGCATCAAAGATGACCTTGACAAAGCCTTCCTTGACACCTGCTGCGTTGGCCTTGCCGGAAGCAGAGAAAGGGAATTTGCCCACCTTGATCGTATATCCTGCTTCCTGGGCTTCCTTTTCAGTGTAGCCTACAGAAGCTACTTCTGGCTGGCAATAAGTACAAGCCGGTAGGTTGTGATAGTTCAACGGCTCGGGGCGCAAGCCTGCTAGCTTTTCTACACAAACAATGCCCTCAGCAGAAGCTACGTGGGCCAATGCAGGGCCTTTGACCGCATCGCCAATGGCATAGATGCCTGGTACATGGGTGCAGTAAAAGTCATCTACTACCACCTTGCCTTGATCAGTAGCTAACCCTACCTCTGCTAAGCCGAGCTCTTCTAGGTTAGCTACAATACCCACAGCAGAGAGTACTACCTCGCAGTCCAAGCGCTGTACGCCTGCTTGGGTTTTGAGTTGCACCTGACATTGGGCGCCCTGGGTATCAACGCTGGTCACTTCTGTATGGGTGTGTACTTGGATGCCTGCTTGGGCAAAAGACTTGGCCAGTTCTTTGGATACATCCTCGTCCTGCAGCGGCAGCAGGCGCGGCATATACTCTACGAGCGTCACGGCTGTACCAATGGCATTGTAGAAGTAGGCAAATTCTACCCCAATGGCACCAGCCCCTACCACGACCATAGCCTGGGGCTGCTTGTCTAGGACCATGGCCTCTCTATAGCCAATTACTTTTTTGTGGTCGATAGGTAGCTGAGGAAGCTCCCTGCTTCTACCCCCGGTGGCTATCATGATGTGTTGGGCTTGGTAGGGGGTGGTTTTGCCTTGTGCATCTGCTACGGTCACTGTGCGGCCTTTGCCCAGCTTTCCCGTGCCCTCAAGCGTATCAATCTTGTTCTTCTTAAAGAGAAAGCGAATCCCCTTGCTCATGCTGCCAGCTGCCTCGCGGCTGCGCTTGATCATTGCCCCAAAGGCTGGCTTGGCTGCTTGCACCTGGATGCCGTAGTCACTAGCGTGTTGGATATACTCAAATACCTGGGCGCTTTTGAGCAAGGCTTTGGTAGGAATACAGCCCCAGTTAAGACATACCCCTCCTAGTGACTCTTTTTCTACTACAGCTACTTTCATGCCTAGCTGGGCAGCCCTAATAGCCGCTACATAGCCGCCAGGCCCGCTGCCAATGATGATCAAGTCGTATTGCGTTGTCATAAATAGGGTGAATGGGTGGGTTCCGCGAACGTGTCCCCGTGTTGCAACCCGCATGCACCTTGGCTGCATGCACTAGCGCAAGTACACAAAGCTAATCCTTCAAGCACTACAAAAAAATAGCTTTGCGGCTTGCCCCAGGAGGCTATGTGTATTGCTACTATATTTGGGTTACCTTTAGAGACGCTGTCCAAGGATGACAGCGGGTGGCTGAGGCAAGCCAATAACTGTCCCAAACAAGCCACTATGAAACAACTGCAAGGTAAAACAGCACTCATCACAGGCGCCTCCCGCGGCATTGGCCATGCTATTGCTAGCAAGTTTGCTGCCGAGGGGGCTGACATTGTGTTTACCCACCTTGCTAGTGACGAGCAAGGCCAGGCATTAGCAGAGGAGCTGCGGGCGCTAGGGGGCAATGTCAGTGTTTACCGCTCTGATGCCGCTGACTTTGCTGCTGTAGAAGCCCTTGTACAAGAAGTGGTGAGGGAGTTTGGCCGGCTAGACATATTGGTTAACAATGCAGGCATTACGAGAGACAACCTTTTACTACGCATGAACGAGCAAGCTTGGGACGAAGTGCTGCGTGTGAACCTGAAGTCGTGCTTTAACACTGTCAAAGCAGCCACCAAAACTTTCCTCCAACAACGCAGTGGCGCTATCATCAACATCTCTTCTGTAGTGGGTCTCAAAGGCAATGCAGGCCAGGCTAATTACGCTGCCTCTAAAGCAGGGATTATTGGTTTTACCAAGTCTGTAGCGCTTGAATTGGGGGCAAGAAACATTCGGTCCAACGCCATTGCTCCTGGCTTCATCGATACCGCCATGACCAAGGACCTGACAGCAGCTGCAGCACAGGACTGGGAAAAAGCCATCCCGCTGCAGCGGGTAGGGCAGCCCGAAGATGTGGCCAATTGTGCCCTGTTCTTGGCCTCTGACGCTTCCAGCTACATCACAGGGCAGGTGATCCAGGTAGATGGGGGGCTGCTAATGTAGGCTGTATAACGAGGCTAAGCAAAGCACGGGAGCTGTTTTAATCTTCTGCGCATGCTGCGCTATGCCCCAAAATTTGCCCGTCTATCAAGTTACCCTTGGGATCGTTGTAATACCTATGTGTGATTCTTCTTCTACTTTTGCGCCATCTCGCCTGTATCCAATGCGTAGGCACAAAAGTTACACAAAATTAAACGCCATGAACACCGTAAAAAAACAACCCCCAAACGCTGTGGACGCTGGTATGCTTAACGCTGCTCTGTCAGACAGCTTGTACCAACACGCTAAAATTGGGTATGAATAACGAAACAGCAGCAGAAGAACAGTACGAAGACCAAGACCAACAAACTCAAACAATAGCTCTAAATCTACCAGAAGAGCTGATTGATAGCCTCCGGCCCAAAATAGGAGTAGATGTATTGCGGGATTTCTCAGGATCTACAATAAGGAACGACGATGTAGAACACGACCTAACAACGCTAAAGGATGCACGCAGAAGGTTGATAGATGGGAGCCAAGATATTAATGAGGCTATATGAATCAAGGCTCCCTTCTATCCTTCTAGTCCGAGACTGTATAACAGTGTATCCGTACTAGCAGCCTGTCTTATTGTGACTGAAGACCCTCCTATTGAACTTATTGAAGCACTTAATCAAGGCAGGGGCAAAGATGAATGGCTCTGAGGCTGAGGTTTGTGGAATTCCGCTTTTGGGGGTGGCGATTATTGCTGACTGTCTTAGCGTATCACAACGCTTGTTAAAAAATGGAGCAGGTGTAGATGTAAACAGATTCAATCAAGATCCTGATTTCATTAGTAGAATTCTCTATAATCTATCCGGTTCCTGTGATGAGAAGGTGGAATTCCTCAATTGTTTAGTTGACAATGGACTAGATATCAACCAAGTAGATTATAGGGGTAATACGGCGTTACATAGTAGTATCTACAATCTCGGCGCGCTGCGTCTTCTCTTGAGAGTTCAGAAAACAAATAAGAGCCTCTATAAATTGAATGAAGACGGTAGGACACCTTGGGAAGAAGCTGCCTACCAGGCGGCGGCTAATCTTCCTGGGCTGGGGATTACAGCAATTCATCTAGAAGCTGCTCGAGAACTCATACTTGCGATGGACACGCGTAGTATTGTGTACAAAGATACGATAACCCTAAACGGTACTGGCGAGTCAACCCACTTAGAGCGGTTCAATACCTTCGATGCAATATCGGATATACCTGAACGTATTAAGGAACTAATACAGAAGGCATTTTTGAATGAAAGGTTAGCGCCATGGGTTATAGAAAAATGTCTTAACTGTGAAGTGAAGACAGACCAATAAAACGGTTGTGGGTGAGGGCTAAAATCATGGCTATCAGTGCCCCGTTAGTGGCGGCGCCTACGTTGATGCGCCCTCACCCCATTGGCTGACGTGGGGCAAATTGGCCTTCGTTCTCCCTAGGATAAGGGGAAAACGCTTTGCTCTCTTCCTAACCATTGGGGCCAAAACTAAGTAGAAAAGTATCTTAGATAGATAAAAAGTTAGCGATTATAGAATGGACTAGCCTTCCCGCAGGATGCGTCTTGTCCTTGACTAGTGGGCCGTAGGCCTGCTGACAGCACAGGTGGCTACCGTAACATCAATCTTTTTCACTAAGCCTTGCAATACTCGGCCAGGCCCACATTCTATGAAGCGCTGGGCGCCGTCCTGGATCATGCGTTGGATGGTCTGGGTCCATCGTACTGGGGCCGTGAGTTGCTGGATGAGGTTTTCTTGGATGACTTCAGGGGCTACTGCAGGGGCGGCAGTGACGTTTTGGTAGATGGGGCATATGCCTGGCTGGAATTTCGTTTGGGCAATGGCTTGGGCCAGTCGTTCTTGGGCAGGTTGCATCCGTGCAGAGTGGAAAGCACCGCCTACGGGTAGGACCAGGGCTCTTTTAGCGCCTGCTGCTTGGAGTGACTCACAGGCTCGTTTAACGCCTTGCTGGGTGCCTGAAATGACCAGCTGGCCAGGGCAGTTATAGTTAGCCGGTCCCACAAGCTCATCAATCGCGTCACAGACCTGTTCCACTGTATCATCATTGAGTCCCAAAATGGCTGCCATGGTACCAGGGGACAGCTCACAAGCGGCTTGCATGGCTTCGGCTCTTTGGGCCACCAACTGGAGCCCTGCTTCAAAAGTCAAGACCTGGCTTGCCACCAGTGCTGATAGCTCTCCCAAAGAGTGTCCTGCCACCATATCCGGCTGAAAGTGAGGGCTGACTTTTACCAAGATTACCGAGTGTAAAAAAATGGTAGGCTGGGTCACCTGCGTTCGCTGCAGCACTTCTGGTGTTCCCGCAAACATTACATCAGTAATGCGGAACCCTAAAATCTCATTGGCCGTCTCAAAAAGTGCTTTAGCTCGTGGACTGCTGTCATACAAATCTTTGCCCATGCCTGAAAACTGGGCGCCCTGTCCTGGAAAGAGATAAGCATCCATATACGAGCAATTAAGCCAATACTATGCCCCTTTGCATTGGCTTGAGCGTTGGGTAAACTTATTGCTGCTTCACAATCTGGGCCATCATGGTCGCCTCGCAGGTCAGATCTTTACCAACAAAAACACGTCCTTTCATTTTGGCTACCCCCCGCTTGATGTCAGCTAGTAGTTCGCAATGCAGCACCAATGTATCGCCTGGCACCACCATCTTTCTAAAGCGACATTCGTCAATGGCCAAAAAGTAAGTTAAGTAATTTTCGGGATCTGGCACGGTATTGAGTACTAAAACACCCCCTGCTTGGGCCAGTGCCTCTACCTGTAGTACCCCGGGCATGATAGGCTTACCTGGGAAATGCCCTTGGAAAAAAGGCTCGTTGATCGTTACATTTTTAATCCCTGTCACACTTTGTGCATCCAAATGAGTAATTTTGTCCACCATTTGAAAAGGATACCGGTGTGGCAACATGCGCATAATTTGTTTGATGTCCCGTACAACAGGAGCATTGAGGTCATACTGAGGTACACTTTTCCGGTTTTTAGAGGCGTTTTCTTGGTGCATGGCGAATAGCATATCAAGCGTAAACAATGAGCAGGATCGGTCTGGCTAGTTCGTTACCAAATGCGCTGCTTGACAGGCCCAACTGTTCCCTAAATTAATACTTCTTTTTGAAAGGCAGCCTATCGGATGCCAGTTTATACAGCCTGAAGCACTCTATGGGACCATCCAGCGTTACTTTGCATAGCACCCTAGATAACCTGCCACTCACTGCCCAGGCCTTGCTACAACATGCTAGTGACCAAAGAATTTGGCTTTTCGAAGGGGAGATGGGGGCAGGGAAAACAACTTTGATCAAAGCCCTGTGCGCGCAGCTAGGCGTGCAAGACACTGTGACTAGCCCTACTTTCTCGTTGATCCATGAATACGCTACAGCAGCTGGCGAGGCCATCTATCACTTTGACTTTTATCGCATCTTCCATGAAGAAGAAGCGCTGGCCCTGGACTGTGCTGCTTATTTTGATAGTGGTAGCTACTGCTTCATCGAGTGGCCTAGTAATATTCCCAGCCTGATCCCCCCAGCCTACTGCCAAGTGAGTCTTACTACCCAGCCCGAGGGCCAGAGGTGGCTCCGTATGGGGCTACATGGCTCGGAAAGCTCTTCTACTGCCTGAGCAGCTGTGTTGTACCTCCTTTGCTGCTCCTATACCTACCCATAGCACTTGTAACACACTGAAAAGTTGCGTAAAATTGAGGAGCTTATTTCCAACTCCCCAGCAATGAAAAGAACGTACCAGCCCTCCAACAGAAAGCGCCGTAACAAACACGGCTTTAGAGAAAGAATGGCTGCAGCCCATGGAAGGTCCGTACTTGCCAGAAGAAGAGCTAAAGGCAGGGCCAAGCTGTCTGTCTCTGATGAGCCCCGCCACAAGCGGTAGGCCTTGTTGATAACTAGGTTTCATCATTCTGCTTTCAATAGCATGATCGTTGGCCATGATCACCCATAACTGCTAACTTATACCTAGCCCAGCAACTTTTACGAGGGATGAGCACTTGAAGAGCAGAAAGCGAATTGCCAGGCTTTTCAAAAAAGGGGAGGTACTAAATCTACCCCCCTTGCGCGTGGTATATCTGCCATGTAGCGCCCTATCTAACCAACAAGTCCTCTTTGCAGTATCTAGCAAGAAGATTAAAAGTGCTGTTACTAGAAGCAAGCTTAAGAGAAGAATGCGCGAAGCCTATCGCCTGAACAAATACCTCTTGGCATCTTCCTCTAAGATTTATTTTTCAATAGGCTATATCTATATTGGCGCTGGCAAGCCATGTACCTTCAAAACGATCCAGGCAAAGCTTATAGCCTCGCTCCAGTACTTAAATCACCTCCATACGCAAAATAAGCATGACCCTCTACAAGCGTAAGTGGCGCTACTCCATTTTCTTATCGCTTCTACTCGTTGGTCTATTAGCAGGCAGCCAGTTGCAAGGCCAGTACTTCAAGCTCAGTAAAAACCTTAAGATTTTTGCTGATATCCTCAAGGAGCTAGAGCGCTATTACGTGGATGAAGTAGACCCAGACGTTATGGTCAAAACAGGCATTGATGCGATGCTACGGTCGCTGGACCCTTACACGAGTTTCCTTCCTGAAGAAGACCTAGAAAGCTTTAAAACTTCTACTACAGGAGAATATGGAGGTATTGGAGCGATAATCCGTGAGAGCAAAGACAAGTCCATTATCGTCATGCTCTACAAAGACTGTCCTGCCCATAAGGGAGGGCTGCGTGTAGGAGACGAAATAACTCAGGTCAATGGCGAAGACATAACAGATAGCCCCATTACGCATGTTAGCAACTTGCTCAAAGGCATGCCTAATACATCCGTACAGTTGTCCGTGATCAGGTATGGTGTAGAGCGCCCTTTAGCGTTTACGCTAACCCGAGAGAAAGTGACGCTGAAAAATGTGCCGTACTATGGTCAGCCTCAGCAAGGCATTGGCTACATCAGGTTGGCTAATTTTACTACTCATACCGCTGACGAGGTAAAAGCCGCCTTAGAAAGCTTACAAGAAAGTGGAGCCCAAAAGTTCATCTTAGACTTGCGAGGTAATCCAGGAGGCATACTAGAAGAAGCAATCCGAGTAGTGAACCTCTTTGTAGACCAGGATCTTACAGTATTAACTACTAAGAGCAAAGTCGCTGCATTGGCCAAGTCTTATGCTACAACCCAGCCGGCGTATGATAAGACGATGCCTATCATTGTGCTGATCGATCAAAAAAGCGCCTCAGCTGCTGAAATTGTGGCAGGCGTGATCCAGGATTACGACCGTGGCGTACTCATTGGCAAAACTACCTTTGGCAAGGGCCTCGTACAGACTACTAGGCCGCTGAGCTACAACGCCCAGCTTATGCTTACTACCTCCAAGTACTACATCCCTAGTGGTAGGAGTATCCAGAAAATTGACTACAGTCGCCAGCACCAAGAAAGAGCAACTGAAGAGGGAGTAGATGTACCTAAGCAAGTATTTATGACGCAAGCAGGGAGAAAGGTCTATGATGGCAACGGCATTGCTCCAGATATTGAAACAGAGCAATTGAGCTTAGCACCGATTACGATTAGCCTCATAGAAGAAAGTTTGATCTTTGATTATGCAACGCTCTTTCAAGCTCAGCATGATGGCATTCAACCTGCTAGAGAATTTGGGCTTTCAGATACTCAGTACAAGCACTTTGTGGCCTGGCTCAAGGACAAGGACTACTCCTACACTATTGAGCCAAGCATTGACCAGCTGCTGCAACAAGCGCAAAGCGAATCCTACACAGAGGACATTAAAAAGCATATTGCCTCGTTAAAAACCCAAGTACAACGCTACAAAGCAGAAGACCTACAAAAGTTCAAGTCAGAAATTAAAATCATCCTCCAGGAGGCCATTATTGTGCGTTACTACTTCCAAGAGGGAGCTATAGAGGCTATGTTGGATCATGATCAGCACATTCAAAAGGCATGCGCCCTTTTCCAGAATATGCCCCAGTACCATCAACTCTTAAAGGCTACTGAGTAAGCTTATAGCTGCCCTGAGCTTACGCCCAGGAGTAACCTCTTGGCTGTCTTGAATTGACCACCTAGGCAACCCCAGCACTGATAATTTATAACTAATAACTCAGGATGCCTCTGATTCTTAGCCTTGAAACCGCTACTCGTGTATGTTCAGTAGCGCTCCATGCCGAAGCCCAGCTGATCGCCGCCCAGACCTTGCATGTAGCGAAGTCTCACGCCGAATCGTTACTCCTGACCATTAAGCACCTGTTAGCCATTAGCCCTTACACTAAAGAAGACTTGGCTGCCGTGGCTGTTTCTAGTGGTCCGGGCTCTTATACAGGCTTGCGGATTGGGACTGTTACAGCCAAGGGCCTCTGCTACGCCCTAGATATCCCTCTGATTGCAGTTAATACGTTAGAAGCTATGGCGTATGGCATGCAGCCTTATAATATGTACCAAGCCTTACTTTG
>OZ254961.1:0-407500 GCA_965275955.1 Amoebophilaceae bacterium | reverse complement strand
GGGAATGAAAAGACTAGGCTGTTTTGACCAAAGGAGACCTATTACGTGGATCCCTACAGATGCACCCTTGCACCTGGTAAAAGGCATTACACACTACACCCACCTAAGCTTTCCTTCTGGGCATGCAGCGACCATTTTTACTGCTGTTTGCCTGATCCATCTACTAGCCCCTAAAAAGCCTTGCTGGTTCAGTGTCCTGTTGTTGCTCTTGGCCTGCGCTGTGGCCTATTCCAGAATCTATCTTTGCCAGCATTTTTACAGAGATGTATACATAGGTGCCTTGATTGGCACTTGTACCACCTTCGCCGTCTATACCCTCCTCAAGTATTGGCAAGGCCCTGCCTGGTTGGATCAAACCCTGTTTGATCTATGGCCGATGAAGGCTAGCCCCAAAGCTTAATGCGTTTGCTTCCATGTTGAAGAAGCTATTGAGTACCTAGTTTTTCTTGGTACGCCTTGGTATAGCTAGAGACTTTCAATAACTTCGGAAGGTTTGATTATGCTGCACTTAAGTATGGATTTTAGCGCGCAATGAGGCTAATATCCCCACTCAATTGGACCAGTCACTATGAATAAGCAAAACTACCCTATGAGCCGCAGAGCTCCTTTATTCAGCAGCCAACTAGCTGGTTTACTTACCTTTTTACTGTTACTGGTCCAGTTGAGTGCTGTAGGTAAACCTACAGCTTCCAAAAAAATTTTGATCCTTTCTCAAGCCGAAAGCTACTCTAACACCTATCTAATAAAGGGCTTATGAGGCGCATGGCCATGCAGTTACGATTGTGCTGCTAAACGCTTCCACACAGCTAGATGAGAGAAGAGGCCTGCTCATCACCAACAAGACTAGCTACTTGATTAAAGATTTTGACTTGGCGTATTTTAGGACCTGGGGCCAGGAAGCAGCCAGAAACTTGGCCCATGCCTGGCAACTCATCCTTGAGCAGCACGGTGTTCCCTGTGTAGACCCATTACGGGCCAAACTCTATAACCACAACAAGCATACGATGATGCGGTTGTTTCAAGAGAATAAGGTACCTATGCCCCATACGGTGGTTGTAGATAAAGGCACCTCGATCGATACATGCATTCAGACCATCAAGGAGCATTTCACAGATAGGGTGGTCATCAAAGGAGAAGGCTGTGGAGGTAAAAATCTGCAGTTTATCAAGGTGGAAGATGAAACGCAGCTACGCCAAGTACTACTGGAAAACTATACATTAAATGAGCGAGTGGGCCCTAAACCCCTTGTACTCCAGCAGTATATACCCAGTAAAAATCAAGCTGGATACATGTATCATTATAGAATACTGGTGGTGGGGGGTGAGATTGTGGCGGCCAAGCGCTTCACAGCCAGCAAGCGGGATATACTTGCCTTTAATAGGTATTTGGGGGCCACCAAAGAGATAGTAGCAGTAGACGACATACTTTCTGCCGAGCAACAAGAAGCCATCAAAAGCGCTTGTGAGCTTACAGGCACGAATGTAGCAGGGGTAGATGCCACAGTAGTCCAAGGAAAGCTGTACATCTTTGAAGTCAATAATTGCCCTGGCTTGACCTTTCCTGAGTCGCAGGTCCGATCGGAGCGCTCTGTAGAAGCGTCCATAGCCGCGTATATGGAAAAGATAGTGGCCTACACTATCCACCATTTGGCCCGCAAGCGCTAATTGCTTTGTTCGTGACCAAATAGCCACAGCTAACTAGTAATCATTTTCTACTGCCCCATGCCCCATGAGAGCACTCCTACTTGCCACAGCCCTACACCTTGCCTGCTACCTGCCCAGCCATGCGCAGTTGCATCTACCCCAATCCACAGCATTGTTTGCCCAGGGCCTAGCACTTTTTCAAAAAGAGAAGTATGAGAGCGCCCAACACCACTTTGAAGCATACATCCGGGCGCACAAAAGCGACCTCAATGCCATAGATGCGCAATACTACGCAGCCTTGTGTGCCATCAAGTTAGGACGGCCCGATGGTGAAGAGCGCTTTCACCGATTCATCAAGACCTATCCCGAACACTGCAAGGCTGTACTGGCTTACTACCAGCTAGGCAACCTCTACTTTGGCCACCAAGACTTTGCCAAGAGCATCACCTATTATTTGCAAGTAGAAAAAAACACGTTGGACAAGGCTACACAGCATGAGCTTCAGTACCGTTTGGCGTATGCCTACTTGAATGAAAAAGATTTTGTACAAGCGCTGGCTCACTTCAATGACATCAAGGCCCACGAAAGCGCGTATTGCTACGCAGCCAACTACTATGCTGGCTACCTGGCGTTCAAGAACGATGACTATGCAACAGCCCTCGAAGACCTCCTAAAAGCCAGCGAAAGTGCAGCTTATCAGCCCGTCGTTCCCTACTTGGTACTACAGGTATATTACAAGCAGAAGCGCTTTCAAGAGCTCATTAACTATATTCAAGCAGTCATGCACACTGAAGTAGCCCTCAAAAACGAAGATGAGATAGCCTTGTTGACTGCTGAAGCCTACTTTTTCACAGACCAGTATGCCGCCGCTGCCCATCACTACGAGGAGTACCTAGCACGCAAAGACTTGGTAGCTACCAGTGAGGTGCTGTACCGAACTGCTCATGCGCTTTACAAGGCTGATGAGGGCTACAAGGCACTGAAGTATTTCAAAAAGCTTGCACTGCAACAGGATGCCATAGGGCAGGCAGCAAGCTACTACGCAGGGCTGCTCTACCTAAAGACCCACCAAAAAATGCTGGCGCTCGCGGCTTTTGATAAGGCACAGCAAACTAATTTTTCCCCTGACATACGAGAAGAAGCTATTTTGCAGTATGCCCAGTTGAGTTACGAGCTAGGCCATTTCGCCAGCACGATCGAAGCCCTGCAAAAATTCAAAAAAGACTATACAGCTAGCCCACACTTGGCAGAGGCCGATGCTTGGTTGAGTGAGGCCTATCTGCGCACCAACGACTACGACTTGGCCATCACGCACATAGAAGGGCTCAATACACAGCCCCAGCGTATCTTGAAAGTTTACCAAAAAGTCACTTTTTATAAGGGCAGCGAATACTTCAACAATGCAGCCTATGCCCAAGCTATAGGCCTGTTCCAAAAATCTTTGCAATACCCGTATGAAAAAAATTTGGTGCTGCAAGCGCAGCTTTGGCTCGGAGAAAGCCACTCAGCCATGCAGCAATATGACCCAGCAGTAGCTGCCTATCAGTACGTACTAGCCAACTGTGCCAAGACTACGACGGTCTATCAACAGGCCCTTTATGGGTTGGGATATGCATATTTTAACACAGCCTGTTATGCCCAAGCTTTGCCTCAATTTGTACAGTATATGCGTCAGCCGCAGCCATCCAGTCCCCCGCTATGGTTTGAGGACGCCCTGGTCCGTTCTGCTGACTGCTATTATGCGACCAAGGAATATCAGCGCGCGCTACAGGTCTACGACCAAGCCCTTCAACACCACCCTGCCCACGCGCATTACCAAAAGGGAGTGATTTATGGGCGCTTGCACGATAAGGATGCTGCCCAAAAGAACTTTCAGCGCATCTTTGACCACTATGCCAACACGGTCTACTATGAAAAAGCATTGTTCGAAATGGCGCACATTGACTTTGTCCAGGGCAATTATCCACAGGCCATCAAAGCATTTACCAAGCTTGCCCAAGAAAAGCCCCATAGCATGCTCATTCCTGATGCGCTCTTAAGCCGTGCCATTGCTCATGTCAACCTAGCACAATATCCTCAAGCGATTCAGGATTACGAGTGCCTACTCAAAACCTACCCCCAGCACCCCAATACGCAGAACGCACTTTTGGAGCTGCCTAGAATCTACATGCTGGCAGGAAAGCCTGAAGCGTTTCATCAACGCCTCACTGACTACCAAGCAGCTAATCCAGACAATGCAAACTTAGAGCAACTGGAATTCGATACAGCCAAAGGCCTATTTTATGACCAAAGTTATGCAGCTGCCATCAAACGGCTCAGCGGTTTTATAGCGCGCTACCCCCAAAGTAGCCTGGTGCCCGAAGCTCACTTCTTGGTGGCAGAGGCCTATTACCGCCAAGGCGATGTGCCGCAGGCCATGGTCCAGTACCAAGATGCCCTCAAGGCAGGGCAAACACCCTTTTATAACAAAATCTTGCTGCGTATGGGCTCCTTGGCCTATAAGCAAAAAGACTTTACACAAGCCCTCCAATACTACCAGCAGCTCAAGGAAGGCGCCAAGAGTAAGAAAGAGACTTATCATGCCTTGGAAGGCATAATGAAGGTAAGCCATGCATTGCAGCGTTACGAGGCGGTGCAGCAATCCGCTTTTTTGATCCTAGAACAAGGCAACCTGGCTGTGAATGCTACCAACGAGGCCACCCTCTTTCTGGGCAAAGCAGCCATGCAACAAGGCAAGCGTTATGAAGCCCAAGCCTACTTCACACAGCTGGTGCAAAGCACCACAGATAGCACAGCAGCCGAAGCCCAATACCTGCTGGCGCAGCTACATTACGAAGCCCAAGCCTACCACCAGTCGCTGGCAGCACTTTTTGAACTCAACAAGCGGTTCCCAGCGTACAAAGCATGGACTAACCAAGGTTACCTCCTGATGGCCAACAACTATCTGGCCCTCCAAGAAGTCTTGCAAGCCCAGGCTACGCTCCAGTCCATCATTGATAACGCTGAAGACAAAGCCTTGGTAGCCACGGCTCGACAAAAGTTGGCAACACTCGAAATACCTCAAGGCCCAGTCCAGCTCACAGATACCGAAGAAGCGACCTCAGTAACAGACCATGAGTTCAAAACGCTGGAGGATTAAGGGGCCTTAGGTTCAATCCTTGCATGGCTCTCTAAGGCCTGACAAAGGGGCTTCGCTACTGCTCAAGCATGACCAAATAGTAGCATGTTCCTTTTGTACCTACTTGCTTACGCCTGCAACTTAAGCGTATAGCTTGACAAGCCTCGCCAGCAGGGATGATTAAGAAAGGATTATTTTTGGAGCTTGATGGGTGCAACACTGCGTCGCCAGGCAATCAACTAACCATGAGCCGATTTTTCTTTTTATCAATGTGTCTGGGCATTGCCTCCAGTGCACTAGGACAACAGCCTGCCTCCAAAGCCACGCTCAAGGACGCTGAGTTTGTTATTGAAAAGGAACTTAAGCATCAGCTGCCCGAGGCCTCGCGTTTGTTCGAAAGCGCCCCTATTGCGCCCCATATGCCAGACCCCCTCAAGCCACTGCCAGCTACGCTGTCCATCATATGGCCTGCATTTGATACACTGCCTCGTAAGACCAAAATTTTACGCGCCAAGCAAGACATGGTTGCCAAGCTACATGACAACTATCTTCAAGGAGGCCATGGCAACTTTTATACACCATATCTAGCAGGTTTCTTTACCAACAAGCCACATCCTCGCTATACTTATGGGCTCCACTTTAAGCACTTATCTGCGGGCCAAGCGCGCTATGGTGAAGAAAGCCACAACCTGGTCCAGCTACACGGCCAACTATTTACGAAGCCGCTATGGCTAGCAGGGGAGATGGGCTACAACAGGGATAGCTACCCATTATACAACGCCGGGGATGGCACGCCAGCCACACTGCAGCAACAAAGCTTACACCAGTTCGCAGTGCGCAAGCGTTTGGCCAATTACATCCAAGGTCCGTTCAACTACCAGCTAGATGGCTCCTTGCACTACCTAGCTGATGCCTACCAAGCCCGAGAAACCCAATGGGTGCTTCAGGGAAGCGGAGACTATGCCCTCAATGATATATGGACCCTTAAGGCTATCACAGACCTGCATTTCACCAAGCACAGTGACTCCACCGCAGTGCACCGAAATCTATGCCGTTGCAAGCCTATGCTGTCCTTTGTAGCCCATAGTTTTGATGTGCAAGGGGGAGTCAACGTGGTCTACCAAAATGATGCCTCTGATGTGGTCAGCGCCTTGAATGTGTACCCAGTTGGGGAAGTTAAGTATGCCCTTTGCAAATGGCTACGGCCTTATGTAGGGGTTAGGGGTGATATACAGCGGAACTCATTACAGCGCTTGCTCCAAGAAAATCCTCGGCTAGCCGCTAACCTAGCACTACGTAATACAAACCAACGCTGGCTATTTTATGGCGGGGCACGCGGGGATGTTGTAGAGCAAATAAGTTTTCACGCGGGCTTGGCCGTAGGTAGTTATCAAAACCTCCACTGCTTGGTCAACAGCGCTCAAGACCCTAGTTACTTCGATGTACACTACGACCTAGCAGCCACGCTGTTCAATACCTTTGGCGAACTCACCTATACCAACCGGCCTGAGACCTTGACAACACGACTCAGGGGGGATTATTTCTATTATGGCCTCAAAGAATTACCTAAGCCTTGGCACAGACCCCGCTACCAGCTAGACCTCCTTAGCACCTACCGTTTGTACGATAAGATTGTGTTCAAAGGATCCATGTACTGGGTGGGAGGGCTAGAGGCCCTGGATGTGGCTGCAGGCGTACCGGTAGCGCTGGCTGATGTGCTTGATCTAGGCTTGGGCATAGACTATTTGTGGAGCCAACGTTTTTCTATTTTCTTGAACTTCCAGAACCTTTTGGCCAAGCCTAATGAAAGGTATCTACACTATCCTGCCAGAGGCCTTCACTGCTTATCAGGCCTGACTTATGCGTGGTAATGTGCTATGCTGCTTACTTCTTCCTAAAGACCAATTGGATGGGCACCCCCACTAAGTCGAAATGATTCCGTAGCTGTTTTTCCAAGTAGCGCTTGTAAGGTGGCTTGATATACTGTGGTAGGTTACAGAAAAAAGCAAAGACAGGGGTGGGGGTAGGCAGCTGCGTGACATACTTAATTTTGATGTACTTGCCCTTAATGGCTGGAGGTGGGTATCGCTCAATAGCAGGTAGCAGCACCTTGTTAAGTGCTGCTGTAGCTAGCTTTTGCCTTCTGTTTTGATAGACCGCCAAGGCTTGCTCCATGGCCTGATAAATCCGTTGCTTTTTGACGGTGGATGTCAACAAGACAGGGATATAGTCCAGCGGGGCTAGCTTTGGCAGCAGCTCCTTTTTGTAGGCCTCAGCGGTGTGGCTATCTTTCTGAACCAAGTCCCACTTATTGACCAAGAGCACCAAGCCTTTTTTGTAGCGGTGGGCCAAGGCAATGAGATTAACGTCTTGCGCTTCTAACCCCTGTGTGGCATCTACCATGATGATACATACATCCGCCTCTTGCAGCGCACCGATGGCGCGCATTACCGAATAGAACTCGATGTTGTCCTTGGCCTTTGCTTTTCTTCGAATGCCTGCTGTGTCCGTTAAGATCATGTGCTTGCCATACAGTTGGTAAGTGGTAGCAATAGCATCGCGTGTAGTGCCAGCTAGCGGCGTGACAATGCTCCTGTCTTTTCCTAGCAGCACATTGAGCAAAGAAGATTTCCCCACATTGGGCCTGCCTAGAATGGCCACTTTAGGAGGCGCCTCTTCTGCTGAAGAAGCTTCTTCTTGGCAGTGTTTGATCACTTCATCAAGTAATTCACCAGTACCAGTACCACTAGCTGCCGAGATAGGGTAGGGGGCGGCCATGCCTAATGCATAAAAATCGTGCATCATCAGTGTGGAGGCCACATTGTCTGCTTTGTTCGCTACTACCAGGATAGGTTTGTGCGTGGCCCGTAGCACCGCTGCAAAATCCTGGTCCAGCCCTGTAAGCCCATCCTTGCAGTCTACTACAAACAAGATGACACTCGCCTCATCAATAGCTGTTTGGACTTGCTGGCGAATGGCGCTTTCAAAGACATCATCGCTGCCCTGCACATACCCGCCCGTGTCTATGACTGTAAAATGCTTGTTGGTCCAGACTGCGTAGCCATAGTGTCGATCGCGTGTAATGCCGCTTTCGCTATCCATGATCGCTTTGCGCTGCTCTACCAGTCTGTTGAACAACGTTGATTTGCCTACATTGGGCCTCCCTACAATTGCTACAATATTGGCCATGTCAGCTACGAAGTTAAGGAGCGCCGCTGAAGATTGCGTGCTCAGTGATGAGTTATTCTCAAAGCAGTAGCATTGGTCATTGTAGTAGTTCACCACTTATTAAGCAGCGTCATGCTGCTGGCAACAGCCCAAATTTTGTACTTGACTTTACAGTTACATATATGTACCTTTTCATTGAGTCAAACAGTGTACTTATAAGAGCATCTAAAACCAATCATCATGACTAAAAAAATTCGTATGCTGCTCGTTGTAGGCATAGCAATGATCATAGGAGCCTGTCATTCACCTGTGCGTTTAGGAATGGCAGGAGATGAGTCACCTCAAAATGATGATTCCGAGCTTGCATCATCAGTAGGACTGACAGACGTCAGCGATGAACAGATCGCATGGCCGATTCCTCATGCGAAAGCTAGACAACTGATAGAGGCCATCCCTCCCGGAGAGGCTTTAGCTATAATGATAAATGGTTAAATGCCAAAGGCATCTCTGCTGAAGGCTTGCTTGCAGCATTTCACAAGCAAGAGCAAGCGCCAGATCAATGCTTGTTCGTGCTGTCCGAAGCTTTGCAAGAAAGTGCCGAAGCCTTGCAAGCCTATCATGCGGCTCACCCCCAAGCGCCTCCCACGCAGCTAGTACCTCTACACAACGCAGAAGATCTTATCAAGGTGCTCTCTAAAAGCGCTGCTGGGGCAGCAGGCGGCAAAAAACACAGTATGGAGTTTATATATAGCTCTGACAATTATTACAGATTTGACGACGAAGTTTTTAGTAAGGAGGGATGGCAGAGATTATCGAGTAGACAGATTCTGAACGCAAAGCTAAACATACCTTCGCAGGACAGTGATCGTGATAGAGAGTGGTCTTGCAGTCCTAATTCTGCAGCTAGAGCCCTATGCATTTGGGGCTATGACTTCGATACGGCAAGCTATAAAGAGTTTAAAAGCCGTTGTCCAAAAACATTCGGTTCCCCCAACACAACAGCAGGCAAAACTGCAACAGTTATTGCTGGATTCCTTACTGTTGGAATAGTACCTCTAATTGTGCAGAACCTGCCTGATGTAGGACCTAACCCGAGCGAATTAGCAGGATATATTACTGACTATCTTCCTGCAGGTAGACACGCAAGCAGAAAAACTTATGATTCATTTGTAGCTTGTGCTAACGCTATTAGAGAGGATATAGACGTAGGCGATCCTGTCATTGCTTTCTTTGTTTTCAGGTGGGATGCAATGCACTACGCTAATGTAATAGGAGTGCGCCTGGATAGCAGTAACGCCAACATCATGTCGTTTGCCCTCCTAGACACAACTCAAGACTTGCAGGAAGTAAGCTATGAAGAAATGCGCTACCAGATGCATACAGCAGGCTCTGTCATGCGTGGGCCCTATAATCTTATTCGCTTCTATAAGTAATACAATCTTCCGCATGATGCTTATGAAGTACTGGGGCCGAACGTACCGTCATCGCAGCCTGGTAGTCACCTTGTTCGCTACCATGCTGCTGTGTCACGGTTGCACTCCTGTTTTTGAGAAGTTCGTGACCATCCATTTCCAAGGCAAGGAATACACCCTGCACTTTACGGCCCTGACAGTGCACTCGGCAACAAAAGCAGTCATTCATTTGGTCGATGTACTAGAGCGCCTAGACGCTGGCGAGGAAGTGGACTTAAGTGTAAGAATTGCTGGAGAAGCACCGCTGCATACAGCCGTACGACATTGCCGCAACCAAGCTTACTTTGAGGTCCTTTTACATTACCTATTGCAGCGCGGTGCTGATGTCAACCAACTTACTGCGCCCTTTTGCGGTGAAGTTACCCCCTTGTATGACTTATGTGCATATAATGAGGTATGGCATCCCGTTGAGGAAAGAATTCGGGTAGTAGCCTTGCTGTTCTCTTACGGCGCTAAAATGGACATGGGGGCCCAATACTCTTTAGCCAATACTCAGAAGAAATTAGATCACGCGGTCCCTTGGATCGTCCTTTGCAAAAAGTACAGGCCGCAACAAAAGGTCTTCTATAGTGACGGCCCCTTATCAGAAAGATACAGCGATTTATATGGCATTACCCCTCAAGAGGAACAAGCCGCTAAGCAGGAATACTGGACTAGGATTACGCACGTCTTACTTGCCGATAAGCACCACCACCCCTTAGATCCAGCTTTTGTGGATTATGTAGCGCAGGCAGGTGTAGACGTAGGGCTTGTGCAGGCGCTTCGTCGTAGGCAATGCCAACCATTGACGTAGCACCGCAAACAAGTACCAAGTCAGCCCATAGCAGGACTTCCCAGCACAACGCATCAAGCATATCCCCACTGGCGCAACTGCTGCGATTGGGTGCGCCAGCCAGGCATTACCTTCACGTGTTGTGCTAAAAAGACTTGCTTGCCAAAGCATTGCTCTAGGTCTTGGCGAGCTGCTATGCCCACCTTTTTCAGGGCACTTCCTTGGCTGCCAATGAGGATGCTTTTTTGCGTTTTCCTTTCTACATGGATAGTAGCACTGATCTTGATCAGGTGTGCTTCTTCCTTAAAGGCCTCAATGACTACCTCAACGCTGTAAGGAATTTCTTGGTGGTAGTTACGTAGGATTTTCTCACGGATGATTTCTGCAGCAAAAAACCGCTCAGGTTTGTCTGTAAGCATGTCCTTCGGATAATAAGGAGGATGCAAAGGCAAGCAAGCTAGGATGCGCTCAAAAACCAACGCTGTATTGTAAGCCCGCAAGGCAGAGATAGGGATGATGGCTGCTACAGCTACCTGTTGGGCCCAATACTGTAGCACCTTGTCTAGTGCCGCCTTGTCTACCAAATCTACCTTGTTAATGAGCAAGAAGATAGGGACAGTCTGTTGCTGCAGCTTTTTGCTGAGCTCAGTGGGGAGACCTGGGTCTTGCACATCCACTACCCAAAGCAATACGTCTGCGTCTACCAAGGCACTGCGTACCGCCCGCATCATGGATTGTTGTAGGGCATACTGCGGCGTGATGATCCCTGGCGTGTCCGCGTAGATGATCTGAAAGTCCTCCCCACTTAAAATGCCTGCTATCCGGTGGCGCGTCGTCTGTGCTTTGGTCGTGATAATGGATAGCTGCTCGCCTACCAAGGCATTCATCAAGGTAGACTTGCCTACATTGGGCTTACCGATAAGGTTGACAAAACCAGCCTTGTGAGAAGGTATATGCATGGACGGATAAAAAGTCTAAAAATTTCGTTACAACTTACGCAAAAAGTTATCTTTGCAGACGCCATGGGTTGACTTGTTAGTTTTGCGAGGGGTTGCTTGACTAGGATGCCTAGTAAGCCACCTCTCCCAAGCAAATAAATTGCTTAGCCAGTCAATAACTTATATCGCGGGGTGGAGCAGCGGTAGCTCGTCGGGCTCATAATCCGAAGGTCGCAGGTTCGATTCCTGCCCCCGCTACTACCCTCATTTCTTGCCGATATGCGAGTGCAATATCTTTCCTAGTACCTGCGGAAGATACGCTAGATTCGGAACCACAGCCTAGAGGACTCGTTATTAAGCCAGCTTGTGATTTTTTTTGTAGTCCCTACACTCCCTCTCATCTGCCCAGACGTACTCCACGTGGAGGTTAGATGAAAAAAGCAGGTAAGACGTTGTAAAGCAGCAAAAATTCCGTCATCCTTGCCAAGCAGGAGCAGGCCTAGATTGATAACTGTAGGTTGGTCCTGGCTTCCTTTGATAGTCAAATCAGCTGCCATGCTAAACAAGACAAAGATGCCTATACAGAATTTGTCTTAGCATTCCCTTTGGTAAAGAAGCGTTAGTCGAGTATCGCACATTTAGCACAGAACGAATTGCTAGCCTTGCGCACTAGCTATTTTTGCGAATAGAACGTAACATTACAGACGAAGCTAGGGCCTCAGCATACGCACTCCACCTTATAGATAGCTACAAAAAAGCATGAAGCGTTTTTTTCAACAAGTACTTATTGTCGTCTTAGGAATTTTTACCAGTCTAGCGCTCTTGGTAGGGATACTCCTACTACTCCTGCAGCCCAGCAAGCCTAAGCTTACTGATAAGACAGTCCTCTACATAGCACTGCGTGGAAGCGTAGTAGAGCATGCTACTGATACCTTCCGGCTTTTTAAAGCGGGCCAGGAAGAGGTGCTTGACCTCCTAGCCTTAAAAGAGGCTATCAAGCATGCCCAGGAAGACACAAAGATCCAAGGGATCTACTTGGAGGCCGATGCGCTCAAGGCAGGCTGGGCTAGTCTGGAAGAAATTAGAGAAGCACTCTTGTCCTTCAAAAAAGCCGGCAAATTCATTGTAGCCTATGGAGAGAATTATACACAAAAGACCTACTACTTGGCCTCTCTGGCCGATGACATTGTGTTGCCTTCAGGAGGTATTTTCCCCTTGAGAGGCTTGCATCAGACCGTCTTTTTCTACAAAGCATTGTTTGATAAATTAGAAGTAGTACCTCAGGTATTTCGGGTTGGTAAATACAAAAGTGCCGTAGAGCCTTTTATCCGTCAAGACATGAGCCCAGTTAGCAAGCACCAAAGTGTTGTGCTGCTTAGGGGTATTTATAACCATTTCCTTGATAAGGTAGCTACTGCTAGGACACTCAAGCAGGATTCCTTACAAAAAATGGCTGATCAACTAGCAGTAGTGCTTCCTCAAGATGCCTGCAAGGCCCAGCTAGTAAGTCAAGTAGGGTATTTTGATGAGGCAGAAGCATTGATTAAAGCTAAGCTGGCTGTAGATCAGGAAGCTGCCATCCACTACCTACCCTATGAAAAGTATGCCGCCTCACTCAAAAAAACCCTTCCTTCCTCTAAGCACCAAGTAGCTGTGCTTATAGCCGAAGGAAATATCATTGATGGCCAAGGTGCTCTTGATACCTTAGGCTCCAAAGACCTGGCCAGCCACCTAAGCGCATTAAGAGAAAATAAAGCTGTCAAAGCCATCGTACTTAGAATTAACTCTCCTGGTGGCAGCGCTTTGGCCGCAGATGTCTTGTGGAAAGAGCTCATGTTAACCAAAGCCCAAAAGCCAATAGTTGCTTCCATGTCTGATGTGGCTGCCTCAGGGGGGTACTACCTGGCCGCGGCTTGTAATCGTATCTTAGCCCATCCTACCACTATTACAGGCTCTATAGGCATCTTTGGCCTTTTCTTCGACGTCAATGCACTACTTAGCAATAAGCTAGGTATTACTACGGATGTGGTGAAAACAGGGAGCTCAGCTGATCTCTTGAACAATCCAGGCAGACCCCTAACTACCCATGAGCAAGCAGTGATTCAAAGAGTTATTGACAAGTGGTATACTACTTTTCTGGAGCGAGTAGCTACAGGCAGAAGTTTGGACCAAGAAGCCATAACACGTGTAGCTTCAGGAAGGGTGTGGTCTGGCCAAGCAGCACAAGAACAAGGGCTTGTAGACGAGCTCGGTGGCCTTGAGGACGCCATCCAGACAGCTGCCAAACTCGCGGCCATCGAAAAAGACTTTGTTGTCTCCTATTGGCCCAAGCCACAAACTCTACCCGAACAAGTACTCAAGAGTTGGAGGAGTGATATAGGAAAGAGAGCCGTGCTATCTGCATTGCAAGCGAAGCTCCCCGCGCTTAAGCCTGTGCAAGAACTTATCAACATGACAGGCCTCCAGGCCCGCTTACCCTATGAGATTGAGATTGATTAACTAGCCTACTTAGCTGACAGCACTGACTAAAGAATATTAAAGCCTACACTGAGCATCCACAGTGCATATCCATGCTTCGTATCAATGCCAGCAATTTGGTCTCCAAACCTGCTGAGGTTTCCTTCATATTTAAGATCAATCACCATATTCCAGATATCAACGCCTAGTCCACCTTGCCATCCCACAATAATAGGACTGCAGTAGTGCTCTTTTACCTTCTTGTTTCCTTCTATCGCCCTAAAGAGCAAGCTGAACACAGGACCCAGCTGTGCCCTAAAAACTCCCAAAAAGTGAAACCCTACCACGGCTGGTACATCGAGCTTGTTGAAACTGAGCTTGAGCGCTTCGTTACCTGGACTGAACTTGGCGCTAGATCTGGTAAAGAGTAACTCGGGCTGAATGTAGAATGTAAGGAGATCGAAACGGGTGAAAAGTCCTAAGTGGTATCCCCAACCTCTTTGTAGCCGAAGCGTTTCATGTGCTGTGCTGCCTTCAGGCGGATTTATCTTCACCTCAAAAGTACTTGCGCCTATACGTGGCCCCATGCTGAAAATATTAGCATGAGCCAAGCTGTTAGACATAGTAAAGCATAGTAAAGCAATGATGACTTTTTTCATAGGTGTTTAAATTTGCTGCTAATCTACAGCGCCTTGGCCTAGTAGCGAGTCCATGCTGGCCAACAAGTTCTAAGCTGCCTCAATAATGAGACCGTACTAACACCTTTCTTATTTTAAGAAATTGATTGATGTGTTAATTTTACGATAAAATTATGGCCCCAGTCCCCCAAAAGAAATGACAAACACAGGAGAAATTATTCAAATAATAGGCCCCGTCGTAGATGTTAGTTTTGAGGCCCATACAGCAATCCCTAGTTTGCTCAATGGACTAAAAGTTACCAAAGAAGATGGCCAAAAAGTCGTCCTAGAATGCCAAAGTCACCTAGGAGAGCAGTGCGTCAGGACCATAGCCATGGACAGCAGCGAGGGGCTAGTGCGGGGGATGAAAGTCACTGATACAGGGGCTCCTATTAAGATGCCCGTAGGCGAATCCATCAGAGGAAGGCTTTTCAACGTTGAAGGAGAGGCTATAGATGGTATTGCACAGCCTGTAGTAGAGAATGCGCTTCCTATACACAGACCTGCTCCCCAATTCAAAGACCTGGCCACTTCAACAGAGGTACTCTACACAGGCATTAAAGTCATCGACTTACTAGCACCTTATGTGAAGGGAGGAAAAATAGGACTTTTTGGAGGAGCTGGTGTGGGAAAGACCGTACTCATCATGGAACTGATTGATAACATTGCTAAGTCCTATGCGGGAGTATCTGTGTTTGCAGGGGTAGGTGAGCGTACGCGCGAAGGCAATGACCTACTCCGGGAAATGATTGAAGCTGGTGTGATCAATTATGGTGAAGCATTTAAGAAGTCTATGGAAGAAGGCAACTGGGACCTCTCCAAAGTCGATAAAGAAGCCCTCAAAACCTCACAAGCTACGCTGATCTTTGGTCAGATGAATGAATCGCCAGGTGCGAGGGCAAGAGTGGCCCTTACTGGGCTTACCGCTGCAGAGTACTTCCGTGATGGTGATGGACAAGAGAAAGGGAGAGACGTACTTTTCTTTATAGACAATATCTTCCGCTTTACACAAGCAGGCTCTGAGGTCTCTACCCTGCTAGGTCGTATGCCCTCTGCTGTGGGCTATCAGCCTACGTTGGCCACAGAGATGGGGGCTATGCAAGAGCGCATTACTTCGGTCAAGAATGGATCTATTACTTCTGTGCAAGCTGTATATGTACCAGCAGATGACTTGACCGATCCTGCGCCAGCCACCACTTTTGCTCATCTCGATGCCACCACGGTACTCTCCCGTAAGATTGCAGCGCTAGGCATCTATCCATCAGTTGATCCACTAGACTCCTCCTCGCGTATGCTGCATCCAGATATGCTAGGTGAAGCGCATTACCATACAGCCCAACGGGTCAAGAAAATACTCCAGCGCTACAAAGAGCTACAAGATATCATTGCCATCTTGGGCATGGACGAGCTATCAGAAGAAGACGCTAAAACTGTGTATCGAGCCAGAAAAGTACAGCGATTTTTGTCCCAACCTTTTCACATGGCTGAGCAATTCACGGGCATCAAAGGGGCGTTAGTAGCTATTAAAGACACCATCAAAGGCTTTAACATGATCATAGATGGTGCGCTGGATCACCTGCCTGCGTCAGCCTTTAACCTGGTAGGCACTATTGAACAAGCCATTGAAAAAGGAGAGCGTATGCTGGCAGAAGCTGGTGAATAATTTTCTTGGATACGTACTCAAAAAATCAACCGATCTCCTGCAGCACTTGCAAAGACTTGAGCGTGTCTAGCGAGTCGATATGTAGTTGGTAAAACTTGATCACTGCCTCTGTTACCTGCCTTCGCAGGGGCCTATCCATAGACACATACCCTTGTAGCTTGCCCTTGAGCAAAGTATTAAGTCCCTGCATAGCCTCTTGACTAACTTGCCAGTGCTGCCCTGAACGCCGCAGTTGTGCGTAGATATCCTCAGCAGTACGCATACCAAAGCCAAGATAATGGCACAATTGGAGCATGAAGCTCAAGTAGAAAAGTTCATAATTGGTAGCTTGCTCATCCAACTTGGCCACTGCTTGCCACAAAAAATTAAACAGCCCCTCATTGCGCTCCTCCTCCCGCAGTACCTTAGCCAAAAGCTCTGCGAGAAAAACAGCCATGACTGCTTTTTTGATGTCTCCTAAGATATGGCTATTGGGTCTATGACACTTTACTTCAGCCACCCGCTGTAGGCCTCCCTGCTTTTTATGGTACACTACCATATCTAGCAGCATAAGTGGCTGAAAAAGAGCCATGCCGTATTTGGGTTTTTTGGCCCTTACCCCATGAATAATGTAACTCTGGAGCCCACAAGCCTCAGTAAAGATACTAGCAATGACCGAAGTCTCTCGGTATTTGAGGTGACTTAGTACAATACCTTGGGTCTTGTGGAGCATGTAGCCAGGCTCAAGCGTGACAAAGGTCTCTTCTACAGGGTGCTGCTAGGGGTAGACCAATAACTCACTCATCGTCACTCCGCTGCCTCCACCACCTGATAAAGAGATAGGCAAACAATATCCCTCCAAGATGGGCAAAGTGCGCCACATTATCAGCAGGACTGTCCCTAATGCCTGCATACAACTCATATACGCCAAAGATGGCAATCACGTATTTGGCCTTGATAGGGATAGGAACGAAGTATAAAAATAGTTCTATACTGGGAAATAGCATGGCAAACGCCATGAATATGCCAAATACAGCGCCCGAAGCCCCTACTGTAGGTATGTCAGCTTTGAGCATATATAATTGACTGACTATTGCTTTGCTTTTGGCTATATAAGCTAGGTTATCAGGATGCTTAAAAAAAGCAGAGATAAAAGGATAAAAAGCGTTGTAAGTGTTATGGGGAAAGTAGTTCAGGAAAGCTACAAAGCGTTGGGGATCAGGCTGAGCCAAATAAGTATGATACAAAACCTCAAGCTTACTTACCTCCAAGTATTGAATACATGCATAAAGCACTGCAGCTCCCATGCCTGTAAGGATGTAGAAGGTGATAAACCGCTTAGAGGTTAGTGTGTGCTCTAGCATAGGTCCAAAAGTGAGCAAGGCAAACATATTACTGAAGAGGTGGCCAAAGCTAGCGTGTACAAAGAGGTGGGTAAAGAATTGATAGGGTCTAAAGGAGTCAGAAAAAACATACCTAAGGCCTAAGCTGTCTATCAGATCAACACCTAGTAAGCTTGGGACCAAGAAAAGCCCTATATTGATTACAAGAAGCTGCTTAACGATAGGCGAAATTCTTGGCATTGTTTCTATCGATGTTATGGGGGGCTCCTGCCTAAAAGCTTACAAAGGTAGTGGCTATGGCAGGGCAGGACAAACGAGGGGGTTCGTCAGCAGCCTATGGAGCTGCGAGCGTTACTTACCAAGCCGAAAATAAGCTTGCCATTAGCATCCCTCTCCTCTTGACATTTCACAAAGTTTTATCTAATTTCTATCCCATACAAAACACTCTTAAACCTTTATGTCTACTGTCCACCCTATTGATTTAAGCATCCTTGTTGTCTTCTTGGTCGTTACGCTGATAGTGGGGTTGCGTTATGGCCAGCAAGTAAAAACGATCCGAGACTATGCTTTGGGGGGTAAGAATTTCTCTACTAGTACTCTTACAGCTACGCTTGTCGCTACATGGGCGTCAGGAAGCGATCTATTTATTACTCTTGAGAACACTTACAGTAGAGGCTTATATTACATCATAGCCAGGGTGGGTATGCCTATTGGTTTCTTGCTTAGCGGATGGCTAGCTCCCAGGATGGGGGAATTCATGAATAACGTTTCTGTGGCTGAAGCGATGGGAGATATGTATGGCAAAACAGTACGAATAATCACTGCTTTTTGTGGTATTCTATCAAAAATAGGTTACACAGCCGTTCAATTTAAGGTCATAGCTACGGTTTTTACAGTCTTTTTCCCCATAGAAAGTAAGGTTGCTAGCCTGCTTGCTGCCATTATTTTGATCCTCTACTCAGCCTTCGGGGGTGTTAAGGCTGTAACTTTCACGGATGTACTCCAGTTTCTTACTTTTGGTGCCATGATTCCAGTCCTTGCGTTAGTCATCTGGAATAAATTGCCAAATCCCTCACAAGTCATCCATACACTTAGTAGTAACCCTAATTTTCACTTTAGGAAAGTAGTATTTTCATCTCAATTTATCGATACGCTGAGTCTGTTACCTTTTTTTATGATTCCTGGGCTATCTTCTCCAGAGATATTTCAGCGTATAGCTATGGCTAGAGATAGTAAGCAAGCCAAACATGCTCTCCTTTATGCAGCTGGGGGCATGCTCCTAACTTTTCTATTTTTGACTTGGATAGGCATTTTATTGCTAACAGACAAGCCTGGGCTAGCGCCTGGACAAGTGGCTTCTTATATGATTGCTAACCATACTTATGTAGGCTTGAAAGGCCTGCTAGCCGCAGGGCTTATAGCACTGGCTATGTCTACGGCTGATTCTTGCTTAAATGCCAATGCTGTTCTGTTTGCCAATGATATTGTCAAGCCTTTAAGTAAGCACCCTAGTAGCTTGGTCACCAACGCAAGATTATTTTCAGTAGTTGTTGGTATTTTGTCTTTAATAATAGCCTTGTATAGCCATGAGCTTATATCCCTTGTTGTACTTGCTGGCAGCTTCTACATGCCTATTTATACAGTGCCTATGCTTATGGCAATATTGGGCTTTCGCACTAGTACTAGAGCAGTGTTTATAAGCATGGTAGCAGGGTTGATAACAGTGGTCTTATGGAATGTCCTGATGAAAAATACTTACAGCATCCTCGCTGGCATGGCTGCTAACCTAATCGCGTTCTTGGGTAGTCACTACCTCTTAGGCGAGCCCGGAGGGTGGCAAAAAGTGGCTCCTCACAGCCCCCTAGGCCTAGAGCGTGCAGCGCGCAAAAAAGCCCTGCAGCGACGTATCAAAGCCATCAAAAACTTCAAGCTCTATCCTTACCTCCAGCAGAACCTACCCCAGCAAGAAGGTTTATATTCCTTAGTGGGCCTCTACACCATTGCGGCTACCTACACGGCTTTCTATACCATTGGCGACGCTACCATCCAGGCCCATCGCGAGATCTACGAGGGCATCTACCATACCGTGCTCTTTGCCACCACCGCCTTCTTAACCTTCCCTATCTGGCCGCCCACCGTTAAAAGCTACCGTTTCATCACCTTTTTCTGGCCCTTGGGTATGGCTACCCTCCTCTTCTTTGCCGGCACCCTGCTCGTGATCCTCAGTAACTTCCATACCATGCAGATGATGGTCCTGATGCTCAACTTCTTGCTCGCTGTCTTACTCCTCCAATGGTCCTTGGCCCTCATCCTGGCCTTGAGTGGGATAAGCCTAGCAGTATTGTTTTTCCAGCAGTATACAGGAGAATCACTTCCTTGGAGTGATGTAAGCTCGTTGCAGTTGCAGCTCCTCTACGGGCTGCTGCTCTTTACAAGCTTCCTGATTGTGCTCTTCCAAGGCAAGCAAGCCTACACGAAATTAGACAGGAAAAACGAGATACTGACCCGCTTAGACCAAGAAAACCAAGCCGGCCTCTTAGAAGCCTCAGCAAAAAATCGCCAAGCCTTACAAGCCCTCCAAAACACGCGGGGGGAGCACCTACTCACCATAGCCAAGGATCTGCAAGCAATAAAGCTAGAAGGAGCAGACGCAGCGCACATGCAAGCCATCCAAACCAAGCTGATCCTGATGGCCTTTCAGCTGCAAGTCATTGCTAACAAGGCCCAAGATTACTTGCGTTTACAGATAGCTACTTTGCCTATCCAGCAGTGGCTGCAAAGCGTACAGGAAAAACTACGAGAAAAAGGCATAGAAAAAGGCATACACTACAAGGTCGATACCCAGCACCAGGAGCTCAGGGGGGATGCTGAATGCATGACCCAGCTCCTGGTCAAGAGCATTGCAGTCCTCCAAGCATCCAACAAGGCCCAGCCAGTAGAGGAGCAACGAGTTGTCCTAGTAGGCCTAGAAGATACACTGCTTCACTACTCCCTGCCCGATGTAGAGCAAGGCTATGTCAAGCGAGTGCAGGCCCTGCGTGTCGTGGTAACGACAGAACCTAGCTTCCCTGCGCTAGCCCTTAACTATGAAGCTGACTTGGCAGCCTCTCAAGCAACTACGCCAGAGACCACCCAGGCCCTCGAGCAGCTCACTAATGACCGCATCATCAAGGCCCACTATGGCTATGCTGAAGTAAGTCCTACCACCCTGTTCTATGTGCTCCCAGTGAATGTAAAAGAAGTCAGGCCCAAAGACCTGGACAAGCCTTACATGGAGCTGTGGGCAGATGCTGTGCGGGCCAATGACCACTTCAAAAACGATCAAGTAGATGCGCAAGCGCAAGAGCAAAAGTTCCTGGCAGCCGTGGAGCAACGCAGCAAGGCAGACATTGGCTTGGTGAAGATAGCCCTAGAGCTCATCAAGTGGTATCATGGCCCTGTAAATAGGCACTCCTGCGAGCCCTTCTATCTGCATCCCCTGGCAGTAGCACAGATTGTGCTGGACTACAATACGGACGAGGCTACTGTGATAGGGGCGCTACTGCATGACACGATAGAAGACACTTCCCTACTTTTACATCACCTAGAGACGGTCTTTGGCCAAGAGACGGCTGAGGTGGTGAAGGTAGTCACACACCTCCAGAGCATCCCAGGGAGCCTCTATAAGGTGAAGCTCTCAGCCGAGGAGAACATCAGGATGTTGGAACGCACGGGCAATCAACAGGTCTTGTACGTAAAACTGGCGGATAGGATTCACAATATACGCACTATTGAGGGCCACGATTCGGTGGAGAAGCAGCGGAGCATTGCCCAGGAGACATTAGCGTTCTTTGTACCGCTGGCAGCGCGACTAGGATTGCAGCAAGCCGGAGAAGAGTTGACAGAGCGTTGCTTCAAGGTGTTGAAGAAGCAGGGGGAGCACAATAGGGCTATATAACCTAGGAGGCATTACTGGGCTTTGCATTGCTTCCACACTTTGGGCGTCCCAATAGTGTAAGAGGAGCAACATGGCGCTCGAAGGAACCGCTGCCAGCAGCCACGCTACTGCTTAAAACTCCGCGCCAGCTTGAGGGAGAGGTCGAGATAGAGCATCTTGGGATTCGCATTGCGTTCTAGGTAGTAGCAACCTTGGTTCAGCCACGTGATCCATGCTTTCAGCTGCGTGGGGGGCAAAGTCTTTCTCAATTTCTGTGTAAACACCTGCTCGGGCTGCGTTACCCTTGTTAGCGCCGTTTGTGTAAAATACAGCACCAATGCCTCCCGCAGCAAGTGTAAGGAATACGCAAAGAAATTTCTCTGACCTACTTTAGTTAATTCCTGAAAAGCTTCTGCCTGCGCTACCAATTGTGTTAAGTCATGGGCATAGCACAGCCGCATCCAATCTTTAAAATGACTGAAACAGCCTCCTTCCATATTCTCGACAAGCTTAAGCGCCTTATTAAGATTGCCATCAGCTAATAATATGATCTGTGTCAGCTGCTCCTGCTCGAGCGTATGCTGTTGCCTCAGCATGCCTGCCAGCGCTTCATCAGTAAAGGCAGGGACATGAATTTGTTGGACTCGGGAGCGGATTGTCCCTATCACCTTGTCAGGATCGTTGCTTACAAGCAAAAAGAGAGTATGAGGAGGAGGTTCCTCTATGACCTTGAGTAGTGCATTGGCAGCTGTGATGTGCAGGTATTCTGGCAGCCAAATGAGTACGACCTTGTAATTACCCCCAAACCCCTTGAGGCTTACATCCTGCAGTATCCCCCTGGCCTCTTCTCTTGAGATACCGAGCTGTTTGTCTTCGCTATTTAGGTAGTGGCTCCAGTCGTCTGCCTGCCCGTAAGGATGTTCATTGAGAAAACTACGCCATGTCTTTAGAAAATTTATGCTGACTACATCTTTGCCAGTGCATTGCTTGGTAGCACTAGTAGGAAAAACAAACTTGACATCTGGATGGATCAGCTTTTGCATCTTGAGACAAGAAGCGCACTGTCCACAAGCGTCGTCTTCAAGTCTATGCTGACAGTTGAGATAAGTAACAAAAGCCAGTACTAGGGGCAGGCTGGCATTGCCTTCTGGACCCCAAAATAGTTGTGCATGCGGAACCTGGTAAGTCTGTACTAGACGAATAAGGCGTCGCTTAAGGAGTAAGTAGCCCTGGATAGCCGCAAAGTGCATCGCTGCTCCATTTAGTTGCGATCAGTCGCAAGAAATACATGGGCGAGAATTTTTTTGTCCTGTGCGGTGAGGGGTACTTGGCGGCGACGGGTCATTCTTTCCGCTGCTGCTAGTGCCTTGTCCAGCAGATAGATCTGCATAGATTCACCTGGCTTCCCCCAAGCAAAAGAAGGAATGAATTTATCGAAATAGCCTGCCCCAAACAGATTCGTACTGACGCCTATTACGGTCCCAGCATTGAACATGGCCTGGATGCCACACTTGCTATAGTCACCCATAAAAACCCCACAAAACTGTAGGTCCGTGCTATCCAACGCTTCTCGATGCGCATCCCATGCTTTTACGCTACCATAGTCGTTTCTCAGGTTAGACGTAGTGCTCCCTGCTCCCCAATTACACCACTCGCCAATCACGGAGTGGCCCATAAAGCCTTCATGCGCTTTGTTGCTGTAGCCTAGAATGACGGAGTTGCTTACCTCGCCGCCTACTTTGGCATAGGGGCCTATCGTAGTAGCGTTGCTTATGACAGCGTTGGCACTGATCTGTGCTGCTTCTCCAATCGCAACCGGGCCTCTAATGACTGCCCCTTCCTGGACCTGCGCGTTTTTGCCGAGGTAGATAGAGCCTGCCTCGGCATTTAAAATGGCTGCTTTGGTAGTGGAACCTTCTTCCAGGAAAATGGCTGCCTCGTTGTAGGTGATCGTGTGCTGATCGCTAATGCGCTGCGTAGGCCTTTTCTGGCTCATCCATTCAAAGTCTTTGCTGAGCTCTTGCTCATTGCGTAAAAAAATGTCCCAGTTATTTTTGAGGTGTGTGCAACTCCCTTCAAAATCTTTCCTTTTCAGCGCAGGAGGGTCAAAACTATTGCCTTGCAGGGATTGCAGCACTGCTCTGTCACAAAAAATGGCAATGAGCAGGTCGTCTTTAACAAGCTTTTGGTTGATCTCAAGGCTTTGAATAGCTGCTAAGAGCACCTCATCAGGACAAATGGTACTGTTGACACACAGATTTTCTTGTGCTTCTACACAAGGAAATTTTTCACTGAGGTAAGGAGCTGTAAGAAATGAGCAGTCTGCTTGTAAGTATTGCTTCCACTTTTCCTCAATGGTGCAGATCCCAATCCGTATTTTAGCCAGGGCTCTTGTGTAGGAAAAAGGTCTTAGCGATTTTCTTGCTTGCGGTGTATCAAATAGTACCAGATTCATGGGTATAACCTAGTGAAGCGCAGCGGCTCTTTCAGTAAATCCTTGCGCTGAGCCTAGAAAGGTTTTCCTGTACCCGGCAGCATAGGAATGAGGCTGACAACTTTTTGCAACGTACCAAGCAGCGTCTGGTTACTTTTTTCTGTATTTCTGCTGGAACTTTTCCACTCTTCCGGCTGTGTCTACAAAGATTTTCTTCCCCGTGTAAAAAGGATGGGAGGCAGCACTAATTTCTACTTTTACCAAGGGGTACTCCTTACCATCTTCCCATTGGATAGTATCCTTAGCATGGATCGTAGAGCGGGTCAAGAACTTAAGCTCACTGGAAGTATCTAAGAAAACAACTTCCTTGTAGCTTGGTTGAATATCTTTTTTCATAGCTGAACTGCTGAATATTTTGTTGGTAGCAATGCACCCAATTTATTAGAAAACGTTGAAAAGTGCTAACGCTACTTGAACAGGAGGGTTAGGAAGTAGCCTGCTGCTTGGCTTGCTCCCAGTAGCTTAGTAACTCTTGCGGTGATAGTTGGGTGATTTTCTTGCCTTGCTTGACCAATTGCTGCTCTATATACTGAAATATTCTTATAAATTTTTTATTGGCTTTTTCGAGTGCGTCTTCTGGGTTGACTTTAACACAACTCGCATATTTTACTAGGACAAAGAGCAAGTCTCCCCACGCTTCCTCTGCTTTCTTTTGTTGAGTTGTAGTAGGAAAGCTTTGTCTGACTTCTTGCATGAGTTGCTCCATTTTCCCTTGGATCTTGCTCCACACTGCTTCTCTTTCTTGCCAGTTAAGACCAATCTTGCGTGCTTTTTCTTGTATGCGTATCGCCTTGATAAGGCTGGGTAGAGAGTTGGGTACCCCACTTAGTACAGATTTATTTTCTTTTTCCCTGAGCTTGATATTTTCCCAATTTTTTTCTGTTGCCTTTATATCCTTATCCTTTTCCTGACTGTAAATGTGAGGATGGCGGCGAATAAGCTTTTCGCCCAAGGCCTGGAGGACCTCATCGATCGTAAAAGCATGCTTTTCAGTAGCAATCCGTGCATAAAATAGGATATGAAGGAGTAGGTCCCCCAACTCTTCTTTGATACTATCCATATTTCGCCCAAGTATTGCTTCAGAAAGCTCAAAAGTTTCCTCTATAGTAATGTGCCGTAAGCTCTCCATGGTCTGCTTTTGGTCCCAAGGACATTTTTCCCGTAGCTCGGCCATAATATCCAAAAGCCGACCAAATGTCCGGATTGCTTTATTATTACCTGGGTCAGTCTGTGGTTCCATAGCTTAAAGTTAGAGAGGCATAGCTAGCTCGAAGGGCATTTACTTGCTCTCTTAATGTATAGCAGGGAGTATAGTGTTGGCTCGCTTTATCTCTTATTTCTGCTTAGAAGACCGATCAGATGTAGTAATTGTGCTAAAGAACCAAGTGCTGCCATTACGTAGGTCATAGCTGCCCACCACAAGGCATCTTGGGCCATATGCCGTTCTTGGCTGGTTACCACCCTTTGGGCGTCCATCCAGGCTAACGCCCTTCTACTGGCATCGAATTCTACAGGCAGGGTCACTAAGCTAAATAAGGTAGTAAGTGCAAACAATGCTATCCCCATCTCTAAGGGAATTAGGGTAGTATTGATCAGGAAGATACCGAGCAGAATGATCCAAGGCATGAAGCGTGTTGTGGCCGAAAGCACAGGTACCATCGCAGAACGCAAGCGTAAGAAAGCGTAGCCTTGGGCGTGTTGTACTGCATGTCCGCATTCATGCGCTGCTATAGCCGCTGCTGCAGCATTTCTTCCCTCATATACCTGGGCACTTAAATTTACCGTTTTAGTCAGTGGGTTGTAATGATCAGTGAGATGTCCGTGGGTACAAGTAATCTTTACATCTTCAATACTATATGTACGCAGCATCTTGGCTGCTACTTCAGCACCTGATAAAGCTGCCTGCAGCCTGGTCTTGGAATAGGTAGCCAACTTACTCCTGAGTATCTGGCTGACTGCTACGCTGAGCAATATGAAAATGATACCAACGACATTCATAGTTGAGGGATGGATATAGAGTCTAAAGCTACAACTTTACGGTGAAAAAATAAGAAATACAATACCTTCCCTGCCATGTTGTGCCCTTATAGCCTGTGGCTCAGTGGCCTGGGTTATGCCTATATAGACAGAGAACTACTTGACTGAGCGAATCTGATACCGATCGTCGGGATTGTATAAGAAGTAAAAATCTTTTGGACCTAACGGCGGTAAATAGACAACAGCATTGTCGAGAGTAGATGACTTTTCTGTTGTACCAAAGTACTCTTCCCAATGTTTTTCACACGTATAGTTAGCAGGATCGGGCATTTCTCGCCTGCCGCTGTCTTTAATACCGGTGATGACATAATCGACCCATTTGAGTTTTTGGGCATTGTCTGCAAATTCTGCCCAGTCGCCCCGGGCTGATTTTTCGTAGAACTTTTTGTCTAGTGCCTGGAGCGATATCCCCATCTTTTTCGCAACAAGCCCACCGAACCGTTTCCATACTTGTTGCAGCCTTTCATAAGCCTCTTTCTGCTCCCTTACTTTGCCAAATGCAAATGTCCAAGGTTGATGGTGCAATATCTCGGCATTAGGATAGGCATAGGACCTAGTTGCTAAGGTAGTAATGCAAGCAGCCATAGAGGCTACAAAGGACTTGACTACTACATATACAGGGGCTTGGCTACTTTGCATGGTCTTAAGAATGTGCCAACCTGCCATGAGCGATCCTCCTGGTGAATCTCCAATCACGATAAAAATGGGTTTACTGCTGTCTTTATTGTTAAAGTACTGGATGCGATCTGTGACGTAATTAGCTTTCCAGGGAGTTATGCATCCATTCAATTCAATACAGCGGTCAGAAATCACTAAAGATCCATCCGCTTGTAACGGTTCTTTTAAATATACTGGCTCTCCGTCGGCATAAGCAGCTCGCTTTTTCTTGGCATTGAGTTGGTCCACTTCAGCCTGCAGCTGCTCAGCCTCTGCTTTTAGTAGGTGGACTTTGTTATATAACTCAGCAGAGGCCAGTTTAGATTTTTCTATCACCTGGTCTACTTGGGCCTGAGCAATAGCCACTTCAGCCCTGAGCTTTTCTTTTTTTTGGTTCAGTTCGAGTATCTTTCTTTCATGCGCTTTCTGATGCTTTTCTTGCTCGATTTCCCACTTTAGTGTCATAGCCTCCTTTGCTAACATCAACCGCTGTACCTCTGCTGCTAGGGCAGCTAGTTCTCTTTCTAAACGTGCTTTATTTAAGGCATTCTCTAGCTCAATAGATGCTTGCTCTTTTCTTTTTTCCTCGATATCAGAGGCTGCTTGGTCTGGTGCGACAGAAGCATGCGCCTGTGCCGTTGGCATAGCTAGCCCAGTAAAGCTTATGAAGATGCTGTATTTTATTCGCATAATATTTGCTGAAGTGGTGAGTTCTGAGTGGAAAAGCAAGGCTAATAAGCTCAAAAATTAGGGCCTCATAGGAGGCATGTTGTCCGGCTAGGGATCGAACCTAGATTCTTCTGGCCCAAAACCAGACGTGTTGCCAATTCCACCACCGGACAATGGCTTGTAGCGCGCAAAACTAGACTGAATTTTTGAAATTGGCAATAAAGTAGGCAATGCTGTTGCAGTTCAGGCCATAACTATCAACACAATTCCAAGGATTATCCAGACGTTGTGTAGCCTACGCAGATAAATATAAGTAGCTTGGCATTTTTACTAAATAGTTATTCGTCAACCCAAAATAGAATTACTTATGGCCTATAATTTGCTAAAAGGGAAAAGAGGGATCGTATTTGGCACTCTAGATGCGCACTCTATTGCTTGGCAGGCTGCCCAAAATATCAAAGAGGAAGGAGGGAGTTTCGTTTTGACCAATACACCTGTAGCCTTGCGGATGGGTAAAATCCATGAACTAGCCAAAGCCTGCCAAGCACCGGTTATTCCTGCGGATGCTACTGTTATAGAAGATTTAGAAAAGCTTTTCCACCAGTCTATGGACAAGCTAGGAGGAAAAATCGACTTTATCCTGCATTCTATTGGTATGAGTCCTAACGTCAGAAAAGGAAGAGCCTATGGTGACCTCAATTACGATTGGTTCCTCCAGACCTTGGATATATCTGCTCTGTCGTTTCACAAGCTGATGCAGACTGCAGAGAAGCTGGATGCCATGAATGAATGGGGGTCTATCCTGGCGCTTTCTTACATCGCAGCTCAAAGAACTTTTCCGGATTATGCAGATATGGCCCAGGCCAAGGCTATGCTTGAGTCGATTGCAAGAAGCTACGGCTATCGTTTGGGCAAGCAGAAGCAGGTGCGTGTCAATACTATTTCACAGTCTCCTACCCCCACAACAGCGGGCAATGGGGTGCCTGGTTTTGATAAATTTTATGACTACGCACACAAGATGTCTCCTTTGGGCAATGCTAATGCACAGGATTGTGCCAATTACATCGTGCTGATGTTCTCAGACTTAAGTAGGATGGTAACCATGCAGAACTTAATGCATGATGGGGGATTTTCTAGCTCAGGGATTACAAAGGATATGATCTGAGCATCGTAAATACTGTAATGACCTAAAAAGCTTACCACAAAACGTGCTGAGCTTTACATTACGCAGCATAGGCTCCTGCTTTTGAACATGCCGGGCTACTTAACTTTTGCTGAGGTCTCTTCCGCCTGCTTTTTGAATAGTAAGCTAAGCTTATTCACCGCTATCAACCAAAGCACCAGTATGATGAGGATAACGAAGAAGATGTAATATTTAGCATTTTCTATTGAGCCTAAAACTGGTATCAAGAAGGTAGTTAATATCAGAGAGCCTAAACTTTTTCCTAAACGTGAGCCTACGCCATCTACTGCTGCCTTACCTCGTACCTTGGACTCTTCGTCCAAGGGGATGTAAGCCCGTTCTTTAGTAGGGTCAAACAGGATGTATTTAACTGCCTTGATAAACACTACATTAGCAAGCCCAAATAGAACTGCCATTTCCAATGGGCTTACACCCAAGAGCGCTGTGATACTGCTCAAAGAGTCTTGAAAATACAAGAAGGCAAAGAATATCAGCGTTGCTACAAAGGCTATAACAGGTGTCAAAGCAGCAGCAAAGCGCCATCCTCTATTCATGATGGGGGCTGATAAGAAGACAATAAGAAAGATAGAGATGATACCTGCAAAAATGCCTTGGTTGCCATATATCTCTACCAGCATATTACTATCTCCTCCTGTTAACTCCTTGATTTTTGCTTTCCAGACTGACTCGAAGAGACTGACTACTACTCCATAACTAATGACCAAGGTAGCAATTAGCGCCAAGTATTGTGATTTCGCCAAGAACTTGAAAGACGCTACAAAGGAAAGCTTTTCTTTCTTTTTTTTAGGTCTTTGCGCTACTTGGTATAGCGCTGGGTGCCTCCTAATGTCACGAGCAAAGAGGTTGTATATTACCTGTATCGTAGCAATAAGTCCTAGGCTAAGCCCTAGCATGAAGTTAAAGTCTTCTTTGAGATACTTAAGGAGTGCACCTGATAGAATGAGTCCCACACCTGCACCTAGGGATAAAAAACTGTAAATTCTTCTGGACTGCTCTAGGTTTGTAATGTCGTTGACAAATGTCCAGAAAAGCACACCTAATGTCATGGTTCCCCACGCCTCAGCATTGATGTAGAATAGAGACAAAGGCCAGAACCTGATGGCTTCCCAGAGATTTTTCACGCTAGAGAAATTAGCATTGAGGCTATCAGCCAAGCTATCAAGCTTTACTGATTCCAGATTAGGGAGGAAGACAAAGTAAGAAAGACCGAAAAACACCAAGAAGTAGGCAATGACTATGTTAAACCTACCTTCTCTGTCTGTTACTTTACTAACCCTACTGTAAATAATAGTGAAGAGGATGATACCTGGTGTTACACCAAGCAGCTTCAAGTAGTAGATTACCTCTGCGCTGATATGTTGGAGTAGATAAATGTCTTTCAAGCTCCGGAGTGTGCAGTAGTTGAAAGATATCAGAAAAAAAATGGAAGTAAGCGGAATGAACTTTCTTAGTTCATGCTTGTGGATAGGGAATAGCATTTTGCGTATCCTACCGAATTCTGGATTCTTTTCCATAGCAATCAGGTTTGTGCCCCAAATAGCGAAGCGTCTTGGACGTTCTTCCAAAGCCCCACACAAAAAAAGCTCAAGACATTCAGCTAAGCGGCGAAAATGCATAACTGGTCTCCCCAACCGGGAGCGCTAGTTAGCGCTTTTTTAGAAAACCTGCAAACTTATGTTGTAATTACTATACTGATACTCAGTGTGAGGAGACAGACGATAGGGCCTAATTAAGTAGGTAAGGAGGAACTAAACAAACTCCTCTCTCCTGCTGAAGGCTGTTCAAGGAGGCCGTGAGTCTCGCAAGCAATGGGGTGGAGTTGGGGGATTTAATATCTATACAGCCGAAAAAGCCCTCAGGTGCTACCCACGATCCATGTGTTTGGCTAAATAGGTAGCCACACTTGCTCGCGTAGCTTCCATCGCTTCTTGCCCTTCCTGCCAGTTGGCTGGACAGACCTCACCAAACTTCTCTACGTGATGCCACATGTCTATAACGCGTAGCATTTCATCTACATTTCTTCCTAGCGACAGTTCATTGATAGTTTCGTGTCTTACAATGCCTTGCTTATCAATAAAAAAGGTACCTCTATAAGCTACTGGAGTGCCCTGAAACACCATGTTGTCTTGTTCATCATACGTCCATGTACCGCCTAGTACACCATAGTTCGCAGCGATGATCTTGCTAGCGTCTGCAACAATAGGGTAGGTGATGCCTTGGATGCCTCCTTGATTTCTAGGCGTACTCAGCCAAGCCAAATGAGTTTCTTCTGTATCAGTAGAACAGCCTACTACGGCTACACCCTTTTTTTCAAATGCATCTAGCTTCTCTTGCAACGCTATGAGCTCGGTAGGGCAGACAAAGGTGAAGTCTTTGGGATAGAAAAAAAATAGCACTTCCTGTTGGTTAATAAACTGTTCTAGCGAGAAATCTTGCACAATAGTTTGTCCCTTCATGACAGCAGGTGCTTTGAACCTGGGTGCTTGGTTTCCTATCAAGGCCATATGGTTTAGAATTAAAGGGTTAAGTAATCGGGCTATCTTAGGCGGCAAATAGTAGGTTAGTTTCTTCCCAAAGTTAGTTAGAAGGTTGTTAAGGAGCAATAAGCATTAGTCTAATTTAAGAACAATTGTTAATCTACCACGTCTCCACTAGCTTCGCACCCTTTGTAGGCCTGCTCATTCACCTAGTAGACAAGACTTGGCTATGCCCACGTTTCTATTAATCCTTGCTACAGTTTTTTGGGGCGCTAGCTTTATACTTATCAAGATCGCTTTGCAGGAAATCTCTCCTCTGTCTTTTATTTTCTTTCGCTTTCTGCTTGCTGCTGTATGTCTGCTGCCTGGCTTGGTCTATCTGAAGGGAAAAATGAACAAGCAAGACAGGATTAGAGGGGCACAGCTAGGGCTACTTTTGGGGAGTATTATGTTCTTGCAAACCATAGGTTTACAAACCATCACGGCTTCGGTCTCTGCCTTTCTAACGGGCTTTGCTGTAGTGTTTGTGTTAGCTATTCACTTTGTTGTGCAAAAGAAAGCTCCTCGCTTTTTAGATCTAGTTACGGCGCTGACATGTGTTGCTGGATTGGGATTAGTGACCCAAAATCACGGGTTTAGTTGGGAGCCAGGTGTATGGTATACCTTGGGCTGTGCTTTTTTCATCGCCCTATATACCTATGCTTTGTCTAGCTATGCAGGCCATAGCCAGATTTTGATCCTCACACTGTCACAAATGATTACACTTACGCTACTGGCGGGCCTCTCTGCGGTTGCTCTGGAGAGTAAGATTCAAGTACCTACACAAGCAGCTACTTGGGCGGCTATTCTACTCTGTGGCGTCTTTTGTTCGGCAGTTTGCTTTTGGATACAAGCCTATGCTCAGCAATACCTTAGCGCCTTTAGAGCCTCTATGATTGGCGTCCTCGAGCCTGTGTTTGCTACTATTTTTGCTCGTCTGCTTTTAGGTGAAGTGCTCCCCTTTTCCTTTTACATTGGGGCTGTTATGATTTTAGGGGCCATTGGGCTTATTAACTGGCGGCTCAGGGGACTTGAAGTATAAAAGCTTTCTGTTGTTTGGCTGATAAGCATGCTACTAACAGACCAATCGGCTCCTTTGTCGTGCTGTGTAAAGAGTCAGATTGATAAGAATCAGTAGGAGTCCGTAACCCATATCTTCCAGCGGAATTGTGCCCCAGCGGATGCCTAAGTGCTCTTGGTCATTGTACCATACAATAGCTTCATCAGTCCAGGAGCCAGTCAAAATGCTGTCAACAACAAAAAAAGGAACGAGGATTACGAGGTAGGTCATGTAAAATCTTCCCAAATAAGGACTGCGAAGATAAAAATAATGAAAGCTCAAAAAAGTAGCGGCCAGCAGGCAAGTGGTGGCGGTGTAGGCCTGTCCCCAATGCGTCATGCCCAGCCCAGCCAGCCCCACTATAAGTAGTCCTGTGACCGGCCGTTGGTAAGCATCCAGCCAATTGTGCTTAACCAGCAGCTGTACAGTCTCATACAAGAAGAGACAGGCATAGGGCACTGCTACAAAAAACAGCACTTCCTCTATCGGTAGCCCCAATAAGTAAATGCCTAACAAATACCGCTCATTAAAGCCCCAAATCTGCCAGCGTGTGAACCACACGTCCCACACTATAAAGAAAGTACCTGTCAATAGAATCGCTGGTAGCCAGGCTGTCCATTTTTTGTAGAAAGCAATGCGAGGCTCAAAGCTGCGCAAGAGTGGAATACTGATAGTCAGTAGGTCTATAAGGAGATACGTATACCGATCCATTGAGTTTTGAGAGGATAGCATGATGATAAACGATCAATCCCCACAAACCTCTGTTAGCTGCCAAGCACCTTGTTAATACCTACCGGGGCTATTTGCCGTGCTGCTTGGCTTCTACATAATACTTATAAGGAAAAAACAGCATGCCATAGCACTCTCCTTGCTCCTGGCCTTTGTGCGTATGGTGCATCTTATGTGCTTTCTGAATGGCCCTGAGGTAAAGACTCTTGGGCTTAAAGCCTACGTTGATACGCTGATGAATCAGCAAATCATGAATAAAGAAGTAAGCCAGGCCATACAAGGCAATGCCCAGCCCTATCCAAAATCGTATATCAAAGCCTCCTTTTATACCCTCTATGAAGAGCAGGCAGCTTGGTATAGCAAAAATCAGAAAAAAGAGATCATTCCTTTCAAACATCTTTTGGTGCTTGCTATGATGATCCTGGTGAAGCACCCACAGCAAGCCATGCATGATATACTTGTGGGTAAACCAAGCTACCAACTCCATGCTCAAGAAGGCAGCGATAGTGGTAAGCATATACAGTAGTGTTAGCATGCACTTAAGAGATTTAAAGTGATAGCGCTAGCTTGCTATCGTGCGCTGGAGCAAGGTTGAACTTCCAACATACGCAGCTAAATTTGTTACGAACTACGCAAAGTTGCAAGCAATCGAATAATTGGAGGCCCAGGGGGCAAGCTTAAGTATGCTTGGGGTGCTACTATCAAAAAGCCTTGCTCACTACGAAGCCATTGCCGCTGGCCGGTTAAAGAAAGCGTGGCGAGTGTATAGAAGTTGAGCTTGGGGGAAAGGAAGGTGCTTGCTGGTTTAGTAAGGTCTAATGCGTGATTGTGCTCTGAGGGGTTACGGTATGGAGCGGTAAAAATAAATTACAGGCGAAGGGATTGACTGAAGTGCCGCAAGCAAGCCTCTGCAGCGAGCTGCTAGCCCTTATAGGCAGCTTGCACAGCGCATATTTTCTGTTACTACATTGGGTGGAGTCGGAGGGAATCGAACCCTCGTCCGAACAAGTCAATCACAATGCCTTCTACATGCTTAGTAGCTGTTGATTGTCAGGAAAGCCAAGATCAGCCACCTACCTCAGGCGCTCCTTATACGCGTTTTCATTTCACTACAACATCACGTACCTGCTGTAGCTAGTTCTACGAATCGATGCCTCTGGTGCTCATCCTGCAGAACAAAGGACCAGCGAGACACATGCTTCCTAATCTCCGACTAGGCAGCAAAAGCAAGAGCAGGGCCCTTACTGTTATCGGCGTATGTGCCGTTTAGATGATTGATAAGTTTGTTTTAGAGGTACTACTTACAACACCTCGCATGCTCACACTGGATCTCTACTTATCGTCAATTCCAGTCGACCCCATAATATCATCTTGTTGTATAGGTCGATGCAAATTAGTAAGAAAAACTGATTGAGTAAGCACAAAAGAAGAACAATTTTGAAGCTATGTACCATCTTTTTTTAACACAACTAGGCTAATACTCATGAGCGTTTCTATATGAGGAGCACTATCAACACAGCATATTGCCACATATTCCCACAAAGGTTGCATGAAAACTACTGGGGAAGCAGTCTTCAGCCTGGCTAGTACTCAAGGAAGGGACGCTTGTGCAAGCCCAGCAATACTTCGAGCGGGTTCTTCACTGTAAACACACTGCTGGTTTACTCTCACCAGACTCAAACACGTCCTCTTGTGCTTGGGCTCAGGAAGGACAAAAGAACGCAAGAAGGATAGAGCCGCTGCGGTGAAACTTCATTATCAAGCTAGTAGCAATGTCCTAAAAGTAAATAGACAACTAGCTTGGTAAGCACTGTTTGGGCGCAGCCAGGCAGCCTGCTCCAGAAGAAGGTTAGGAGGGGAAACGCATTTCGTAGGAGACGTCTATTTGGCCTTTGCTGATTTTTGCGAGCTTACTCTGGATCATTCTTTTTCTCAAGGGGGAAGCATAATCGATATGGAGTTTGCCTTCTAAGTGATCATATTCATGTTGTATGACCCTAGCAGGCAAGCCTGTCCACTCATCTTCATGAAGCTGCCATCTGGCATCAAAGTAGCTAATCACCACCCTGTCGTAACGAGGTACCTCTATTAAGATGTCAGGGATGCTCAAACACCCTTCTTCAGCGCTATTAGATCCTATTGATTTGTCAATCTTTAATACGGGATTGATCAAGACCTTTTTACCCTCCGGGTCACTGTCTTTTTTTTTGAAGCATGGGTTAAAATTAACAGTAAACATTCGGATGCTTTTACCAATTTGCGGTGCAGCAAGCCCGACCCCCCGCACGCGGTCCATAGTAGCAAGCATATCTTTAGTAAGTGCTTTTACGTCTGTGCCTTTTTCAATGGCTATGGCTTTTTTTCTGAGTACAGGGTTGCCATAGGCGAAAATAGGATAAGTCATGTTGTTCAATGATTTTGATGGCTTGCTAAAAAAGCTTGAAGAATAATGGTCGCACTCAGTTTGTCCAAGTGAGCCTTGTTACGCCGATCTTTTTTCTTAAAGCCTCCTTCGATCATACTGCTTGCAGCTATCTTAGAGGTATAGCGTTCATCTTGGAGGGTGATGCGTTTGGTAGGAAAAGTCTTTTGAAGTTTTTGAATAAATTTTGTGACCCCTGCCATCATGGGCGAGGGGGCATTGTTTAGCCGTTTGGGCATGCCTACTACCAGCGTTTCCACCTCTTCTTGCTTCATATACGTCTGCAAAAACTCCAAAGCCTCAGCAGTGTTGACTGTTGTTAGGGGTGTGGCAATAAGCTTGAGCGGATCTGTAACAGCAAGCCCCACCCGTTTCATCCCATAGTCAATAGCCAAGATCCTACTCATAACATTTTGTTGATCTTAGCCAAAGATAACATACCTACTATTTATTGGCCTGATCGACTACCTGAATTTGCTTTGAATTCTTGCAACCTTCTTGTGTAAGCTTTAAAATGTAACTTGGGGCTTTCCTGTAACTCAAAAATTATGCTCTGTGAAAGAAATTAAAAATTTAAGGCCTATCATTGGCCTCACTGCCGTATACGCGCTAGCTGTAGCCATAGGTATTTGGGTAGGCGCCACCTTAGAAAAAACAAAAAAGACACGCAGCCAGAGCCAGCGCATCCTGTGCTAGCAAGCGCAGCCCAAAAACTTACGGATGTGTTGGCTCATGTTGAGCGGGAGTATGTAGATGATACTGACCTAACAACTTTGTCTGAAACAACCATTAGTGAGCTACTGAAACAGCTAGACCCGCATAGCGCATACATAACGGCCCAGGAGCTGGCAGCAAAAGATATAGAGCTAAAAGGCGAGCTAGAAGGGATAGGCATAGAGTTTGTCATGCTAAGTGATACGGCTTACGTTGTTGCGCCCATTAGTGGGGGTCCCTCAGAGCAAGTAGGCATTAAAGCAGGAGATAAGATTATCAAAGTAGACGGCGAGCCCTTTGCAGGCCAAGGCTTCAAGGATGTAGAGGTAGCAGAAAGGCTGAGAGGTCGCCAAGGTACTAAGGTGAAGCTTAGTGTAAAACGTAACAAGCACGAAGAGCTGATCGACTTTACCATTATAAGAGACAAAGCGCCTTTTTATTCGGTAGATGTTAGCTACATGGTAGATAGCCATGTGGGGTACATCAAGGTCAGTCGTTTTACAGCCAATACGTTCAAAGAGTTTAAGGCTGCTTTCCATAACCTTCAGAAGCAGGGGATGACCCAACTACTGCTTGACTTGCGAAGCAATCCTGGGGGCTATATGGAGATGGCCATTAAGATGGCTAATAATATGCTCGACCAAGGGCAGCTCATTGTATGCACCAAAGGAAAGAAGAGTAAGTACAACACCAAGTACTATGCCAAGGGAGAAGATAGTTTTGCACATTGTCCAGTCATCGTATTGATCAATGAAGGCACTGCCTCTGCTGCTGAGATTGTGGCAGGTGCCCTACAAGACAATGATCGGGCGTTGCTTGTAGGCAGAAGGTCTTTTGGGAAAGGCCTAGTGCAAGTGCCTATCCAGCTCCATGATGGTTCTCAGTTACGGTTAACAGTGGCGCGCTATTACACGCCTAGTGGCAGGTTTATCCAAAAACCTTATGGGGCTGGCGTAGCAGACTATCATGCAGACCTCATCGACAGATACAAGCAGGGGGAGTACTTTCGTGCAGATAATATCCAGCTGGATGAGGCGTTGAAATACCAGACGAGCAAAGAGCGCACGGTATATGGTGGAGGGGGCATTATGCCTGACTATTTTGTGCCACTCGATGTACAGCAACATTCTGCTTTTCTGGACCAGCTGCAAGCCAAATATGTTTTACAAGAGTATGCCCTAACGTACGTAGATCAGCACCGAGAAGCCCTGACTGCTATGGCGTGGGAAGGATATTACAAAGAGTTTGAGGTAAGCGAGTTGATGCTCAAGCAACTTCTGGTGCAAGCAGAAAAAGCAGGCTTACCTTATGATGACCAAGCATTTCGTGCTGCCAAAAGACGCATTAAGCTCCTCCTCAAAGCATACATTGCTAGAAACATATGGAGAGAGCAAGGCTTCTATCCTATCTATCATCAAAATGACGAAGAGTTTCAAAAAGCATTACAATTATTTGATGAAGCAGAAGCACTGCTCCAGCAACCAGCGTAGTTGGACGCCTTTTTAGCACGAGAAGCCGTCGCCTCGCGGGCAAGGCAAGTGTCTGGCTGCCTCACCGTTTGCTATGCTGGGCATAGCGAAGCATTGCTACTTAGCGTCCCGCTCAGGGATATTTCTCGCTGCGCTCGCAATATCACAAGTAGGGAAAGTAAGGACAAGGGTACATACTTCTCTGTTCAAGGTCTTGTGGTAATATGCATTCATATAATCCACCTAACACATTTTTTATAGCACTGGATAAAAACCTCTTACCTATAAGGTCTTGGCTACTCAAAAGTCCACCAGCAAAATACAAGTATTTACTATTCATAAGAGTCAGGGTAAAACTGTTAATAATGTTGTGTATAGATATTTTTAACAAAACATCTATACAGTACAAGTTAGGAATAAACACCGTTGCATAATGCTCCTTCAAGACGTACTATAATGTGTGGGTGGGGGGGATAATAGTCAAGCCCCGCTACAGCGGGGCTTGGTGCAAAAACTCAAAAATGGTGCTATTTAGACTAGCTTCACGTCGATGGCATTCAACCCTCTAGGGGTTGCTTTGAGCTCAAAAGTTACTTCATCACCTTCTTTTACTTCCTGGCCCTTCAGGGCTGTTACATGTACGAAGTAATCTTGGCCTGAAATAGTCTCTGTAATAAATCCAAAACCTTTGGAATCATTAAAAAATTTGATTTTTCCTTGTTTCATCGGATTAGTTAAAGTAATTGACTTTTTTATTCACTTAAGATACCACAAAATCAAAATAAAAAGAAGGACGCAGCTTAGTTAAAAAGGAGAGGATGCTACCTGGCAGGTTAACACTGTTGCAAGCAGAAGCCCAGCTAGGCACCCACAGCTATGTTGTGGAACACTCTTTGTACATCTTCGTGATCTTCCAAAGCCTCAATCAGTTTCATTACTGTGGCCGCAGCGTCATCAGCTAGGGTAACAGAGGTATGGGGAATATATTGCAAAGCAGCCTCGTTAATGGGCAACTGTAGCGTTTCTAGGGCTTGCTGTACCTGCCCAAAGGCTTCTAAGGGGCAAGTAATGTAAAAGTGGCCTGCTTCGGGCTCAATGGTTGTAGCACCTGCCTCAATTATGGCCAGCGTCAAGGCCTGTTCATCAGGTACCTTCTCTTGCGCAAGGCTAAATACACCCTGCCTATCGAACAAAAAGGCCAGCGAACCCTTCTTATCCAGGCTCCCTCCATATTTAGTAAAAGCAGCCCGCACAGCCGCTAAGGTCCGATTTAGGTTGTCTGTCATGCATTCTACGATCACTGCCACGCCATGGGCTGCATAGCCCTCATAAGTCACCTCTGTATAGTCAGCTGCCTCCCCACCACTTCCTTTTTTGATAGCCCGCTCCATGTTTTCCTTAGTTAGATTAGCGCTCTTGGCATTTTGGATGGCCAGTCTAAGCCGAGGATTACTTTCAGGTGCAGCACCGCCTTGCTTAGCAGCTAAGGTGATCTCTCTGACTAGCTTACCAAACAGTTTGCCTCTTTTGGTATCATTGGCTCGCTTGCGGTGCTTAATGTTGGCCCATTTGCTGTGTCCTGCCATAGCTATCTCCTAGTGATTACCTGGCTTATACGGCCTTCTTTTGCTGATAGAAAATATGCAGCAACACCCCTAGTAAAACTAAGCCTAAACCTAGCAGCTTAAGGCTTGGCAGCGTTTCGCCCAAGAATAGTTGACCAAAAAGCAAGGCATAGACCACAGTAACATAAGCAGTGGCAGACACAGTGGCTATAGGACCACGTTGATAAGCCTTGATAGAGTAGTAGTGCGCCGCGTAGCCTAGTACGCTAATAATGCTTAGCATGAGCACATCTTGGGCTTGCAGTGCTACGAAGTTATACAATAAGTAGGCGCCTGCCAGCGGTATAGTAACCACGTAAGAATAGAAAGCTACCACTAGCGGATGTTCTTGGTGCTTTATCTTCCTAGTAAGATTATAAGATAATCCTCCAAGAAATGCGCCAACCACGCCACTAAGAATATACCATGATGCTCCAGTCAACGAAAAGCCATTGATCAGGACAATACCTGCGAAAGACAAGGCAAAAAAAACCACTGAGGCAGGCGCACTGCCTCTTTGGCTATAAAAATTCCCATCACAGCAGCAAAGATCGGTGCTGTAAGGCGGAGAATAACGGCATTAGGTAGTGCCATCTGCTGCAAGGTAGAAAAGTATAGGGTAATTCCTAGAGTGCCTGCCACCCCTTGAGCAAGCAATAGGCCGTGATTTTTTCCCCAAACAGAGAGCTGGTGATAGCGCAAGGTTACCACACTAAATAACAAGGCAAGTAAAGCGTTAAAAAAGATAACCTCTACAGCAGGGATGTGACTTAGCAATTTAACCTCTAGATTGACCAAGGAGGAAAAAAAACCACTCATCAGCATGAACTGACTACCACTCGGAATTCGCATAAAGAAAATTTATACCGACAAAAGTTTAAGCGTTGCTTCTTTCTTAAAAAGTAAAGATAGCAAACTCTTTCCACATTTCCTAGAGATTGGGGAAGTTTTTTAGCTATTTTCGAATCAGGATCTCCTGGATCCTTGCTAAGGAGCCGGGTTTTGTATTGGTATTTGTTGTGGCTTGTTACTTATAGCTAGGAAGCAGCTGCTTTAGGCTATCAGCTTTCCGTCTCGGATAAAGAGCTTCCTGTCAGCCATATCTGCCAAAGTTTGGTCGTGCGTAGCCAGCACAAAAGTCTGCCCTAGCTTTTTGCGGAGCTTACCAAACAACGCATGGAGCGCTGCCGCATTTTGAGAATCTAAGCTGCCGCTGGGCTCATCTGCAAAAACTATCTGGGGGCTATTAATGAGCGCCCGGGCTACGGCGGCCCGCTGCTGCTCGCCGCCTGAGAGGGCGGCAGGCTTGTGCTGGCTGCGGTCAGATAAGTTGAGGAGTGCTAACAATTCCTTGCCTTTAGCTTCTATTTTATTTTTATCAGTCCCTCCGATATACCCTGGCATGCACACATTTTCCAAAGTAGTGAACTCAGGCAACAAATTGTAAAGCTGAAACACAAAGCCAATAGCCCGATTCCTGAAGGTAGCAAGCTTTTTGCCCTGTAAGGCCAGCAAGTCTGTACCCTGGAGCCGCAGCACACCGCTCTCGGGCTTGTCGAGTGTAGCTAGTATATGCAACAACGTGCTCTTGCCTGCACCAGAAGCGCCTGTGATGGCTACAATCTCGCTCTTAGCCACAGTCAAGTCAATGCCTTCTAGCACCAGGAGGCGACCATAGTATTTGGTGATTCCTTGTGCTACAAGCATGGTTTTTGGGGTATAGCCATTGAGGGTCGTTCGAATTAGTAAGCTACTGTGGGCAACCCCTCAAGCCCACCTGGCTAAAGGCAACTGCTAATTTACGTTTTTATCGCATTATAGTGCTGGTTGGGTAGCCGAGTGTTTTTTGGAAGAGTTCTGTAGAATTCCTGTAGAAGTAGAGTAAGTCTCTGAACTTCGGCACAGCAAACCTACTCATGAGCTAGCTAACGCACAGGGAGCCACCATGCTGGAGGGTAAAGAATTTTCTTACATTCACGCAGAGGGTTATCCTGCTGCAGCGATGAAGCACGACCCCACTGCCTTAATCGATGAAGCCATGCCGGTAGTGTTTATGGCCACGCAAGACTGGTCTTATGACAAGCTCATCTCGAATATAGCAGCGGTCAAAGCTAGAGGGAGCAAGCTCATTGTTATTGTGACTCAGGGCGACCAAGAGGCTGTGATGTGAACCGTCCTAGGAACTTGGCTAAGTCAGTTACTGCAGCATGAAATGCGTTGGACGTATAGACGATAAAATGAGCTACTAGGCTTGGCTTACTCTTTTATAGGCAGCACCTGCGCACACCTACTTTGCAACTCCTGAGCTACCTCGTATAGCCCTAGCCGCTCTGCCAGCGGCACATAGAACTGCAGCGTCTCTTCGGCTACTTCGTGCTGCTTGGCCAGCGTAGGAAGTGCGGCGATCGTGCGCATGTTATGCACGCGGTCTGCCAGCTTCACATACAAAGCACGTGTGTTGCCTGTCCTTTCTAGCATCCGCAAGTTCTCTTCTACTGAGAGCTTGACCTTGTAGAAGCTACCCTCCACGCTCTGCAAGTGCGTCACCATGTCCACTACTGCAGCGGTCTCTTCCCCAAAAACCATCCCAATATGCTTTAGCAGTATCAATGTATCCTCTACCGTGTCATGCAGCAATGCCCCTAAGATCGTCGGCCCGTCCGTGTTGTAGTCCAGTACTATCTGCGCTACCGCCAGGGAATGTAAGTAAAATGGCTCTCCTGAGTGCCTGGCTACCGGACCGTGATACCACTTGATCAGCTCCAGGGCCATCTTCACCAAGCCTATATCTACACTACTATGTTGCGCTACTGCTGCCAAAAATTCCTTTTCTTGTGTCTGAGCATCGATAGTGTCGCTTTTGTAGTGGTCATTGGCACGTACAGGGGCTACCCCGAGCTCCATATAAGACTTGTCCATGTCTTTGGGCCGGATCATTCGCAGGTCGATAGGGACCACATAGCACAGCGTATTGGGGGTTACCTCAGTATACCCATAGTGAGCCTTGACAATCCGTTCGTTATTCAGTTGCTCGAGTGCTCTGGGGGTTGTCGAGGCGATCAGTCTAGATGTTGTTAAGTTGGGCTGGTAGCTTGGCGCTAGGACTGGCAAGTTCTCCTCTTGAGTGACCACAATACGCAGGGCCTGCACTTTTTTAATGTAGCCTTCGGCTACATCGGGGAGTGGGTAGTGGAGCCAGGTGTCTTCTAGGCCGAGTAAGAGAGGTTGCTCCCCATCTTCCTGCTGTTCCTCGGGTCGCTCCTGTAGGGCAGCGATACTCTTAATGAGCAGGGTGATCAGTTGTTCGGGGTCACAGACGAGTTCCTTGTGCTGGGTAGCTTGCTGGCAGCGTATGGGTTGCGCTACGCCGTCGTCTTGTAGTTTTTCTTGTACTTTGGTCAGCCACTGTTCGATAGGCACTGAACCCACCTGGAGCCGTAAGTACTCCTCAGTCCTGGTCTCAATGCCTTGCAGCTGGAAAGCCATAGGGATAAGCATTGCTTCTATAGCTTGGAGCTTCTGAGCCGCTTCCCCTTCTACAGGTAGCCCTTGCAGATCTTGGGCTACTTTCAGCAAGTTATGTACTCTTGCGTCTTGGAGGGTTTTAAGGGCTTTAAATCTTTCTTCGGCGGTTTTTAGTAGGCTAGTTTGAGTTTCTTTGTCTCTATGGACTAGCTTCTTTTGTACCTTATTAGCTCTTTTTTGTTGCCTGCGGGCAAAGAGCAAGCCAATCAAGGTGGCAAAAATACCCTGGTAGACCAGCAAATAGCCGGTAGTAAAGTCCAGCTGCAGGTCGATAGGGCCTAGGGCCAGTCTATAGAAGAGGCATCCTAAGCCTACACCAAGTATAGCGAGGAGGAGGAAGGTAAGCCAGTCTACAAGCACAATGAGGAACATGATGGCGATAGCCACATTGATGAGCCATTCTACACTGCCTTGGGTCAGGAGAAACATCACTGTGCTGGTGAAGGGAATACAATAGAGTAGGGTGAAGTGCCAGAAGGTGGGCAGATACGGCAAGAGAGACTGGGGCCATTTGTCTTTGACCACCAGTAAGCCACAGGCCATAGCGCCTATGAAACGCAAATAGAGCATGAGCTCAGGTGACTGGACACTACCATGCTCCCACATAAAATAGGGGACTATGTAGTTGACAATACAGAAGATTCCTAGCAGCCTGTAAGGAGCATCGTACTTTGCTACCTGCTTTTGCGAATATTCAACTATGTTATGGGGGGTTGGCATCAAGGTTTGAAGCTGGGCTAGGAGAGCTTTACGACTTGGCTTCCATAGATATGTCGTTTTCCTATCATAATTGATGATCAGAAAACCATTGTTGCGTACAGTGTGTATGCCCAAAAAGACAATACCATTAGCTACCACACTGATGAGCGGCGAAAAATTATCCAGCTCTGCTGGTAACAGAAAATCAGCAATTAAGAGCACTACGATAGCAACCCCTGCGGCACTATAATAAGCATAACTATCAGGCTTCAGCCCTAAAACACCCAAAAAAAGTGGGAAAGCGAGTAATGGTGCTGTAAACTTATAAGAGATCAGAACAAAGCTGTAAAGATCTTCTGCGCGTACCAGCCCAACAGCGATAATTACAAGACCTGTCAAAAAAGTCACATAACGCGTCCAGGCTAGCTCATTAAGTGTACCATCTCTGCGGTTATACAAAGGTCTTATCACATCATGTACTAGTGTTAGGCCTGCTGCATGTAAAAAAGAATCAAAAGTAGCCATAGTGACAGCAAAGAGTCCCGCCATTGCCAGACCTTTAATACCTACGGGTAAAATGTCGCTAACAATACGTACTACTATGCGAGGATCTGTATCCTCCGGATATAATACAATGCTTGTAAGGCCCAGCAGTGATAAAGTCAGCATCAAGGCCAATAAAACGGAAGCAACAATAAAAAACTGGTTGCGTAACTGCTTTTTAGTCTTGCCCATGAGTATCCTCTGTATCAGAGCGGGGTCAACGTAAGCAAACTGAAAAACACTGATTGATAAAAACAGAGCTAAGTAATTCGGTGCCTTAGGGTGATCAAATACGCGAAATTGCGTACTAGGTACCTGGGAGAACACATGTTTGATGCCTGCTGCATAGTCCAAAGCTGTAGCTGTAATCACAGGTAGAACAACAATCAGAACTAGAAATTGAAAAAGGTCTGTAAAGGTCACAGACTTTATGCCGCCATGTACTGTGTATAACACCAATATCAGTCCGCCTACTCCTACTCCCCAACGATAATCGATACCTAGCATTGTCTCACACAGGATCCCTATCACGGTGATCTCCATGCCTGCAATGCAGAGTGCCGTAAAAAAACTTAATAGCCCTGTAATTATCTGGCTAGGACCTTTGTAGAGATGCCCGATAACATCTCCCATGGTAATACAGCCCTGAAAGTTTGTGAACTTAGGAGCGAAAAACAACGCCTGCATGAGCAAGGCAATACTGCAACCTCCTGAAACAGTCAAGGGTTGCAGAATACCTTCTGTCCTCACGGAACCAGCCATATCCAAGACAGTTTCTCCTGCAATATCTGTGGCCAACCAAGTCAATACCAACGCTCCTGTCCCAAACATCCTATTAGCAATCGCATACTCCCTAATGTCTTTAATCCCTCTACCCGTTAGTAGTCCGATAAGCAGCGTAAGGAGTAGAAAGATCGCTACTATCAGATAGTCTATATTGAAGTGATGCATGGAGGCTATGGTTTGTTTTCAAGATAGTCATAAATTTTAGATAGTCTCAACGGTATGATGTAATACGGCTTGTCTTTTTTTTATGTACTTGCATGGCCCGAGCAAGTCTGTGCTTGTATAAGCGCAATTTGCTCCCAGGGTACCCAAACACCAAAAGACCTGTGCTCGTAGTTCAACTGGATAGAACGTCGGATTTCGGCTCCGAAGGTTGAGGGTTCGAGTCCTTCCGAGCGCGCTAAACCTCTATGTTCCTTCAGTACAAGCATATTATCTATGTCCGCTACCAGCCATCGTGTCATTGTAATAGGAGCAGGGTATGCAGGCTTGGCCGCAGCAGCTTCCCTAGCTCAGCAAGGTTTTGAGGTCACTGTACTAGAGAAGAACAGCCAGCCAGGAGGCAGAGCACGTATGTTTGAGGCCCAGGGCTTTCGTTTTGACATGGGGCCTAGCTGGTATTGGATGCCTGACGTATTCGAAGCTTTCTTCAACCAATTTGGCCATGCTGCAGCTGATTACTACACGTTGAAGCAACTCGATCCTGCTTATGCTGTCTTCTTTGGCCAAGACCACATCGCCTCCATGCCTGCGCAGCCTGAGGCACGCATGCAGCTGTTTGAGACCTACGAAAGAGGGGCAGGGCTGCGCTTGCAGCAATTTCTTGCTGAGGCTGCTTATAAGTACCAAGTAGGGATCACAGACCTGGTCTATAAGCCCGGGCAGTCGGTGTTCGAGTTAGCTGACTTGAGAATTCTCAGGGGGCTCTTCAGGCTGCATCTTTTCCAATCTTTTCACCGCTACATTCGGAAGTACTTCACCGATGCGCATCTACTCCAACTCTTGGAGTTTCCAGTGCTCTTTTTGGGGGCCACCCCGCAGAAAACCCCAGCGCTCTACAGCCTAATGAACTATGCAGACATTGCATTAGGCACGTGGTATCCTATGGGAGGCATGCACGAGCCGATCAAGGCTATGGTGAAACTCAACGAGTCTTTGGGCACTACGATCCTGACAGATACTGAAGTAAAAGCCTTGGAAATAGACAACCAACAGGTACAGCAGGTGCTTACAGATCGGCAGAGCTTTACAGCAGGGCTAGTCATTGCCAATGGTGATTACCACCATGTAGAGCAACACCTGTTGCCTAAAGCCTACAGAACGTATAGCCAAGCCTATTGGGACAAGCGGGTATTAGCACCTTCTTGCTTGCTTTACTATCTAGGCATCAACAAACGGCTAAAGCGGCTGCGCCACCACAACCTTTTCTTCCATACATCGCTGCAGCAACATTTTCATGCAATCTATACGTCGCCCCAGTGGCCTTCTGATCCCTTGTTTTATGTCTCTTGTACCTCCAAAACTGATAGTACAGTGGCTCCCTCAGGCTGCGACAACCTCTTTATACTCATTCCTGTAGCCCCTGGCCTGCAGGATACATCAGAAGTCCGTGAGCAGTATCTAAAGTATACCTTGCAAAAGCTTGAGGAGCTTACTGGAGAGACTATCAAAGAGCATATTGTCTGCCAAAGGAGCTATGGCCACCAAGACTTTATACAAGACTACCATGCCTTCAAAGGCAATGCTTACGGCCTGGCCAGTACGTTGTGGCAAACAGCTATGCTACGCCCCTCGCTACGTAGCCACAAAGTGCGCAACCTCTACTACACAGGCCAGTTCACCGTACCAGGGCCAGGAGTACCCCCGGCTATCATTTCAGGGCAGGTCGTAGCCAAAGAGATAGTGAAGGCGTATAGGGCTTAGCTAACGCTATCTTGAGCAGTACAACCCTAGGCTTGTGTCTCATGTTCTATTCTTCTACTTTTATTGCTTTCGAGCTACCTCCAGTAGTAGGTAACAAGGCTTTCCCTTGGGGTAAATTTTTGGGTGATTACTAAGTGCAATGCACGAGGGCTAGCCCATAAAACAAGCCACGCAACCTCTATGAAAGCTATTTATGATCGTGTTTCTGCAGAATGCTGTAGAATCACTACCCAAGCCTACACCAGCTCTTTTGCCATAGGCATTAAGTTGCTACACAAAAAATACCGTAGTGCTATCTATGCGATCTACAGCTTCTTTAGGCTGGGCGATGAGATCGTGGATACCTTTCATGACTATCCCAAGGCTTCCTTACTGGAACAGTTTCAAGCAGCTACGTACCAAGCCATTCAAGACAAGATCAGCTTGAACCCTATCCTCAATGCCTTCCAACAGGTTGTACACACTTTTCAAATCGACCTAGCGCTTGTGGATACTTTTTTTGAAAGCATGCGGATGGACCTAAGCCAACAAACGCATACACAGGCTTCTTTTGAAAAATATCTATTAGGCTCTTCAGAGGTGGTAGGGCTGATGTGTCTGCAAGTCTTTTGTGGGGGGGAGCAATACACGCAGCTGAAGCCCTATGCCATGCGTCTAGGCAAAGCCTTGCAAAAGGTGAATTTCTTGAGAGACTTACACGCTGATGCCAAGCAGCTAGGTAGGTATTACTTCCCAGGTAGTAGCTTTGACCAATTTAACAAAACGACCAAGCGGGACATAGAGGCCAGTGTAGCAGCAGATTTTAATGTAGCGCTTGTGGGTATCAAACAGCTTCCTGATAACGCCAGGTTTTGCGTTTATTTGGCCTATACCTACTACAGAAGGCTCTTCCAGAAGATTTGTAAAGCATCTGTTGAGGAGCTTTTACAAACAAGAATAAGGATTCCCACCTACAGAAAATATGCTCTGATTCTAGGAGCGAGCTTACGATACCAGCTGAACAGACTCTAACTTACTTGGCGGTTCTTATAAGTCTATAGTAGTCCCCACACGCTACCAGTAAAACAGCACGTAGCTTATGATCATCCCTAATCTCAATATCCAGGCCCAACAAAAAGCATGGACCCTATTCTGGTTCCGAAGAGATCTGCGGCTCGAAGACAACCATGGCCTATATCAAGCACTCAATACAGGCGGACCTGTACTACCTATTTTCATCTTTGATGCCAACATCCTAGCCAAGCTGGAAGACTGTACTGACTGCAGGGTCCAGTTTATTTATGCGCAACTTCAGTTACTCAAAGCCGCCTTAGAAAAAATAGGCAGCTCGCTGCTGGTGTGTTATGGTGAGCCTACAGCAGTATACCAGCAACTAACCCGCACACTGATACTTAATGCTGTGTACACCAACCACGACTATGAACCCTATGCTCAACAGCGCGATCAGGCAGTGGCTGACTACCTAGCAGCACACCAGATAGCCTTTCACAGCTTCAAGGACCAAGTTATCTTTGAAAAGGATGAGCTGATGAAGGATGATGGTACGCCGTACACGGTTTTTACGCCTTATATGAAGCAATGGAAAGCACGGTTTAAGCCAGCCATGGCGCAAGGATTTGACAGCAGTGGGTTACTTCATCATTGTTTGCAGATCAGCCCTCTGCCCTTGCTTTTACTACAAGACATGGGATTTCAGGCGCAACACTTCGACTTTCCTAGCCATGAAATAGATCTGGATCGTATCAAAAAGTATGACCAGCAAAGGGATATCCCTTCAGTTTTGGGCACGAGTAGGCTCAGTGTACACTTTCGTTTTGGTACGATAAGCATCCGAATGGCCACGCGCATTGCTCGCGCCCACAATGAAGTATGGCTCAATGAGTTGATCTGGCGCAACTTTTACATGATGATCTTGTGGCACTTTCCTTATGTAGTGGAGCGTTCTTTTAAGCCTATCTATGACCAAGTGGCCTGGGAGAATAATCAAAGTCAATTCCAAGCTTGGTGTGCAGGACAGACCGGGTATCCTATTGTAGATGCAGGTATGCGGGAGCTGAATGTAACGGGCTACATGCATAACCGGCTGCGTATGATTACAGCTAGTTTTTTGACCAAGCACTTGCTGATCGATTGGCGCTGGGGCGAAGCTTATTTTGCTAGAAAACTCTTAGACTTTGAGCTGGCTTCTAACAATGGTGGGTGGCAGTGGGCAGCAGGCGCTGGTTGCGATGCAGCTCCTTATTTCCGCATCTTTAATCCTTATCTCCAGACGCAAAAGTTTGATCCCGCACTCAAGTATATCAAACAATGGGTACCTGAGCTCGAGGAACGGTCCTATCCCCAACCAATTGTTGACCACAGTGCTGCACGTGAACGTGCACTAGGTGCCTATAAAAAAGCCCTGACTAACGAAGCATGGTACCAAGCCCAGGCAATAAAATAGTGGCTTGTCTGTTACTAGCATTTTTTTAGAAAGCAGCATTGCCTGGCGTTCTTGGAAAGGGAATAACATCGCGGATGTTTTCCATGCCCGTGACAAACTGCACGAAGCGTTCTAGCCCTAGACCAAAGCCACTGTGTGGCACAGTACCGAAGCGGCGTGTATCTAGGTACCACTGCAAGGCCCCTGCGTCTATCTGTAAGTGCTGTATGGCTGCCACCAGCTTGTCTAACCGCTCCTCTCGCTGCGATCCTCCTAGAATTTCTCCTATACCTGGTAACAAGATGTCCATCGCAGCGACCGTCTTCCCATCTTCATTCTGGCGCATGTAAAACGCTTTGACCCTGCCTGGATAGTCGGTAATCACAACAGGCTTCTTAAAGTGCTGCTCTGCCAGGTAGCGTTCGTGTTCCGATTGTAAATCCATGCCCCAATTCCGAACAGCGTAAGCAAACTTCCCTTGTTTGTTGGGCTTTGAAACTTTCAAAATGTCAATGGCCTCAGTGTAAGTGATGTGTGCAAAGGGTTGTGCTACGATCCCTTCCAAGCGTTCAAAAAGCGGTAGCTCCTTCTCTGTCTGCTTTTTTGGAGGCGGTGCTATTAATACCCTTTGCTGCAGAAAAGCCAGGTCATCTGGACAATGGTCCAGTACAAACTGCACCAAATACTTCAGCAGGGACGCTGCGAGCGCCACATTATCCGTGAGGTCATAAAAAGCCATCTCTGGCTCCACCATCCAAAACTCTGCCAGGTGTCGGGTGGTATACGAGTACTCTGCCCTAAAGGTAGGCCCAAAGGTATAGACCTCTGCCAGTCCTAGCGCTGCAGCTTCTGCCTCCAACTGCCCTGAAACAGTTAAGCTAGTTGGCTGACCAAAGAAATCGTGGCGAAAATCAATGCTGCCATCTTCTTGTCTGGGTAGGTGGGCTACATCTAATGTAGTCACATTAAACATCTCCCCCGCTCCTTCCGCATCTATTCCTGTGATGATGGGTGTGTGTAGATACACAAAGCCTTGCTTATGAAAGAACTGATGAATAGCATAGCTGAGGGCATGGCGGACCCTGAAAACAGCCCCAAAAGTATTGGTACGAAAACGCAGATGAGCTATTTCTCGCAAAAACTCAAAAGAGTGCTTTTTAGGCTGCAATGGGTAATCAGCTGCAGTGCCCAGGACAGTCAGCTTGTCAGCTTGTAGCTCAATGTGCTGTGCTTGGCCCTGAGAGGCAGTAACCATGCCCTCTACAGACAAACTACTCCCAGGGGTAATGCTTTGTAAGGTAGCTTTTGAAAGTTGAGCAGGGGTAGCTACCACCTGTAGGTTGTGAAGGGTAGAGCCATCATTCAAAGTAATGAACACAGCGTTTTTGCTAATGCGCTTGGTGCGTACCCATCCCTTAGCACAAATCTGGCTTCCTACTTGTGCTATGGCCAAGAGTTCTTTTATCTTTGTTCTCTTCAAGATTTTTCTCTAAATGCGGCTTCAAAATTACCGCAGAACACCGTAATATAAAAGGAAGGGGTTTGAGCCGACCTGCCTCGCTCTCTACCCCGCAGGGCTTTCTGAGTCAGCATATTGGCCTCAATTTAATACACTACATGCAAAAGCTGCGTCTAAGCCATGTGCTGGCACAAAGACTATCCCCCCAACAAATACAGCTCATCAAACTGCTACAAGTGCCTTCTGCCACCATGAAAGCTCGTGTAGAGCAGGAGTTAGCCAGTAACCCTGCCTTGGAAGAAGATACCAATACGATAGAAGAGCAACCCAGCAATGAAGAGAATACTGATGAGGAAGACTGGATGGAGGAAGGCTTGCGTGATAATAGCTACCAGCACTACAACACAAGCTATCAACAGCATCAAGAGCGACCAGTGACAGGCGAGCCTCTACTTAGTACGCCTGATACACTAGGAGAGAAGCTTTTGAGACAGCTTAGGTTTCTAGAACTTGACAAACGTCAACATAAGATTGGGGCACATCTCATTGGTAGTATTGATGCCGATGGCTATATCCGCCGAGATTTAGAGGCCATTGTCAATGAACTAGCTTTTACTCAATACGTTGAGACCAATGTGCAAGAGGTAGAAGCAGTGCTTAAGAAGATACAAAGTTTTACGCCTCCAGGAATAGGGGCCAGCAGCTTACAAGAATGTTTGTTAATCCAATTAGAGCAACGCCAAGAAAGTGGGGCCGCCAACCAGCTTGCGAGGCAGATACTTGCTCAGTGCTTTGAGGAATTTAGCAGAAAGCACTATACAAAGATTACAGAGAAGCTAGGGGTGCAAAGTCCACAACTCCTCAAAGACACCTTGGCATTAATTACCAAGTTGAATCCTAAGCCAGGCAGCAGCTTTAATGTATCTTCCCGCGGTGAAGTCTTGTATCCTGATTTTATCGTTACAAAACAAAATGGCCAACTTCATGTTGCCCTTAGTAACTACAGTACACCTGTGTTGAGAACGAGAAAATCTTACGTTGCCATGCTGGATAACTATCGCAGGCTCAAAAGGCAAGATAGGAGGCTTAAAGAAGCTGCTACTTTTGCTAGGAAGAAATTAGAAGCTGCTCAGTGGTTCATTGATGCTGTTAAACAACGACAGCACACCCTACTAAACACCATGCAAGCGATTGTGCGCCTGCAGCATGACTTCTTTATGGAAGAAGAGGAGCACAGGCTTAAGCCCATGGTCCTAAAGTACGTGGCAGAAGAGATTGGCATGGACGTTTCTACCGTGTCAAGGATAGTCAACAACAAGTCTGTACAGACTAACTTTGGCGTTTATCCCTTGAAATACTTCTTTACTGAAGCCATTGCTACCGATTCAGGAGAAGATGTAAGCAACAGAGCTGTCAAAAAAGCCCTCTCAGAGATTATCCAGGAAGAAAATAAGCAGCAACCTTATGCCGATGAGAAGATTGCTGCACTGCTTAAAGCTCAAGGCTACCACCTAGCCCGAAGAACGGTGGCCAAGTATAGAGAACAGCTACACATTCCTGTAGCTAGGCTGCGTAAGGAGCTGTAAACTTGCCCTTTGGGTTAGATAGCCATTAAAAGAGATCAACAGAGAGTCCTACACTGTAAGGTTGTGTGGTGGTCTTACTAGGTCCTCGATCCTTATTAAAAAGGGTGGAAAAGGGCAGGGTTTGTGTGTAGAAAAGACTAAAGCGCTCCCATCCTAACCTGGCATGTACGGCAGAACGCATCTTATTTAGGTTGAAGAACTCCCTGGCAACCTGTTGCTTAATCTGGTCGTCCTCTTTATACTTTACCGTAGTAGATGCGTGCCAAAGCATGCCCACCTTACCACCTAAGGCTACAAAGAAGCTTTCTTTAGGATACTTACGGTTGGCACTCAGTCTTACTTCTAGCATAAAGTCCACATACCTTAAGTCCAGGCTTGACTGTAAAATCTTCTTACTTTTCGGAAAAAGTTCATGAGCGTATTTGAACTCTGTATCACGAATGACCTCGTTACGTACTAGGGTATAGTACTTCTCGTCCTTTTCTTTGAACCGGTACCCCTCAGATCCGATACCTATTCCTGGGCTGATTGCGAAGCGAGACTGTCCAAGGCGGATGTTATAGTAGTAATATACGTTTGAGAACCTGGAGCCCCAACAGATCAAGTCCATTTCTTGAGGACGGTCTCTTAAAAAATTAAGTCCCCAGTCAATCACCAAGCTGCCATAGTTGGGCAACTCCGCAGCCCTGGATTTCAGCTTGCTGGGGTGGGCTTGTTGTCCATGCTTTCTAGGCTCTTGTGGTGTAGCTGCCTGCTTAGGAGTGTCCTGCACATTGTTTTGAGCTTCCTGTGCCCACGTATGTACAGCAGTAACCATAAGTAAAAGCGCCAAGACTAGCTTCTTCATTCTATTAGTGGTGTGTACGTTCCATGAATGTCGGACAAAGCAAAGCTAAGACTTTTGGCACCGCAGTCAAAGCACGTTCCGTTAATTTATATTGAGAGTAGGAGTAGCTTGGGTACCTAAAGAAGGCACATTCGATGACCAGGAGCAGTAGCTGCAGCGTTCTAAAGGAGCTGGCTGCATATCTCTTAGTTATAAGTCTACTACTAGCTAAGCTTATTAGTGATGTTACGGCTTTGAAATTTATCTATTGTATCGGGTCTTGCGAAGCACGTTGTTGAGGAAGGCGGATTTATTGCCTAGGTTTACACTCCTTTGGTTGCTAGGACCTGTAGCTTAATTGGATAGAGCACTGCACTACGGATGCAGCGGTTGGGGGTTCGAATCCCTCCAGGTTCACGGCTCCAAGCTAAGAGGGTTGTATCGCTGGCATCACCAAACGACCATGCCTAGCTCCTGGGCAATAGCTGCCTCAGCTTGTTTAAGCGCTGCGTGTACCTGAAGGAGCCTGTCTTCCTCTTCAGGCTCAGGATTGCTCTGTAAACCTGTTCGATTGTCTTCAATGAGTTGCTGGATGAGCCTGAGCTTGAGCCTGAGAATGTTCTTAAAGGCTGTCTGGTGCAGCTCATCCTCTTCTTTGGCAGTATAAATCTGGTACCGATCCTCCCAATGGGCACTTACTTCATAAGCAGACGCTGTCAAGTCGATAGTCGTCTTCTTGAAGGTCTCGTCCTCACCCTGAATAAAATAAGTAGCATCTACTACCTTTCCTTGTGCAAGTTGCTGCTGAAAATGCTCTACAATGGCCTTGTACTCAGGCGTACGAAAGTTTACTTCTTCGAGCTCTCGGAGCAGGTACGCATACAAAGGTTGGCCATCCTCTAGCGCAGTCGTTCCGTAGCTCAGCAGCATGCGGATGATTTCCCGTTCGTAAGCTTTGATACTATCCGCTGGCTTATGAGCTGGCGCAGCCTTGGAGGTGAGTGCCATGAGTGCTCTATGCGCATGCAAGGAACGCGTAGCTTTTTGATGTTGCTCCTGCTCCTTTTGGACACGTAGCTTGTTCTGTTCAGCAGTCAGCACTGCTTCATCCATGCCAAGGAGCTTGCTACACTGCTGGGTCAACACGGCTCTTTTAACAGCGTCTGGAATGACTGCAATGCTCTGGACGATTTCTTTAATGGCCCCAGCTTTCCGAATAGGGTCTTCCTGGGCTGCTTGTAGGAGCAGGGTAGCCTTGAACTGGATAAAGTCTTGGGGCGCTGTCTTGAGATAGGCCTGCAAAGCCGTTGCCCCCACCTTGAGCGCATAGCTGTCTGGGTCTTCGCCCTGGGGGAGGAGTACCACCTTCACATTAAGCCCCCTTTCCAACACCATGTCAATGCCTCGCAAAGACGCTTTGATGCCCGCTGGGTCCCCGTCAAATACAAAAGTGATATGCTTGGTAAACCTGCTCATGAGCTGGATCTGCGCTTCAGTCAGCGAGGTGCCTGAAGACGCCACCACATTGGTAATGCCAGCCATGTGTAGGCCCAGCACGTCTGTGTAGCCTTCTACGAGGTAGCAATTGTCCTCTTGTCTGATCGATTGTTTGGCTTGAAAAATACCGTATAGCGTGTCGGTTTTGTGATAAATTGCTGTTTCTGGCGAGTTGATGTACTTGGGTTGGTTTTTAGCTGCTTTGAGTACCCGGGCGCCAAAGGCAATCACCTTGCCTGACACATTGTGAATAGGAAACATCACCCTGCCCCTGAACCGATCGTAGGCTTTATGCTCCTGGTGGATAATGAGCCCTGCCTTTTCCAAAAGCTCTTCTTCATAACCTTTTGCGCGAGCAAACTGATAGAAGCCTTCCCCAGCGTCGAGGCTATACCCTAGCTCAAATTGCTTGATGAAAGGGTCAGTAAAACCCCTTTCCGTGAGATAACTCAGCCCTATGGTTGGCCCCTCTGCCTGTGCCCAAAGGGTGTGCACATAGTACTCCTTGGCCAGGTTGAGCAGGATATACAAGCTATCCTTGGCATGCTGCTGTTGTACTTGCTCTGCGTTAGGGGCTGACTCCTGGATGTCAATACCATACTTGTTGGCCAGGTATTTTACCGCCTCTACAAAGTTTACCCCCTCTATCTCCCTGACAAAGGTGATAGCATCGCCAGCAGCCCCACAGCCAAAGCACTTGTAAAAGCCTTTAGTAGGAGAAACGGAAAAAGAAGGAGTCTTTTCTTGGTGAAAAGGACAGCACGCCCACAAGTTTTGCCCTTTCTTCTTAAGGGGCACAAAATCAGCCACCACCTCTTCTATTTGGACGCTGTGTTGTACTTCTTGTAGGGTTGCTGGGCTGATCGACATATTTTTATTAGGTGATTAAGTCATTGCTTGATTGGGTTATTGGAGCAGAGGATCCTAGATAATTCCCTTGTTTGTCATGCGCTTCTTCTCTTTTTGTTATGCTGAACGAAGTGAAGTAACTCTGCATAACTGTCCACTTAGTAAGCCTCTTCACATTCGTTCGGAATGACCCAAGGAGGAAATTGGTTGCTGCCAGTCTACCTTGCAAGCATTAGTCAACAGCCTATCAGTCACCCCATCAACAAATAGCTCAATCACGCTATGGAGATGCCATGATACTGCTGCTGTGCTTCATAGTCTTTTCGCAGCGGATGCCCTCTCCAGTCAGCAGGTAGTAAGATACGCCGCAAGTCTGGATGGTTGGTAAAGACAATGCCTACCAAATCATAAGCCTCACGCTCGTGCCAGGTAGCCCCTCGCCAAATATGGCTTATCGAAGACACCTCAGGCAATGGTTCTCCAGGCCCATTCCTAGCCACTTGCACTTTGAGCATCAGCTGCAGGTGATAGGGAATAGAGTACAGGTGGTAGATCACTTCCAGCGTACCTGCCTCAGGGCCATTGTCTAGGGCAGTGATACAAGTCAGGTAATCGAAATAGGTTTTTTCATGCGCATGAAGCATTTGTCCGACCTCGGTAATACGCTGTGCTGGAATAAGGAGGGCTGGCGGCGTAGCGTGCAGGTCTTCTGACAGGATGATGCCTGAGCCAAAGTATTGGGTCAGTAAGGCAGTGATTTCTTTAAAAGTCATTAGTTTCTCTTTAGCCTTTGGGGCTTCCTACCCAGGTGCTTTCGAAGCCTCAGCTGGGGTGAGCTTTTCTTGACGAATCTTTTCTTGCAGCTTCAAAAAGCCCCCAATCAGTGCTTCAGGGCGTGGCGGGCAACCTGGAACATAGACATCTACAGGGATAATTCTATCTACTCCCTTGACTACATGGTAGCCATGCTGCCAATAAGGCCCGCCACAGTTGGCGCACGACCCCATGGAGATCACATAGCGTGGCTCAGCCATTTGTTCGTAAAGCCGTTTGATTCTATCAGCCATTTTAAAGGTAACCGTGCCCGATACGATCATCACATCTGCCTGGCGCGGAGAAGCCCTAGGGATGACTCCCAAGCGGTCCAGGTCGTAATCAGCCCCATACGTGCCCATCATCTCAATGGCACAACAGGCTAGGCCAAATGTCATGGGCCATAAAGACGACCGCTTGGACCAGTTAAGCAGGTCATCTAGCTTCGACAAAATCACCGCTCCTTCTCCTGTTTTTTGTGACTTCATGGGCTTGTTGCTGCGTTGTTAGCATGATCTATAGCTTCTTTAGCAGATGGGTCATAGCGCCTATTGACTTGGTCATAATACGCCTGAGGTACCTTAGACACAAAAGAAGAGGAGGGGCGAGGAGGTTGTATACCAGCCAGATGTCCTTGGCTCCATGCATAGGCCAGGCCTATGGCCAGCAGGGTGATAAACAGCACGGCTGACATGGCTGTATAGCTAGCCCACAAGCCTCCTGTTGTCTCGTTAAGTTCGCGTTTAGCCCATACTGTAGCCCAAGGAAACAGTAGCACAGTTTCCACCTCAAAAAGCACAAAGACAATCGCAATGCCATAAAAACGGGTATTAAACTTTCCCCAAGCATGGCCAACAGCCTCCTCGCCTGACTCGTAGGTACGTAGCTTTGCTTTGTTAGGGCGCTGAGGCCGTAGTAAGGAACCCACCAACGAACCAATGCCTATAAAAAGTAGGGCGCTTGCTATAAAGGTCAGGACCTCTAGGAAGGCCACTTGTTCTATCGCAATCATGGTGTAGCAGTTGGATGATGAGAACGCCAGGAAGTTCTCACCCCTACACTAGAAAAGCAAGTTGCGCTTTGGGGCTATGCGCAGCAAGCTAGTTCCTACTGAGTGTTACTAAGCCTTAGCAAGTACTTGGTTGCGGATAGTTGCTTGCTGCTATTGCTAGCTGTATATGAGTGCGCCAAGGGCTGGAGCACACACCTAGCGCAAAAAGCCAAAGCACTACATGCTGATGGCTGTGTTCAAGAATTTGTTGAGGGGAATCATAGCCTGAAAGACTTCCAGTACCTGAGAGAGGAAATCTTTTGTGTGACTGCGCTATCTGTGACGGGGTGCGTGACTAGGTAGGACTTCATTTTTAACAACTCAGCCTGTGGGTGCGCTGCCTCATAGCCTTGCGGTGTTTTTTTGAGCTTTTCTCCTTGTAAAGCACCAAATAGCTGCTTAAAACGAGGTGCACTAAGGACTCTAAGTAGTGCATCTGCATGGTAATCGATCTCTTGCCGGATCTTCTTAAGCGCAGCTGAAGTAGGCTGGTACATGCCCCCAGCAATAAACGACTTGCCCTCTGGCTCTATGTGCAGGTAGTAGCCTGCATAACCACTGTTTTTTCCTTCAGGAGCTAGAAAGACACCCATATTGGTTTTATAAGGGGACTTGTTTTTGCTAAACCGAATGTCACGATTGATCCGAAAAATGCACTGCTTGGGTGCCAGGTCTGCGACTGATTCGTCCAAGGGCCCCATGCCCTTAATCAGCGAATCCGTCACGTCTAGCAAAGTATTGCGTGCTTGTTGATAGGCTGCCTTGTGGGTACCCATCCAAGCCTTGTTGTTGTTTTGTCGTAAGGCTGCCAGGAAATCAAGCATGTGCTGTAGGTCCATGAGATGCTTTGCTATGGCAAGAGGCTTGCTGGATTACTAATAAAAGCTCCATACTAGAAGCTAAAAAGCTCTTTGTCAAAAACAAACTTGCTGTATTGTTCATCGGCCCACCTAGGACCTACTCAAGGTGCATGGTAGCCACTAACTTTTAGGGCGTACACTTTTTTATGTGCTATGGCCAAAATGTATTGGGGAAAGCTCCTCTTTGTGCCAGCGCTAGCAAATCCATAGAGAGCGCTAAAGCAATATGGAGTAGGGTTCCTTGATAAACGCTTTTATTCTTCATACTAATCGACCCTAGTGCAATAGCACCCATGACGGTTACCATTGTTTCTAAGTAAGGTTTACCAAAGTGAATCATGCAGTAAGGGACTACCATGGTAAAAATGGCAGCAGATCCTAAGCTTTGCCGTAAGGCTACTAACCACCAGCCTCTAAAAAATATTTCAAGGGCAAAAAACCCAGGCAAGTAGATAGCTTCCCAAAGCAAAAGATCCCACCAGCTACGGGAGGCCAACTTGTAGTAGGGGTAGTAGTCCACAAAACTTGACTGAAAGCTAGCGAACACTACTGCCAAGATGATCAGCACCAAGAACAAGCCATAGAGGCGTATATGGTGGAAGAAGCCCTGCGTACGCAAGCCAAAGTCGAGTAAAGTATCTTTGGGAAAAAGAATTTTCCAGATAGTAAAAGGAAAAACGACGTACCCCAGGATCAATGCTAATTCCCACCACACGTAATCATACAATACTTTGTATTTAGCAAGCTGTACCCACGCTGGAAACCTTTGGTCTAACTGGCAGAGCAGCGGGTATATATGTGCCCGGTAAAAATAACTTCCTCCATAATAATCTTGCCAGGCCAGCACCGTTGCAGCAATGGCAAAGACAGCGAAGGGACGAAAGTTGGTGCCTCCTTTTTTGCGATGTGCTGTGTTCCATGCATGAGCCTCCTCATCAAGTTCGCGCCATGTATTGCGGAATAACTTCCACAATATGTAGTAGCTTGCAGGTAAGAGCAGAATGACTAGCGCGTTTTCAAATAAGAAAGATTGCATAAAAATAGGCTGGTTAGGCTGCTAGGGAAGCAAAAGAGATGCTGGCAACAGCTCTTTTAGCAACAGTGATATAAAAAAATTGTGTGGAGAATGGGGGAGTCGAACCCCCGACCTTCTCGATGCCATTGAGACGCTCTGCCAGCTGAGCTAATTCCCCGATAAAATTTTTACTGGATAATCCACTAATAATTGGGCGATTTTAAAAGCGATTTGGTCTGACTAAGCTTTTTATTAGGCCTTGTGGGGGTAGTGAAAGAAGATTGGCAAAACACATCTGCGTAGCATTTCATACTCCTTAAGATCTTTCCTATTTGTTCAGAATAACACAAAGCCCTATTCTGAGTCTATTGGCCCATGTCAAGCTTGCGTAATATAGTTTGCAAAGCTACTCTTTCCTCAAGATAGTCCCTCAGCTCTTGGACTGCGAGACGCTGTTGCTGCATGGTATCGCGCGCTCTCACTGTAACGGTATCATCTTCTAAGGTCTGGTGGTCTATAGTGACGCAGTAGGGGGTACCAATTAGGTCTTGTCGGGCATACCGTTTCCCAATAGACTGGCTTTCTGCATATATTAAGGAGCAGTCTAGCCGAAGTTCTGCAGTAAGCTTTTGCGCCCTTTCTGGCAGCCCATCCTTTTTGACCAGAGGTAAGATAGCTGCTTTGATGGGGGCTAGGGCAGGGGGGAGCTTCAAGTAAGTCCTTGTCTTGGTTTGTTCGCCTTCTGCCACTGTTTCCTGCATCAGTCCTTGGCACAACAACATCAAGACCAAGCGATCGCAACCAAGTGAAGTTTCAATGACATAGGGAGTGTAGCTTTGGCTAATCTCTGGATCAAAATATTGGAGCTTCTTATTGGCATAGGCTTCATGGCGTTTGAGGTCAAAGTCTGTTCTGGAGTGAATGCCCTCTATCTCTTTTTGCCCTAAAGGGAAGACATACTCGATATCTACCGCTGCCTGCGCATAGTGGGCCAGGTGTTCGTGAGGCCGCACGCTAAGCTGGGAGCTAGGAATGCCTAGCGCCAGGTACCAGTTGAGACGCTGCTCTTTCCAGTAATTGAACCAATGGGCTTCAGTGCCAGGACGTACAAAAAACTGCATTTCCATCTGTTCAAACTCACGCATACGAAAGATGAACTGCCGAGCAACGATCTCATTGCGGAAGGCTTTCCCGATTTGTGCAATGCCAAAGGGAACTTTCATGCGGGAAGACTTCTGTATGTTTAAGAAATTCACAAAAATGCCTTGCGCTGTTTCGGGCCTGAGGTAGATGGTGTTGGCTTCTTCTAGTGCGCCTGCTTGCGTAGTGAACATAAGGTTGAACTGCCGTACGGCAGTCCAATTGCTGGTTTTAGCGAGAGGACACTGGATGCCTGCGTTAACAATAAGCTCGTGTAGTCCGGCTAGATCTTGCGTCTGGAGCAGACGATGCGTGGTCTGGAGAAGATTATCGGCTCCTTGCTGGTCGCCATTTTGTGCCAGCGTCGTAGCATGGGCTTCAAGGAGTGCATCTGCCCGGTACCTTTTCTTAGAGTCTTTGTTGTCGATCATCGGATCGTTGAAGCTCTCTACATGCCCAGAGGCTTGCCAGGTGCGAGGGTGCATGAAGATGGCTGCGTCCATGCCTACAATGTTTGCATGGAGCTGAGTCATGCTCTGCCACCACAGGTTTTGTAAGTTGCGCTTTAAGGCAGCACCATAGGGGCCATAATCATATACTGCCTGCAGTCCCTCGTAGAGCTCACTTGAAGGATACAAAAAGCCATACTCTTTGGCATGGGCAATGATGGCCTGGAGTGAATTGTTGGCGTTGTTTGTAGAAGTTGTTTGGGACATGTGGTCAAAGGCTAGGTCACAAAAGTACAAAAAAGTTCTGGGAGAGCTGCGACAGATATTTTGCTGTGTGCAAGGAAGAGGACTTGCAGCAGAGTGAGCCCAAAAGCCAGTTTTCAGGCCCCAAGCTGCTTTGCTCATTAGGACAAGAAACACAAGTGCCATTCCGCGTGTAACGAAGGAAATCCCTAAGCGGGACACACACGGCAGGGATTTTTTGCGTCCCTTCGCTACTCCTTCGCTCTGCTCAGGGCAAAGCTCGGAGTGACAAAAAGGAGTAAGCGCAGTCCCCAAATCAATCAATCACCCCCTCCCCACCTGCACTAATGTGCCTCCAACCAATTCTCCCCCGCCTTCACCTCTACTTCAATAGGCACAGCCAAGGGGAGTGCCTCTTTCATTATAACGGGAATGTGTTGCTGGAGCAGTGGAATTGCTGCTTGATGGGCATCAAAAACTAATTCGTCGTGCACTTGTAGGACCATGCGGGCGCGCAGCTTTGCTTGTTGCATCCAGGCGTGGATGCGGATCATGGCGAGCTTGATCATTTCTGCAGCACTGCCTTGTATAGGTGCATTGATGGCATTCCGTTCTGCAAAGCCACGAAGCGTCGTGTTTCTGGAATTGATGTCACGGAGCCATCGTTTTCTACCGAGCAAGGTAGTAACATAGCCTTGCGTCTGGGCGCGTTCAACCACAACATCCATGTAGGCCTTGATAGCAGGAAATTCTTCAAAATAGGCTTGAATGAGCGCGGCTGCCTCGGTGCGCGAGATGTGGAGTCGCTGGGCCAGCCCAAAAGCAGAGATGCCGTAGATGATGCCAAAGTTGGCTGTCTTGGCCTGGCGCCGCATGTCTTGGTCTACCTTGTCTAAAGGTACTTTGAACAGCCGGCTGGCCGTGGCTTGGTGAATGTCTTTACCATCTCGGAAAGCAGCCATCATGCTAGGGTCTTGAGCAAAAGAGGCCATGATCCGCAATTCTATCTGCGAGTAGTCAGCCGAAAGCAAGCGATGGTTGGGGCTGCGGGGTACAAAGGCCTGTCGAATGGCGCGACCTTTTTCTGTGCGGATAGGAATGTTTTGTAGGTTAGGATGGGTAGAGCTTAACCTGCCAGTAGAAGTTACTGCTTGGTTATATGAGGTGTGAATCATGCCATCTACAGGGCTGATCATGGTGGGCAGGGCATCTACATAAGTGGACTTGAGCTTTTGTAGTTCTCGGTATTCGATGAGTTTGGCCACTATGGGATGGTCTTTGGCGAGCGTCTGTAAGATTTCTTCGCCTGTGGCATACTGTCCTTTGCTAGTCTTTTTGGGTTTTTCGACCAATTTCAGTTTGCCGAACAAAATGTCTCCCAGCTGTTTGGGCGAAGCAATGTTAAAAACCTCGCCAGCCCGGGTGTGTATTGCTTGCTCTAGTAGTTGACTTTCCTGTGACATGCTGGCCGAAAGGTTGGCAAGTACCTCAGTGTCAAGCTTCACCCCTGTGTGCTCCATAACTGCCAAGACCCTGACCAGAGGTAATTCGACCTTGTAGAACAGCTTCTCAAGGCCTTGGGCCTTGAGCTCGGGTGCCATTTTGTGGTAAAGCTGCAGCGTGATGTCTGCGTCTTCGCCCGCATATTCCTTGACCAGCGCTATGTCGACTTCTTGCATGCTTTTTTGGCCTTTGCCTTTGGGCCCAATCAGTGCTTCGATGGGCATAGGCGTGTAGTGCAAGTACTGCTCAGCCATGACGTGCAGGTTGTGCCGTGCGTCAGGGGTCAGCAAGTAGTGCGCCAGCATGGTGTCAAAGATGGGGGGAGCAACGCTCACCCCGTACCGCTGCAGGACGCTGGTATCGTACTTGAGGTTTTGCCCTACCTTGTGGATGGTGGTGCTTTCGAACACAGGGCTAAACGCTTGTACAATCTGCTGGGCTTCTGCTGGGTCTTCGGGAATGGGCAGGTAATAGGCCTCACCATACTGGTAGGCAAAAGCAATGCCCAAAAGTGTAGCTTGGTGCGCGTCCAGGCTGGTCGTCTCGGTGTCAAAGCAAATGACTTTTTGTAGGACCAGATTTTGTAATAACGCTTTACGCAGGGCCGGTGTATCGACCAGATGGTACTGGTGGGCTGTGGTGGCCAAGGTAGCTAGGGGAGAGGCGGTAGAGGGGGTAGGAGCGGCTTGTTTAGCAGCAGATGGGTCAAAAAGGGTGGGCTGGTCAGTAGGTTTTGTGGGGACAGAGGTGCTTGCCTCGCCAAAGACTCTTTGCAGCAGGGTGCGGAACTCTAGCTCATGAAACAGGGCTTTTAGCTGCGCCTCATTGGGCCCTTGATACCGGCTCTGCTCCAGGTCAAATTCCAGCGGCACATCAGTATGGATCGTGGCCAATTCCTTAGAGAGGATGCCTTGTTGGCCATAAGTAAGTATCAGCTCCCTCAGCTTGCCTTGTAAGTGGTCAGCATGGGCCACCAAATTTTCTACCGAACCAAAGGTTTGGATAAGCTTTTGAGCCGTTTTGGGCCCCACCTTAGGAATGCCCGGAATGTTGTCTACTGCATCGCCCTGCAAGCCTAGGATGTCCCGTACCTGCTCTACCCGCTGAATGCCCCAATTTTCCAGCACTTCTTTTCTGCCCATTACAGCCACGCCATTACCCAGAAATGCCGGTTTGTAGAGGTAAATGTGGTCATCCACCAGCTGGCCAAAGTCTTTGTCTGGCGTCATCATATACACCTCAAAGTGCTCCTTTTCTGCCTGTTGGGCCAAGGTGCCAATAATATCATCAGCCTCATAGCCTTGTTTTTCTAAGGCAGGGATCTGAAAGGCGCGAACAATTTTTTTTGCATAGGGAATGGCCAGGGTGATGTCTTCGGGTTGGGCTTCGCGGTGTGCTTTGTAGGCCTTAAAAGTCTGGTGTCTGAAGGTAGGGGCAGGGCTATCAAAAGCCACAGCTAGGTGCGTAGGTGTTTCTTTTTGGAGGATCTCCACCAGGGAATTAGTAAAGCCCAGTACCGCGCCAGTGTTCATCCCTTTGGAGTTGATCCTAGGATTGTTACTAAAAGCAAAGTGGGCCCGGTAGATGAGGGCCATGGCATCGAGGAGAAAGAGTTTGTGGGTAGGACTAGGCTGTTGGGGCATGGGAGCGAGTTAGGGCCTTGCTTGCGTAAATTTTAGCGATAAAATGCGTAGTTTAGTCTTTTTGGGAGCTAATGAGCTGCCGCTAGCGTAAAATAGCCTGCTTATACCTAGATTAGCGCGACAGAACATATATAGAACACTTGTTAATTTTAATTTCGGCCTAACATGAGCATTCCCTTTCACAGCCTTGCCATTGCTGTATCCCTTTTTGGTTTCTACGCCTCTTATATAGCCTCTGCTGCGTTATACCCCGGAGGCACGTGGGTAGATAAGTCAACGGTAGGGTATTCCTTGTGGCAAAACTATTTTTGTGATATATTTCAAACAACAGCTTTGAATGGCCTACCCAATCCTGGAAGTCAGTATGTTTTGGTGATCTTTGGCTTTCTCTTGGCTACCTTGCTTTCTTGGTGGAGGCTACTTAACAAATTCCTCGCTGACTATTCGTCAAGGATTTCCAAAGTTGTAAAAATTTTTGTTTTTTTAAGTTTCATAGGAGTTGTAGGAGTGATTATCTTTCCTACAGCATTAGCGCTTAGGAGTTATCACTTTGGCGCTGTACTTACTGCTACCCTATGCGGCTTGTTTGCTTCGATCCTTCCGTTGGTGTGTTTTTTAAGAATACCTACATACCGTTCTTTAGGTAAAATGGGCTTGCTGCTTCTCAGCCCAGTAGTTATCACCCTTTGTTTTTTTATCCCTTATCATCTGGGCTTGCTGGGGCTCTGGACCAGAGCCGTTATCATCTGCCTACAAAAAATATCCTTTATCACCGTCTCTATGCTCTTCTTGCTTTCTGTTCGTAAACAGTTACAAGTTGCTGCAGCAAAGGCAAAGTAGAAGTTATTTTTGCGTCATACCGTCTTTGTACCAGATTATACACCACTCATGGCAGGCCTTACCCTCGCTAGATCTAGCTCAAAAGAACACTAAGCACGTTTTTCAACAAGGAATAGGCGATCTGACCTATATTGTAACTATGCTAAGCAGTTTTGAGGGAAAGGATATATTGAATATATGTAACTTCAGCATCGAGAACCGGCACAACTTCATGATAAATTCAAAAACAAAGAGCAAGGTGCCGTAGGAGCCTTGGCCGCCTTGGTCTATCTCTTGGAGGATGATTTTATTCGTGATAGCACTTCTATAGACAGCCACAGGAAGCCTTGGCCCAGCTGGTAGCCAATTCGAACCTATGCTTCTAGCAGAATAGACAAAATCCTAGACGAACACCAACAAATATGGCTCCCTCATTTGAGCGAGATATAGATACTTCAGATTCCGTGTCCCCTGTTTTATAAATTAATCTGGAAATACTTTTTAGCCAGGTTCTGTATTAGCATATAGGTTATTTGAAAACGGATCGTGTGCCGACTTGCAAATCACCAAAAGTTTTTCCTAAGCTCCGGAGGGAATTAGGAGGAGCTCTCCTCGTCTCAAGATCTATTCACTACAAGCCTCAGCCACGCTACCACATACGGCGTGCTGAACTGTTATGGGCAATGCATAGTCAATTTATAGTGGTCTCTTGGATGCCCATATTTTTCAGTTTGCATGTAGGCCACGAAGCCCAGCTTATGGAGGATTTTGACAGAGGGGATATTATCTTCTCTGGCTGTAGCTACGATATATTTAAAAGTTTGGCCATTAGGCAGTTTGTAACCGCGTTTAACTATTTCAGGGCCAAGAAAAAGCACCAATGCCCCGGTGGCTTCGTAGCCGTAACCTTGGTTCCATTTATCTTCTCTAATCATGTATGCAAGCTCTGAGCAGTTAGCCTCGTCTCCTCCTCCCAAGATTACATGGCCCAAAAATTCCTCTTCTTGTTGGGAGTGCTTGAGAAGTACTGCTAAGCCAGCAAACGGATTGTTGGCATTCCAACGATTTACCCAAGTGTTAATCCTATCCTGGGTGTATTCCTGATTTTTAGTTGTTTGAGTTCCATACTTTGCCATGACCTTTTCATTCCCGAACAAGTAATCTTGGTAATTGTTCACCATTGGTTTGCTGACTGAAGTAACCCGGAGCTGTTGTGTGTTGATAGTAACACACAGGTGGTCTTGCTCGTCTTTTTGCAAGGTGATTTGTGGCTCTCCAAAACGGTTTTTGTATTCTTCTATTTTCGTTTTGAATACTTCTTGTAATGGAATGTCGTGTGATCCTTGTGTATTATCATCGATGTTCGTCGGACTTGGCTCGTCCATGCTGAGTATAGAAGAATACTGATCGCCTTTGGTACAGCTTCCTAAGCTCAGTACTGAGAAAATGATATAGATCGTAAAAGCTGTTATGCTTTTGGACATGATATTGGTTTTCTTGCTGAATTTTCTTATGAACTTAAGCCCGCATACCGTGTTTTGGTATTGGATCTCTGATGTATGCATGTATGCAAAGTACTTACTCTTTAACAAACTTTGGGCTTTACAACATCCCATTCCTTCCCTTCAGATAGTAATTGCTATTAAGTAAAGCGGAATAAAGAGTTAAGTGCTCCCAATAAGCTTTTCCATAAATGCAGCATTCTAAGCTTATGGTACTCCTTATATCCCTGCTTATGCCCTAATTTTGGTGCCTTATTACGGATTAACACCTGTTCCATTGCAAGTAACAGACCTTATAGCCCAGTATACGCAAGATGGATGGATCAACGCATGGATCAAGCGGCTGCGTACTGCTGCGGGACAGCGTTGGCAGCTGCAAGGCCTGGTAGGCAGCCTAGATGCACTCTTGGTAGCTGCCGTCTACAAGCAGACGGGGATGGCCCAACTGTGCATTGCGCACGACCCAGAGGAGGCAGCCTATGTTTACAGCGACCTCAGAAACCTGCTGGGGCCAGCCCTAGTTTTGCTCTATCCGGCCTCCTGCCAGCAGCCCTATGCCCCAGCAGTGGCCGACCATACGGACCACCTGATGCGCACAGAGATCCTGCAGCGCCTGCAACTCACCCAAGGTCCTGCCCCCCTGATTGTGACTTATCCCGTCGCCCTGGCTGACAAGGTGATGCATCCCGCAGCTTTGGCCGACCATACGTGGAGCGTTCAAGTGGGGGACGAGCTCATCACCACCGAAGTAGCCCAGCGGCTCGTAGCGCAGGGCTTTGAAAGAACTGATTTTGTATACGAAGCTGGCCAGTTTGCCATTCGCGGCGGCATCATCGATGTCTTTGGCTATGCCTACCAGTGGCCTTTTCGAATAGCACTGTGGGGCAACACAGTGGAGAGCGTCCGTACCTTTGACCCCACCAGCCAGCGCTCGCTTGAGGCCGTGACCCAAGCCGCTATCGTGCCCCACCTATCGCCTTCTACTGCCACCTGCCCCCCCCAGTCGTTGCTCGCCTGTTTGCCCCCCCGGGCCTTGGTGTGGATCAAAGACTATGCCCTGGTGTTGGATACGCTTGCAAAAAGCTATGCCCAAGCCACCCAAGCCTTTCAGGAAAAGATTGCCGACCCTGCGCACCTAACCTTGCCCCGGCCAGAAGCGTTGTGGGAAACACCCACCAGCTGGACACAGGCTTTGCAAAGATTAACCTGCATTGAGTTTGGAACCCGCTTTGAAGCCACTGCTGACGAGGTGAGTACGTACCAGGCCACTGCCCAGCCCCACTTTAACCAGAACTTTGCCTTGCTGGCAGACCACTTGTGCCAAAACCAGGCCAAAGGTCTACACAACATCATCACCGCCGAGGCTGTCCCCCAGTTCGATCGCCTCCAAACCCTGCTGGCAGCGCAAGACGAGACGGTCTCCTTCAATTCCCTCTCCCTGGGTATACGTCAAGGCTTTGTAGACCTCCAGGTAGGCATTGCCTGCTACACCGATCACCAAATCTTTGACCGTTACTACCGCTACCAATCGCCCAAACGCTACTCCAAGACCCAAGCTATCACCCTGCGTGCGCTTCGCACCCTGCAACCAGGCGACTATGTTGTCCACATCGATCATGGCATTGGGCAGTTTGCTGGCCTCAGCAAAGTAGGCGTCAACGGCAAGCAGCAAGAAGTCATCCGTCTTGTTTACAAAGACGACGACCTCGTCTACGTCAGCCTGCAGTCCCTGCACAAAATCTCCAAATACACCGGCCAAGAAGGCGTCCTCCCCACCCTCACCAAGCTCGGCTCCTCGGCCTGGGACCAGCAAAAGCAAAAGGTCAAAACCAAGGTCAAAGACCTTGCGCAAGAACTCATCCAGCTGTATGCCAAGCGCAAACAAGCCCCTGGCTTTGCCTTTAGTCCTGACGGCTTTGTCCAAGCCCACCTAGAGTCCTACTCTATTTACGAAGACACGCCTGACCAAGCTGCAGCCACAGCTGCCGTGAAAAAAGACATGGAAGCGCCTCATCCTATGGACCGGCTCCTTTGCGGTGATGTAGGCTTTGGAAAAACAGAAGTCGCCATTCGGGCCGCCTTCAAGGCTGTCCAAGACGGCAAGCAAGTCGCCGTCCTCGTTCCCACTACCATCCTCGCCCTACAGCACTACAACTCCTTTCGCACCCGGCTGGCCGACCACAACGTGCGCGTGGCCTACATCAGCCGTTTCAAAACGGCAAAAGAGATCAAAGACACCCTCGTCGCCACTGCTGCCGGCCAAGTCGCAATCCTCATCGGAACCCACCGTCTCCTCAGCAAAACCGTCAAATTCCACGATCTCGGGCTCCTCATCATCGACGAAGAGCAAAAATTTGGGGTCAAAGCCAAAGACCGGCTCAAAGAACTCCGCCTCAACATCGATGTCCTCACCCTCACTGCTACCCCCATTCCGCGCACCCTGCACTTCTCCCTCATGGGCGCTCGTGATCTGAGCGTCATTACCACCCCCCCTCCCAACCGCCAGCCTGTAGTCACTGCCATCCACACTTTTGACACTACGGTGATCAAAAACGCCATTGAATACGAACTGCAGCGCGGCGGCCAAGTATTCTTTGTACACGATCGGGTAGCCGACATTGAAGAAGTGGCTAGCATGCTCTACAAGCTCGTCCCAGAAAGCCGCATGGGTGTCGCCCACGGCCAAATGGAAAGTAGCCAGCTAGAGCAGCGCATGGTGCGGTTCATGCAGGGAGAATACGACGTGCTTGTCGCCACCAGCATCATCGAAGCAGGCCTTGACATCCCCAACGCCAACACCATCTTTATCAACCACAGCCACCTCTTTGGCCTCTCAGACCTCCACCAGATGCGCGGGAGAGTGGGACGCTCCAACAAAAAAGCCTTTTGCTACCTCCTGGCTCCCCCCACCTCCACCCTCACTGCCGCGGCACGTCGTAGGCTCAGTGCCGTAGAAGAATTTTCCGACCTCGGCGATGGCTTCAAAGTGGCCATGCGCGACCTGGACATCCGTGGGGCCGGCGATCTGCTGGGCGCAGAACAGAGCGGCTTCATTGCCAATGTGGGCTTTGACACCTATTGTAAAATCCTAGACGATGCCGTCAAAGAACTCAAAGAAGAAGCGTTGAAGGAGCTCTTTGCCGAAGCCCTACAAGACAAAGCCAATGTCTCTGCCGTGCCAGACTGTACCCTAGAGACCGACCTAGAAATCCTCATCCCAGCAACTTACGTCAGCAATGTAGCAGAGCGGATCAGCCTCTATGCTCGGCTCGACAGCCTGCAAAACGAAGCTACCCTGCACGCCTTTCAGCAAGAACTGCAAGACCGGTTTGGTCCTTTGCCCCCGCCTGTACAAGCCCTTACCCAACTCGTTCAGCTGCGCTGGCAGGCCCAGCAACTCGGCTTCACCAAGCTCAAGCTCAAAAACGGAGCCATGCGCTGCTACCTGACACCTCCTGCCCAAGCGGCACCCAGCCCTTTGGAGCGCATCCTCATTTACGTCCAGCAGCACCCCCACCGCTGCCGAATGAAAGAAGTCAAGGCCCAGCTGCTGCTCGTCATAGACCAAGTGGTTGACATCGACCAAGCACAAGCGACTTTGGAAGCGTTGTAAGCGTCCTTTTGTTATTCCGGGCTTTACCTGGAGCACAGCCCGGGGGGGCGAGGAACCTTCCGAAGCGGACACTAAGCGGAGAGCCCCTTCGTTTTATTCAGGATCAACTCCGCTACCGCTCAGCATGATAAAAAGGCTAAAAGAGCGTAGCAGGGCTTAGCGAAAACTCAACCTGGCAAGAGGGAAAAGGCTGCTTCCTCGCTCCATTTCACGACACCTGCAGCGCCTGCTTGATCAACGCCTCGAGCGACACTTCGCTTGGATGGGCCTTGCGTACCTTAGCCACGGCCTTTTCCGCCACCGGCTGAGCAATGCCTAGCTTCATGAGTGCTGCCAAGGCTTCTTGGGCTACAGGATCAGGCCCTAGTGCTGCTAAGCTACCTTTGGCCGCAGTCACACCGTGCCTCAGTTTGCCCTGAAGCTCTAGTACAATTCGCTGGGCAGCCTTGTCTCCAATCCCTTTGATCGCCTTCAGGACCCCTACCTGGCTGCTGACAATGACTTGCTCCAACTCTGATGGGCTTAAGGACGACAAGATGGTCAGGGCAGTGCGGGGCCCTACACTGTTCACGTTGATCAAGTGCAAAAACCACTGCTTCTCATCCAAGCTTACAAAGCCATACAGCGCCTGCACATCGCCCTTGATGTATGGGTGTGTAAACACCTGGCAACGCTCTAGCGTCTTGATGGCCGAAAAAGTATGCAGCGAAATCCGGACTTCGTAGCCTACGCCCCCTACATCGATAATTATGTGTGTCGGCGCTTTATAGAGCAGCTGGCCAGTAAGGTGTGCAATCACGTTTCTTAATTATGTGTTATCCGTTATGATTATAAAAGTTCTTAGCTGTGTTTTAGTGATGAGTACTTGAGATCTTTTTCTTACATTCTAGGGCGAGCTCCAACGTCTTATGCTCGCTGATCATTCATCATTATCAAGGAGGTGCTTTTGTAAGACATGCAGGTCAATAAGGGCTTTTACTCTAGCCAAGAGCTCCCTGAATGACGTACGGGTAAAGCTAAAATGACTAGCATCGTCTGCTGCAAAAACCCAGGCCTGGATGTCGCAGTGGCGGCTAATGTACAAAGCCCGATAGCCGTGAAAGCGCTGCGTGATGATGGTCATCTCCTGTATCGCTAAAATCTTTTTGGTCCGCTTAATAGCCGCCAAAGTATTGGTCCCTTCGATGTCTAAAGTGATGACCGCTGCAGGTATACCTAGCTTTACCAAGGCCTTTTTCATAGCCAAAGGCTCGTTGTAATACTGTCGGTCATGTGTGCCACTAAGAACTAGATGCTTTACCTTGCCGTGCTGGTAGAGCAAAGCCGCCGCTGCTATTCTTTGGTCAAAAAATGCACTATCCTTGCCGTCTCTCAGCTTAGGGCTCGTACCGAGTACCAGGCCATACTTATGAGGGCGCACCTGGTGTAGGTCACTGTAGATGGCTGTTTGTGTATGGGCAATGATCCAAAAGTTACCAACCGTGACCAGCCCTCCCCAAGCCAGTAGCCCTCCCACCACTGTCCTTATCCATGCCCTTACGTATGCCATCGGCGTATCCGAAGGTTGGTAAATCTTAACTAAGGAAGCTAAAATGTAGGATATAAAAAAGATTATAGGGGCCTAATACTCCTGAAACGGGATAATGCCTGGTACATTAATGTTTAAGTCATCAAATGGACCTATCCCTACATTACCAAGCTCGAAGCCTATGCCCTGGACCAGGGGATAGTAGCTTCCTTTTACTTGTAAAGTACCTAACCTCCAGCGTGGGTGCGCACAGCGAAAGCCTACACCCAATGCCTTACAAAAACTGTGCTGTCGAACCCTTCCTTGAGAATCTTGTAACCTAACGGCCTCTACAAAACCTAAAGTTGCTACCCGGCAGCCAGCGAGGCGTATGGGCGTGAACACGACTGTCTCCAGACCCAGCTGCAAGCGCTGCGTGCCGCCTAGAAAAGGGTCTCCAAATGTAGGGGAGACCCTATTGGTGTTGGTACTAATGCAATCCCCTGTCAATAGCTTGAAGCCCCCCAAATAACTCAGGTTGATGAATTGCCTCATCCATTGATTGCCCAGCCTCAGCAGGGGAGTAGAATGATTCAAGTGAAGCTTGACAATGCCTTGTTCCACTGTCTTGGCATGCCAAAAACCCCCTATATGCATGGCGCCATACCAATGGCCTAGCGCAGGTACCCTGCCTCCCTGGGCTAGATCTAAACGCAGGTAAGGACGATCTACAAATTCTCCCAGCTGATAGCCCCCGATAAGATTAACTTTACTTCCATAGGGAATGTACTCTGTGTCGCCCAACCCATGGACCAGCTGGTCTTCATAGTAGCGTTTGTTCGTAAAGCCTAGGCTCCCTACTCCAAACACATAATGATGAAAATAGCGATTAAAGTTGGGAGCTACTTGGGGGCGTTGGATAAAGCGTTGCTGAGAGACTTTGCCTGTCACAACAAACTGTCCCTGACCCTCCTTATTACTGCTCCCAAAAGTCTTCCCAAGCCAGCTATCCCAATGATAAAACGACCAAGTGCTCAGCTGCGGGTACGTATGGCCATCTAAGAGTCGCCGCTTATCTCGCCTCGTATGGCCCAGCACTATCTCTCCTGCATAGCTGGCCTGGTCATCAAATTTTCTGAATGCGCGAAAAAAACGATTCGTTTTTCGGGGAGTGTAGCTGTATTGCAACTCACCGGTGATGCCTGAGCGTCCAATGTTAGGAGCCCTGTAGGTAATACCTTGCCCTTGTTTGTACAAAAGTTGACCTTGCAGGCTATGACCCCAGCCCAACAGGTTGTTGTAGCCTAAGGAAGCCCTAAGCGCCATGAGATCAAGGGCCCATGAGATCGGAAGCTGGTCTTGTGTCGTAACGTGTATATCAACCGCGTCGTTGCTATCTTTACGCTCTTGTACTTCAATTTTTGCTTTCTCAATAAAAGGAAGCTTGTTAAGATCCATTTCGCTCTGGATGAGCTGCTGTGGCACCAGTTTGTCACCTACCGCCAAGTGCAGCTGTTCCCAGATGACCCAGTCTTTGGTGATGGGTGTAATTTTGTGAAGCACGCTTTGCCACCAAGTATCTTGGCTGCTGAAAACCCCCTGCTTGTGTAGCGTTATGCTTGTGATGTTTTTGCCTTTGTAGGGCAAAAAAGGCGTAGACGTCACTGTTAGCTGGGGTCGAATAAAAACGCTGTCTAAAAGTTTTTGCACAAGAAAGTCATGCTGCAAGAAGCTTCTCAGCTGCTGCTCTAAGTCTTTTGCTAGCCAAGAGGTATTAAGGTTGTGGCCAAGCGCTTCCTGGTGCTTAGTGGGGTTCTCCGCTGCTGCCCAGGATATTGGGCACGCAAGATCAAGTAAAAGTAGTAGAGCGATCCAGTACTTTCTAAGAAGCATAGCTGGTTCTTCAAAAAGCCCTAAGTTAGCAAAAACGCATGAACGGTTAGCTTAGTAGGGTTGGCACGAGCCTTATTTAATAGCGTAGTGCTAGCAGATGCTGTGAATCCATGTTAGTTTTGCAAGGCAACTGCAAAAATCACCAATGGTTGGGTACAACCCCCTCAGGTACCATAGTGTATACCTCTAGGGCTGTACAGCCGGGCTAGTTAACAACAATTAAAAAGTGATACGTTTACCTCGTCTTTGCTTGACCCTTGCCTGTCTATTGCTTACCCATACCTCGTCAGCTCGTGTTGAGAAGGAGCTCTTGAAAAGCTACAAAGCAGCCAAAAAATACTATGCTGCCTCAAACTATGCAGCCGCCAAGGCTGCGCTTGAGCCGCTGATGGATGTGGAGGAAAAAAATGACCTCACTCCTTATGCACTATTTTATTATGCCTTGTCTGCTTACTACCACCAAGAGGCAACGCTTGCAGAGAGCACTTTTACCACCCTTGTTGAGGAGTTTCCTGATTGGGAACAACACGATGAGGTATGGTATTGGTTAGCTCAACTTAGGTTTGAAGCCAAAGACTACAGAGGAGGAGTCGCCTACCTAGCCAACATTACGGACAAGCGGCTGGCTAAGCCTGTGGGACAGATGAAGGCCTACTTCTTACGGCAGCTAGACCACACTGTTACTTTACAAACGCTACTTAAGCTGTACCCTGAAGATCAGATCATTGCCCAAGTTTTATTTGATCAATTGGCACATCAGCCCTTAATCAGGCGTGATTTTGAACTACTCGACATGCTGGGGCATGACTTCAATTTGTCTTTGGAGGAGTACGACCCGCTGAAGGGAGTGTCTTCCTGGCAAAAGGATAGCTATAACGTAGCTGTATTTTTCCCCTTTTTCGTAGATGAAATAGATTATGAAGAGGAAAGTAGCAACCAGTTTGTCATTGCCCTTTATCAAGGCATCAAGGCTGCTGTGGCAGCACTGGCCGATCAGGGGATCAAGATCAACCTCTTTGCCTATGACACGAAAAAAGACCCTGCAACGACAGCCGCCTTGTTGGCGCAAGAGGAGATCAAGGGCATGGACTTGATTATTGGGCCTCTGTATGCTGCTACTATCCCGCTGGTAGCTGATTTTGCTCGGAGGCATCAAATCAATTTATTCAATCCCCTTTCTGAGAATGCTGATGTAGTAGGAGACAACCCATTTGTCTTCTTATTCAAATCGAGCCTGGAGACTCAGGCCAGAAAAGCTGCTGAGTTTACCCTACAAGATGCACCAGAAGAGATCAGCATAGGTATCATTTATGGTATATCAGAGGCAGATTCCATCCAAGCCCATACCTATAAACAACATATTGAGCGCAGTACTGGCCAAGAAGTAGCTTTGATGCTTCCTATTGCGCCAGAAGAAGCACAGAATTTCTTGCACGAACTTAGGGGAGGTGCAGAGGAAGAGGCTGATGAAGTACAATCAGAGGTACAAGGAGGAGCAAATGAAGAGAAAGAGCCCTTAAGTCTGGCTAGTCTGACGCATATCTATGTAGCTTCTAAGAATGAACTGATTGCTGCTAATGTGTTGAGTGCTGTAGAAATGCTCAACCTTAATCCCTATATTCTTGGCCATGAAGCATGGCTCCAGCAAAGTTCACTTACCCTGGATCAGCTCCAGCGTCTCCGGCTGTGCCTGGTGGCTCCTGACCACATTGACTACAAAAGAGCAGGTATATACGACTTCAGAAGCCATTTTTATGACCAGTTTGCACAGTATCCTACCTACTATGCGTGTACAGGCTACGATATGATGCTCTTTTTAGGCCATATGCTGGATCAGCACGGCGTCTACTTTCAGAAGCATTGGGGAGCTCAGTTTTATCCAGGCACGATCTTTGAAGGCGTTGCTTATAGCATCCATCATGACAACCAGCATGTACCTATTGTTCAGCTACAGAACGATACATTCGTTATATGTAATCAAGAAGTGATTAGAGATTAAGGAGATATGCAGAAGCTCGATACGCAACCATTCAAGTTAGCACTTCCCCCTGCTCCTAAGCAAGCCAAGCAGCGCTTCCTTAGCCTTTTTACGAAACTTTTCCTCTTGCCCATTCTTGCCTATCAGTACCTCATAGCACCACTCATTGCTGATTGCTGCCGTTTTCATCCTAGTTGCTCTACCTACACCCAAGAGGCCATAACCAAGTATGGAGTGATAAAAGGAATATGGCTGGCCATGAAACGAATAGCACGCTGCCATCCGGGGGGCGGAAGCGGCTATGACCCTGTTCCGTGATGAATTACAGCATACTTGATAACATTATTTGTATAATTTTGGTTATGTTTAGCTTCTCAAGCATTGCAACACCCATAGAAGCACTTCGAATCCTCTCTCTAAACTCCCTGCGAATGCCTGTAGAGAAATTTAAGAACCAAAAGCTGAGCATACATCAACATGAGCCATGCTATAAGCATAGAGGCTCTTGCTAGCTTGTAGGACTCACTATTTATCCTGTACCCTTCGAGGACCTCCTACTGTATATTACAAGCAAGATACCAGCAATTAATAACGGGAGACTTAATAACTGTGGCACCCTAAGGAGACCGAAGTCCCCTGCAAATGCTACTTTGCTCTCTTTGAAGAGCTCATAAAAGACACGTAAGCCAAAAACGATGACGAGCAACAGACCCAACATTTCTCCTGGTCGTAGCAAGCTTTTCTTAGTACTCCATCGATAAAACAGCAGGAAGAACAACACTAGGCAAGAGAAAGATTCATAAAGCTGGGCCGGATGCCTACAAATGCCTAAGGTATTAATATGAGCTACATACGCCCCCCTGCTGTTTCTAGAGAGCTCATAGCTTAGCGGACGGGTTGCTGGCTCATCAATGTGCCTGCCTATGTAGTAATTTTCCACAAGCAAGTGCTTGATGTTGTGCTCTAAGAAGTTTCTGATAGCTCTTTCCTCAAAGCTACCATGGCTGAAAACAACGGTTAAAGTGACGGGCAGATAGCTGCTATCATTAGTCGGCTTAGCATTGCTTTTCGTTATTTTGACACCTGCAATAGCGCTACTGCTTCGAAGCTGTTGGGTGACATCCTGTACAAACAAAACCCCGTAGTGGCTATGCGTAGGTTTACCAATGACTTCTGAATTCATAAAGTTCCCTATTCTGATCAGGCATCCTGCCAATGCTACTACTATCATCAGGCGATCAGTAATCCATAAGTAGCTTTGTCCAGCTCTACGGTGTTTTTTGATTGTTAGCTTAGGAGGCCACCCATGAAGGTCGATAGAGTAATTTACATAGATGTAAATAGCTACTAGAATACCTATAGCAGCACCATGGCTGGCGAAACCTTGATAGCCTATAAACTTCAATTTAGGCTCGAAAACAACAGGTAAGAAAATTTCAAGTGGATGTTGAGAGAAATAAGAAAATTCATAAAATAACACGTGTCCTAGGCGTGCGCCAATGATAGTCCCCAATACGATGTGCAGTGTTAAAATATCTACGTCCTTCAAGAGTCTCTCCTCTTTCTGAAATATATAGGACATTATTTGCGAGCCTAATAAAAAGCCTAACGCAAACAACAGACCGTACCATCGGATCTCAAATTTGCCTAAGTGTAGAAGAATGGGACTACCATGCCAGATAATACAGTCTAACAGCACGTATGTTAGTTTTAAATAATTTGCGTAGATGTAAAAATAAGTAACCTAGGTAAGCCAACTAGCTAGTGGTTGGCTCCTGCCCTATATGCTTATCCCCAAGGAATAGGTACCCCATGCGATGCTAAGTTGGATAAATATTTAGTTATTCACGTTGCGCTAGCAGCGCCTTGCAACCAAACGATCGATTTGTTGTTTTCACACAGTGCTCACCTAAAAGACTTCCTAGACGCTAAGGTAGCTCAATATAACCGCCCAGACTTCATTCAAGATGACCCTATTCTTATTCCCCATCAATATCACAAGCAGCAAGACATTGAGATTGCAGGGCTTTGGGCAGCTATCTTAGCTTGGGGACAGCGTAAGGTGATTATTAGCAAGTGCAAAGAACTTTTGGGAAGAATGGATCATGCTCCCCACGATTTTGTCTTGCACCATCAGCCAGGCGACCTCAAGCTTCTGTGTCACTTTAAGCATCGTACCTTGAACCCTACAGACACGCTTTATATCATTCGTTTTTTGCAGCGATATTACCAACAACACGAGACGTTGGAAACAGCGTTTTGGCAAGGCATGTCTCCCCACGATACCTCTGTAGAAAAAGGGCTTGTGAACTTTCATAAGCTTTGTTTTAGGCTAGCTGATGCTCCTTGGCGCACCTACAAACACATTGCCACGCCTAAGCGTCGATCGGCTTGTAAACGCCTCAACATGTTTTTGCGATGGATGGTGCGTAAAGATGATAGGGGAGTAGATTTTGGTTTGTGGCAACACATCCAACCCCACCAACTGGTTTGTCCCTGCGATGTGCATGTGGGCCGTGTGGCTCGCAAGTTAGGACTGCTTACGCATAGAAACACTAACTGGCATGCAGCCTTAGCACTTACTCAAAACCTCAAGGCCCTATGTCCTACAGACCCTGTGCAGTATGACTTTGCCCTTTTTGGCCTGGGGGTCGTGGAGCAATTTTGAGACTATTCATAGCACTAGCAAGCTGATCGTGGGTATAAGCTACTTTTATTTTAGGATATTCTTTTTTTGCTAAATTTGCTTCTCCTCTCACCCAATTACTCAATAAACCATGGCACACCCTAAGCGAAAGACTTCTCGTACTAGAAGAGACAAGCGAAGGACTCATTATAAAGCTTCTTTGCCTAATTTTTCGGTTTGTCCTACCACTGGCGAGCTACATCTCCCTCACCGGGCTTTTTGGCACGAAGATAAACTCTACTATAAGGGCAGGGTAGTGATGGAAAAGCCTAACTAGACCGCTAAAAAAGCTTCTCCTAGGCCTAATGACTTCCGAAAAGTAACGCACATGGCGCAAAACACCAATACGGACATGCAGATTGAGGCAATGATTACGCAGGCCTCTACCATGGGAACGGTACGTCAAATCATTGACCGCCATCTAGCAGAAACTTCTGCTGCGCTAGTTGCCTTTGATGTGGACATGACGCTTACAGTGCCTCGGCATCCTGCTTGCCACCATCCCAACATGAAAATGCACCAGGCAGCACTAGAACACCTTCTAAAACCACTCAGCGAGGTGGAAGAAGATAAAACCCTCACCCTAGCTACCCAAGCCCCTGGGCAGCAGTTGGCCGAAAAAGACACACCAGTAGTCGTCAAAACTCTCCAAAATCAGGGCATCACCACGATAGCCTTTACTGCTTCTTTGACAGGCGCTCTGGAGGGGCTGGGCCCACTTCAGGAACGCCGCTTCCAAGACCTACAGGCGCTGAGCATGAATTTTCAGTCAGCCTTTACTTTCCAAGAACTTCTTCTTGATGAGCTTCCAGCCAACAATCACAATCACCCCGCTTACCATCAGGGAATTCTTTATGCTAATGGGGGTAGGGGAGCTAGCAATAAGGGGGCAGTACTCGTAGCCTTTCTCCAAAGAGCAGGTTGGAAACCCCAACGTATTGTCATGGTTGATGACCTGTTGAAAAACTTAACGTACATTGCGCAAGCGCTAACTATATGGGATCCTACCATCGAATTTGTAGGCATCGAATACCACGATGCCCAAACCTACGCCTCCCAAAACATTACAGAAGAACATTTTGTAGCTTATTGGCAAGGAATCATCGACCAAGTAAATGCGCAACCCCATCAACGCAAGTTGCTCTCAACAGTGGTTTAAGTACTCATCACCAATAATTCATAACCCTAGGCAGTGATTCCAACAACGCGTGCAGCCATTACTGGCGTTCATGGCTACGTCCCCGATTATATTTTGACGAACGCCGAGTTAGAAAAAATGCTTGATACTACTGACGAGTGGATTACGAGTAGAACGGGGATCAAAGAGAGGCGCATTCTCAAGGGCGAAGGCCAGGGAAGCTCTGTTATGGGCATTGAAGCTGTCAAGGGGCTATTGGAAAAAACCCGCACTGATCCCCGGGACATCGACCTCCTCATCTGCGCCACTATCACTCCTGACCTCCCTACGCCAGCTACTGGCAACATCATTGCCCATGCTGTAGGTGCTGTCAATGCTTTCAGCTACGACCTGCAGGCGGCTTGTTCGGGCTTTTTATATGCCCTGGTTACGGGCGCCCAATTCATTGAAACCGGCAGGTGCCGCAAAGTTATTATTGTAGGCACCGACAAAATGTCTTCTATTACAGACTATGAAGATCGCACTAGCTGCATTTTGTTTGGTGATGGCGCTGGAGCATTGCTACTAGCGCCTAATAAAGAGGGACAGGGACTTATAGACAGCGTACTCCAAGGGGATGGAGTAGGAGAGGAGTACTTGCACCTAAAAGCAGGGGGCAGCCGAAGACCTCCTTCGTATGCTACCATTGATGCTAAAGAACACTATGTGTACCAGAACGGCCAGGCAGTATTCAAAGTAGCTGTCACCAAAATGGCCGAAGTAGTGGAAGCAATCATGCAAAGGAACCAGCTAAGCAGCGACGCTTTGGCCTATATTGTGCCCCACCAAGCTAACCAGAGAATCCTCAGCACCGTAGCCCAAAGAGCAGGTATAAGCATGGACAAGTTCATGATGAACATTGACAAATTCGGCAATACCACAGCTGCTACGATTCCGCTTTGTTTATGGCAATATGCGCCCAAGCTCAAGCCAGGAGATCGACTGATTTTGACAGCTTTTGGGGGTGGCTTTACTTGGGGGGCTGCTTATATTATTTGGGGCCAACAGGCTCAATCATTATGCATGAGGAGGGAGGATGATGCAGAAAAATTTGCGCAATAGCAGAGAGACATTAATGAGGCCTATCAAAGAGCAATCCTTGGCCGTGCGTTTGTCAAGATTTAGAACTACCTAAAAGTGGCTACTACTAGCGATTTCAGCAAGGGGTTGTGCATTCAGTTCAACAACGACCTTTACACCATCATCGAGTTCCAGCACGTGAAGCCAGGTAAAGGGGGGGCCTTTGTACGGACCAAACTCAAGAGCTTGACCACGGGCAAAGTCATTGACCATACCTTCAATGCAGGCGTCAAAATAGATACTGCTAGGATAGAGCGCAGGCCCCATCAGTTTTTGTACCAAGACAACAGCATTTACCACTTTATGGACAATGCCTCTTTTGAGCAGCTCACCCTGGAAGAAAGCCTTATCAATGCCCCCCACCTGCTCAAAGAAGGCCAAGAAGTAGACATTCTCTTGCACCAAGAAACTGCCCAGCCACTGAACTGTGAACTTCCTCCTTTTGTAGCGCTCAAGGTCACTTACACAGAGCCAGGATTTAAAGGTGATACAGCCACGAAGACACTCAAGCCTGCCACTTTAGAAACAGGCTTACAAATTCAAGTACCTTTGTTCATTGACAACGAGGATGTGCTTAAAATTGACACCCGAACAAGCACTTATGCAGAACGTATCAAAGAGTAACAACCATGAAAGTAGAAGAAATTGAAGCATTGATCGACTTCATTGCTAAGTCTGGCTTAGAAGAAGTAAATATAGAGACCGAGCAAATCAAGCTGGCTGTCAAAAGGAATGTGTCTATTGTACAGCCAATAGCTCCAGCCCCTAGCGCCCCAGTGCCTGCACAAGCCTCACAGGCTGTCACTGCTGCCGCTGATACTACTGGCAGCCAACCAACCAACCACTACGTTGAGTTCAAGGCACCCATGATTGGCACATTTTACCAAGCACCCAACCCAGATGCCCCCCCATTTGTCCAGGTAGGCGACCAGATAGAAAAAGGTCAGAAACTATGTGTCATTGAAGCCATGAAGCTTTTCAATGAGATAGAAGCAGATGTGGCGGGCACTATTATCAAGGTACTGGTTGATGATGCTTCTCCAGTAGCGTATGACCAGCCGTTGTTCCTCATCAATCCAGCTTAAGGCGTGATAAACTATCCATGTATGCGGGCCAGAAAAGTACTCAAAAAGCGTGGCCCCAGCTCATAAACTCATCATTTTGTTTAAAAAGATACTTATTGCCAACCGAGGAGAAATCGCCCTGCGTATCATCAGAACCTGCCGTGAGATGGGCATTAAGACAGTATCTGTCTATTCTACAGCAGATAAAGACAGTCTTCATGTACGCTTTGCAGATGAGGCAGTGTGCATTGGCCCGGCCCCTAGTCGGTTGTCTTACCTCAACATTCCCCAGCTAATGGCCGCAGCTGAGCTTACTAATGCCCAGGCTATTCATCCTGGCTACGGATTCTTATCGGAGCATGCAGCTTTTGCAAGCATGTGTGAAGAGTACGGTATCAAATTCATTGGCCCTGCTCCTGAAGCCATCAACAAGATGGGCGATAAAGCCACTGCCAAAGCCACGATGAAGGAAGCAGGTGTGCCGACTATTCCAGGTTCTGAGGGACTGTTGGCTTCCATAGAAGAAGGCATGGCTTGGGCCCAAGACCTGGGCTACCCTGTATTGCTCAAAGCCACTGCAGGCGGTGGGGGAAAAGGCATCAAAGCTGTACATACGCCCAAAGAATTTGCTGCCGCCTGGGAAGCTGCTAAGCGCGAAGCCCAGGCGGCTTTTGCCAGTGATGGCCTCTACTTAGAAAAGTGCATTGAAGAAGCGCGGCACCTAGAAATTCAAATTATTGGCGACCATACAGGCCGGGCCTGTCACCTGTCTGAACGCGACTGCTCCATTCAGCGTAGGCACCAAAAGCTGGTTGAAGAGATGCCCTCCCCTTTCATGACCCCAGCGCTGCGCGAACAAATGGGCCAAGCAGCGATCAAAGCGGCTGAATTCATTGGCTACGAAGGGGCAGGGACAGTAGAGTTTTTAGTAGACCAACAACGCAACTTTTACTTCATGGAGATGAATACCCGCATTCAGGTAGAACATCCTGTGACAGAAGAAGTAACCCGTTTGGATCTGATCAAAGAGCAAATAAAAATCGCGGCGGGCGACAAGATCAGTGGCCAGAACTACTACCCTGAAGGACATGCCATTGAATGTAGAATCAACGCAGAAGACCCCAGCAAAGACTTTAGGCCCTGTCCAGGCAAAATCCAGCACTTGCATCTGCCTGGTGGTGCAGGGGTACGCGTCGATACCCACATCTACGCTGGCTACACTATTCCTGCCCATTACGATGCTATGATTGCCAAGCTCATTGTGCGGGGACAGTCCCGCGAAGAAGCCATGGTCAGGATGAAAAGGGCCCTAGAAGAGTGTGTTATCGAAGGTATTAAGACCACCCTTCCCTTTCACTTGCGCCTTATGGATGACCCCCAGTTCCGAGCTGGTAAAGTTTAATCCCGCTTTCGAAGAAGTTCCACACACTTTGACTTTTGTGCAAAGGGAGTTATTTTAGATATCCAGCGCATAGGAGCGCATCATTATGAATTACCTTAGTATAGACTATCTCATAGTAGGAGGCTTCCTACTCCTTACACTGCTTATCGGCCTATTAGCAGGCAGGGGGATTAAGGATATCAGAGAGTATGCCATTGCTAATAAACAGTTTGGGACAGGCGCGCTTACGCTTACATTGGTAGCAACCTATATAGGAGGCTGGCATTTGTTTGGCTTTCCAAGTGATGTATTTGCTGATGGTCTTATCTATATCATACCAGATGTAGTATTTGCTGTCATTTTCTGCTTATTGTTTATTGCCTGGTTCATTGCTCCTAAAATAGTGCATTTCAAAGACCACCTGACCATGGGTGACCTGATGAATACATTTTATGGACAATATGGACAAATGATTACTGGATGCTTAGGGCTGATTTATAACACCACAACTGTCAGTATACAAATACTCTTTCTAGGTTATGTTTGTGAACTTCTGGGCATTAGCAGCGATTGGGGTCTTAGCTTGGCTGCCTTGATATTAGCCATGTATACTGCCAAAGGGGGCATGCGAGCTGTTACTGCTACCGATATCCTTCAGTTTACTGCCATCGTTGCGGCCATACCTTTACTGGCCCATCTGATGACCTATCAAGCAGGGGGTATACGCGCATTGCTCAATAGCGTACCTCAAGAAAAGTTCCAGCTCTTTGGACAGGATAAGACGGGAGCTTTCAGTGCTGGCTATTACACCTTACCCATATTGGCACTATGGTACCTTTTTCCTGGGTTTCCTCTTAGCTTCCCTTTTATTCAAAGGATGCTCATGGCGAGAGATCAGCGACAGAGCGTTAACATGTATTATTTGAGCCTAGCTTTTCTTATCCCTTTCTTTCTGTTACTGACCTTCATCGGCCTGGCCGCACTGGTTGTATACCCTCAAATTAACTCCCAAGACGTCTTAACTCATATCGTTAGCCATCTTCCTCTAGGACTCAAGGGGTTAGTGTGGACAGCCTTGTTAGCTGTCATTATGTCTACTACTGATTCATTCTTGCATGCTGCTGGAGTTTCATTTACCCATGATCTCATCAAGCCTCTCTTGAAGAAAAGAGGAGTAGCTATTAATGAACTCAAAGTAGTTCAATACACAACATTTCTGATAGCCTGCCTCGCTGTTATAGTAGTCTTGACCGTGAGGGATATCTTTAAGATAGCCATGTATGGAATGGACTTAGCTGCTTTGCTTTTTACTATCCCTCTGATTACTGGCATTATGGGTCTGAAGACTGATACTAAGTCTTTTCTTACTTCGTTGTTGACTACGCTCTCTGCATTTGCGCTCACTAAGCTATATCTGGGCGAAGAGCTAGTTATACCTATCTGCATCCTAGTTAACGCGTTCAGTTTCTTTGGTACCCATTATCTCTCAAACCGCGGCTTCGCAGTAGTCAAGCGGTCGGGAGGCCAGCAAGAAAGCTATATATGGCATCCCAGTTGGGAAGGCACGGGCAAAAGCTTTTCCGACCTCATCCCTACACCTCAAAAGCTGTTCCGCTACTCGCAAGATAGGGTAGCCAAGTATGGGGCCAATCCTACCGTGTTCGCTCTTTTTGTGGCAATCGGTTATATGGTGCCTTTGTTTATGCATAGCTATGCAGCTCCCTCTGCTTATAACTGGTTATTAGGTATCAGGGGTATTGGCACACTGCTCTGTGTGGGTTTGCTACTCAAGTCACAGTGGCCCCATTGGCTACTTCCTTACTTTCCTATCTACTATCACTTTTGCTTGCTCTATTGTTTGCCTTTTGTTACTACATTCCTATTGCTCCTAGAGGGGGGCAGTATAGAGTGGCTGCTTAATGTAGCCCTCGCTATTATGCTGCTTATTGTGCTATCAGACTGGGCTACGTTTATAGGGCTATCCATTCTTGGGATTGCCTTAGCACTAGGGTTATACAAGCTAGGGATAGGTCACTTAGCAGTGAGTATGGATATCGATACAGCCTATGCATTCGTATATGCTGTTACTTTCTTTACCCTCATTGGCTTGCTCTTTGCCCGTAGGAGGCAGCAATTCTTCGAGCGCAGACTGCAAGACATGGCTACGCACTGTAGCGATGCCATGCGAGGATTGGAAGCCTCCTTCTCTAGAGCTGCTGTGATGCGCCTCGCTCAGCGCATAGACAAGCAGGTGGGTGATTTCATCGAAAGCAACGCCTACCTACAAGCTGCCTCTATACCGCAACACCTAGCCAAGAGCCAGCAAACAAGCGCTGAACAGTTCATAGATTTCTTTAAGTACTTCAGGCCCACAGCCCATGAGTTTGTCAGACAAGGGGTGCACATGCAAGAGTTGCTTGTCGAGGCCTTGCGCGTCCACGTTATTGCCCCCAAGATCGAACGCTTATCTATGAGGGACTGTGTACGGCCGGTGGTGGATGGTTTTTTTTCTCAACAAGCACCTGTCGGTAGCCGTAGACTTGTCGGCAGATTTCAGGGCGTATGTTTCTGTGCCCCATTTTAGATATACCTTGCTCCAAGTCTTGCGTTTCTGTACGAGCAGTGAGCTAATGAAGCAGCAAGAGATACGGATATGGCTTAGTGAGGCAGGGAGGGTGTATGTCCGTCTTATGGGGAGTGCTATTCCTGTCTCTCTTTTAGGGGAAATTGTGCAATTATTTCCAAGTGAGTCCTCCAGTGCTATAGCTGATGTAGGGTTAGGAGTAGCCGAGTTGTTACTATTGGCCTCAGAGGGTATGCTGCGTTATGGTAGTGATGTGGAGCATGGGGTTGCGTATACCGAGTTTGAGCTAGATATGTTGCTGTTGGAGGAAGCTTAGTTGCAGGGCACCAGCCAAGGGGCACTGCTTCATGACACGGTAGAAGATACCTCGATACTGCTGCAGCATATCGAGATGGTTTTTGGGGAAGATACCGCTGCAGTGGTAGACATGGTGACGCACTTGCAGCGCTTAGAGGGTAGCCTCTACAAGATCAAGCTCTCACAGGAAGAGAACTTAAAGATGTCGGAGCGAACAAGGAACAGGCGAGGTTTGTATGTGAAGTTAGCCGACCGCGTGCATAACATGCGTACGATTGATGGGCATTCGTCCCTAGTCAAGCAAAAGCAGATTGCCAAGGAGACGATGCAGTTTTATGTGCCACTGGCAGCTCGGCTAGGGCTGAAAGGGGTGGTAGAGGAGTTAAGCAGGTTGTGTGCGTAGGTGCTGCGCAGAGCGCCTCATTAAGTAGGGCGTACACTACCTAGGCTGTCCTAAGTTGACAACTCAGGCCCTGATTCGCCGGGCTACAGACATCGAAAGGTGTCAAGTAGGTGCCAGCCTGGCTGCCCATGTAAAATACATACACGTCTTGCCCAGCTTTGCTTTTTTATTGAAAGCATGGATATTCACGGAAAGCGCAGAAAACATGCCCAAAAACCTGGTTATCGTAGAGTCACCTGCCAAGGCCAAGACCATAGAAGGATACTTAGGGGCTGACTACCAGGTGGCCTCTTGCAACGGCCACATCAGAGACTTGCCCAAAAACGGCCGCGCTGTTGACGTAGCACATGGTGCGGGGACAGTCGCAGCGATACCCCTACAACTGCATCCCCTGCGCTGGATACTTGCCCACCTTGTCTTTGTAAAATACCTGGATCTGCTGTAAGTCCTCCTCCAAGGCACCTGTAGGATAAAACACAGGCCCCAAACCAAGTTGCTTCTGGGCGTAATCCAAGTAGCCAAGCACGATAGGTACTTGGGCCTGTTGCGCTATGTGATAAAAGCCCAGCTTCCAGCGCATCACACGGCTTCTAGTACCCTCTGGAGTGATGATCAGCATCAAGGGCGCCTGCTGTTGGAACATAGCGGTCATGACCTGGATCATACGCTGATTTTTCTTTTTTCGGTCAATAGGAACAGCCCCTAACCTTTTGAGCAAAAGGCCCAGTGGGAAAAACATGGCTTCTTTTTTGATGACAAACCTGATAGGTAGCTTTTTGATAAAGCAAAACAATAATCCATAAAAGCCATCCCAGTTGCTGGTGTGGGGGGCTACCACAATCACACCTTGTTGGATGTGGGGGGGAATATCTCCTACCAACTTCCAGCCAAGGGCCCAAAAGAGCTGCCTCGCCAACCAACGCAGTATATTCATTGCTGCTAGCTTTTAGAAGATGGCCCAGGCACCTATTTTACCCTAGGCCCATCCATGCTAAAAAAAAATGCGCTTGCAGTCAAGCTATAGTGTCTTCTTGGATTGGAATTGACCAGCCAATTCAGCATTTTGCATAAGCAAGCACGCACCCCTTCAAGCCCGTGGAAAAAGTACGCCTCGATGTCTTAAGCCTTGCTCCGAGCCCTTTGTGCGAAGATGTTTTTACGTTGCTGCTGGGCGAAACAGCAGGGCCCCGGTATTTGCCCATGCTCTTAGGCACACTCGAAGCCCAGGCCATTGCCCTGGCGCTTGAGGAGGACCAGCTGGAACGCCCGATCACCCACGACCTTTTCAAAGAAGTACTCATACAGTTGGCCTATAGAGTGCAAGAAGTGCTGATTACAGACCGGAGGAACGATGTCTTCTTTGCACAGATGACCCTAAGTGATGGAGCGACAACCCTGACCGTAGATACACGTCCTTCTGATGGCATTGCCCTGGCGCTGCGTTTTGCTGCTGCACTGTACATCTATGAGCCCTTACTAGATGAGGCCTACCTGCTCATGGCACCCAGTCAGCCGGTTCCCCTTGTTTCTGCAAGGGCAGCAACGCCCGGTAATTCCCAGTCTTTTTCAACCAAGCATCTCCAAGACTACTCTGTAACAGCCCTCAAGAAAATACTCCAGCAGGTCGTGGCACAAGAAGACTATGAACAAGCTTGCTTTACTCAGAGAAGAAATTAACCGCAGAAGCACAACCAAGCGCTGCTAAAAGCCTGACAGCCGTTGGGCACGCCCCAATAAGGCGCGGTGCTCTCGTTTTGCACAACAGCAACTGCTCCAAGCTCTCTCAGGGAGCTATGCTCCTTTGTAAGTTGGGTCCAATTGCCCTAATTTTGTCGGCCTGAATGAAACCAAACAGTAATGCAGCAATCGCAAGAAAAGGCTAGAGCGTCATGGCTGGCTAAGATGGGATTGACGCAAATAGGAGAAGCCTATTGGCAACTGAGCTCAGCCGCACTCATAGAGGAAGCTATTCAACGCAAAGAAGGGCTACTTTCCCAAGAAGGAGCCTTGGTATGCAACACAGGGAGGGTTACAGGCCGGTCGCCACGGGATAAGTTCATCGTGCAGGATGAAGAAACACAGGGCACAGTTTGGTGGGGACCCATCAACACACCGCTAGCGCCAGCGCAGTTCGAGGCCCTGTACCAAAAGGTCACAAGATTCCTCCAAGGCAAAAAAGTCTACATCCGCGATGCCTATGCCAGTGCCTTGCCTGCCTACCGCCTACCCATTCGGGTTGTCAATACCGTAGCCTGGCACAACCTTTTTTGCCATAACCTCTTTCTACGGCCTGCTCTAGACGCCTGGCCAGATTGCTCGCCTGAGTTCACTATTATCAATGTACCAGAGTTCCAAGCAGACCCTGCTACAGATGGTACGCGTCAGGCTAACTTCACGATCATCAACCTCAGCCAGCAGGTGATCTTGATTGGCGGCACAGGCTATGCAGGTGAAATCAAAAAAGCCATTTTTACAGTGCTCAATTACTTGTTGCCTCACAAGCACAGGGTCTTTCCCATGCACTGTGCAGCCAACGTAGGGCCTGAAGGGGATACAGCGATTTTCTTTGGCTTGTCAGGCACAGGTAAAACAACGCTCTCTGCTGATCCCCAACGACGGCTGATTGGTGATGATGAGCATGGGTGGTGCGACCAAGGCATTTTCAATTTTGAAGGAGGATGTTATGCCAAGACCATTGACCTATCGCTAGAAAAAGAGCCTCAGATCTTCCGAGCCATTAGATTTGGGACTATTCTAGAGAATATAGGCTTCATACCAGGTACGCGTGAGGTAGACTATGCCGATGCGAGCATCACAGAGAATACACGGAGCGCCTATCCTATTGAGTACATCCCCAATGCAGTAACCCCCTCTTTAGGAGGGACTCCCAAGCATATTTTCTTTTTGACGTGCGATGCACACGGAGTCTTGCCCCCCATAGCTAAGCTGAGCAAGGGCCAAGCCATGTATCACTTTATAGCAGGCTATACAGCCAAATTAGCTGGAACTGAGGTAGGTATTACAGCCCCTCAGGTGGTTTTCTCAGCTTGCTTTAGCACTGCCTTTTTGCCTTTACATCCTACCCAATATGCAACCATGCTCGGTCAGAAGATGGAAGCTCATGAAGTCTCTGTATGGCTAGTAAATACAGGCTGGGTAGGAGGGGGCTATGGCGTAGGAGAGCGCATGCAACTGGCCCATACACGTACTATGATTAACGCTGCCCTATATGGCACGCTGGACCAAGCCCCCTACATCCAGCATCCTGTCTTTGGGGTAGCCATGCCTACCACCTGCCCGGGAATACCAGCCACACTGCTCAACCCTAGTAGCACTTGGCAGGATCCAGCGGCCTACACGGCGCAAGCCCAGACGCTGGCCCAGGCCTTTGCTCATAACTTTAAGCAATACGAAGACTTCGCGAACCAGGAGATACGGGCTGGAGGTCCTAATTTCATTGAGTGATCTAGTTATCTGTTTATTGTCTATTTGTTTAGTGGCTTATTGATCCCCCACTTATCATGCCGAATCTTGGTCTGAGCATAGCCAAGGGGCGATGAAGCATCTCTCCCTAGTGACCCGCTCAGTGAGATTCTCCACTGCGTTCGGGGGGAGAAACGGGGGAAGGAATAGCAATGGGAGTGCTGGCATGCCGAGCGTATGACATAACAACGATGAGGAAAAAGCTTCAGCGTTTTGCAGCCAATGCCCAACGACCCAATGTCATAGAGCCAGGAAAGCCGCTTTATGAACACATCCAGGGCCATTGGCGCACAGCCTACTTTCATAATGCGCATGATCTAGCGGTAGAACTGGGCTGTGGCAAGGGGGCCTATGCTTTGGGCTTAGCCCAGCAGTTTCCGAGTAAAAATTTTGTAGGGGTAGACATCAAAGGAGCACGGCTGTGGGTAGGCAGTACAGCGGCTTTGGCCCATGAACTCCACAACGTGGCTTTCTTACGCACCAAGATTGAGCAGCTAGCTCAGCTTTTTGCCCCAGGAGAAGTGAGCGAGTTTTATATTCCCTTTCCAGATCCTCGTCCTCGTGACCGGGATGCCAAGCGCCGACTCACTAGCCCTAAGTTTCTAGCGCTTTACCGCAAGCTGCTGTATCCAGGCGGGTGGATACACCTCAAAACAGACGATGCTACGCTTTTTGCTTACACCCTGGAGGTATTAAGCACACACGCTATCACTAACTTGGTGTATACAGAAGATTTGTACCAATCTGAATGGCTAGCAGCGCACCATGGCATCCAGACGGCCTATGAGCAACAGTTCTTAGCACAAGGGGCTACCATCAAGTACTTGCGCTTTGCCTTTGCAGCCAAGCAGTAACTAGCTAGTAAGCTTGCCCTAGCTAGCGCTCATCATCACACTTCATCAAAATCAAGGTCGTCGAGTACAGGCGTACCTGTGCCAGGGCAAAGCTTGGCATCCCACCCATCAATGTCAAAACTGATATAGACCCTGTTGGGCCAGGTAGCAATGATATCTGCTCCCAAGTTACTCCTCCTAGTCTGATCTTAAATTTTATCACGTTTGCCCATGTGCCAAAATGACACCAAGCCGCTAGCTCGCTAAGCCTGGCACAGGGCTTGCTATGCATAGTATTCAGATAACATAACTTACTTCGCAACTCAACCGAACACCAGCAACATGGGAAAAATCATTGGAATTGACCTAGGAACTACCAACTCTTGCGTGGCAGTAATGGAAGGGAACGAGCCCGTTGTCATTGCTAATAGCGAGGGGAAAAGAACTACCCCGTCGATAGTCGCTTTTTTAAATGAAGGCAAAGGTGAACGCAAGATAGGAGACCCTGCCAAGCGCCAGGCTATTACCAACCCTCACAATACCATTGGCTCTGTCAAGCGTTTCATGGGTAAAAAATACCTTGAAGTAGGAGAGGAGATCAAGGAGGTGCCTTATAAAATAGAAAAAGGCCAAAATGACACCGTCCGCATCAAGATCGGTGACCGGATGTATGCGCCTCAGGAGGTCTCAGCCATGATTTTACAGAAAATGAAGTCAACAGCCGAAGATTACCTAGGTACAGCAGTCAAAGAAGCCGTTATTACTGTGCCTGCCTATTTCAACGATGCTGAACGCCAAGCTACCAAAGAAGCAGGTAAGATTGCGGGCCTGGACGTGAAGCGTATCATCAACGAGCCCACGGCAGCAGCCCTGGCTTATGGGCTGGACAAGAAGAACAAGGACATGAAGATTGCAGTCTTTGACTTAGGGGGAGGTACGTTTGATATCTCTATCCTAGAGCTAGGCGACGGCGTCTTCGAGGTCAAGTCCACCAATGGCGATGTACATCTAGGGGGGGATGACTTTGACCAGAAAATCATTGCCTGGTTGGCAGCTACCTTTCAGCAAGAGGAAGGGCTAGACCTGAAAAAAGACCCCACTGCGTTGCAACGCCTCAAAGAAGCAGCTGAAAAAGCCAAGATCGAACTATCCAGCACCACCAGCACAGAGATCAATTTGCCGTACATTATGCCCGTAGACGGCATGCCCAAGCACTTGGTCAAAACGCTAACCAGAGCGCACTTTGAGCAGTTGGTTGACGACTTAGTCAAGAGAACGCTGGAGCCCTGCAAAAAGGCCCTTAACGATGCTCAACTCAAGACTACAGACATCGACGAGGTCATCTTAGTAGGGGGGTCTACCCGCATCCCTAAAATTCAAGAAGAAGTAGAAAAATTCTTTGCCCAAAAAGCCTCTAAAGGCGTCAACCCAGACGAAGTGGTAGCGGTAGGGGCCGCTATCCAAGGGGGCGTATTGACTGGCGAAGTCAAAGATGTATTGCTTCTTGATGTCACGCCACTTTCCTTAGGGATCGAAACAATGGGTGGCGTATTGACCAAGCTTATTGAAGCCAACACTACCATCCCTACGGATAAGTCGCAGATTTTCTCTACAGCTGCTAACAACCAGCCCTCTGTAGACATTCATGTGTTACAAGGTGAGCGGCCTATGGCCAAAGACAACCGGAGCATTGGTAAATTCCATCTTGATGGCATTGCACCTGCCCCGCGAGGCGTACCGCAGATTGAAGTCAAGTTTGACATTGATGCCAATGGGATTCTGAACGTCTCTGCCAAAGACAAAGGCACAGGCAAAGAGCAGCAGATCCGCATTGAGGCTTCTTCAGGGCTGACAGAAGAGGAAATCGACAAGATGAAAAAGGAAGCAGAAGCCAATGCAGCAACAGACAAAAAAGAAAGAGAGCGCATCGACAAGATGAACGCTGCTGACGCGCAGATCTTCCAGACAGAAAAGCAGCTGAAGGAGTTTGGGGAAAAGATTTCTGCAGACAACAAAAAGGCGATTGAAGGGGCCTTGGCTGATTTGAAAAAGGCGCACCAGGCCCAAGATTTAACAGCCATTGACCAGGCCATAGAAACGCTGAACCAAGCTTGGCAACGGTCTTCGCAGGAAATGTACCAGGCTGCGCAACAAGCTACAGAAGGTGCCCCGCAGTCAGGAGAGACCAACAAAGAGCGTAACGATACTGAGCCTGCTGAGGCAGAGTATGAAGAAGTAAAGGAATAAGGTAACATCTCTGCGCAAAGGGTACACAAAGCCGCTTCCTGGGAGGGAAGCGGCTTTGTGTACCCTATCCCGGTTTAGCCTTGCCAGGGTATAAACCCTTGATGGAGTCAAGAAGCTTGGTAGCTAGGGTTTATCCCTCTCGAGCAGCGTTAAGCTGACAGAGGAGTAGCACTATTGCATTGGTAGTTGCTAAGTGCAAAATACAGATTCGCCATATCACCATGAATGCGGAGTCAGCACAAGCAGGAATGTCTTTGCTGTTGGCACAAGCCTTGGTGTAAGCTTCCTTGGCAGAACGGGCTTAGATGCACAGCGTGGTTTTGCTGTGGGCCCTTTGTGCAAGGTCCCTGAAAACCTACTTTTGTAAACTATAGATCAACCAGAGATTTTTTAAGTTTTCTCTGAGTACCTGTTTTCTCCGTCAATCATTGATGATCATCCAATGAAGGGCAGTGATTCCGCCAGGACTCGAACCTGGAACCTACTGCTTAGAAGGCAGTTGCTCTATCCAGTTGAGCTACGGAACCAAGCTAGGACGTGGGTCAGGGAGCGTAAATAAGCGGTCCGGACGGGACTTGAACCCGCGACCTCCTGCGTGACAGGCAGGCATTCTAACCAAACTGAACTACCGGACCGGCGTTAATAGGTGCCTATAGGCTATAACCGTACTAACAGGGCTGGCAAAATTAGCGGCTTGGCGATGATTTGCAAGCATACTTATCAATTATCTGTTGTTGATTTTACAACAGAGCGGCTAGCTTAGTGGTTCAATGAAATTTATTTTTGGGGCGCTAAACACTTTACCTATGCTCCTAGAATTTGAGAAACCTATTGCGCAGCTCGAAGAAAAGCTGGCTACTATGAAGGAAAAAGCTGCCCAGAAAAAGGCAGGCAACTTGATGCAAGCCATTCAGAAGCTAGAGCAGCAGATCAGGGCGCTACAAGTAGCCACCTTGCAAAGCCTAACCCGCTGGCAACGCGTCCAGCTATCACGCCATGTTGACCGGCCGTACACGCTTAACTATATCCAGCACATGACCGAGGAGTTCATTGCACTGCATGGAGACCGGGCTATGGGCGATGATAAGGCAATTGTAGGCGGGCTGGGCAAGGTCGCAGGAGAGGCCATCATGTTTATAGGACACCAGAAAGGTAGAAATACCAAGGAGCGCCAGATGCGTAATTTTGGCATGGCCAGTCCAGAGGGATACAGAAAAGCCCTGCGTCTCATGAAGCTAGCAGAGAAGTTTAACAAACCTATTGTCACCCTCATTGATACGCCAGGTGCCTATCCTGGTTTGGAAGCAGAAGAGCATGGGCAGGCCGAGGCCATTGCCCACAATATCCAGGCCATGTTTGGCCTCCGTGTGCCTGTTATCTGCATCATCATTGGCGAAGGCGCTTCTGGAGGCGCGTTGGGTATGGCTGTCGGAGATCGGGTGCTGATGCTAGAAAATACCTGGTACTCGGTGATTTCCCCTGAATCGTGCTCTTCGATCCTTTGGAAAAGCTGGGACTACAAGGAACAAGCCGCTGAGGTGCTCCAATTGACTGCCAAAGACATGCTAGCCAACAAATTGATCGATGGCATTATCCCAGAGCCTTTGGGAGGGGCACACAGAGATGTCCCAGGGGTAGCAGAGACGGTCAAGCGTGAAATCCTGCAGCAACTTAAGGCACTCCATAAGCTCTCTCCTGAACAACGCACTGAGCAACGCATAGCCAAGTTCTGTAAGATGGGCGTGGTAGCCGGTACAAGTAAAGGCTAGAAGGCGGCGCTTTGTTCTTTGACTCATAGCGTTATTCTACAGTTAAGCACTCCAGCACCTCTGCAAGTTGGCCAAAATCCTTATAGCCAGGCTTGGCCTCTGTACCTCCTTGCAAAGCAATACCCTGCAGTTTGGTAGCCAGCAACTGAGGAAGGGTGGCAGGGGTGATGTGGTAGCTTTGCAGGATAGGAAAACGCTGGGCCAGGCCATTGACGGTAGGTTGTAAGGCAGCTAAGGCAACCTCCTGGGAGGAGGCTGCCTCCAGTAAAAAATACTTGCTATAGGGTGCATAAGTATCCATGCGGGCTTGTAAAGAGGCCAGCGTCTCGTTGCCTTGCAGCCTGAACTTAATGAGAAGAGGAACAGCCAAATCAGCTATGCGCTGCGTTGCTATGGGATCATCCAGCTGTAAGTAGTCCAGTGAATACTGGTCAAGTGTTTGCTGAATAACTGCTGGATCAGTGGCACTTAGCTCGCCTACCAGCGCTACTCCTTGGATCCACTGAGTGATCGTCTTGAACTGCTCAGGGCGGAGATAGTGGGCATGATGAATGTCTAGCGGAAATCCCATCATAGCTACTCCCATGCCTGCACCATACCGAGCATCGCTTAGGTTGTTCACGGCACTGATCTTGACAAGAGTCTTCAGGGGCACGGTGCTTAGTAGTCTTAGATAATGGGGGCCTAGGTGAGGACGAAAGTAGTATATTTAGGGCAGCTAACCAGACGAAAAAGTGAGTAATGAGTACCAAAGAACGTGTATTAGTAGCCATGAGCGGTGGGATAGATAGCTCTGTAGCTGCAGTGATGCTGCATGAGCAGGGCTATGAGGTGGTGGGGCTTACGATGAAGACCTGGGACTATGCCAACAGTGGAGGCAGCAAAAAGGAGACTGGCTGCTGTAGCTTAGACTCGATCAATGACGCGCGCAACATCGCTGTTGACCTGGGGTTCCCCCACTTGATCTTGGACATTCGCAAGGAGTTTGGAGACTATGTGATTAACCACTTCACTACAGAGTATTTGGCCGGCAGGACGCCCAACCCATGCGTACTGTGTAATACACACATTAAGTGGGATGCTTTGCTTAGGCGGGCAGATAAGCTCAATTGCGCATACATTGCTACAGGCCACTATGCCCAGGTTCGGGAAGAACATGGCCGCTACATCATCTCTAAAGGAAAAGACCTCAACAAAGACCAATCTTATGCGCTTTGGGGTGTTTCACAGGCCAGCTTAAGCAGAACGATGCTGCCTTTGGGTGAGCTGACCAAACCTGAGATACGCGCTTTTGCCCAAGAAAGGGGGTTTAAAGACCTGCTGAATAAGTCAGAGTCCTACGAAATCTGCTTTGTGCCTGACAATGACTACCGGGGTTTTCTCAAGCGTAGGGTAGCAGGGCTAGAGGAGACAGTGACAGGGGGGGAATTTGTTTTAGAAGATGGAACCGTAGTGGGCCAGCATGCGGGCTATCCTTTTTACACGGTGGGACAGCGCAAAGGCCTGGGCATCGCCTTGGGCTATCCTGTGTACGTCACAGAAATACGCAAAGATCAGAACCAGGTAGTGCTAGGTATGTTTGATGAGTTGGCCAGAGACGGCATGTATGTGAGCAAGCTGAACATGGCTAAGTATGCTGACTTGCAAGGTCAAAAACTAGATACGATTACTAAGGTCCGCTACAGTGATCCAGGCACGCCTGCTGTGATTGAGCAAGCAGGAGATACAATGAAGGTTTTTTTTGGCAAAGGCGTGCATGCTATAGCACCAGGCCAAGCGGCTGTTTTTTATGAAGGTAATGATGTGATTGGCGGGGGATGGATTACCCGTTCCTTTCAACAAAACCAAGCTCCAGTCACACTGCCCTTGCGCACAGTCAGCAAGCAAAATAAGGGATGCACAGGTCGTTTTTAAATTACCTCAAGGCGATGCTTTGGTTGGTGTTGAGCCTTGTTGTCAGCTGTGGCAACGATGCTATCATGAAGTACATGGGTGCCTACATTAGCCCTTGGCAAGTCGCTTTTTTCCGCTGCTTTTTTGGTACCGTGTCTTTGCTCCCACTGATGTTCTACCACGGCCCAGTGTCCTTTAAAACCCAGAGGCCCTGGCTGCACGTACTGCGAGGGGGGGTGCTAGTCATTGCCATCAGCCTGTGGAGTCATGGCGTTCAAGCAGCCCCCATTACCACAGCCACAATCATGGGTTTTACTGTGCCTATCTTCGTACTCCTTTTAGCGCCCATCTTTTTGCAAGAGCACGTTACTTGGGCTATTTGGCTCGCTACACTCCTAGGTTTTTGCGGCATTGTGCTGGTCTTACAGCCCAACCCCTGGTCTTTTCAGCGTGTGCCCCTCCTCTTTGTGCTGGCTGCCCTCTTGTTTGGCCTGCTAGATATTATCAACAAAAAGTACGTTACGCAAGAACCCATGCTATGCATGCTTTTTTACTCCACCTTGTTTGCTACAGTATTACTGGCTTTACCAGCACTATACGCTGGACCTATGCCTACTAGGCAGGCCTTAGGGTGGCTTGGGGTCTTGGGTATTGGCAGCAACTTGATCTTGTACTTTTTGCTCAAGGCTTTTGCACTAGCTGGTGTCTCGTCACTAGCGCCCTTTCGCTATCTAGAGCTGCTGATTTCTATGGGGGTAGGCTATGTGCTTTTTCAGGAGCTACCTACTGGACATAGTTACCTCAGTGCTGCCCTGATCATTCCTGGTACCTTGCTGATTGTGTATGGGCAGCGCCCCAACAGCTGAGTAACACGTGTAAAACCGTTACAAGGGGTACGCTGTCAACTAGGAATTCTTTTGCATGGCTTGCAGTTTGATTTGCGTTAGCTTGCGCTTGGTATCAAGCGGGAAATCTCCCTGCATCATCCAGTTGTAGTAGGCAGGCTCTTCTTGCAAGACTTGAGTCACAGGCTTGTTCTTGTGCTTGCCAAATTTGAACACGGGTATCCCTTGTGCATCATAAACCATCCTACCTGCAAAATCTAGCATAGGCCCAGCTGTAAGGGCGTGCAGTTGGGTTACATCATTTTTCATTACCCCTAGTTGGCGGCCCGTATGGTCTGTGACAGGCTGGTTTTCATATTGCGCTATTTGGGCTTCTAACACGGCCAAGGTAGCGGCCCGTATCTGCCATAGCACTGTGTGCTCCTGGGAGCTTTTTTTGGCAATAGAATTGGTAGGCAGCAGACAAATCCCGCTTTTCCATCCAATGAAAAATGCGCTGGGCATCCACTACTTTTCTGTGCTCCATTTTAAACTCCACCTCTGCCCGCAAAAAGCTCTCGATGAGCATGGGAATATCAAAACGCAAGACATTGAACCCTGCCAGGTCGCTGCTTTGCAAGAATTTGACTAGCTCTTTGGCAATCATCTTGAAGCTAGGGGCATCTTTGACATCCTTGTCATCAATGCCATGAATCATACTGGCTTCTGAGGGAATAGGGATGCCTGGGTTAAGTCGTTGGTTATAGGTCAGCTGCTCTCCATTGGGCATGACTTTGATAATCGCGATCTCGACAATGCGGTCATGGGTGACATGAGTACCTGTAGCTTCTAGATCAAAAAAAGCAAGTGGATTCTTGAGGTTCAAGGGCATAGCAACGGTATCAGGTGATGTGATCTAAACGAAAAGTAGCCAGCGCTTCATAGAACTGCTGGTCAGTGAGGGCCAAGTTGCGTACAAGCTGTTGGGCACCGGCTACAGCACGCATGGATGCTATGTCAGCATAGGGGAAAGGGATATCTCCTTGGGGCGTAATTAAGTAGGCTTGGGTTCCCTCATGCCGATGGGGATGGGCTTTGTAGGACTCGTTCCTCACATCAGCTCTAGGCTTACTACCAATGTTCTTGACCAGGGGGGCTTCCTCGCAATAGAGCAGCGTACCGCCTTTGGGTGAAGCATCTGCTAGGCGGGTCACATACTGCAAATAGGTCGCTAAGGTAGGGTAGGTTGCACTTGCTTTCCAGCTAATACCACTGATCAGCACTAGGTTGTGTTGGTAGCGCAAGCTCTGCGGCTGTAAATCAATACGAGAGGAGGGGGCTGCATCACCCTCGAGAATGATGATCGGTGCATCGCTGAGCTGTACACTGGCTGCTAGGGTAGGGGCATTAACAACATAATCAAACGCTTTGTGGAGATACCCTAGCACATGCAAAGCTAAAATACCAATCAAGGTCTTTTCTTCTCCGCCTGTAATGACCATGCGCTGCTTGTCTTGTGCATACACATAGATGAATTCAGCGTAAGCACAGATAGGTAAGCCAAGCTGCTGGGCTGCTTGTAGCTCTGGATTGTCTGCATGCACTTGTCTATCCACTATTACCTTGTCTAAACCTTGCGCTATCTTTTGTGGAAACCAGCCAGGGTGCGCAGGCATCAACCCGCTACTTGCTAAGCGTTGCCCTGTCAAGTCAGCAAAAGTTGCATCACTGCCCGTTACGGTGTGTCCTTGCTCGCATAAAGCGACTGCCAGGTCACCCATCATGCGTTCGCCAATGCCAATAAAGTGTATTTTCATTAGTGATCAGTTCAGTCAGTGATGCGTTATCCGTTGTCCACACCTCCATGTTGTTGCTTGGTACTACATTCAGCAGGATCTCCCGGCGCGTTCATAGCCTAGTTCATAAATAATCAAATAACGCAATAAGCCGATAGCCAAGTGCCTAAATCTAGCGTGTTGCTAGAGATTTGAGAAATAGTTATGTAGGGGGACAGCTTGTTCATAAGATGTGAAAAGTTGTGCCATGAAAAGCATTACATTTGCTGGTATGATAACAGAAAGTCTGCTCCCTAACCAAGCTGATACCTCCTCTTCAAAACCGCCTGCCCTCCAGGCAGTAGACAGGCTTGCTAAACTCCCGCCACAAGCCCCAGACATTGAAGAAAGTGTGTTAGGCGCGCTTATGCTAGAAAAGGATGCGCTTACCACAGTCATTGACATCCTTAAGCCAGCGAGTTTTTACAAAGAAGCACACCAAGAGATCTATCAGGCTATTGTGCAGCTCTTTAACGACGCAGCACCTATTGACCTGCGTACAGTCGTTAACCAGCTCCGCAAAAACGGTAAGCTCGAGTTGGTGGGGGGGGCTTATTATATCACCTCGCTTACTACACGGGTCAGCTCTGCCTCTAACATTGAATTCCATGCCCGGGCCATTGCCGAGTATGCTATCAAACGGGCGCTGATTGCTGTTGCTACTGAGGTGCATAGAAGTGCTTATGAAGACACCCAAGACATCTTTGAGCTCTTAGACCAGGCAGAGCAGGCCTTGTTTGAAGTCACAGACTCGCATATCCGTAAAAACTACAGCGACATGCGTTCGTTGTTAGGGGAGGCGTTCAAAGAATTAGAGGTCAAAAGGCAGCACAAAGATGGTTTGACAGGCATCCCCAGTGGCTTTACAGCGCTAGACAGAGTTACTTCAGGCTGGCAAAAAGCCGACCTAATCATTGTAGCAGCCAGGCCAGGCATGGGTAAGACTGCCTTGTTGCTCTCTGCCCTGCGCAATGCTGCAGTAGACCATGGCCATCCTGTAGCTATTTTCTCTTTGGAAATGGCCGCTTTGCAGCTTGTTAACAGGCTTATCTCAGCAGAGGCAGAGCTAGAGGGCGAGAAGATCAAAAAAGGGAATCTTGCTGACTACGAATGGGAGCAGCTGATGCATAAAACCGCCCAACTTTCGCAAGCACCTATCTACATTGACGATACACCTGCTTTGTCCATTTTTGAATTGCGTGCCAAATGCCGCAGGCTCAAAGCCAAGCATAACATTCAACTCATTGCTGTGGATTACCTACAGCTCATGTCAGGGGAGTCAATCAGGGGGGCAGGCAACCGTGAGCAAGAAATTGCCTCTATCTCCCGCTCGCTCAAGAGCATTGCCAAAGAGCTGCATGTCCCTGTCATCGTTGGCTCTCAGCTGAGCCGTGCTGTGGAAACCAGGGGAGGCAATAAAAGACCACAATTATCCGACCTGAGGGAGTCAGGCTCTATTGAGCAGGACGCAGATATGGTGCTGTTTTTGTACCGGCCTGAGTACTATGGCATGACCGAAGATGCAGAAGGGCATCCTACACAAGGAATGGGGGAGGTGATCGTAGCCAAGCACCGCAATGGCTCACTCGATAGCGCAGGGCTCAAGTTCATTGGCAAGTACACCAAATTTGTTGACCATGAGCTCCCTAACTTTTCGGATGACCAATACAGTAACTTTGACACTGTTACGCAACCCAGCAAAGCCAATGGCGCTAGCCCAGTCCTGCCAGCAACCTCCTAAAGGAGAGGCCTCCTTTTGTTAGCAACCGTCCCTCCAGCCCCTTGATTCGGCCTTTTGTCTGCTCACTCAAAGCTCGGGTAGCAGACCAGGCTCCTCCTGCGTAGCGGAAAATCAAATAGATTTGTGTATTTTGCAACGTTCAAATCACTATTATGAAGGAAGTAGCCACAGATACCAACCACTACTCAGCAGGGAATATACAAGTACTAGAGGGCCTAGAAGCAGTCCGCAAGCGACCTGCTATGTACATTGGTGATACTGCAATAAAAGGCCTTCACCACCTGGTTTGGGAAGTAGTGGACAATGCTATTGATGAAGCCCTAGCAGGCCATTGTACTGAGATCAAAGTGCAAGTGCACGAAGACAACACCATCACTGTTACTGACAACGGGCGCGGTATCCCCCCAGATATCCATCCCAAAGAAAAGCGTTCAGCCTTAGAGGTAGTCATGACGGTATTGCACGCTGGAGGTAAATTTGACAAAAACACTTACAAGGTCTCAGGGGGCCTACATGGCGTTGGGGTTTCTTGCGTCAATGCTCTTTCTTCCCACCTCACCGCTACTGTGCATAGAAACGGCAAGGTGTACCAGCAGGAATATCAAAAAGGCATACCCTTATACGATGTAAAAGAGGTAGGAAGTACAACGTTCACCGGCACCACCATCTACTTCCAACCAGACGCTACTATCTTTACAGAGACTACCTACAACTACAACACTATTGCTTCTAGACTGCGCGAATTGGCTTACCTCAATGCAGGCCTCAAGCTTTACCTAGAAGACCTGCGCGAAAAAGACGAGCAGGGCAACACAACTAGCGAAACTTTTTACGCTAAGGGAGGGTTGCGTGAGTTTGTAGCCTACTTAGATGATACACGCGAAAAGCTTATCCCTACCCCCATCTTTGTAGAAGGAGAGAAAAATGGCTTGCCTGTACAGGCTGCCTTGAGCTACAACACCTCCTTTTCAGAGACAGTCGTCTCTTATGTCAACAACATCAATACGATCGAAGGAGGTACGCATGTAGCAGGCTTTAGAAGAGCACTCACCCGTACGCTCAAAAGCTATTTAGAAAAGTCAGGCCTGCTTGAAAAAGCCAAGGTAGAAATCACAGGCGATGACTTTAGAGAGGGCCTAACGGCGGTTCTCTCTGTCAGCGTAGCTGAGCCTCAATTCGAAGGCCAGACCAAGACCAAGTTGGGCAATGCTGAGGCTATTGGTGCCGTAGATTCTTGCTTGAGTGAGGTGCTGCAGCACTACCTAGAGGAACACCCCAAAGAAGCCAAGGCCATCGTGTCCAAAGTAATTTTGGCAGCCCAGGCGCGCCAGGCCGCCCGCAAAGCCCGAGAGATGGTGCAGCGCAAGCATGTACTCACAGGAAGTAGCCTTCCCGGGAAATTGGCTGACTGCTCTGATAAAGATCCAGCCGTGTGTGAACTTTTTCTCGTTGAGGGCGACTCAGCAGGAGGTACTGCCAAGCAAGGCAGAGATAGAAGATACCAGGCCATTCTACCACTCAGAGGAAAGATTTTGAATGTAGAGAAGGCACAAGAGCACAAGATCTACGAAAACGAGCAAGTCAAGAATATGATTACTGCCCTGGGAATTACCTTTGGAACAGAAGAAGATGCCGAGGTAGTGAATACTAAGAAGCTGCGCTACCACAAGATCGTCGTCATGACCGATGCCGACGTAGATGGCAGCCACATCCGTACGCTCATCCTGACTTTCTTTTTCCGGTACATGCGCAAGTTGATTGAAAAAGGATACCTCTACATTGCGATGCCTCCCCTCTACCTGGTAAAAAGGAGCACAGAAGCGCGTTACTGCTGGACAGAGGCAGAACGAGAAGCTACCATACAAGCCTTGGCCCAAGATGGGAAAGTAGATGCTGTAAATTTACAGCGCTACAAAGGACTGGGCGAGATGAACGCCGAGCAGCTGTGGACGACTACGATGGACCCTGAAAAACGGAACCTCAAGCAAGTGACTATAGCGTCTGCTGCAGAAGCTGATCACCTCTTTTCTATACTTATGGGCGATGAGGTAGTACCTAGGAAGGCATTCATTGAGCAACATGCTAAATACGCTAAAGTTGATGTTTGATGGATGGCCAAGGACAAGCGCACGACACAAGCAACCCCAACAGAACCCACGCAGCCAGCCCGTTACCTTAGCAGAGACCTGAGCTGGCTGAAGTTCAACAAACGTGTCCTAGACCAGGTAGGAAGATCGGAAAAAACTATCTTTGAGCGGCTTAAGTTTTTGGTCATTAGTGCTACTAACCTGGATGAATTTTTCATGGTTAGGATAGGTCGCCTCTATAACTACCTTGACTACAGCCGGAACTGGACCAACAAGCTGGCGTTGCATCCAGTAGCCTTTTGGCACCAACTGCTCATAGCAGCCAAGGCAGCCTTTCAAAAGCAGCACGAGTACTTTGATCAAAAGCTGACTCCGTTATTCGAAGCTAACCACTTTACAGTAGTCCAAGACCTAGCTGCCCTGAGCCAGGCAGAGCAGCAGCAGCTCTGCCTTTATTTTGAAAAAGCCCTTTTCCCGATGCTCACGCCCATGGTGTTTGACAAGCATCACACGTTTCCAGCCTTGGCCAGCAGGCTGCTGGTGTTGGGTGTAGTAACGCATAACCCAGCTGAAAAAAGCGCCCCCCCAAAACCCTCCTTTATCCAACTGCCCCAAAATTTATCGCGCTTTTACCGCCTCAACCGGCACCCTAACATGGCCTTTATCCCTATAGAGGAAATCATACGGGCATATTTGCCTATGCTTTTCAAAAACATGACCATTCGTTCTGTTACCCTTTTTAGGATTACGCGTAACGGAGATTTTTCGCTTGAAGAAAGTGACGATATAGAGGCCAATTTTGTAGAGCAGCTGAGGAGAAAGCTAAAGAAAAGAAACAGAGGAAGAGTAGTCAGATTGGAGGTAGAAGCCAATCACGACCCGGGGCTGGTAGCGCTTTTGAAGCGCAAGTGGCATATTGACGAGGACAATGTGTTTCAGGTCCCTGCAAAAAGCCTCATAGACCTTACAAGCCTCCAACAGCTTGTGCAGTATAGTGGCTCCGAGGGCCACCCTCCAGCTCGCCCTCTTTTCTATCCTACCCAAAGTGGCGGTGATTTCTTTGAAGTCCTCAAACAGCAAGACATCCTGCTACACCACCCTTACAATAGCATTGACTTATTGCTCGAGTTTATTGAGAGGGCAGCCGAAGACCCCCATGTACTAACTATCAAAATGACTATCTATCGGCTGGCTCCAGATTCAGCGGTTACGGCAGCCTTGGTCAAGGCTGCCGCGCGTGGCAAGCAAGTGGTTGTGCTTATGGAAATCAAGGCCCGTTTTGATGAAGAGCACAACATACAGGAGGCACAGAAACTGGAAAAAGCAGGCTGCTTTGTGATTTATGGCGTGAGTAATGTCAAGACGCATGCTAAAATGATGATGATTGTACAAAAGAAAGGTGAGCAGATTACCCGGTACATGCACCTATCCAGCGGCAACTACAACGAAGAAACGGCTAAGGGGTATGCAGACGTCAGCTTAATGACTATAGACGAGGCGTATGCCAAGGATGTTGCAGAGTTTTTTAACGTCATCACTGGCCACTCTATGCCCCCAACCTACAAGCACCTCATCACTACCCCACTTGACATCCGTGAGCAGCTTATAGCCATGATTCGTCGGGAAGTCCAAAATGCACAGCAGGGCTTGTCCTGTGGCATTGCTATTAAGGTGAACGCGCTAGAAGATGAGGCTACCATTGAGGAGCTGTACAAAACTTCGCAAGCAGGAGTACCCATTCAGCTCATTGTAAGAGGTATTTGCTGTCTGATACCTCAAAAGCCTGGCTTGAGCGACAACATCATAGTCCGCTCTGTTGTAGGAGACTTCTTAGAGCATGCTCGCATTTTTTACTTCCATAATCAAGGCGACCCCAAGGTATACGTGGGTAGCGCAGACATCATGGTTAGGAGCTTTGAAAAACGCATTGAAGCCGTGTTCGCTATCTCAGATCCTGCCCTCAAACAACAGGTTATCAACATGCTGGCTTACAACTTAAAGGACAACGTAAACAGCTACCTGATGCAAGAAGATGGGACATATACCAGGAGCAAGCCAGGGAATGAGCCGCCTTTTAACATGCATGAGGCCTTTTTTAAGGTAACCCTAGACGAGGTAATGAAGGCGCAGCTATTTGCATAGCTCCTCTCATACCTTATCCTTACTAAAACGCCATTGTCTAGCTCAGTTGGCCAATCAGCTCAGCGATGCGATGTGCATACCCTGCTTCGTTGTCATACCAGCCCACCACCTTAGCCAGATGCCCTTGAACAGTGGTAAGCTGGGCATCAAAAATGCAGGAGTGTGTGTTACCGATCACATCGACGGATACAATAGGGTCTTCTGTGTAAGCCAAGATGCCTTTGAGGGGCCCTTGTGCCGCTGCGAGCATGGCCTTGTTGATCGCTTCTTGGGTAGGCGCCTGCCTGAGTAAAACGGTAAAGTCAGTCATGGATCCATCCGACACAGGAACACGGGTGGCCATGCCATTGAGCTTACCTTGTAGGTGGGGTAACACCAAGCCTACTGCTTGGGCAGCCCCCGTAGAGGTCGGGATAATAGACTGGTTAGCTGCCCTGGCCCTGCGTAGGTCTTTGTGAGGAGCATCTTGTAGCCGCTGGTCAGCGGTGTAAGCATGAATGGTATTGATGTAGCCCTGTTCAATGCCAAAGTGGCTGTCTAGCACCTTAGCCATAGGCGCCAGGCAGTTGGTCGTGCAAGAAGCATTCGAAATAATGGGTTCATCTCCTTGTAAGGTATGGTCATTGACCCCTAGCACCACGGTAGGCATATTGCCTTGGGCAGGAGCAGAGATGACAACGCGCTGAGCGCCTGCAGCGAGGTGTTGGCTGGCTCCTGCTTGGTTAGTGAACCTACCAGTTGCCTCTAGTACCGTAGTAATGCCCAAATCCTTCCAAGGGAGCTGGGTAGGATCAGGCTGGGCATAGACCTGTATTTTTGTACTTGCTACCACTAGCGTGTTGCCTTGACAGCACACTTCGCCTGGAAAAAGGCCATAGTTGGAGTCATATTTGAGTAAATGGGCCAGGGTAGCAGCATCTGTTAGGTCGTTGATCGCTACGACTGCTACCTGATCTTGTTGTAGCAAAGCCCTCAGGCTCATTCGGCCTATTCTTCCAAAGCCATTGATGGCTACTGTTGGCTTGATCATCAAAAAGGGGATGTGCGGACGAAGTAGCTTGTAACGCAATTACACCTCACCTACGCGCTTCCTCACGCTTGGCTAAAGCTGAAGCGCAGACAGCGCAAATTTTTTCTTGCTGTAGGTGCTTTAGGATGTGAGCAGCAAAATACGCAATTAAGATTTGAAAAAGTAGAGGGACCGGCTATCTTTGCACCCTCTCCCTTGGCCCGTTCGTCTAGGGGTTAGGACGTCAGGTTTTCATCCTGGAAACAGGGGTTCGATTCCCCTACGGGCTACCTAACGCCAAGCCTGCTCACTAGAGGCAGCTTGGGGGCTTCTTCGCTCTCTCTAGCCAGCTTAGGATGGTAGATAAGCCTGGGGTTGGCTGCCCCGATGATTATCTCCAATTAAACAGTAGCTTGACTTCTTGAGTCACACCAGGTACTATGTTCGATTTTATCGTTGTAGGCCAAGGCATTGCAGGTTCTGTGGTAGCTTTGCAGTTGCTAAGGCGTGGCCAACGCATCCTGGTTATTGGTAACAGCAAGGCCAACAGTGCTTCTAGCATGGCGGCAGGCCTCTACAATCCCATTACAGGCAGGTCTATGGTGAAAACCTGGCTTGCCGAAGCCTTATTCCCTTACCTTAACCGTTTTTATCGAGAAGTTGAGCAAACCTTAGGAGCACAATTCCTGCATCCTATGCCTATTTTTCGGCCTTTTGTGACAGCGCAGGAGCGTGCTATATGGCAGAAAAAAGCTGCTAACCATCCTGATTTCATCACAGCTGTGGTACCAGCAACGTACCATCAGGAAAACATGAGGCACCTACATGGGGGTATTGTACTTCAGCAAGCTGGTTATTTAGACGTGAGGGTTTTCTTAAAGGCAACGCGTACTTATCTGGAAGGGCAAGGAGCTTATCTAGAAGCCGATTTTGCGCATGACCGTATGCAACTGGGTGAGCATGTGCACTACCAAGGCCTCAACGCCCGCCAGGTGATCTTTTGCGAAGGCCCGCAAGCCTATAAAAATCCTCTTTTTAGTACACTGCCCTTTCGTTGGGTCAAGGGCGAACTGCTCTTAGTAAAACTCCAGCAGCCCCTAGAGGTGATTTACAACAGAGGCGTCTTTGTAGTGCCCCAAGCAGCCTGCCAAGCCCTGGTGGGGGCTACGTATGCTAGGCAAGACCTGTCATGGGCCCCTACAGAGCAAGCCAGCAAAGCCTTAGAAGCGCGTTTGCAACGTGCGTTCAGCTTGGCTTATACCGTACAAGACCAACGGGTGGGTATTCGGCCAGCTACCTTTGACCGCAGGCCGCTGATAGGCCTGCACCCGCAGTACCCCCAGGTAGGCATCTTTAATGGGCTAGGGACCAAAGGTGTCTCCCTAGCTCCTTACTTTGCCCAAATTTTTGTCGAGCATCTGTTGTCACAAACCCCATTACTTTCAGCAGTCAAGCTCAGCAGGGTTAGACTAGCAAGCTGGGGAGCCTAGCTGAACTTGGTGGGTCTGCCTCAATGCCTAACTTGTGCATGAAATCACCCTAAGCAAGGAAAGCATGCTTAAATCAATGACGGGCTATGGCCAGGCAGTCCATGAAGACGAACGCCTGCGGGTAAGCGCAGAAGTCAAGGTTATCAACGCCAAGTATGCTGACGTAAATTTACGGCTGCCCCAGCTATGCTCACCCTATGAGATTGTCTGGAGAAACCTGGCCCTGACCTACCTAGGACGAGGAAAAATCATGCTGACTGTGAGCTACGAGCCCAAGGACCCTCTCTTACCCTCAACATATATCCATCCAACACGCTTTAAAGCCTATTACCATACCCTACAAACACTGGCCCAGGAAGTAGGTGCCTCGTCTCCAGCACTTTTTCAGTTAGCCTTGCAGGCTCCTGACGTCATGACCCCAACTGACCCAACTGCAGGCGCTGAAGAAGATCGTCCTATCCTTGAAAAAGTTATCCAAGCTGCCCTGGAGCAGTGTGACCAAAGCAGACAAACAGAAGGGGGTGTGTTAGCCAACCAACTTGTAGGCCATTTGCAGCACATCAAAAAGTGTCTGACCCAGGTAGAAAAATTAGCTCCAGCCAGGGAAAAAGCAGTCAGAGAAAAATTACATGCAGGGGTTATGGCCTGGGTCCCTGAGGAGCGTATTGATGAAGACCGGCTAGCGCAAGAGTTGCTATACTACCTAGAGCGCATGGACATTACTGAAGAAACAGTGCGTTTGGCCCAACACTTAACTTATTTTGAAGAAGTGATGCGTAGCTCCCAAGCAGTAGGCAAAAAGCTAGGCTTCATTGCCCAAGAAATAGGCCGAGAGATCAATACCATGGGGGCCAAAGCCAATGATGCTGCTATCCAAAAAGAAGTGATCCTGATGAAAGAAGTGCTAGAAAAGATCAAAGAGCAGCTACAAAACATTGTGTAATGTCCTAACTTCACTAGGAAGGCCTCACTCATCAACCGCTGTTATGAAACAATCACTTTTTCAACCGCTAGCACACTGCCTATTGCTCAGTATGATTTGCTTTAGCTTGATCCTAGCCGATGACGCCAGCATCACCCAAAGACTCCACGAAACCATCCCGCAAGACTGCGATCGCTTTCTCCCCAAGGCCCCCCATCAGCCTATCGTTCAGTATGACCCTAAGCAGGTTATGGACAGTTTTCTAGCCTACTACTTTGCACCTTGGGACAACCCTTTTCAGTTTTTTAGCGCCCAAGAATTCCACGAGATCCAACAAGAAAAAATTGAAAAATACACCCAAAAGCTTGGCTGGGGCCTCAACAGACACTCCTTCAGCCAGCAATTCATGGCTACCCTCTGTGACAACATGCACCTGGAGACGTTTCCTAACTACGAGCAATCTGCTATTACAGTACGGGCGGTTAATCTAAGGACGTTAGCTTGCGATAAGTCTGCTTTTACCAGTGTGGTTGCAGCTGAAGAAGGCTATCCCTTTGACAATTGGCAAGAAGCATTACTAGCCCCTAACACACCATTATACGTGCTCCACACGAGCCAAGATGGAGCCTGGCATTTTGTAGCAGCAGATTACACCTATGGCTGGATACAAAAAGAAGCACTAGCCTATGTCACCCCTGCATTCATGGCCCAGTGGCGAAAAACAAAACAATACATCACAACGTTACACGATGACGTGCCTGTGAAAGACAATATGTTTGCACCGCTGGCGCGGGTAGGACAGCTCATGCCGCTAGCGCCGACGCAAAACAACAAAGAAAACTACCACAGGTACTTACGGTGGCCAAAGACGCTGCGGGCTATGCCTCAGCCCAAGTAGGCAGTGTCACCAAAACAGCTACTGCACTCATGCCTCTTCGGGCCACCCCTAGCAACATGGCCCGTTTAGCCAACAATCTTATGGGACAACCCTATGGCTGGGGCGGCCTAGAAGGTTACCATGACTGTGCATCACTCCTCAAAGATCTATTCCTTCCGTTTGGCATCTGGCTGCCTTCCGACTCAAGGCCTCAATCTAAAGCAGGTACCTTTGTCTCGCTGAAAGAGCTGGATGAGGCAGAGAAAACAAAATTGCTTCAAGCCAAAGCCTCCCCCTTCTTTTCACTAGTTTGGTGGCCTGGCCATATTGTCCTTTACCTAGGGGTTAAAGCAGGCAAGGTATATGTCTATAACGACATGTGGGGCTTCCGTACAGAATACCAAGGGAAAGAAGGGCGGGCCGTCATAGGTAAAGTAGCGATCATACCCTTAGACTTCGGCAAAGAATATAGCAACATCACAGCGTCGCTATTGAGCCAAGCCCAAGGACTGATCCTGCTCAACAATAGGTTCACCAACCCGCATGAAAAACCAGCGCTGCATCCCAAATAACCGGAGTCAGATGTTTAGAACTTAAGCAAGTAAGCACGAATTTTGCGCAAAACTAGATGCTATGGAGCGCATTGATAGCAAGATTCAAGCTTACGCTGAGCAACATACTGAAGCAGCGCCTCCACTACTAGCACAAATCTATGAGGAGACCCATGCCCACGTTCCTATGCCTCAAATGCTTGCTGGGCACCTACAAGGGCGTGTTTTAGCTGCTTTTTCGCACATGCTGCGGCCGGCTCGGATTTTGGAGATCGGGACGTATACCGGCTATTCTGCCCTGTGCTTGGCCGAAGGGTTGCAGCCAGGCGGCATGCTCCACACCATTGATAACAATGCAGCCCTAGCCGCCACTGTCAAGCGTTATTTTGAACAAGCTGGCAGAGCCCACCAAATCCAATACCACCTGGGCGAAGCAGCGGCCATTATTCCACAGCTTGATGAGGTATTTGACCTTGTGTATATCGATGCAGACAAGAAAAACTATACGCGCTACTATACGCTGGTCTTGGACCGAGTCAGGCCAGGGGGCTTTATCATCGCTGACAATGTGTTGTGGGGCGGCCAGGTCTTGCTAGAGAATACCCCCTCTGCTGACAAAAGAACCCAGGCTATGAGTGCGTTTAACGCTCAAGTACATCGCGATCCTCGCGTGGCCAATGTATTGCTTCCTATCAGGGATGGACTGATGATCTTGAGAAAGAAATGAAACGATGCCTGCTTGTTTGTTACTTGGCTTGGAGCATGCAAACCGTCTGGGCGACCCCCCATGTCCCCTCGAGGATGTGGTTGGCAGACATCAAATTGCATATTACGCAAGATGCCAAAGAGCATATCCAAGAAAAAGTAGATAGACTCACAAGAAACAAAAAATACTTCCAAGCCCTGCTAGAGCGTGCCAATCTTTTTTTACCTATTGTAGAAAGGGTGCTCAAGGAGGAAAGCACCCCCTTGGATTTTAAGTATCTGGTCATACAAGAGAGTGCACTACTTGCAGATGCCGTTTCTACTTCTAATGCAGTAGGCTTCTGGCAGTTTAAAGAACCAGCAGCAAGAGAGGTAGGCTTGAAAATAGACCAGCAAGTAGACGAGCGAATGCATATTGCTGCTGCCACACGCGCTGCTGCCAGGTACATGAAGCAGCATAATCGAGAGTTTAATAACTGGTTATACGCCTTACTAGCCTACAATGAAGGTAGAGGTGGGGCAAAAAAATACATCAAAAAGCAATACATCGGTGCCAAGGCAATGCCCATAGAGCGGCAAGCTCACCTATACATCGTGCAATTTCTGGCTCATAAGGTTGCGTTTGAAAAGGTGCTCGGCCAAGAGCGTCATCCTGCGCTTTGTTTGTATGAATACCAAGAAGCACCCGGCAAGACCCTGAGTGAGATTGCCAAAGAGTTTGGTGTAGATAAGCAACAGCTCCAAGCGTACAACAAGTGGCTCAAACGCGCTCGGGTACCGTACGATACCACTTGTGTAGCTATTATACCCATGACGCAACAGCAGTATGCACAAAGCAATGCAGCTCAGGCAAAGCATATTTTGGCGAAGTATAAGATCGACTACGCTCAATACTGGGAGCGGGCAGCCGATTTTCCTGTCATTACCCCCAAAAAAGACAAAAAAAGCAGCACGGTAGTGACCAAGATCAATGGGATTGTAGGCACCCAAGCCCAACCAGGAGATAGCCTCACCTCACTAGCCCAAGCAGGCAAGATCTCTTTGGCGCAGTTTTTGGCATTGAATGACACTGACAAAAAGCACCTGGTAGTACCTGGACAGGTGTATTACTACAAACCCAAACAAAGCAAAGCAGGTATACATTTTCACATTGCGCGGCCTGGCGAGACCTGGTGGAGTGTGGCTCAGAAATATGGGATCAAGAAAGAGACACTTTTACTCAAGAATAGATTGCGCCAAGAGGTCGCCCTCCAACCTGGCAGGGTGCTTTGGTTGCGCTTCATTAGGCCTGTCAAAATTCCTATTGCTTATGAGAAAAGAGGGGCAAGTCCCTAGTTGAACTGGGCAGCTTTTTTTAAAACATCTGTTTACTTCCCCTAAGCTTAGTCTTGCACTTCCAGTGCAAGCTTTTCTTGCAGTGTGCGCAAGTCAGGGTACTGCTTCACCAAATACTTGAACTTCTCTTGCGCTGTGTAAGGCTTGCTGTTTTTGGGGGTCTGTACTACCCCCCTGATCGCAATGTCTATACGTTGTAACTTCGTTCGCAAATAAGCCACCAGGTCCTCCTGGATGCTTGCTAGGGTGTCTTGCTGCACAGCGTTGACCAACTTCATGACCACCTTCGTGCCTTCTAAGGCAACTCCCTGGTTCAGGAGGCTATACTCTGACATCTTGCCAGCTTGCTTGAGCTTTTGCGCATATGCCTGCCAGTGCTTAGCTACTGCCTCTTGTGTCAGAGGCGGCTGGGCTGCTATAGGGGCAGCAGGCTGTAGGGCAGGGGCTGCTGCCTGGCTAAGGTGCTTCTTAAGCTGGTCAATCTGCGGCAGCTTGAGGGTAGGTTGTAGGGTACGTGGTTTGTTAGCGGGTTGCGGCGTAGCGCTGCTAGCTGCTTTGACCTCATTGCTTTTGGGATTCGCCACCTTACTTTGCGCTGGTGCTGAAGCGGCTCTAGGCGTAGAAGAGGGGGCAGGCGCTTGGCTCGCAGGATAAGCAGCGGGGTTTGCTACTTTGTCTGCCAACTGAGGAGCTTCCAGGATATAGGCCAGCTCTATCAAGGCCAGCTCTATATGCAAGCGTTTGTTGTTGCTACCCTTGTAATGGAGGTTACATTGGTTAGTAATATGGAGGGCTTGGTACAAAAAATACAGGTCTGCTTGTGCCGCCTGCGCTTGATACTGCTCCTTAACACTGTCTGCTACCGCCAAAAGCTGTAAGCTAGCAGCATCCTGACAAACTACCAGGTTACGAAAGTGTTCACTCAGGCCCGTAATAAAGTACCCCCCATCAAAACCTGCCTGGAGAATCTCGTCATAGAGCAGCAAAGCCGCGGCAGGATTGCTTTGAAGGAAAGCATCCGTGAGTTTGAAGTAATAGGTATAGTCTAGAATGTGTAGGTGCTGTAGCGTGGCTTGAGCACTCACTGTATGGCCTGCAGCAAAGGTGGTAATCAGGTCAAATATAGAAAGCGCGTCACGCAGGGCCCCATCCGCTTTTGTGCTCATCAGATGTAATGCTTCTTCTTCATAAGCAATGCCTTCTTGTTCAGCAATGTGCTTTAACTGCTGCACGATGGCGTGAGGCTGAATGCGATGAAAATCAAAAATTTGGCAGCGCGATAGAATAGTAGGAATAATCTTGTGTTTTTCTGTAGTGGCCAAGATAAAAATGGCATAGCTCGGAGGCTCTTCTAGTGTTTTTAAGAAGGCATTGAAAGCCGCATTAGAAAGCATATGTACCTCATCAATGATATAGACCTTGTATTGCCCTGCTTGTGGTGGATAGCGGACCTGCTCTACCAGGACACGGATATCTTCTACAGAATTGTTAGAGGCAGCATCTAGCTCATAAACATTCAAAGAACTGTTGCGGTTAAAGCTGATGCAAGAGCTACAGGTATTGCAGGGTTCTGTAGTGGTTGTAACTTGCTGGCAGTTGATCGTTTTTGCGAGGATGCGGGCACACGTTGTTTTTCCTACGCCTCTAGGGCCACAAAATAGGAAAGCTTGTGCTAGATGCTTATCTTTAATAGCGTTTTTGAGAGTAGTGGTAATGTGGGCTTGCCCCACTACATGCTCGAAAACAGCGGGACGGTATTTTCTGGCAGAAACAACAAAGTTCTTCATATATAGAAAACGATCTCTACAAGGACATAGGGATCCTGCATGAAATTATATTCCTCCCTTAGTTGATGTTCTTGTCATTGCGGGATTCATGCTAGCAAAGCTAATACATTACTGCTTGTCATGCCGAATAAACATGAGGAATGCTTGACTGCCTTTCACGCTGCTTAGGGCAAGGCTTGCAGCGCAAGAAGTAATCACCAATCCACAACTCAGTCAATAAACTATGCGCTATGAAAAGATTGATCCTAGCCTTTTTGTGGGTAATAGGAAGCAACTAGCGCAGCACTTAAAGCCCAACTCGCTCGTAGTGCTCAACGCCAACGACATCATGCCGACGAGCGGGGATGGGGTGCTGCCTTTCCGCCAAAATAGTGACTTGTTTTATCTATCGGGTATTGACCAAGAGGAAACCATCTTGCTTTTGTATCCAGATGCTCCCCAAGCAGCATGGAAAGAGCTGCTGTTCATTAAAGAAACCAATGAGCATATCCTGATCTGGGAGGGGCAGAAGTACACCCAAGCAGCTGCCAGCGATACTGCTGGCATAGCGCATGTGCATTGGCTCCATGCCTTTCCGACGCTTCTTAACACCTTGATGGGGCAGGTAGAGCATGTCTATTTAAACGCCAATGAACATGCTAGGGCGGTTGGAGAAGTGCAAACGCGAGATGGACGATTTACGGCATGGTGTCAGCAAAAGTATCCGCTGCATAAGTATGAGCGCCTGGCACCTATTATGCACTACCTCAGGGCAGTGAAGTCAGCGCCAGAGATTGCCTTGATCCAGGAGGCCTGTAAGATCACTGAAAAGGGATTTAGAAAAATATTGCCGCTCGTCAAGCCTGGGATCATGGAGTACGAGCTAGAAGTAGCCTTAATAGGAGCGTTTGTCCACCATGGCTCTAGAGGCTTTGCGTATGATCCGATCGTGGCCTCAGGTGCCAATGCCTGTGTGCTGCACTACATAGCCAATAACCAACCTTGCCAAGCAGGTGATACTATTTTGCTGGATGTAGGGGCAGAATATGCCAACTACAAATCAGATCTTACCCGGGTAGTGCCGGTGAGTGGACGCTTTACCCAACGCCAGCGTGCTGTATATGAAGCTGTGCTGCGCGTAATGCGCCTGGCGCAGCAGTTGCTGGTTCCTGGTAATGACCTGGCTAGGTATCACCAGCAGGTGGGGGAGGTGGTAACGCAAGAGCTGGTAGGTTTAGGGCTCTTAGATCGTACAGATATCAAAAATCAAGCTCCTGAGCATCCTGCCTACAAAAAGTATTTCATGCACAATACTTCGCACCATATAGGTTTAGACACTCATGATGTGGCGGATGTACACAGCAAGTTTGAGCCAGGCATGGTCTTGACCATTGAGCCTGGTATTTACATCCGTGAGGAAAAGTTAGGCATTAGGCTAGAGAATGATGTTGTGATTAGAGAAGAAGGGGTAGAAGATTTGATGGCTACTATACCACTGGAAGCAGAAGAAATTGAGGAGCTGATGAATGCGTGAGCAAGGTTGATGGGAAGCAGGAGCAGCGAAGCGCTATCTTGCAACAGACACTCGCTCAAAAGCAGTCACTGTCAAGTTGGGGGCTACGCTGGCTAGGTATTGGGCAAGGGTCATTTCATTGTTTTTGACAAAGGGTTGGTGAAGGAGAGTATTTTCTTTAAAAAACTTATTCAGTTTGCCTTGGGCAATCTTGTCGAGCATGGCTTCAGGCTTGCCTGCATTGCGGGCTTGCTCCTTGGCAATGGCCAGCTCTTTGGCCACGATAGTAGCGTCTATGCCCTCTTTGTCAACGGCCAAAGGATTCATGGCTGCCACTTGCATGGCTACGTCTCTGGCTGCCTGGCTCACTTGGGGGCCACGGCTGCCTTTGAGTCCTACCAACACTCCTAGCTTGCTCCCCAGATGGATGTAAGACACAACGGTATCGCTGCTTAGGGTAGCATAGGCACTGATAGTTACTTTTTCTCCCATTTTACCTACTAGCTCTGTGATCTTTTCCTGTAAGGACAACCCCTCTACTTCCAACTTTAAGAGTGCTTCGGTCGTAGCAGGCTGGTAGGTAAAAGCAGCATCTAGTGCTGCTTGTCCTAATTGCTGAAAAGCTTCATTCTTGGCTACAAAATCTGTTTCGCAGCTCAGGGCTATCATTACCCCGTAGTTATTCTGGTCATTCATTTTAGCAAATACAGCCCCTTCGGTGGTAGATCGGTCAGCCCGGGCAGCAAACACTTCTTGCCCCTTTTTTCTTAAGATTTCAATGGCCTTGTCAAAATCGCCTCCCGCTTCTGTAAGGGCTTTCTTGCAGTCCATCATGCCAGCGCCTGTTTGCTGCCGTAGCTTGTTAATGTCTTGTGCGGTGATCATTGGCCTATTTAGTCATTGGTTGATTAGGTTCCTAAAAAGCACGCTATTGTCCTCTGGGCCTTAGCCAAGCTTCTCTCCCTAGCGTCCCCTTCGGGGGTTCCCTCGTTCCACGCGAGAAGACAAGTCCATTTTTTATCCCTGAGAGCAGCCAAGCATCGCACATGACCCCTTGGATTTACGCGATTTATGTTTCCGTGGCTTCCTCTTGTTCAGGAGCTTTTTGCTTGGCTGTCGCCGTGCTACCCTTGGCCTTGGTTTTTTGCTCCTCAGCAGCCTGCTCAGGCTCTAACGTATTCTCTTTGTTAGCGGCAGCTGACTTGGTTTCCTTCTTGGCAACTGGCTCTTTTGCGGCTGTGAGGGCTGCTTCTGTTGAGAAAGCTACCTTCTCTACATTGCTTGCTCGTTTAGGCGTTGCCTCGTCTTGCTCAGCCGTGTCTTCTTCGTGGTACTTTTTACGTTCTGCTAAGCCGTCTTCTATGGCACTACTCATAGCCTTGACTATCACCTCAATAGAGCGCGAGGCATCGTCATTGCTAGGGATAGGATAATCAATCCAGGTAGGATCTGAGTTGGTGTCTATCAAGGCAAAGACAGGAATGCCGAGCTTTTGGGCTTCTTTGACGGCAATGTGTTCTCGTTGGATATCTACCACGACAAGGGCAGCAGGAAGCCTAGTGGTATTAGCAATGCCTTGCAGCAAACGCGCTAGCTTAGCCTTTTCTCGGGCAATCATGAGCTGCTCTTTTTTGGCCATGTTCTGGTAGGCTGTATCTTGCATCAACTTATCAAAAGAGGACATCTTCTTGATCAGCCTTCGGATGGTCGCAAAGTTGGTCAGGGTGCCGCCCAGCCATCTCTCTGTTACATAAGGCATACCGAGCTGATTGGCTGCTTGCTTTACCACTGCCTGGGCTTGCTTTTTGGTGGCCACAAACAAGATTCTTTTGCCTACCCTAGCTAGGGCCTTAAGAGCGAGGGTAGCTTCTTGGAGTTGTAGCAGGGTTTTGTTGAGGTCAATGATGTGAATGCCCTTGCGCTCCATAAAGATGAAAGGAGCCATGTTGGGGTTCCACTTTCTGGTCAAATGTCCAAAATGCACACCTGCATCGAGTAAGTCTTTGTGTTTTAAAGTAATCATTCAAGAGGAGCTTAGCGTTTACTAAACTGGAATCTTCTTCTGGCTTTTCTGCGGCCATATTTCTTGCGCTCAACCATTCTAGGGTCTCTGGTGAGGTAGCCTGCGTGTTTCAAACTAGGCCGGTATTCAGCGTCGATTTGGCATAAGGCCCGCGCAATGGCTAGCCTGATGGCTTCTGCTTGCCCTTTGAGGCCACCTCCTTGCACGTTGACTTGAATGTTGTATTGCTTGGCTACTGCTGCCTCGTGCAGGGGTTGTTGCACCACCATTCTCAGGACTTTAGCAGGGAAATAGTTTTCTAGGGGCCTTTTGTTGATTTGAATGACTCCTTTGCCGCTGGTCAAATAAATTCTAGCTACAGAGGTCTTTCTTCTACCTAGGGTATTGATAGTATCCATGCGTTAGTATTTTAGGAGAATCTTTTTAGGCTTCTGGGCTGCGTGGGCATAGTCTGGGCCTGCATATACAAAAAGATTGTGGCACAGCCGGCGGCCTAGTCTGTTTTTAGGGAGCATGCCTCTGACAGCGTGCTCTATGATGCGTGTGGGAAACTTGGCTTGGAGCTGCCGGGGGGGGAGGGTTCTTTGTCCTCCTGGATAGCCTGTGTGGGAGACGTATTGTTTTGTATCCCATTTGTCACCTGTTAGGCGCACTTTAGCGGCATTGATGACAATCACGTTATCGCCGCAGTCTACATGGGGCGTAAAATTGGGCTTGTGCTTACCTCTGATCATTAAAGCCACTTGGCTGGCCAGGCGCCCTAAGGGCTGTGCATCAGCATCGATGAGCACCCACGCTTTGTGCACACTTTGCCGATTGGCTGACGCTGTTTTGTAAGTTGTGTGATTCACTTTTGTTTTTTTGATCCAACAAAAAAATACATGCATAGGAGAATATGCTCGTAAAAATAGCATCTTCTTTGTTGCTATGCAACTATAGGCAATGGTCGGTGTAGGCCTTTAACTACAAAGCGGGTATGGGAGTTGCCCTTGCATGCCGCGTGAGTTGCTTGATCAGCGTTGTGCAATCTTGAGGATAGGGCGTTTGCACAGCTATTCAGACAGCGAGGCTCCACAGCGGCTTAATGAATAAATCACTCATTAATCAATAAGCTAATGAATTTACCCTACCACGACCTGGCTAAGGCTGTCTGTGGACAGGTATTGCTTAGCCAGTGCCATAATCTGGGGCGCGCTGATGTGCATGATGGCATCATACAGCTGCCCGTAATGCGATGGGTCCAAACCATACAGGTAGGTAGCCTTAAACTTTTCCATGATCGCAAAGGGGTCATTGATAGTAGCAAGAAAAGTGCCCAGCATGTAGTTCCGCAAAGTTGCTAGCTCTTCTGTGGGCACAGGCACGGTCTGGAGGATCTTGATTTCTTGTTCGATTTCCTGGCTGGCAGCCTGGGCATGGGCCTGAATGACCTCTGTAGCGATCAAGAGATAGCTGGTGTGCTTGAGAGATACGATTCGGGAGCTAATCCCATAGGTATAGCCCTTGTCTTCCCGGAGGTTGCGCATGAGCCGAGAGCCAAAGTAGCCCCCCAGGAGCTCGTTCACAACGAGCAGCGGCAAGTAGTCTGAATGACTTTTGACAAAAAGCACCTTGCCCAGGTTGAGGGCTGCTTGTAAGCTTTCTTTTTTAGGCACATGCACTTGTTGGGCAGGGGCTTTTGTAGGCCAGGTAGCAGGCGCAGGGTTGGGCGCTTGTACGGGCAGTGGCTGCAGATACTGCTGAATAGTTTGGAGGGTTTGGTCGTGTACCTGCCCGCTTACGAGCACACGGCACCCGGCTAGCAGCTGGTTCTGGTAGTAGTGCTTTAATTGCGCTAGGGTAATGTTGGCTATGGCTGTGGCGGTCAGCTGCTGGCCATAGGGGTGGGTGCTGCCAAACAGTACTTCCTTAAACTGCTTTCGGGCTACGTGACGGATTTTTTCATCTTCTATCTTAAGGGCCTGGGTATTGCGGTGTTTTAAGTGGGCTAAGCGTTCTTCTGGAAAAGAAGGTGCCAGCAATAGCTCGGCCAGGAGCGCCAGCATAGGCACTAGGTGCTTGGACAAGGTAACCAAGGTGAGGCTACATATGTCAGGATTTACTTTGATTTTAAGGCTCGCTCCATACTGGTCAATGTAGCGAGCAATGGCCTGGGCGCTCTTATACTGGGTGCCTTGGGGTAGCATCTTGGCTGTGAAGTAGGCAACGCCGTTGTGGGGCTCATACCAGGTGCCGGCATCGCACACCAGCTCTAGCTTGATAATCGGTTGGCTGCCTGCGTTCAGGACAAATAGCGGAATGCCTGCTTTGAGTACCTCTGGCTGGGGCCAAGGAAAATGGGGGCGTTCAATGGGGCAAAAGGGCGGCGGCGTAGTTCTGTCAAGCATAGGGTGCAGATAGAGGTAGAGGCTGCTTAATGCCCTTTTATTGTTGATTGTTGACGAAATTTTTCATAGGCAGCACTGGCAATATAGCCCACAATACTCAAGGCCAAGCCTTCGGCATGGAGAAACAGGACGAGCACAGTGGCAGTGAGCAAGAAGCTATATTTGAAGTGATTGGAATGCCAAGCATAGGTAGTAAATTTCAAAGCCATGAACTGGAGGTTGGCTACCATCAGGTAAGCAGTGATAACGACCAAAGCAGCCAAGCCATAGGGCTGGGCAAGCCAGGTGTTGAGACAAGGGTATTTGTTGTTGGTAAGGATCCAGGGGAGTGTACTAATGAGCAGCCCCTGGGCAGGGACAGGCAGGCCTATGAACAAGTGTTGCTGCTGCGTATCCAGATTGAACCGAGCGAGCCTGAGCGCAGCAAAGGCTGGGATGAGCAAGGCTATGTAAGGTAAATACGACGAAGCAGTCTGCTGACCAATGAGCACATACATAATGCTCGCAGGTAGCCAACCAAAAGTAAGCAGGTCAGCGAAGGAGTCAAGCTGCTGGCCAAGCGGAGTGTAGGCTTTGAGCAGCCGGGCCAGTAGGCCATCTAAGAAGTCAAAAAGGACACCTAACCAGAGGCACAGGGCTGCGTGGGTCAGGTGACCTTGTAAGGCCCAAAGTGCACCCACACCACCACTGGTAAGATTAAGGAGCGTAAAAAGGTTAGGCAGGTATTTTTTCATGCTACACGCATGTGGCATTAGAGACCTTTGCAAAGATAGGTACAGCAATAATATTGCGGAAAGCCAGCAAAAAGCCAAGAAGCACTTATTAATTGTTATATAATTTACATTATGTTAAATAAATCTATTTACTTCCCCCCACTGCGCGGAAGTTACTTCCGTGCGCTACCAAGCTTAAGCAACCTTACTTGCCGGGCTACTTGCCTACCTGGGGCTGTGCAATAAGTCCTAAAAAGTCAAGAAAATCTCTTTGGGTACTAGCTATAAAGGCTTCAGTACACGATTTCTAATAAGAAAAAAAATGGCTTTTCACAGCCCCAGGTAGGGAGAAATAACAAATTTTGGGCTAGTTTTGGGAGTATGGATAAACCCCTAGCCTTAGAAAACAATAACAAACTATAAATTGATTTTAGAAATGTATAAAATGATATGTCGTTCATTCGTACCTTGTATTTTCATTTTAAGTCTTGCAACAGGATGTGATCCGGGCAGAAGGCCCAAATGCCCCTAAACGTGAAAACGCCTCCTCCTCAGCCGAAGCTGCAACCCAAGCTATCCAAGCTGCAGGCTCCTCAGTCGGGGCTACCACCGTACCTGGCGATACCTCAGCCAGCGATGGCGTAGATGAAGGCCAAGATTCCCAAGCATCTGTAGACGGAGCTGGCGAAAATACCCCAGCTCGCAGCCTATCTGACCCAGAAGCAGCAGCAGACAAAAAAGCAGCCTATCTGGTGGAGGTACAAGCCAAAATAGTGAGTCTATGTAAAGACCCAGCGTTAAATAGGCTGAACGGCATAATACATATAACGCAAAAGATAACCAAGCTGGAAGACCTAACGAATAAGCTGCTGAAAGAGATAAACACAGAGATGAACAAGCCGATCAGATCTACAAACTCAATACAGCGACTGAAAAACATGACGCAAAAGCTGCAGAAAGAGATAAATCAGGTACAACGTACAATAGATCAAGTAAGACCTGATGGCTTATATGGAAGCGCAGTTGTAGGACCGCAGTGGCTCCAGCAGCAGAGAGAAAAACTACAAGAGGGGTTGCAGGAGATATCAACAGCAAGGGACCAGCTCAAGCAGGATCAGGAGCAGCAGCAGGAGCCGCTATATCTAGCGGAAGCAGGAGCTACAGAGGGAACTATAGACCCCTCCTCACTCGTAGCTGACCTAAATAGCCAAGCAGCTGGAAGAGATATAAATGACCTAGAGATCTGTAGGCTGGAAACCCTACTAGATATATCTTAATCTGGCACCCAAAATGAAGGAGCTGCTGGAAGCAATGGAACAGAGGGATATCAAAGCTGAAGCCTTACAAATAAGTACGCTGGAAACCAGAACGAAAAATTTGCAGTAACAGATAGAACAGGCCCAATCTGAAATAAATGAAGTAGCATCTTTAGTACAACCTGCAGGCAGCTCTAGCGGTTGAAGCAGCACACAGGCAAAGGAAGCATTACTATTTCATTCAGTTTTTCTTCTTTGGCGTTCGGGTCCCTAGCTTTGTCTTATTTTTCTTGGCAGGCGCCTTTGCTACTAGGTCCAGGCACTGCGCCAGGGTCAGCTTGCTAGGATCTTCAATGTCTTTAGGAAGTTTGACATTCTTGTAGCCTGCCTTGATGTAAGGGCCCCACCGCCCCTTGAGGATTTGCAGGTCAGGGTGGTTATTAAAGCGCTTGATTACTTTTTCAGCTTGTGCTTTGCGCTTGGCCTGGATGATTTCCACGGCTCTTGTAGCGTTGATGGTCAAGGGATCATCTTCTTGGGTTAGGCTGTAAAACTGCTCCTTGTGTTTGACATAAGGGCCATACCGGCCTATGTTGATCACCATAGGACTATCTTCAAAGGCACCTAGCTCCCTAGGTAAGACAAAAAGCTTGAGGGCCTCTTGCAGGGTAATATTTTCGATGCGTTGGTTGGGCTGAAGGCTGGCAAATTTGGGGGGAGGATCCCCCTCCTTTTCTCCTATCTGCACCAAAGGGCCGTACTTGCCTAGCCGCGCAATGACAGGTTGGCCTGTGTTGGGTGCTTGGCCTAGCAGTCTAGCGGTGCTCATGGCTGTTCGGTCCAAGGCAGCCGTCTTTTCCACCTTTGGATGGAAGTCACCATAAAACGCAGCCAGCATCTGTTCCCATACCTTGCCTCCCTGGGCAATGGCATCCAGCTCTTCCTCTACCTTGGCTGTAAATTCATAGTCAGTAATATCAGAAAAATGGGCCACCAAAAAGTCATTGACCACCATAGCCATGTCAGTAGGCAACAGCTTTTGCTTTTCTGTGCCCACTGTTGCTGTGTGTTGGGTGCGTTGGATGGCTTCTTTTTGTAGGGTCAGTAGTGTGTAGCTGCGCTCTTGGCCCAACCGGTCTTCCTTGACGATATAGCCCCTCTTCTGGATAGTAGCGATGGTGGGTGCATAGGTAGAGGGCCGGCCAATGCCGCGCTCTTCCAGTTGTTTGACCAAGCTAGCCTCTGTGTACCGGGCTGGTGGCTTACTAAAGCGCTCCCGGGCTTGCATGTAGTCGAGTGCTAGTACCTGGCCGATGGTCAGCGGGGGCAACATGCCCGGGGGCTCGGCCGTGTCTTTTTCGTCTTGGGCAGCTGCATAGACCTTGAGAAAACCGTCAAACTTGACTACTTCTCCTTTGGCTACCAAGATTTGGGGCGTTGTAGAGATAGCAATCGTAGCTACTGTCTTTTCCAGTTGTGCCTCAGCCATCTGCGAAGCAATCGTCCTTCGCCAAATCAACTCATAAAGGCGTTGCTCGCCCCTGTCTTCGCTTACTACCCGCTGTGCAAAGTTGGTAGGCCGTATGGCTTCGTGTGCCTCTTGGGCAGTAGCTGCCTTGGTCTTGTACGTCCTGGCCTGAAAGTAGTCAGCTCCATAAGCCGCCTGGATCTCTGCCTGAGCGTCTGCTACTGCTTCTTGAGCCAGGTTTACCGAGTCGGTTCGCATGTAAGAAATCTTCCCTGCCTCGTAAAGGTGTTGGGCCAGCAGCATGGTGTGCGTGACCGAATAGCCTAGCTTTCTGCTGGCTTCTTGCTGCAAAGTGGAAGTAGTAAAGGGAGGCGCCGGCGACCGCTTGGCGGCTTTTGTCTCTAGGTTTTTGATCGAAAAAGTGGCGCCCTTGCATTGCTCCAAAAACTGATAGGCCTCTGCTTCGGACTTGAAGCGTACTGGAAGCTCTGCCTGTAGGTGCTTGCTGTTGCCAAGATCAAACAAGGCAATAACTACAAAGCTGGCTGTGGGTTGAAAGGCGTAGATGGCGCGCTCGCGCTCTACTACCATGCGCACAGCCACTGACTGTACCCGGCCAGCAGACAGCCCGTGTTTGATCTTTTTCCATAAGAGGGGCGATAGGTCATAGCCTACCAAACGATCTAGTACACGCCGCGCTTGCTGCGAGTCGACCAAGGCAATGTCAATCCCCCGAGGATTTTGCAAGGCATTGAGAATAGCCTTCTTGGTGATTTCTTGGAAGATAATCCGGTGGGTCTTGTCATCACTTAGCTCTAGGGCTTCTTTGAGGTGCCAGGAAATAGATTCTCCTTCACGATCATCATCACTAGCTAGGTACACACGGTCTACTTGCTGGGCTAGTGCTTTCAGCTCTTTGACAATAGGCTGCTTGTCTTCGCTGATCTCATAGGTGGGTTGAAAACCATGTGCTACGTCAACAGCGCGGCCGTTTTTGGGCAAGTCTCTGATGTGGCCGTTGCAAGAGGCCACCTGGTAGTCAGCCCCTAAGTATCCTTCTATGGTCTTGGCCTTGGCAGGTGACTCTACGATAACCAGGTTTTTGGGCATGTTTTCTGCGCTTTCCGTGAATATCCATGCTTTCAATAAAAAAGCAAAGCTGGGCAAGACGTGTATGTATTTTACATGGGCAGCCAGGCTGGCACCTACTTGACACCTTTCGATGTCTGTAGCCCGGCGAATCAGGGCCTGAGTTGTCAACTTAGGACAGCCTAGGTAGTGTACGCCCTACTTAATGAGGCGCTCTGCGCAGCACCTACGCACACAACCTGCTTAACTCCTCTACCACCCCTTTCAGCCCTAGCCGAGCTGCCAGTGGCACATAAAACTGCATCGTCTCCTTGGCAATCTGCTTTTGCTTGACTAGGGACGAATGCCCATCAATCGTACGCATGTTATGCACGCGGTCGGCTAACTTCACATACAAACCTCGCCTGTTCCTTGTTCGCTCCGACATCTTTAAGTTCTCTTCCTGTGAGAGCTTGATCTTGTAGAGGCTACCCTCTAAGCGCTGCAAGTGCGTCACCATGTCTACCACTGCAGCGGTATCTTCCCCAAAAACCATCTCGATATGCTGCAGCAGTATCGAGGTATCTTCTACCGTGTCATGAAGCAGTGCCCCTTGGCTGGTGCCCTGCAACTAAGCTTCCTCCAACAGCAACATATCTAGCTCAAACTCGGTATACGCAACCCCATGCTCCACATCACTACCATAACGCAGCATACCCTCTGAGGCCAATAGTAACAACTCGGCTACTCCTAACCCTACATCAGCTATAGCACTGGAGGACTCACTTGGAAATAATTGCACAATTTCCCCTAAAAGAGAGACAGGAATAGCACTCCCCATAAGACGGACATACACCCTCCCTGCCTCACTAAGCCATATCCGTATCTCTTGCTGCTTCATTAGCTCACTGCTCGTACAGAAACGCAAGACTTGGAGCAAGGTATATCTAAAATGGGGCACAGAAACATACGCCCTGAAATCTGCCGACAAGTCTACGGCTACCGACAGGTGCTTGTTGAGAAAAAAAACCATCCACCACCGGCCGTACACAGTCCCTCATAGATAAGCGTTCGATCTTGGGGGCAATAACGTGGACGCGCAAGGCCTCGACAAGCAACTCTTGCATGTGCACCCCTTGTCTGACAAACTCATGGGCTGTGGGCCTGAAGTACTTAAAGAAATCTATGAACTGTTCAGCGCTTGTTTGCTGGCTCTTGGCTAGGTGTTGCGGTATAGAGGCAGCTTGTAGGTAGGCGTTGCTTTCGATGAAATCACCCACCTGCTTGTCTATGCGCTGAGCGAGGCGCATCACAGCAGCTCTAGAGAAGGAGGCTTCCAATCCTCGCATGGCATCGCTACAGTGCGTAGCCATGTCTTGCAGTCTGCGCTCGAAGAATTGCTGCCTCCTACGGGCAAAGAGCAAGCCAATGAGGGTAAAGAAAGTAACAGCATATACGAATGCATAGGCTGTATCGATATCCATACTCACTGCTAAGTGACCTATCCCTAGCTTGTATAACCCTAGTGCTAAGGCAATCCCAAGAATGGATAGCCCTATAAACGTAGCCCAGTCTGATAGCACAATAAGCAGCATAATAGCGAGGGCTACATTAAGCAGCCACTCTATACTGCCCCCCTCTAGGAGCAATAGGAATGTAGTAACAAAAGGCAAACAATAGAGCAAGCAAAAGTGATAGTAGATAGGAAAGTAAGGAAGTAGCCAATGGGGCCACTGTGACTTGAGTAGCAAACCCACACAGAGCAGTGTGCCAATGTACCATGAGTGTCTGGTCAGGGGCGAGTAGGTAAACGTTGTCCAGATTGCTGGCTTGATACCACTTGTAGGCAAAGAAGATCGCTAGAGAAGCATTCATGCCTAGGGCAATGAGTAGAACGCCATAGAGGCGCTTCATCAATAGGCTGAGGTAGCTTGCATTGTCAAAGAACACATATGCAAAAGCTTTTGCAATTACTAGGTTTTCCTCAAGTACTGATACAACGTTTCCCTACTAACTCCCAGCTCCTTAGCCAGCTGGCTTTTGTTGGCCCCTGCCGCTACCTGTTGTTGCAGCAAAAAGCGTTGTTCCTGAGAAAGCACGGGTTTTCGTCATTGAAGCGCAGGTTCTCTTGCAGAAACTGTATCGGTACCTTTTCGCTGTTGAGCTGCAAGACGATACTTATAAGGTCTTCTAAATTTCTAGCCAATCGAGCCATGCTATGCACAAAGACCTGATCCCCGTCTCTGACATAGTCAAGGAGCAAAGCAAGCTGTGGCCTATGGGTGTCTTTGCCAGAGGCATGTTCTACAAACACCTTGTCTCGGGTAAGACCGTCTAGCTGTCTGCCTAGATTTTGACCCAAAGTACTGACACGTATATAGCCTATTTTTTTACTCATAGTGCTGAAGTGTCAGGATAGAGCTATAGAGTTTCAGAAGAGAGTATCAATATAATCAAAAAACAATTCTAACCTGATGTAAAAGTGTCAGGTTCTAGCTGTCCTGTTGGGGTTACACCAGGTTGACATAGCGCCAGCCTTGCGAAAGCAAGGCTGGCGCTATGTCAACAGGGCAAAGACAGGTATTTGCCTTTAAGATAATCCTACGCTATTTTGCCTAGCCCTCAGCGCTGCAGGGGAGCTGCAAGCCTAGCCAACTCAATCCTAAGCTTATGGACCTTCATCATCCTCATGACGGCTTTACTAAAAAAGCTCTTTCCCAGCTAGCGGTAGCCAAAGACCTCTTGAAAGCCCATCTAGCCCCTGAGCTAGTCAGGCGCATTAACTGGAACACCTTGCGGCTCTCCAACAAAAGCTATGTGACCGAGCAGCTGAAGCAGTTGCATAGTGATGTAGTATACAGCTGCCAAGTAGATGTCAAAGAGGCTTATATCTATTGTTTAATAGAGCACCAGAGCCAGGCTGATCCGCTGCTGCCCTTTCGGATACTGCAGTACAACGTCTTGCTCATCGAAGAGCACCTAGCCCAAGGCCATAAGCAGTTGCCTATTGTCATTAATCTGTGCCTCTATTCAGGCAAGCAGAGCCCTTATCCCTACTCTGTCGACATCTACGACTGCTTTGAAGACACAGTGCTAGCAAGAGCGATGATGTTCAAGCCTTTGGAGCTCATCGATCTAACCACGCGTACAGAAGAGGAGTTGGCAGGGCATGGGCAAGCAGATTTGTTACAGATACTCTTAAAGCATAGTCAGGAGCGCTCGTTGCTGGCTTGGATCAAGGCCAATCCAGTCTTGGTACAAAAATTGTTATCAAGACTTTATGGGATCAGTGGGGTTGTCTATATATTAGGAGTTGAGCAAACGTATAGTTCAGAAGAGCTTATCAATGCCATAGTAGAGGTAGCCCCTAACAAAAAGGAGGATATTATGACTGCAGCACAACAATTAATGCAACAAGGCATGCAACAAGGCATGCACAACAAAGCTTTAGGTATTGCCCGTAATCTGTTACGCAAAAACATGGATGTCTCCTTCATTACCGAGACCACGGGCTTGGACAAAAAAACCATCACCAAGCTCAAGGAAGCAAACAAAGAAGCCTAGCTAACAGTTTAAGGGCGCAGCTCCTTGACTTGTGCTTCAGTAAGCCCTGTCATCTCGCAGATGAGCTTGATCTCCAGTCCTTTAGCAAGCATCTGCTTGGCCGTCTTCTGTATACCTTCTTCTCTGCCTACTTCGTTACCTTTCTGTATCCCCTTCCTCTCGCCTTCTTGGCGGACCTTCTTCAAACTTTCTCTAATCTTCTTCTTACTTACTTGCTCTACTTCTCGAATAGCTGCCTGCGCCTCTTCATGGTACTGCCGCTCTAGTTCATAGGGAGGCACATACTTCAGGCTGGCTTCCAAGCGCTCGAGCAGGCCTGTTTCTTTGAAGCTTAGATAACTATGCGCGGTAATAATCACATGATCCAGCACAGGGGTATTCATAATCCTACAAGCCTGAATCAAACGATCGGTCAGGTCCTTGTCTGCCTCACAGGGCGCTAACTTACCCGAAGGATGATTATGCACCAGGATCACCCCCTTAGCCTGCTTTTGTAAGGGGATGCTGAGTACCTCCATGGGCTGCACGATCGTGCTCGAGACACTGCCCAGGGATACTAACTCTAGGTTCAAAATCTTGTTGGCATTGTTTAAAGCCAGCACCCAAAAATGCTATTTCCCCTGATGATCTACCTTTTGCTCTCGCTTCAAGACCAGTTGCATGAGCTCATAGCTGTCCAGGGCATGGTTAATCGTCAGCTTCTTGATCTTGAATTCCATGGTAGGTTCGACCTATGTGTAGCCTAAGGGGCTGCTTGACAGGATGCGCTATTATTTTCGTTATTTTATTAACCAAGAAACAACCCGGGAGACTATTCTGTGGGCAATGATTTCCTGCTTTATAGGTGTCTTTGCGCACATTTGCTTCATACTACTGCTTAATTAATCACATTCCTTTTATCAAACTGTTTAGCAACTGGGCTGGCTTTAAGAACTTCGTAGAGACCTTGAAGTTCTTAAGGAATTTTGTTCATCGGTAGTTATTTGTAGGACAACAACAGTAGCTATGCTGTAGGTTTTGAAGGCATTATTTTTTTTATATGCTCTCCTACAGACCCTAACCCTGTCCCTCCAGAGTGCTCCTCTATTGAAGCTCTCTCAAACCATGAGCTGCTTGTAGCTGTTTCCGTGTGCTCTCAGGAGGTCGGTAGGGCTTGTTATCATCAACACTCCCGAATTCATTTTGCAGTGTTTTCACTACATAAGCTTTTACATGCTGCACCTTGCCTGTACGAATCTGGCCTCTATGTCTTTAAGCTTCTCATAAATATGCGGATGATAATAAGCTTTATTAATAATTTCACGCAGCTGCTCCAAGTGATAATCTCTCAGACCAAATAAGACCTTCAACATATTCTGGATATTTATTGCATGGGCCTCTGCATTGTGAGAGCTTGTATTTCTTGTGTAGATTTTGAATACATAACCTGTAATACTTCTGCCTTCTTTAATAGGCGCATCTATTTCAAACCAGATATCAGCGCGTCTTTTCAAGTTTGCTATACAAGGTTCTAGTATATGCTTTCTGAGGTCTTTGGGCTTGCTGTACTTATCTCCTATCTCCAAAACACCTCTAAGCTCGTCGATCGTAACTACCTTCTTGGTCTTATCTTTCCATTCGCATCAAGTGACTCTTTTGTAACCAAAATAGATCGAACTAATCAGGAAGACTGCGACCAACAAGAACGGTTAAATACTTATAAATTCTTCTTACTGTATGATGACTTCTACCCTAATCCTTCTATTTGTCGTTTAATAGCCAGCAATCTAATTAAACAAGGGTTTGACGTGACACTAAAAAAGCATGACTACTACTCAGGAAAGCCTAACTATGAGTACTATGTTAAATTCTCCATATTTTCTAGTATCGTGAATAGTCCCTATAGTAGGTACACAGCTTTATGTGAAAGCCTGCTAATACAGTTTCCTAAACTGCATCAAGAATATAGGTCTGTCAGAAAACAGTATAATAATAGCCCCTCTAAAGTTCATTTAGAGCATCTTAATGCACTTTTGATCTCCAATAGTCTTGTTATACCGCTATTCTATATTCCTAGTATTTGTCTTACAAAGCATGAGATAAACCCGTTTGTATATAAGCCTTAAACATAAGCTCTATGCATATAAGCTATAATAAATATAGGGTTAGAAATTTTGCTGAAGATTATGAAAGGGTTAACCCTAGGCCAGTAATAATTAAGGGATGGATGCCCCCAAAGCTGAAAATGGAATTGTCTTTATACAACCTGCAGAAAAAATATGGGAACCTAAAGATAGAGGTTGAAAATGGCAAAAAAGCTTCTAGCAAGACACTAAGCCTTCAAGATTACATTACAAGCATAATCAATAATGAAGATGAGGGGTATTATCTTTCAAATTGGCAGTATCATACCCAGTTTCCCCACTTAGATACATTATATAGGCGTCCCAAATTCTTCAGAGATAATTGGTTCAGTTGCCTAAAGAGGTAAATCCTGTCTTGAAATGGATGTTTTTAGGGCCCCGAAATTCTTACACTGCAGTGCATAATGATGTTTTTAATACTAGCTTCTGGAACATATTGGTATATGGGAAAAAACTATGGGTGTTTTTCTCTCCTACCCAAAGCGAGACAATAAAGACGGGGATAGATCTTTTTGACCCTTCATATCATACCTTTCTAATAAAAACTAAGCCTTTGATTATTTGTCAAAATGCTGGTGATCTTCTGTATGGACCTAGTAATTGGATGCATCAAGTAGTGAACCTCCAGACTTCTTTGGCAATAACTGAAAATTACGTTAATCAGAATAATTATCAGGATGTACTCAAAAGACTAGCTCAAGCCAAGCATGATTCTGAAAATACTTACTATACAATCTTGAAATTCTTAGCAGAAAGAAACCTAACAAATGGAGAAAAGAAATAGAGTCTATAATTATCAAAAAGCAGAAATAGCCCTACTAAAGGAAACTAGTAAAATAGAATCTATAGGTGATGACTATTTCTTCATCTCAAAGCAGTTTCCATCTTACATAGGGGGAAATGGTGTGATTGTTAATACAAGCGGATTTATTTCTTTGGGAAGCATTATAGAGCCATTCAAAGCTTTATATCCTAGTGTATCTTCTTACACTATATATTACTTCGATAAAGAAAATCATGATAAAATAGTTTACGATGCTCTTCTCGCTCAATGTACTGTTGATTTTATCAAAATAATGTACGCCCCGGTCCATAAACTCCAGGAAGCTGTCTCTTCAGCTGAGAGTAGTATGTCTGTCAGAGTAATTAAGGATGAAATAGATTGGGAGCTATATAAGAGGCATCAGAGTGATTTTCATACAGACAGTTGGTTTGCAGAAGAAGGCTATGCAAAAACAAGGTTTGTTGCTGATCACTTAGACATGCAGTGGTATGCTCTTTTTAACAAGAATCACAGTCAAATATTAAGTAGTGCTAGCATACTAAAAGTAGATAACATAGCGAGAATAGAAGATCTACAAACGTTACCTCAAGAGCAAAGAAAGGGGTATGCCACGTCAGTCTTAGAAGCAATGATAAGACTCCTTGACAAGGACAAAACCATAGAAGCAGTGTACCTAGGGTCAGAAGCTTAATATATATACTTGATGCTCAGGTTCATAGACAGTGGGTGCACGCTTTAGGGAATTGCAAGTTAGTAACTATTTTACTTCACAAGGTTACGCAACTCCTCTGCCAAGGCAGGCGTAATGATGTGCTCAATAGACTCGGCATCTTCGTGTACGTGGTCAGGCTTGATCTGGAGGTACTGGGTCAAGTACAGCTCCCAAAGGTGGTGGAGGTGGCTTATTTCTTCTCCTTTGTTTTTGCCTATAGCAGTCAAGAACCACTTGTTTCCTTCGCGCCGGACCATGTTTTGTTTTTGTAAACGCCTGAGCCCGCGTCTAAGTAGGTAGGGCGGTAAGGGTCTGTGCTGGGAGAACAGGGGCATCGTTCTGCCTTTGTAGTAATGTCCGTCTACCTCGCCTAGTTCATGGAAAATCTTGAGAATATTTTCTGCCAAGGTCTTTTTCTGGTGCCTGCACTGCTGTATGCTTCGTGCTAGTAGGCCCTTGCGGGGTGCAAAGAAAAACGATACATAAGCGATCAAAGACATGACAATAACAATCCAAGGCCCTGTGGGCATGGCCGGAGCTATGTAAGAAATCAAGGAGCCTACTAGCCCGGCCAACATACCTAAGACAGTAGCCAGCAGCACCATCTTGGGGAGGTGGTTGGTCCAGAACCGGGCTGCGGCTGGTGGTGTAATGAGCATAGCTGCCATGAGCAAGATGCCTACAGCCCGAATACCCACGACGATGGCCAGTACGGTGAGGCTGGTGAGTAGCAGCTCAAGGCGTTGAACAGGCAGGCCACTGGCTCGAGCAAAGGCTTTGTCAAAGGCTACCAGGGTAAATTCTTTGAAAAAGAGTAGGAAAATGGTGATTAGGGTTAGGCTAAGCAGGGCGAGGGTCTTGAGGTCATCGCTAACTAGGGCAGCTGCTTTGCCTAGCATGAAATTATTCAAGCCTATTTGGGAAGCGTTGCCGGTATGCTGAATGGCTGTCAGCAGTAGGACGCCTAGCCCAAAGGTGACTGAGAGCACTAGGGTAATGGCGGTGTCTTCTTTGATCTTGGATCGGCATGTAATCTGATCCATGAGTAGCAAGGCTAGCCACCCTGATGCAAAAGCGCCAAGGACCAGGTAGACAGGGTGTTTGGTGCCCGTCAGGATAAAGGCTAGGCATACCCCAGGCAACACAGCATGGGCAATGGCATCGCCTATAAGCACTTTTTTCTTGAGCAGCGCAAAGGAACCGATCATGGCCGCACTGCCCGTGAGGAGTAAGGTACCCAACACCACGTACCTGATGTTGGGATCAGTTAGGGAAAAGAACTCGACCAGAGTTTGTTGCATAGGCCTGCTAGTTTATTTGGGTTCTCGGGGAGATAGTTCTTGCTCTCTGAGCAGGTCGCCGATCTGGCTTAAAACCGTGAGCTTGCTCCCATAGGTCTCCTGGAGCAAGGCAGGCGTCAATACGGCTTGCGTAGGGCCGGAAGCTACCACCCGCATGTTTAAGAGAATGCTCCAGGCAAAGTAATTGAGGGCAGATTGCAGGTCATGGTGCACTACGATGATGGTTTTACCTTCTTGCCCCATAGTCTGCAGCAGGTTGATGATCACTTTTTCAGTAGCTGCATCGACCCCTAAAAAAGGCTCATCCATCAGGTAAAGCTGGGCTTCTTGGGCCAAAGCTCGGGCTAGAAACACCCGCTGCTGTTGCCCGCCTGATAGCTGGGAAATCTGCCGCTTGGCCAAAGAGTCCATGCCTACTTGGCGCAGGCATGCCAGAGCATATTCTTTGTCTGTCTTGCTAGGGCGCTGAAAAAGCCCTAGATGGGCATATCGCCCCATGACTACTACATCGAGCACAGAAGCAGGAAAGTCCCAATCTACAGATTCTTTTTGGGGCACATAGCTCACTTGCTTTCTCACTTCCTCTAGGGTTTTGTCAAAGAGCTTCACATAGCCGCTGTCTGGCGGTACCAGTCCCATGATAGTTTTGAGCAAGGTAGACTTACCAGCACCGTTAGGACCAATAATGCCAATGACCTTACCTCGAGGCAAAAAAAGGTCTATATCCCACAGTACAGGCTTTTTCTGATAAGAAACCGTGAGGTCGTGTATTTCTACAATCGGATTATCGGCTTGTTGGATCATTACTTGAGTGCGTTAACAATGGCTTTCACATTGGCCTGGACCATGCCGTAGTATGTTCCTTCGGGCGTTCCTGCTTGGCCTAATGTGTCAGAATATAAATAACCACCTACTGTCACCTGGTGCCTCCGCTTTCTACAGCCTTCTACTACAGCTTGTAAGGGTTTCTCTGATACAGAGGTTTCTAAGAAAATAGCCTTGATCTTCCTTTGGATAATGAACTTTACCAAATCAGTTACGTCCTTAAGGCCACATTCTGATACGGTAGAGATGCCCTGTAGCGCTCGTACTTCCATGCCATACGCCCGGCCAAAGTAACCAAAAGCATCATGGGCAGTAATGAGTACCCGTTGGGTAGGAGGAATCTGCTGAATGGCTTGACAAGTGTCTTGGTGGAGCTTTTCTAGCTGCTGTAGGTAGCGCGCTGTATTTTCTTTGTAGTAGGCAGCTACCTCAGGATCTGCCGCTTGTAGCTGGTCACTCATATACTGTACAGCTTGCTTCCAAAGACTCACATCAAACCAAATATGGGGGTCTATGCCTACAGAAAAATGAGGATCTACGAGCCTTTGGGCTGGTGTTAAGGCATCTCCTGCTGCGTAGACTGGTCTTTGCCGGCTAAGCTTGTGTAGGATATCAGCTATTTTCCCTTCTAAATGCAATCCATTGTAAAAAACAATATCTGCGTTGCGTAGGCGTTTTACGTCTTGCTGGGTGGCCTTGTAGGCATGTGGGTCTACCCCAGGCCCCATGAGGGTAATGACTTGGGCATGCTCTTGCACAATGTGCTGTATGGCGTCTCCGATCATGCTGGTCGTAGCCACCACTGTAAATCGGGCCTGGACACTATCCTCACACCCCATCCACCAGCAGCAAGCCAGGAGAGTTAGTAAATAGCGTCTTCTCAGCATGGCATAAAAGAACGTTTTGATAGCCTTCATGATGGGTATGGATGGATCTAAGGGACGACTAAAATGTTGTCGCTGACCTTCTGTGATATGTTGACTTTAGGCAGGCAGTCAACACTGATATCCATAGACTGATCAAAGGGCATCTTCTCAATGACACTGATTTTAGCCCCTAGGTAGATGTTGCGTTTGCTCAGGTATTGAAAAAACTGGGACGTATCCTCTTTAATAGCTACGATAATGCTGCTACTTCCTGCTTCCATGCTTGTCAGGACTATACTGGCCTTGTGTGCAGTCTCTCCCTGGGCATTAGGGATGGGCTTGCCATGGGGGCTGTAAGCTGGGTTACCCAAAAAATCATCGAGCCTTTGGATAAGCAGTGGGGATTGGATGTGCTCAAGGTGCTCGGCTATTTCATGGACTTCTTCCCAGCCCAATTTGAGCTTCTCGACCAGAAATGCCTCCCATAACAGGTGTTTACGAATGACTTGTAAGGCATGCGCCTTACCTGATGCTGAGATGCTAACGCCTTGGTACTTCTGGTAGGCTACAAGCCCTTTTTCGTGCAGCTTTTGAACCATGTCTGTGACAGCTGCTGGGCTGGTGTGCAGGGCCACTGCAAGGGCATTGGTGGACACGGCCTGGTTGCCATTTACACCCTGCTGATAGATGGCTTTAAGGTAGTTTTCTTCTGTGTAGCTAATGCGCATTGACTGCTTGGCTGGTTTGTAGGGTGCGAAAGTATCATTATTTAGAACAAGTTAAAAATATTTTTTGTTTCACTTAAAACAAGAACAAAGAAAGCCTGCCATCTTGTCTGTACTACACAAGGCAACCAAGGCCTGTCACATAGCATTCAACACGCAAAACCAGCCTATGTACCATTGGGACTTATAGGTGCCAAATATTATTGGGTAATTTTTTATAAGTATCTTATTATCAGGGAATTAAATGATTACACTTAGTAGTTTACTCAGCCCCTACTTATAGTAATCAACCAATAAATTAAGCGTCTACGCTGTATACTGAACACCATGCACTGGCGTCTCACTCTGTCTCAAAGCCTCTAGGCAAGCTGCTTGGTAGGATGATAGATTTTATTTTTACTTGCCAGCCAATGATCTATGTAGGCTTAAAGTATGGCTCGAATGACAACACACATCAACATGATTGAGGAGGCTTGGGAAGACAGGACTACCCTGCAAAAAAAAGAAGTACAAGCGGCGATTGAAGCAGTAATTCATGACCTAGACCAGGGGCAACAGAGGGTGGCTGAACCCAGCGAAACAGGGTGGCAAGTCAATGCCTGGGTGAAGAAAGCCGTTGTCTTGTATTTCCTTATTCGCGAGATGGCGGTGCAAGAAATAGGGCCTTTGACCTTTTATGACAAGATTTCCTTGAAGAAAAACTTTAAGCAGCTGGGAGTTCGTGTAGTTCCCCCAGCAGTAACCAGGTATGGTGCTTTTCTGCAAAGAGGTGTTGTACTCATGGCCTCTTACGTCAACATAGGGGCCTACATCGGTGAAGGAACTATGGTAGACATAGGCGCTGTGGTGGGCAGCTGTGCCCAGGTGGGCAAACACATCCACCTTAGTGCAGGGGTTACCATAGGGGGCGTGTTAGAGCCCGTGCAGGCAGTCCCAGTGATCATTGAAGACGATGTATTTATTGGCTCCAGATGCTCCATTGTAGAGGGGGTCCATGTCAAACAAGGGGCGGTGATTGGCGCGAACGTGACCCTAACAGCCAGCACAAGAATTATTGATGTTACCCAAGAAGGCCACCCTAAAGAATATCGGGGTTATATCCCTCCCAGGTCTCTAGTCATACCAGGCACCTACCCCAAGCAGTTTCCTGCTGGACAGTACCAGGTACCTTGTGCCTTAATTATTGGGCAAAGGAACGAACGCACTGAAAGCAAGGTTTCGCTAAATGAGGCATTGAGGGATTATAGGATCAGCGTTTAGGTAGCGATAGGAGGCTCTAGCCTATCTGAGCCGAGCTACTAACCCCACGGCCACCTGCACAATAGCAGGGGCTGACTTACAGCCGATACTTACGAAGTCAGCATGCTATCTTGTCAGCTTGGTCTGGTCTGCGCAGGCGCACGTAGATGTTTTGTAAGTGCTTGAGCGTGAAAGGGTCGCGAGGATTGATTTTATTGGCTTGTTTAAAGCAAGACAATGCTTGTTCCAAGTAAGTTCTTAATTGCTTGATCTGCTCTGTGCCTAGTTCCTGAAATGTTTCGTTAGGCATTTCCTTGATCGCCTGGGTTAGCTGAGCAGCTTGGTTGTAATGCACAATACCTTGCTGGCGGATGGGTTCTATCCTCTTGAGCACTCGCTCAGCTGCTTTTTGATAGTGCTCGAGGGCTGGCTCTTCTTGTCCTTGTTGCTCATACCAGTAGCCCAGCTGGTAGTAGAAGGCTGCTTCGTGGGGAGCTGTTGCTATCTTTTGATGCAGTAGCTTTTGCAGGGCTTCTACCTGCCCCAAAGCAGTGTAGAGTTGTAGCTGCTCGTAGAGCAGGTTGTTATCAAAAGGGTACTGAAGCAAAGCTTGTTCTAGGATTTTAAGGGCTTCTTGAGGGTCTTTATGTAGGCCAGCAGTGAGATGGGCTAGGCCACGAAAGACAGCAGCCGGAGCAGTGCTTGCTTTCTCCAGGTAATGCTCGTAGTTGGTTAGCGCTAGCTCATAGTGCCCTTCTTGATGCGCAGCAATGGCTGTGTAAAGATAGGCCCAGGGCTCTTCAGGTTTGATCTGCTGGCAGTAATTAAACTGTTGGATAGCATTTTCAAAAGCTTCTTGTCTGTAATACCGCCTGCCCCGATCTAGGTAATAGGCCCAGAGGCCATTGAGGTTGATTTGCGTAAAGCTATGGTACTGCGAAGTGGCTGCTGGTGTCAAAGCCAGTGCCTTGTGGTAAGCAGCTAGGGTCGCTTCAAAAAGCTGGGGTGCCTCTTCTGTAGCCACCTGGTCGCGGAGCAGTTTTTCGTAAATCACCCCCCGATAGTACCAGGCTCCTCCTTGTGCCTGCGTAGTCTCCTCTTCCATGGCCTGATCTATATGGGCCTTGGCTTGGGCAAAGGCCTCCTTTTCAAACGCTGCTATAGCTTGCTTGACCAGGGAGGGCTTTGCTTGGAGTGTTGCAGCCCATAAGAGGCTCCATAAAGTGAAATAGTAGGTAAGTTGGCAACAAAGAAAGCGCATGTTTTTAGTTAGCAGTGAGTTAGTTATCAGTTAGCGGCTGCATATCTATTTTAGCTACTGATGAGATTGCATCCTCTTTGTCCAAGCGAATCAGGCGCACGCCTTGTGTAGCCCGGCCTATGACGCGTAGGTCTGCCACAGCTATTCGAATAGTGATTCCTGACTTGTTGATAATCATGAGCTCGTCCGTATCCGTTACTGCCTTAATGGCGACCAGCATGCCGGTCTTTTTTGTGATCTGTAACGTCTTGACACCTTTGCCCCCTCGCTTGGTAATGCGGTAGCCTGCTACAGCAGAGCGCTTACCAACGCCTTTTTCAGCTACGACCAGGAGGTCAGTATGGGTTTGTTGATGGGTACTTACAAGTCCTACTGCCCGATCGTCTTTGCTGGCCAGGGTAATTCCCCTGATGCCTGCTGCTACCCGGCCCATGGGCCTAACATCTTGCTCAGGGAACCTAATGGCCCTACCTGAGCGCAGGGCTATGATGATGTGGCTGTTGCCTTGGGTCAGTTTGACCTCGAGCAGTTTGTCGCCTCCTTTAATGTTTATGGCATGGATGCCATTGGCGTGCGGCCTGGCGTAAGCAGATAAAGGTGTCTTTTTGATGGTGCCTTGCTCTGTGCACATAATGACGTAGTGTTTGGCTACGTAGGCAGTATCTTCAAGGCTTTTAACTTTGATAATGCTCTTGACCTGGTCTCCTGGGGCTATATTGATCAGGTTTTGAATGGCCCTGCCTTGGGCGGTCTTGCTGCCTTCAGGGATGGTATAGACCTTCTTCCAGTACACCTTGCCGAAAGTTGTAAAGATAAGTAGATAGTTATGTGCCGAAGCCACAAACAGGTGGGCTGTAAAGTCGTCTTGTTGGCTCGCAGCACCGCGGGCCCCTACTCCCCCTCTACCCTGCGTCTTGTAATTGGCTAGCGGCGTCCTTTTGATATACCCCTTATTAGAAATGGTAATTACCATCTTTTCGTCAGGGATCATGTCTTCGATATGCAGCTCATCTGCATCGTGTTCGACGGCCGTCCTGCGCTCATCGCCATAGCGCTCCCACATGTCTTCCAGCTCCTCTCTGATCAGCTGCATACGCAGGGCCTTGTCAGCCAGTATGGCTCGGAGCTGCTCAATGAGTTGCTTTACTTCCTCGTGTTCCTTGATAATTTTTTCCCGCTCTAGACCTGTGAGTCGCTGAAGGCGCATGTCTAGAATGGCTTTGGCCTGAGCCTCCGTCAGGTTGTAGCCTTGCATCAGTCCTTGCTTGGCCACTTCAGGGTCTTTGGAGGAGCGGATCAGCGAGATAATGCTGTCTAAGTTGTCCAGCGCAACTAAGTATCCCTCCAGAATGTGTAGCTTTTTCTCTGCCTGGTTCAGCTCATACTGTGTCTTTTGGGTAAGTACCTCGTGTCGGTGGGCTACAAAGTACTGAATGAGCTCCTTCAGGCTTAGTAGTCGCGGCCTGCCTGCTACCAATGCAACGTTGTTAACCCCAAAAGAGGCCTGGAGGGAGGTTTGCTTGTAAAGATTGTTGAGGACTACATTCGCGATGGTATCCTTCTTGAGTTCATACACTACACGCAGGCCATCCTTGTCTGACTCATCTCTGATGTCTGCAATTCCTTCTATCTTTTTGTCGTTGACCAGGTGTGCTGTCTTCTCAATCATCACCGATTTGTTGACCATATAAGGGATCTCTGTCACGACGATCTGTTCCTTGCCTGAGGTAGTAGTTTCTATGTCTACCTTGGCCCGCATCACTACCCTACCTCGGCCACTTTCATACGCTTCCTTGATGCCCTGATAGCCATAAATAATCCCTCCTGTAGGAAAATCAGGCGCTGTGATATGCTGCATCAGGCCCTCAGTCGTAATGTCGTTGTCTTCAATGTAAGCAATGATACCATTGATGACCTCGCGGAGATTGTGCGGAGGCATGTTGGTGGCCATCCCTACAGCGATGCCCGAAGTACCGTTAATAAGTAGGTTAGGGAGCTTGGCTGGGAGGACCACAGGCTCTTCTAAGGAATCATCAAAGTTGGACTGGAAGTCAATGGTATCCTTATTGATATCTGTCAGTAGCTCCTCAGCAGGACGAGCCAAGCGAGCTTCAGTATAACGCATAGCAGCTGGCTCATCCCCATCTACAGAGCCGAAGTTGCCCTGTCCATCTACCAGTGGATAGCGTAATGACCACTCTTGGGCCATTCTGACCATGGTATCATATATAGACCCATCCCCATGAGGATGGTATTTACCAAGCACATCCCCTACAATTCTCGCTGCTTTTCTAAAAGGCTTGTTGTAGCTTAGGCCTAACTCGTGCATGCCATACAACACCCTCCTATGTACAGGTTTGAGCCCATCGCGTACATCTGGCAGAGCTCTAGCAATGATGACCGACATAGAATAATCGATGTAGGCCCCCCGCATTTCATCTTCTATGTTGATAGGGATAATGTTCTCTTGTGCTCCTGTAGCCATACTTAGTTCTTTTAAAAAGTCAGGCCTAATCTACGTATTGTAGGCCAAATAGCGAAGGTTCTCTCAACACAGGCCCCTTACTTTTGCTTGCTAACAAAATTGATCTGCAACTCACAGGAAAGCAGCTGAGCATGGCCACCAGGCTCTTTCGATGCCAAACTAGAGGCCAAAGAGTAGACCAAGTTGCCAGGGCTTAGAAGCTCATCAAGTAAAAAAATAAAAAGGGACAAGCTGTGTATGATGAAGATTCACGAGCAAATACAGGGAAGCTCCCCAAGAAAAGCTTCTTGGTAAGCATCAAGCGCGGGCTTGCAAGCTTTGCTAACTGAATAACCTCCAGAAGACACCTCTAAGTAATAACAGCACTTGTATTGGATGTTTATAAGCTGTCATTGGCATCTCTGTGCTACTGCTAAGTGCTGTCACTAGCTTGATCTGTCTCTGCTAGCCCTGCCTAGCTCCTGCAAGGCCAACCACGTCATGAGGCCTGGCCCAAGTTCTAGCGCTGTTTCGTCTACATCAAAGGTAGGCGTGTGTACATTGGAGTTAATGCCTCGGGCATTGTTTTGCACACCCAGATAATAAAAGCAACTAGGAATTTGCTGAGCATAGTAAGCAAAGTCCTCGGCTATCATACTCAGCTCGATATCTAATACTTGCTCAGCACCTAAGAACTGCCTGGCAGCTTCCATGGTCTTTTGGGTCAAGGCGGGGTCATTGTTGAGGCAAGGGTAGCCCTTGTTAATGACAAACTCGCAGTCTCCTCCCATGGCCTGCGCCATGCCACAAGCCATTTTAGTCATTTTCTGATGGGCCTCCTCACGCCACTGTTCATCGGTTGTGCGGAAGGTACCAGCGATCTGTACTGCTTCTGGGATAACGTTCGTGGTTTCGCCCCCCTGAATCTGGCAAAGGGAAAGCACAGCGGGGACAATAGGCTTGCAGCTTCTGGTAACGATTTGCTGAAGCGCTACAATAATGTGAGCAGCCATGAGGATAGGGTCAACAGCACGCTGTGGCGAGGCCGCATGTCCCCCTTGGCCTTTGACCGTGATATAAAGCTCATCGGCACTGCCCATCATGGTACCTTTAATGAACCCCACCTTGCCTACTGACATAGTAGGATTTACGTGCTGCCCTATGATGCTTGCAGGTTGAGGATGCTCCAGCACTCCCTCTTTAATCATAGATAGCGCTCCTCCTGGATTTTTTTCTTCTGCTGGCTGGAAAATGAGTTTAACAGTGCCTTCAAATTCTTCTTTAAGCCCGTCCATTAGCTTAGCCACGCCGATCAAAGAGGAAGTATGTACATCATGCCCACAGGCATGCATGACCCCCTCGTTTTGTGACTTGTAAGGAACGTCATTGGCTTCAAGAATAGGCAGTGCGTCTATGTCTGCTCTTAAGGCCACTGTAGCCTTGTCGGAGTGCTTGCCTTTGATTAGGGCCATCAAGCCCGTATGGGCTATGCCTTCTTGGACTTCAATGTTAAGCTCCCTCAGCGTTTGGGCAATGAATTGGGCGGTATTGAACTCATGAAAGGAAAGCTCTGGGTGCTTATGCAGGTGCCTTCTGATGTCTATGATGGTTGCATGCTGCTCTTTGGCTCGCTGCTTAATGATGTCTTTGAGCTGATCGTACATGGCTGTAAAAAAATTAGATAGCTAAACTTAAGCAATTCTCTATCCCCAGCCAACCGACTGTGCTACTTGGGCTCCAGGACTATGCCTAGCCTTCTCCAGCTGCTGGCTGCCCATTGAGGTGCTTTTCTGACCTGGGCACTAGCGCATCTACACTCGTATTGAGCTCAAACCCAACGAGCAGAATAGCAGACAACAAAAACAGCCAGGTCATCAATACGATGAAAATCCCAATAGAGCCATAAATTCGGTTGTAGTTGGCAAAATTGTTGACATAATAAGAAAATCCATAAGAAGCCAGCAGGCTAAGCAGTGCAGCATTAAAGGCGCCAAAAGAAAAGAAAGACCATCGCTTCTTGGTAGAGGGAGCCACGTAATAGATGCAAGCAATAGCAGTGAGCAAGATTAAGCCCACCGTGAATAGTCTGAGGCCCAAGATAAGGTTAATTTGAAACTTAGAGGCAATCAGGCCCTGACTAATCATGTAGCTTAATAGCTGGCTACCCACAATGAGCAATACCATGGCACAGAAAAGCACCAAAGTAAGCAACAACGTCAGCAGTACAGCTATGCCCCTCTTCTTAAAATAGCCCCTTGGGGAGCGTACAGTATCTTTGTGAAAAAGATCAAAGGTCTTGATAAGCGACGTCATCCCATTGGTAGTGAGGTAAAGCGTAGATACAAATCCCAGTGATAAGAGACCATTGCGTTGTTTACCCAGCGTGTCTTGTACAGTGGGGGCCAAAACGTCATAGATACCTACAGGCAGTACTTCCTGCAGCAAAGCGATAATTTTCTGGTCTAGCGCTGGAATAGGGATATAGGGAATGAGTGTAAAAACAGAGATGGTAGCAGGGAAAATAGCAAGCGTGAAATTGAAAGCCATGCCGTAAGCATGTTCAAGAATGTCGTTGGTACGAAGCCTACGAAAGAGCTCTAACCATACAGCATAGTAGGATACGCGCTGCTCTCCCCTCTTAACATACAGCTTGCCTAAGCATAACCAGAGCGCTTGCTTCAATAATTGCCAGAGTAGCCCAAGCTTCTTGTTCATCTACATTGTTTAGTGATTTTATCGATATACGCGCCCTTGGTTGAGTACCGCTTGATAGCGCCTAGCATTGCGTAAGTGCTCCTTAAACGACCGGGTAAAGTAATGATACCCTGAAAAATCTTCTTGAGCAGAGAAATACAAATAATGGTGGGGGGTGTAGTTGAGCACGGCATCAATCATAGTAATGCTAGGCAAGCTAATAGGCCCTGGTGGTAGCCCCTTGTATTTGTAAGTATTGTAAGGAGAATCAATAGCCTTGTATTTGTGCAACACTCGCTGGGCAGACGGGTCTCCTAGACTATGTAACAAGGTAGGGTCAGCCTGCAAAGGAATTTTTTTTCTCAGGCGGTTGATATATACCCCTGCAATCAGGGGCGCTTCTTCAGCCTTGTTGGTCTCACCTTGTACAATAGAGGCCAGAATAGAAACTTCCACAGGGGTAAGCTTTACACGCTTGGCTTGGTTAACTCTACGTTCATTCCAGAAGCATTGGTATTCCTTATACATTCTGGCAAAAAGCCCTTCAGGGCTAATGGTCCAGTATACCTTATAGGTATTAGGAATAAACATGGTCAGCACATTGTCTCGATGAAAGCCATACTGACTTACAAAAGATGGATCATCCAGTAGTTGCTTAAACGCAGCAGCACTGATCTCAAGGTTGTGGGTGATTTTAGCGGCTAGATCTGCTTTATCACGGACATGATGGAGCACAATTTTAACAGGCTGTTGCGTACCTCTTCTTAGCAGTCGAAGGGCCTGCCAGTTACTCATGTTCGGTTTTAGTTGATAAGCACCAGGTATGACCCTGTGGTCGTAGCGCATAAGGCGCGCTAAAAGGCTAAAAGAGTTTACGTTAGACAAGTAGCCCTCCCGTTGAAGTGTATCTATGAGGCCCCTAAAACCAGTACCGTGTGATATATTCAACTGCTTACCAGGCTTCCCTACCAAGATGTTAGGACGCAGGAGAAAACTGTAAAGTAATAAAATTGTAATTATAAGCAGCGCTGAGCCAAGAATAGCAGCACTCTTAAGTAAACTTCTCTTTTTCATGACAATCCCCAAAATACAACAAAATGTATGTTGGATCAGGGATTATGAGCTCAGGGTTTCAACCAAGCCAGCTACTTATTGAATACATGGTACATCAACCTGGTGCTTCGTTGTAGCTCACCCATACATATTACCGTTTATTGTAAATAAGCGCTAGAAGCACTAGTATTGCCCCTCTTGGCCAATTCCTCCTTAGCTCAGTTGGTTAGAGCATCTGACTGTTAATCAGAGGGTCGCTGGTTCGAGCCCAGCAGGAGGAGCACACACAATGTTTATGCATCAGCTTTTGGCATCTGAAATTTGGATGCTGACTAGCAATCCTCCCTGTACGCGTACCACTTTCATTTTCAGAATCAACGGCTAAGGATGCCAATCTTTTCCTTTCCTTCTTCCTTTAACATTTTTTGTGCACTTTATTCAAAAATTTTTTTAATTTTCTTATATAAGTTGAAGAAATGGACACCAAAGTTCAATAGTAGGAAATGCTGCAACACCGTGGCGAAATATTAGAGGCTGTCATAAGAAAAAGTGGCTATTCTATCAAAGTCCTGGCCAAAAGGTTAGGGGTTAGTAGAAACACAATCTACAACAAATTTAAAGAATATGATCTCAGCTATGATTTTATCGTCAGAGTAGGCGATATTATTCGTTATGACTTTACTTATGAATATCCTGAAATCAAGACTACTGTTAGCTTGGACAAGGAGGAGCATGCTGCTGAGTTGTGGAGGCTAGAACAAAAATATACGCGTTTGCTAGAACGCGACAACAAACTGCTTAGCTTTCTGGTTAAAACTGCTAATAATCATCGCCTAGATAGGCTCAAAAAAGAGATAGATAAATTCTTAGAACCTTCTCCCTAGCGCTACTCATACTCTCTAGCTCCCCAAAAACGCTGCTGACCAACAAAGGTGTCCTCCCTCTTATCTTTATACTTGCTTAATGATTCGGTTGATAGCAAAAAAATACTGGGGACAGCATTTCCTCCATGACAAAAACATTGCCCAGAAGATTGTTGCTGCCTTAAGCAAGAAGACACAGACCCTTATAGAAGTAGGGCCAGGGCTAGGCATTTTGACTGCGTTGCTAGTGCAGCAGTATGCTGACTTATACCTCGTAGAAGTAGACCCTGAGTTAGCAGCCCATCTCAAACAAATTTACCCCTCCCTGCAGGAACGGGTCATCGTGGCTGACTTTCTCCAACTAGCACTTGCCCAAATAAGGAGCGGACCTGTGACTATTATTGGTAACTTCCCTTACAACATTTCCTCACCAATCTTTTTCCAGGTACTAACACATCGGCAGCAAGTGCAAGAGGTAGTAGGGATGATTCAGAAAGAAGTAGCAAAACGTCTTGTCGCGCAACCCGGAAGCAAGGTATACGGCATGCTGAGCGTTTTGCTACAGGCTTTTTACGACCTTGAGTATCTTTTTACCGTAAGGCCGCAGGTGTTTGCCCCGCCCCCTAAGGTGCAGTCTGCTGTGATACGCTTGCGTAGAAACAGCACCTGGCAGCTCGATTGTGACGAAAAGCTTTTCTTCCAGGTGGTCAAGGCAGGTTTTCAGCAGCGCAGAAAGACGTTATGCAATGCTTTGCAGCCTCTACTACCTGCCAAGAAGCAAGCGCTACCTCTTCTAAATAAGCGAGCAGAGCAATTGGCTGTAGCAGACTTTGTAGCACTCACGCGTGCCATTGAGTAATTGAGGTATTTGGTTATTTTTTTATTGAGGGATTGACTCATCACAGCATTTTTCTCTCTATAGTTGTCATGCCGAGTTGTCCCCTGAGCCTTGTCGTAAACTGGCACGAAGCAGTGGCAAAAGGGCAGTAAGGAATCTCACACCGCCTGATACTTCCCCCATCATTCCATCAATTTTCTGGTAGAAGCGGTGCATCAGGTGCCCCTATCTCTTCTTCTTGCAGCGCCACTAGCCATAAATCTACGTTTTCGCCGATATGGACTTGGTTACCAGCAGCAGGCACCTGGCACAAAACAGTGCCCGTTGCCTGCTCAGCAGTAGTTTCATAGACAATATTACCTACTTTGATCCCAGCACTTAAAAGTAAAAGCTTAGCAGCCTCTAGCCTCATGCCTAATACTTGGGGTATTGCAACCTGTTTTTCGTCTAGCCCAGCCCCTACTACCAAGTCGATCCTGCTGCCTTTAGCCACCAAGACGTCGGGGGCTATCTGCGCGCCCTGGTACCACTGCTCAAGGACAGCATTTTGTGCTATGTCTGGTACGTATTTAATAGCGCCTAGCAACAGTCCTTGGCTCTTTAAGCGTACATGCGCGTTTCTGACAGAACCATCTACAAGGTTAGGCATCTTGACTTGGGGGGCAGTCTGGGTATTAAGCGTCAGATAAATTTTTCTACCTTCTTTGACATAGGCACCTGCCTTAGGATGTTGCTGTAGGACAGTCATGGGTGAATACTCAGGTGCATAGGCAAATTCTTCAGTAACCTCAAAACGCAAGTTGCGCTGGGCTAAGACCGCATCTACCTCTTCTAGGGAGATTCCTTTTAGGTTAGGTACAGTAATGAACTGGCCTTGGTGGGTTATGACTGGCAGTAGGAACTGAAAGAACAAAAATACTATACAGTTTCCGACTACTACCATAAAGCTGAGGTGCAGGGCGATGAGTTTGAGCAACGGCTTGTTGAGTTTCACAGGCTTATTTTTTTAGTGTGCTTTTGGAGGCCGTACTGAATGATAGCTTGGATAAAGGCCAGCGGCTTGTAGCCATGTAACGCACACTGGTGAAAGATACAAGTAGCAGGGGTCATACCAGGTAACGCATTGACTTCAATAATCCAGGTTTCAACCTGACTAGCCCTGTAGATCTTGACAAAGGCATCGATGCGCGCATAACCTTCTAGGTTCAGCAGGCGAGCCACCTTTTCTAGGTCTTGTTTCACTTGGTCAGTGATCTGCTGGTTGTCAGTAGGATCAGCATGGAAGCGTGCGGGTGTGATGTTCTGCCCCTCTCCTGCTAAAAACTTCTCTTCTAACGAAAGGACTTCCCCAACAGCCCAAACCTCTGAGGGGGCGAAGATTTCGTAGTTCCTACGTCCCTGGGCATCTAAGTGGGTCAGTAGACCACCCGTAATCTCCAGCAATTGGGTCGCATCTCCTTGTTCTACCAGTGCTTCTACCAAGAAGCAAGCTTTTTGTGGAAACTCAGTATTGGGTTGGAGGCCCAGGGTTTGCGCATGGATAGTAGCTAAGCCTGGTGTAGTTCTAAAAGTAGCGGCAGCATAGGCAGTGAGCATAGCTTGGTTCTGGATTTTAACGACAGCAGCACTGCAGCCTTCATCTACAGGCTTAGCAATGAACGGATAGCTGAACTGGGCTTCCAGCGCACGCCTGGCAGCTTCATTATCTTGCTCCCAGGTGGCCCGGAAAACCAATGTCTGGTCAGCTACGTATATACTGTGTGCATGCAATAACCGATTGGTCTTGTACTTGTCGATGGTTAGCTGTGCGCTTTGAATGCCCGAGCCATTGTAAGGAAGCCCCTGTTCCTCCAGCATCGCCTGTAATGCTCCATCCTCTCCAGGGCGGCCATGCAGGGCGATAAAGGCAAAGTCAATGCGTTCGCGCAGGGTCGCATAACTAAGCTCCTCAGGCTGTAAGGGTTGCTCGCCAGCATACTGACGGATGATGGTGGCTGCTTCTTGTTGGATAGGTTTCATCAGGGCCTGGTACGCAGCCGCCGTAGGGTGCAAGAGCTGCTTGTGGATATCTTCGGCGTTATCCTTAAGCAGGATATGAATAGGGAGAACAAATAGCCTATGCTGCTCAGGCGTGCCAGACAAGAAAATGGGAACAGGCGTATACTGTGTAGAGGCAGCTAGCTTTTCGTAGATATTCCTGCCACTTTCTACAGAGATGTGGCGTTCAGCAGAGAAGCCGCCCATGATGACTCCTACACGCAGTTTGGTAGCCTTATCTTGGGCACCAACAGTCTTGTGTTGTGCAAGGCTAGCTAACAGCTGTGAGATGTGTAGGTGGGTTTTGTACGTACGCATGCTGGCAGCCAGCGAAGTTCGAATCAAGAAAGTCAGTAACTGGGTAGGGTTCAGGCCTATTTCAGCAGCTTGATGGAAAAGGAAAGAAGAGGGATTCATCCCTGCAGTTGTGTTCGGATCATTGAGATAGATCTGATGCTTGGAAGTAAAAAACCCATCTATGCGGGCATACACCTGAAAGCCAAGAGCCTGGAAAATCTCTACACAAGCTTTTCTTATAGCATGCACCTGTAAAGGTGGCAACTGAATCGGTGTTTCTTTGCGTACAATGCCTGGCAGGTACTTAGCCCGATAGTCAAAATGGATATCGCCTTTCATCATCTCTGTAGGCGGCAAGGCAAGCGGCTGGCCTGGATGCGCTTCCAAAACAATACAAGAAAACTCCCTACCTTCTATGTAGGTTTCCAACAAAACCGCCACTTCACCTTGTAGGCTCGCGAGCTGCAACGCTTCACTGCTAGTGCCAAAATGCTGATCCAGGTACTGCAGCAAGGCATCAGGATGGTTAATAACTTGTCCCTTAACTTCTACAGGCAGCCCAATGCCCTCACGTAAGTCAATGAGTGCGTTCATCCATTGCTGCTTGGCTGCAAGGGTGAGGGACTGCCAGGAAGCTGCACTTACTTCCTCGATGAATAGGCTACGATTGACAGCTGCTATGAACTGATCAAGGGCTTTCTCTTTAACAATGGATACCCCAAGGGAAGATCCTTGGCAAGGACTTTTGATGACCATAGGAAGGCCTAAATGGGCTATGTTCTCTTCAAAGAAACCCTCCTTGTCTGCTAATGTTTGCCACTCGTCCCTGTGCACCACTTTGTAGCTAGGTACCTCAAATCCTGCTTTTTGCATGAATTGTTTTTGTACCACCTTGTTAACACCCAGGGCTGCTCCCAAAATACCATTGCCCACGTAGGGGATCTGGTACCATGCTAAAAGCCCTTGTAAAGAGCCATCCTCACCGTAGGGCCCGTGTAAGACTAGGAAAGCAAAGTCGAATAGCTTAGTAAACTGGTCAGGCGAAATACGTTGGCCCACCTGGTCAATCAAGCGCTGCAGTTGCGCCTCGTCCAAAGCACCTAAAGACTCTATATAAATGAGAAAGTCACTTACAGGTATTAAGTCCCTTGGCGGATAAAAATCACGAATAGAGCCCTTGTACAAATGTTGCCACCTGAGTAGGATGAAATTGCCCAAGCTATCTACAAAGATGGGTACTGGCTCAAAAAGGGTTTTGTCTAGATTATCGTACACAGTGCGACCACCTGCAAAAGAAATCTCCCGCTCCCTCGAAGGCCCGCCAAAAAAAATGCCGACTTTCATAGTCATCAGTTATGCATGAGGATTGCTGCTATAGCTTAAAATATGAGGTACAAGGCTGACGTACTGGAGTAGTAGGTAGGGAGTATTATTGCTACGCATGTGTACGGCCATAGAGCAGTGACTTCTCATTTTTCTGCCGAAAGTTAAACTTTTGGCCAGAACATCAGAAGTCACTGCAGTGTTTAATATCGTGTATGACGTTTGCGAAGGTGAACCTTTGCTTGCAAGCATTATTAGCGATGCTTCACTTATGCTGCCATGATGACCCATGCTAGAAGCTCGTAGCTGCTTTGGAACAACTTTTGCAGCGTTCATCAGTAAGTAGATTGAAGCAACAACGCAATACCCATAAAAACTAAAACCATGAATGAGCAAGGCACCCTTTCTGTCCATACTGAGAATATCTTCCCTATTATCAAAAAATTCCTGTACGCAGACCAGGAGGTATTTCTTAGAGAGCTCGTTGCTAATGCTGTAGATGCTACGCAAAAGCTCAAACAGCTGGCTTCCATAGGGACGTACGAGGGCAACACAGAGCAACTCCAGGTAAAGGTCAGCCTCAACGAAAAGCTCAAGACCATCACAATCAGTGACCAGGGGGTTGGTATGACAGCTGATGAAATCAAAAAGTATATCAATCAAGTGGCTTTCTCTGGTGCCACGGAGTTTGTAGAACGACACAAAGACCAAGGCCAGCCAAAGCAGCTCATTGGGTTCTTTGGGCTTGGATTTTACGCTGCTTTTATGGTGGCTGATCAGGTACAGATTATCACGAAATCCTATCAAAAAGAGGCAGCACCCGCCCATTGGTCTTGTCAGGGAACCACCGCGTTTGAGATCACCAAGACGGTTAAGAAAGAGGTCGGCACAGACGTAGTGCTTCATTTGGCTGAGGATGCCATGGAGTTCCTACAAAAAGGTAGAATCCAGGAGCTACTAAACAAATATTGCAAGTTCCTGCCTGTACCGATTGAGTTTGATGGCAAGGTCATCAACAATCCACATCCCCTCTGGACCAAAGCGCCTAGTGAGTTAAAGGAAGAGGACTACCTGGCTTTTTATAAAGAGCTTTATCCATTGGCCGCAGAACCTCTTTTCTGGATTCACCTGAATGTAGACTATCCTTTTTACCTGACAGGTATTCTTTACTTCCCCAAGGTGACCCAAAATTTTGAGCAGCATCAGCACAAAATTCAACTCTATGCCAGGCAGGTCTTTGTTACCAACGAGGTCAAAGATGTGGTTCCTGAATTTTTGATGTTGCTGCACGGCGTCATTGACTCGCCTGACATTCCGCTCAACGTATCACGCAGTGCCCTCCAGGCAGACAGCAGCGTCAAGAAGATCAATACCTACATTGCCAAAAAGGTGGCAGACAAGCTAGCAGCGCTCTTTGAGCAGGATAGAAAGGCCTACGAAGAAAAGTGGAGCAGCATAGCGCTTTTTGTCAAGTATGGCATGCTTACTGAGGATAAGTTCTATGAAAAAGCCAAAGAATTTGCCTTACTCAAGAATACAGCATCGAAGTACTTCACCTTAGAAGAATACCGCATCCAAATCAAGCCCAACCAGACGGACAAAAATCAGACCTTGATCATGCTCTATGCCACTGATCCTGCCCAACAAGACCCATACATCCAGTCCTGTAAAAAGCGGGCTTACGATGTGTTGGTGCTAGACCAGCCTATTGACCAGCACTTTATAGGGCTACTAGAGCAAAAGTTGGATAAGGTCACGCTTAAAGGCGTGGATGCAGCTCCCATCGGGCAGCTTATTGATCAGGACGAGACACATGCAAGTGGGCTGACGGAGGAAGAGCAAAAGAAACTGCAAGGACTTTACGAAAAAGCAGTGGCTGACAAACAGGTGACTTGGGCAGTGGTTGCCATGCCTGCTGACGAACCCCCTGTGACGCTCACGATCCCTGAATTTATGAAAAGGATGCACCACATGGCAGGAACTGGTGCCCTTCACCAGCCACCGTTGCCTTTGCAGGCCACCATCAATGCCAACCATCCTTTAGCACAAAAGCTGTTGCGGGGTAAAAAAGAAGAGAAGCAATTGAAGCTAGCACTCCAGGCTTACAACCTAGCGTTGCTCGCACAAGGTATGCTGCAAGGCACAGCCTTGACTGACTTTGTGCAGAACAGTGTAGAGGTGATGATAGCAGAATAGCATGGCAAGAGTGAGCTGAGCGCTGTGAGGAATGTTTTAGAGCAAGGCCCTTAACAAAGATCTGTGCTGTCTCTCCACTAGGCTCAGGGCCGCGTTCAGCATGACAGGTCAGGGACAATAAGACTACCCCACACTGCCCTCGAGCGTCAAGGCGAGCAGTTTCTGTGCCTCTACTGCAAACTCCATAGGCAGCTTATTGAGTACTTCTTTGCAATAGCCATTCACAATCAGTGCTACGGCCTCTTCCGTGCTCATGCCCCGCTGGTTGCAGTAAAACAACTGATCTTCACTGACTTTGGAGGTAGTAGCCTCATGTTCTACCTGTGCCGTCTTGTTCTTAACGTCGATGTAAGGAAAAGTATGCGCTCCACATTGATTGCCTAGCAGCAAAGAGTCACATTGCGAATAGTTGCGGGCATTTTCAGCCCGTTTGATCACCTTCACCAGTCCTCGATAATTATTCTGGCCTTGGCCAGCAGAGATGCCTTTGGATACGATTCTGCTCTTGGTGTTTTTGCCCAGGTGAATCATCTTGGTGCCGGTGTCAGCTTGCTGCTTGTTGTTGGTGACTGCTACGGAGTAGAACTCACCGATGGAGTGGTCTCCCATGAGGATGCAGCTTGGGTATTTCCAAGTAATAGCAGCACCTGTTTCTACCTGTGTCCAAGATATCTTGGCATTTTCCCCTGCACAGATACCCCGCTTAGTAACAAAGTTATAGATGCCGCCTTTGCCTTCTTGATCACCTGGGTACCAGTTTTGGACAGTAGCGTATTTGACCTCTGCCTCTTTGGCCGCATGAATTTCGACTACAGCAGCATGCAGCTGGTTTTCATCCCGCATAGGAGCAGTGCATCCCTCTAAATAACTAACATACGCCCCTTCTTCCGCGATGATTAGCGTGCGTTCAAATTGCCCTGTGTTGGCTGCATTGATGCGGAAGTAGGTAGAGAGTTCCATAGGACAGTGCACACCCTTGGGAATATAGCAGAAAGAACCATCGCTAAACACGGCGGAGTTGAGCGCTGCAAAGTAGTTGTCTTGGGGCGGTACCACGGTACCTAAGTACTTTTTGACCCATTCAGGATGTTGCTGCACAGCTTCACTAAAGGAGCAAAATATAATACCTAACTCTTCCAACTTTGCTTGAAAAGTAGTAGCGACAGATACACTATCCATCACTACATCCATAGCTACGCCAGTCAGGCGCTTTTGCTCTTCTAACGGAATACCCAGCTTCTCAAAAGTAGCCAAAAGCTCGAGATCAGCTTCTTCAAGGCTGTTGAGTACCGGCTTTTGCTTGGGAGCAGCGTAGTAAATAATGTCTTGGTAGTCGATAGATGGGTAGTGCACATTAGCCCACGTGGGGGGAGACATAGTCAACCAATGCTTGTACGCCTGGAGCCGCCATGCGAGCATCCAGTCAGGTTCATTTTTCTTGGCCGCAATGAAGCGGATAGTTTCTTCATTGAGCCCCTTAGGAGCCATGTCCGTGGCTATGTTGCTTGCAAAGCCATACTTGTAGTCAGCTGTAGTGACTTCTTCTAGTACTTGATGATCTGTGCTCATTGTGTTTATCAATATATTAACGCTGCCAATATACTAAGAGAATACGAGAGTGCCTAATTGGCCAAGGTGGGATAGCCAAGACGACAAAAAAACTTTTTTTAATAGGCGCAATGGACATAGACGAAAAGGTCACCCCCTATGAATATCAATTTGATAAAGAATTCACGGAGCCCTTGATCCATTATATGCGAACACTAAAGTAATGTGTAGAAAACAAGCAAAAAAGTTCTTTAATGAGTGTGATTAAACTCGGACTGAGCAAGTCTTACCTAACGTCTGGCCAAGGTTAGGGATCGGGTGTAATGCTGTGCGCTTAAGCAACGAAGCTTAGGCGCACTGTTCTTTTCGTCAGATCACACGATTGTATCTGTACAGTGACTTGATCGCCTAGGCGATATGTTTTTGGGGAGTGCCTGCCTACCACCTTGCAGCCCTTGTTGTCTAGTGCATAATAATCATCAGTCATATCAGCCAGGCGCACCATGCCTTCGCATCGATGATCCACAAGCTCTACATAAATTCCCCATTCTGTTACGCCACTGATGATGCCTGCTAACACTGCTCCCTGGAACGTTTGCATCCACTCTACTTGTTTGTAGCGTACAGAAGCCCGCTCTGCCTCGGCGGCAACTCGCTCTCGCGCAGAGGCATGCCAGCATTGAGCTTCATAGAACTGTTTGTCAGCCTTGAATTGGCCATGTAAGTATTGCTTGAGCAACCGATGCACCATGATATCAGGATAACGCCTAATGGGTGAAGTGAAATGGGTGTAATGCTTAAAAGCTAGCCCAAAGTGCCTCTTGGCTTCAGTAGTGTACAAGGCCTTGGCCATGGCACGCATGGCTAATGACTGGACGATATTTTCTGTAGCCTGTCCTACTACCGCCTCTGCCAGGCTATTCAGGGCCTTGGAGATGGATTGGCGTTGGGTATTGACCTGGTAGCCCAGCTGTTGGACAACCCCCCAGAAATCATTCAACTTGTCTATATCAGGGGTGTCATGGGTTCTGTAGACAAAGGTAAGGAAGTCCTTGCGTTGCTGCCTCTGAGTAACCCGTGTTGCTACCCGCATATTGGCCAACAACATGAACTCTTCGACCAGCTTGTGGGTGTCTTGGCACACTTTGGGCACTACGCGCAGGGGTTTGCCATCAGTATCAAGCTGAAATTGAACTTCTGTATTTTCAAAATTGATAGCCCCATGCGCAAAGCGTTGCGTACGCAACTGCTGAGCCAGTTGATTGAATACAGTAAGCATTTCACAAAAAGGACCTTTCTGTTGTGTGATCACCTGCTGCGCTTCTTCGTAAGTAAAACGTTTTTCTGAATGGATCACAGTTTCTCCAAACCACTCTTTGTGCACCTGACCCTGGCTATCTAGCACAAAAACAGCAGAAAAAGTTAGCTTATCTTCTTGAGGTCTCAGGGAGCACACCTCATTGGATAGTTTTTCTGGCAGCATAGGGATAGTTCTATCGACCAAGTACACAGAAGTACCCCGCGCCAGGGCTGCTTGGTCTATCAGACTGGCTTCTTGCACGTAGTGGCTTACATCAGCAATGTGTATGCCCACCTCATAGTGGCCATTGGGCAGCCTTCTCAAGGAGAGTGCATCGTCAAAGTCTTGGGCATCTTCTGGATCAATGGTCAAAGTTGGTACTTCCCTGAAGTCTTTTCTTCGGGCTAGCTCATGCATAGAGATAGCCGTGGGAATTGCTTTTGCTTCGGCGATGACTTTTCTGGGAAAGTGGGTTGGTAAGCCAAACTCAGCCATGATCGCCTGCATTTCTACCTCGTGTACACCTGCCTGGCCCAACACTTGTTGGATCACGCCTGTAGGGGCCTGGGTTCCATTGGGCCAGTCCGTAATTTTTACAAGCACCTTGTCATCATGCTTAGCGCCTTTTAGCCCTCCTGTCTTAATAAAAATATCATAGTGCATACGCCGTCCATCAGGAATGACAAAGCTAAGTTTGCCGTGGCGTACCAAACGGCCTACAATAGGGGCTTTACGACGTGCTAAAATCGCTACAACCTTACCTAAAGGATGCTTAGCTGCTTTGGCTTTTGGTGGTATCATAACCTTGACCAGGTCTTTATGCAAGGCCCCTAGTAAGTCTTCTTGCTTTACCCAGATGTCTGCTTGCATTCCTTCTTGAGGTATGACATAAGCGTAAGCAGAATTTACATGGTCTACATGGCCTATGACATAGGTAGGCTTGTTGCTGGTTCCTGAAGTGATATTTCTCTTTTTGGGCATGCCGCAAAGGTAGTACCTAATTGCTACAACGAATCCCTACTTGGGGACTTTGGCGTAGATAGCACTACGAGGGAGGTGAATACGAAGCAGCAACGGCATTGCTAGCGTCCATTTCCTTGAATTTTTAGGGCACATTTAGTAAGTTTGTGGAACTTACACGAAGTAACCTTACCTGAAAGGCTATGAAAAAGTTCTCTATCGTATTGACAGCCCTGCTGTTTGTCCCAGTTAGTAGCCCAGCCTGGGCCAAAAAGGATAAACACCAAAAAGCAGTGCTTAAAGAGTGGAAGAAACGCAAACACGATATGCAGCCCTTGCAGCTCAAAGACTTGGTCGAAGAGAACCATCGGCTCAAGATGGATAACCAGCAGCTCCAAGAAGAAGTTAAGTTCCTCCAAGAGGAACTGCAAAAACTTATCAAGCTTAAAGTCAAGATAGATGCCCTACGCAAGCAGCGAGGCCTACAAAGGAAAAAGAGTTCCACAGACAGTGTCAGGGACAATGCAGGAAGCAACAGCTGGCAAGCAGGCAACGCACTGGAAGATGAAGACTACGCAGATTTGGAGACCCTATTCAGCCCGCAGCAGCCTAACGCTGTAGGGAGCCAGGCAGGTAGCAATTACTATTTAGCTCCAGGCATGGAAGGGCCAGGTAAAGATGACTGGTCCGTTGACGAAAACGGAAAATATTACATTAAAGGGCTGATCTTTAAGGTGCAAATTGGCGCCTATAGGAAACGTGACCTAAGTGATGTGGTAGAAGGAAAAAAGCCACAAGAAATATTTGAGCAAGAGCAATCAGGAGGTATCAATCTGTATACACTTAGACAATTCAGGGATTACTGGAAAGCCGATAAGTTTAAAAAGGAACTGAGAGCTATGGGGCTCAAAGATGCATGGATCGTTGCTTTTAGAGACGGCAAGCGTGTGCCCATAAAAACAGTCCTCAAAGAAGTGTTCAAGCAGAAGTAAAAGCAATATTGTTAACCATGAGAGGCTTGCTTCTGTGCAGGCTTCTCTATTTTAGGATAGTTTTCATCCGTATTACAACTATTTGGTGCTAGCTACTTACCTCATTACCGGGCTTATTATAGGTGCAGTAAGTGGCGGGTATATAGCTACCTCCAGGCTCAGGGCTGATGGCCAAGCCCTACAGACAAAGCTAGAAGGAGCTCAACAGCAGCTAGAAGAGGCCAGAGAAGGGCTGGCACTAGCTCACAACCAGCACCTACAACGAGCGCAAGCTTTAGCGCGCTTGGAGACAGCCAACCAGCACTTGGAAGAAAAGCTGGAGGAGCAAAAGCAAGCAGTAGAGGCCATGCAAGAAAAACTGACTGTTCAGTTCAGAAACCTGGCCAATGACTTACTTGAGGAGAAAAGCAAGAAATTTACCGATCAAAATAAGGTCCATTTAGAGAACATCTTGAAGCCCTTGGGAGAGCGCATACAGGCGTTCGAGAAGCAGGTAGCTGAGACCAATAAAGAGAGTCTAGCGCGCAATGTAGCCTTGCGTACAGAGGTCAAAAAGCTGAATGAACTGAACGCTCAGATTACCAAAGAAGCTGAAAACCTGGCCAAAGCCATTAAGGGGGATACCAAGATCCAGGGCAACTGGGGGGAGTTCATTTTGGAAAGCATTCTTGAGAAGTCTGGCCTTACTAAAGACAGAGAGTACAGTGTCCAAGCCGCTTTTGTCACAGAAGAGGGCAAGCGCTACCAACCCGATGTAATCATCAAACTACCAGAGGGCAAACACATCATTATTGACGCCAAGGTTTCGCTGGTCGACTATGAGCAGTTTGGCAATGCTGAACAAGAAGCAGCACAAACGTTGGCACTGAAGCGACACATCCAATCCATTCGCAAGCATATCAAAGAACTCAGTGAGAAAAACTACCAGAGCCAGTATGATCTCAGGGGCCTAGATTTTGTGCTGATGTTCGTCCCTCTGGAGCCTGCCTTTAGCCTGGCTGTGCAGCACGACTTGGGGATTTTTAATGAAGCGTATGAAAAAAACATTATACTTGTCTCTCCTACTACCTTGATGGCTACCCTGCGTACCATTGCCAACCTCTGGAAGCATGAATACCAAAACCAAAATGCCCTAGAGATAGCCCAGCAAGGCGGGGCTTTGTACGACAAGTTTGTCAGCTTTGTAGAAGATCTGAAACAGCTAGGCCGGCAGATGGACATGGCCCAAAAGACCTATGTAGAGGCTGCAAAAAAGCTTTACGAAGGCAGAGGCAACTTGGTAAGAAGGGCACACAACATTAAAGCCCTAGGGGCTAGCACCAGCAAAGCCTTGGACCAGCAGCTGGTTGAGCGGGCCAGTGACTAGCCAGAGGCAGATAGCACTAGCGCTGAGGAGCGACTTTGATAGTAGAGTGCCGAGGATAGCGCTGAATGTCGTATTTTGAGCAACAACAGACCTATGCACAAGCCATGTCTCCTCTCAAAGAACATGTCATCCAGGCACTAAGCACTGTAGAAGACCCTGACTTAAAACAAGACCTGGTTACGCTAGGGATGATCAAGGACCTGGATGTTAACCCAAGGCAAGTGGCTTTCACACTGGTGCTCACTACACCGGCTTGTCCTCTCCAAGAAGTCCTCAAAAAAGCATGTATAGACGCTATACATACCCAAGTAGCGGCAGATTTAGTAGTAGCTATTCAGTTAGATACCCAGGTGACCTCTACTAGGACCAGTACGCCGATACTGCCCGAGGTGAAAAACATTATCGCCATTGCCTCGGGCAAGGGAGGAGTCGGCAAATCTACCGTGGCAGTAAATGTGGCCGTGGCCTTGGCACAGCATGGAGCCCAAGTAGGCTTGCTCGATGCAGATATTTTTGGGCCTTCTATGCCTACCATGCTGGGCTGTGAGCAAGCAACGCCACAGGTTATGCAACAAGCAGAAAAAAAATATTTGATACCCCTAGAAAAGCACGGCATTAAGCTGCTATCAATTGGCTTGCTAGCGCCCCCGGATGAGGCTATGGTATGGCGCGGCCCCATGGCTAGCAAAGCCCTGAAACAACTGCTGGGGGATACAGCTTGGGGCACGCTGGACTACCTCCTCATCGACTTGCCGCCAGGCACGAGTGATATCCACCTCACCCTGGTACAAACAGCGCCGGTAACAGGCGCCGCGATCGTTACCACCCCCCAGAAAGTAGCCCTGGCTGATGCCACCAAAGGCTTGGCCATGTTCCAAAAACCAGGTATCGATGTGCCTATACTCGGCGTGGTAGAAAACATGGCTTACTTTACGCCTCCTGAGCTCCCCAACAGCAAGTATTACCTTTTTGGCCAAGAAGGGGGCAAGATGTGGGCAGCACAGCATAAGGTGCCGTTTTTAGGCCAGATTCCTTTGACACAGCGCATCCGTGAAGGAGGAGATACAGGTGTTCCTGCTATTTTACAAGAAGATCCTGTAGCATTTAATGACGTAGCCACGGGTCTGGCACAACAGGTAGCCATCTGTAACGCTCGGCTAGCCCCTACACATCCTGGAGCAGGCAACGGCACGCTATGAGATGTCGGCGTCACAGAAGAATATCATGTATAGGGTACTTATGCAACTGAGAGACGATGATCCTTGGGGAAACAATACTACGTACTCATCCGAGCACTTCGAGAGAAAAGAGGTGTAGAAATACCTAGAGTTAGACTATTTTCAGCAGCAAAAAAGCTCATCTCGCTTGGATTAACTATTTACCACGAGGACCAGGTGGAGTGGTCTTATTTTGGACTGAATAATATCTTGCTTCACCAATGGAACTTTCAAAGCATAGGTATTCTCCCCACTCATTGAAAAACTCTGAAACCTCGTAGAGACGATTAATAATCATTCCACTACCATATCCTTTTTGCAACTCATCATGAATGCAAACATCTGATGCAAGAATATTTAAATGAAAGTGTTCGCACTGATTGCCAATATCAGCATTGGAATGGCAAGATCCAGTTCGTCCATGTTCGTAAAACAAAATCGAGGAACTCTGTTTTATATACCAATGAGCTACTTTTTTTCAGACTTTCTAACTCTAAAACAGGTTCCCCTCGAGTTCACCCATAGAACCATAGTGATCTTTCGAGGACAGCATAACATGCCTTTGCTAGCTGGGAAATTGCAGAGAAGTACTAAAAAATGACGTGTTTCATGAAGAATCATTCCTTTGTTTGGATGACAGAAGAGGCATAATTAAGAGTCAATGTTTGCTTCTCTATAAATTTTTTATGGTGACATATCGTCTCTATATCAAGTTTGGTTATTCTATATAAGACTTCAACTGACGGTCATTGATTATTTGACATTTTCTGATTCTTAACAGTTTTGTTCAAAAACACGAATAATTTAGTGAATAGAAAATCATATATGTTTTATTTTATAATTTTTGTTAATAAAATGTTAATAAAAAGGAATTTTTTTCTTGGAGCGTATAGGGAAAAGCGTATGAGGTTTTACCCAGAAGATACCTTCGGTTGGGTGTCGACAAAGGGGCGGTTAGTCAAGAAGATGCAGATAAAGATGGGAACCAAAACGCAACAACTATCCCCAAAAGCCAAACACACTGCTACAAGGAGTAAGGCAACAAGTACACCCAAACAACAGCCCCCCAAGCCCCTCCGAGACATATATGGACACAATCAGATAGAGGTACTAGGAGCACGAGAACATAACCTCAAGAACATTGATGTCACCTTTCCTAGAAACCAGCTAGTCGTCATCACCGGTATCAGTGGCAGCGGCAAGTCCTCGCTGGCTTTTGATACCCTTTATGCAGAAGGACAACGCCGGTATATGGAGAGCTTTGCAGCCTATGCCCGCAACTTCATTGGCAACATGGAACGGCCAGATGTCGACAAAGTCAATGGACTCAGTCCTGTCATTGCCATTGAGCAAAAGACCATAGCACGCAATCCACGCTCTACCGTAGGTACGACGACAGAAATCTATGACTTTCTGCGGCTACTGTTTGCCAAGGTAGGGGAAGCCTACTCCTACTTGAGTGGCCAAAAGATGACCAAGCAAACCGATAAGCAAATCCAGGCCCACATGCTTAAAGCCTTTGTAGGACAGCAGATTATCATACTAGCCCCCTTGGTCAAGGGGCGAAAAGGCCACTACCGAGAGCTCTTTCAGCAGATCAGCCAACTAGGGTTTAGCAAAGTGAGAATAGATGGAGTCATCGAGGACTTGCGGCACAAGATGCAAGTGGATCGTTACAAGACGCACGACATTGAGGTGTTCATTGATTGCATGTTGGTGGGCAATGCAGGCCAACAACGACTGCGGGACGCTTTAGCGATTGCCTGGCAGCAAGGCAAAGGGTCCATGATGATACAAGACGAGCAAGGGGCTTTGCATCACTTCTCCCAATCGCTTATGGATGCAGCAACAGGACTTTCCTATGATGAGCCGGCCCCTAACACCTTTTCCTTTAACTCACCCTATGGGGCTTGTGCTACCTGCAGTGGGTTGGGGGAGTTGAAGGAGGTGGATATAGACGCCCTGATTCCGGACAAGACGCTGAGCATCAGTCGAGGAGGGATCGTACCCCTGGGTACTTACAGGGAGGTGATGATCTTCAAGAAGATCGAAGCTATGCTCAAGAAACACCAATGTAATATCTCTATGCCTATTCAGCACTTACCCGAAGCAGTGCTGCACGCTGTCTTGCACGGCGATGGCTCTAGGGTAGAGATAGACGCTGTAAAATATCCAGGCACGACCTGGAGCGCTACCTTTGCAGGCGTCATCTCATTTCTCACCCAGCAAGCGGAACAAGCAACAGGCAGGGGCAAAGCATTCATAGAGACGTTTGACCACATCGTAGTATGCCCAGACTGCCAAGGGGCTAGACTTAGAAAAGAGGCCTTGCACTTCAAGATTGCTGACCAAAACATTGCCGAACTGGCTGCCATGGACATGCAGCAGTTGCATGACTGGGTTAGCACGCTAGCAGACAAACTGACCTCCAGGCAACAGCAGATTGCTGGGGAATTGCTCAAAGAAATACGCAAACGGGTCGGCTTTTTGCTGGATGTAGGGCTCTCTTACCTGCAACTGAATAGACCGCTTAAAACCTTGTCTGGTGGAGAGGCCCAACGCATCAGGCTGGCTGCCCAGATCGGCACTCAGCTTGTGGGGGTACTATACATCATGGACGAGCCAAGCATTGGCCTGCACCAGCGGGATAACATACGCTTGATCCATTCGCTCCAAGCCCTCAGAGACTTGGGCAACTCTGTCGTAGTGGTAGAGCATGACAAGGGTATGATGCTGCACGCCGACTACATTCTGGACATAGGCCCAGGGGCTGGGCAGCATGGAGGCCATTTGGTAGCTGCAGGGCCTCCTGCCGACTTCCTCCAACAAGATAGCACCACAGCAACATTCTTACGCGGTGAGGCCCAGATAGCGCTCCCTACTCACAGAAGAAAAGGACAGGGCCAGCACCTCACTATCAAAGGTTGCCGCGGTAACAACCTCAAAGACATAGACCTCCTCATCCCACTGGGTAAGCTCGTGTGTGTCACCGGAGTATCTGGCAGTGGCAAATCTACGCTCATACACGAAACACTTTACCCTATGCTGCAAAGACACCTCTACAAGAGCCATACTATTACCCCCCTCCCCTACACCAGCGTAGCAGGACTGGCTCACATTGACAAGGTGGTAGAGGTAGACCAAGCGCCGATTGGCAGAACACCCCGCTCTAGCCCAGCCACCTACACAGGGATGTTTACAGACATTCGCACGCTGTTTACCCAGCTTCCTGAAGCCAAGATCAGAGGTTACCAGCCTGGCAGGTTCTCCTTTAATGTCAAAGGTGGCCGGTGTGAGACCTGCGAAGGAGCCGGTATGAAAATGATCGAAATGGATTTTTTGCCTACAGTACACGTTCCCTGCGAGACCTGCCAAGGCAAGTGTTACAACCGAGAAACCCTGGAGGTCAAATACCGAGGCAAGTCTATCTCTGATGTTTTAGCAATGACCGTTAACAACGCAGTGAAGTTCTTTGCACACTATCCTACAATCCTTAGAAAGGTAAACAGCTTGGCTGAAGTGGGTTTGGGCTATATTACCCTAGGGCAGCATGCCACTACCCTGTCAGGCGGGGAAGCACAGCGGGTTAAACTAGCTACAGAGCTTTCTAAAAAAGACACTGGAAAAACATTTTACATCTTGGACGAGCCTACCACAGGCCTCCACTTTCAAGACATCCAGCAACTCTTGGGCGTACTCAACAAGCTGGTAGACAAAGGCAACACTGTGCTGGTCATCGAGCACAACATGGATATCATCAAAGTAGCAGACCACATTATTGATATAGGCCCTGAAGGTGGGCAAAAAGGTGGAGAGATTGTTGTAGCGGGTACGCCTGAAACAGTGGCTAAGCATCCCCAAAGCCACACAGCACGTTTTCTCAAGCAAGAGCTTGAGGCACGCTAGACGTTATGAGCTACTATCAGGGCGCTATTAAGAGGCCTTGTGCTTAAGGGTAGACTTACTGCGTTGCTACCACTTTGAACTTCAAGGTGTGCACAACTTCTTTATGAAGGATAAGGGTGGCTTCGTAGGCACCTAATGCCTTGACAGGCTTGTCAAGCCGGATGTCTTTGCGGTCTATGATGATTCTCTGGTCTTTGAGCGCACTGGCAAGCTGCAATGGCGTGACAGAACCAAAAATCTTCCCGTTGTCTGCTGCTTTGGCTGCGATTTCAATGGTCACCTGCTCAAGCTGGGTAGCCAGGGCTTCTGCTGCTTCTTTCAGCCTGGCTGCCTTGTGGGCAGCCTGTCGGACGTTTTCTGAGGCAATCTTTTTATTGACCTCATTGGCTACCATGGCCAAGCCTTGGGGGATGAGGTAGTTGCGACCGTAGCCTGGCTTTACCTTCACTGTATCGTTTTTGTGGCCTAAGCCTCGGAGGTCTTTTTTCAGTATTACTTCCATGGGCGGCGGGATCTAACTACTTCAAATTATCGGCTACGTAGGGTAAAAGCGCTAGCTGCCTGGCTCGCTTAACAGCTTGGGCTAGTCTCTTCTGGTACTTGAGGCTGTTGCCGGTGATGCGACGTGGTAAAAGTTTACCCTGTTCATTCAAAAATCGTAGCAGAAAGTCTGTGTTTTTGTAATCCACATACTTGATGCCATACTTTTTGAAGCGGCAGTATTTTTTCCCTGTAGGTTTCCTGTGTACAGATTCATTTACTAACGCCATGCTGCTATTTCTTGCTTAGGTTCAGTTTTTCAGCTCCTCCACCACTTCTTTTCTGGGCGTTGTAGTCCACCCCGTGTTTGTCCAAGGCCAAGGTCAAAAAGCGGATGACTTTTTCATCTCGTCTATACTCAGTCTCTAGGGCGCTGATGATGTCTGGAGGCGCTTGGAACTCAAACAGTTGATACACGCCCGTAGACTTGTGCTGGATAGGGTAGGCAAGTGTCCTGAGGCCTATTTTTTCTTCGTGTACTATCTCTGCCTTTTTTTCCTGGAGGAAGGCTCTGAACTTATCGATAGAGACTCGTAACTGCTCCTCAGACAAAACAGGAGTCAAAACAAACACCGTCTCGTAATTTTTTAATTCCATGCTGGCGGCCTTGTAAAAGTGGTGCAGCAAAGTTAGGAAAATTCGTCCTGAAATCAACATCTTTATTCCTTCACGCAAACCACCCACCTGTGAAAGTCAACATAGCCGAATCCTGGCACAGGCACCTAGAAAAAGAATTTCAGCAGCCTTACTTTGAAACGCTGGTAGATTTTGTCAAATCAGCCTACCGGCACCACCAGGTCTACCCACCTGCCAAAGCAATATTTCGTGCTTTTGAGCTCTGTAGCTTTGAGAACACCCAAGTCGTTATCTTGGGCCAAGACCCCTACCACGGCCCAGGCCAAGCCCACGGACTATGCTTTTCTGTGCGAGAAGATGTCCCGATGCCTCCCTCCTTGCTCAACATCTTTACTGAGATTCACAGCAGCCTGGGTGTCCCTATGCCTCCTAACGGTAACCTAGAAAGGTGGGCCAAGCAGGGTGTACTCTTGCTCAATGCCACCCTTACTGTGCAGGCAAGAAAGCCAGGGTCCCACCAAAACAAAGGCTGGGAAACCTTTACAGATGCCGTGATTAGCACCGTATCGCAAGTCAAGGAGCATGTCGTATTTCTGCTTTGGGGGGCTTATGCTAAGCAAAAAATACGCCTTATCGATAGGGGCAAACACCTGGTCCTTACATCGCCTCACCCTTCACCTTACTCAGCAGAGCACGGCTTTTTTGGCAACCAGCACTTTAGCAAAGCCAATGCTTATCTACAGGACAATCACTTAGCACCTATTCAATGGTAAGGGTTGAATAAGAAGAAGCGCCCCAGCAGCTGTGTGGCTGCTGGGGCTGAGAGAATTTATGCTACCTTAAAGAAGAAGGTTATGGACACAAGCACTTTGGGCAACAAAGACATCGTAGCGCTACTCAAAGACACTGCCCAGCTGTTAGCACTGCATGGGGCTAATCCGTTCCAGGTAGGGCACTACAACAAGGCTGCTTTGAGGCTCGAAAAGCTCAACCAGGAGGTAGCAGGGCTTTCGCTTGAGGCACTAAGTAAGCTAGAGGGCATGGAACCGAGCACAATTAAGTTCATCGAGGAAATCAATAGGACTGGTACGCTGCAACGTTGGGAGGAACTGACCGTTGCCACGCCTCAGGGGGTACAAGAGATGCTGTCCCTGCGGGGCATTGGCCCTAAAAAGGTAGGAGCTTTATGGAAAGAGTTGGGCATAGCAAGCCTGCCAGCATTGCAGCGTGCTTGTGAAGAAGGCAGGGTAGCCCAACTGCCAGGCTTTGGGCAAAGGACACAAGCCACCATCCAAGCAAGCCTAGCATTCAAGGCCGAACAGGCCGGTAGGTTTCATTATGCCAGTGCCCTTCCGTATGCTACTGAGTTAGAAGCGCGGCTTCAGGAGGCCTTCCCAGCGTGTTTGGTTGCATTGACTGGCGCCGTGAGGCGTAAGATGGAAGTTGTGGAACAAGTTGAAGTTTTGGTAGGTACGGACCAAGTACAGGCCATTATGCAGTGGCTAGATGAGGAGGCAATGCTCCCAAAAAGTACCCAACTTGCTGAGTCCTTGGCCTGGCGCGGCCAGTTTGTTGAGAATGCGCTCAAGCTGAGTATTCTTTTCTGCCCGCCCAACGCATTCTACAAGCAGCTAATCTTACAGACGGGCTCGGCAGCTCATTTGGCGCTCCTTGTACAGGAAGGGAAACAGTTGCGAGAGGTGGTAGACAGCATGCTGGAACTACACAGCGAGGCAGCTGCTTATGCACAGGCGGGGCTGCCTTACATCCCTCCTGAGCTGCGAGAAGGCCAAATAGAGATGACTTGGGCACATGACAAAAATGCTCCAAAACTGCTAGAGATGAAGGATTTGCGGGGTGTTTTGCATAACCATACTGCCTACAGCGACGGCAAGCATAGCCTGGAAGCCATGGCACTACACTGCAAGGATTGGGGGTATGAATACATAGGTATTACAGATCATAGCCAATATGCTAGTTATGCAGGCGGTCTCACCCCGGACGCCATCACCAAGCAGCATCAAGAAATTGATCACTTAAACAAGAAGCTAGCCCCGTTCAAAATCTTTAAGGGCATTGAGGCCGATGTGCTGGGCGATGGGCAACTAGATTATACAGAGGATATTTTGGCATGCTTTGATTTTGTCATTGCTTCGGTACATACTGGCCTAAACATGGACCGGGAAAAAGCCACTGAACGAGTCATCAAGGCTATCTACAATCCCTACACAACTATCTTAGGGCATCTAACGAATCGGCTCCTCTTGAAGCGTGAAGGATTGCCTGTCGATTATCAGGCTATTATTGATGCGTGTGCTGAATATGGCGTCATTATCGAAATCAATGGCCATCCCTGGCGTTTAGAGCTAGACTGGCGTTGGGTAGATTACGCGCTGAGTAAAAACGTCTGGATCAGTATCAATCCGGATGCCCATGCTAAGGAGGCCATCCAGCATATGTATTTCGGGGTATGCGTAGGCAGAAAAGGTGGACTTACCCCAGCGCATACTTTTAATGCCTTACCCAGAGAGGAAGTAGCCAAGTATTTACAGCGCCGCAAGCTAGGCATTAGCAAGGGGATGGGGGCGTAGCAGCAGCTTTTAGAACAGTTATTTTTGATTCCTCTAGATGGTGAAATAGAACGAACAAGGCGTTAAAAGCAATATGCATCACTCATAACTGCCTCACAATCATGCAAGTAGCACTACACGGCAAAAGTTTTTCCAAAGACAGCCTCCCTTTTGTAACGAGCTTACTCCAATTCCTTACCAAGCACCCCACAAGCCTTTTTGTGTCGCCGTCTTTGCACACCTTACTACAAGCTACAGGCATCCCACTCCCTGCTATGCAGCCTTGGGCCCAGGAAAAGGACCTGAAGCACTTGGACTTAATGATTAGTATGGGGGGGGACGGCACTTTGCTAGAGGCAGTGAATTATGTAGGCGCTGCTGCCACTCCTGTGTTGGGTATTAACACAGGTCGGATGGGGTTTTTGGCCACAGTAGCCCAAGAAGAGGCCCTGGCCGCCCTAGCCATCTTTTGGCAAGGTCGACATAGCCTTGCTAAGCGCACCCTCTTACAATTAGAGGCCCAAGGAACGCCTACATTGGCGCCATATTTTGCCTTGAATGAAGTGGCAGTTCTCAAGCGTGATACCTCCTCTATGATAGCGATCCATGTCTGCATCGATGAGATAATGCGTACTACCTACTGGGCTGATGGGCTTATCGTGGCTACCCCTACTGGGTCTACAGGTTACTCCCTGAGTTGCGGTGGGCCTATCGTATTGTCCAGTGCCCATAACTTAGTGATTACACCAGTAAGTCCTCATAACCTTTCAGTAAGACCTATTGTAGTACCAGACAGCGCGGTATTGTCCCTCAGGGTGGGAAGCAGAAACCAAAAATTCTTAGTAACCCTTGATGGCCGTTCTAGCGCTACTAACACCGACGTAGCACTGGTAGTCAGAAAAGCACCCTTCCAGGCCCAGCTAGTCAAGGTAGACGCAGACAATATCTTTGATGTCCTTCGCCAAAAGCTGCACTGGGGGCTGGATGTGAGAAACTAAATTCATGTATTAATTTCGCTGATAGTTTGATTTTGGATGCTAGTTAATGGCTTAATGCTTACTTTGCAGATGCTTTGAGCCACCAAGTCAGTGAATCAAAAAATCAACCAAGCCTTCAATAGTACGCCTATGGAAGACTTCTTTGTAAAAATATTCTTCCTGATTATAATCTCCGCTGTCCCGGCGATCTTACGTCATCTCAAAAAGCTCGATACGGAAGAGCAACCAGCAGAAGACAGGCCTGAAGATTTCCTGCCCCCCTCGGCATCAGAACCAAACTGGGGAGATGCGGGGGAAGAAGCAGCCCAAGAAGTACCACCTAATACGCTTTATCCGCAAGCTACTACGACTCCAACCGCCTACTCCCCTGTTCATCCTAAGCTGCACAGTACCCCCCAAGCTGCTTCCCAGAAGACAGTCCAGCCCAAAATAGACCGCGTGCTGCGTCGGTACAGTGGCTGGAAAAAAGCCATTATCATGCATGAACTCATTCGCCCTTATAACTATATTAGAGGATGTATGCGCGCTTGAGAGACCGTGTTCCTTCTCTTGGCATGCACCCCTAAGCCTGCATAATTACACCATATGCCCGCTATCCTACTGCTTTCACTCAGCGCATTTGTATTTGGTGTAGGCTGGGTCGTTGTACTTACCAAACAGCATGCTATCTTCATGCTAATCGGTATTGAACTCATGCTGAATGCAGCCAGCTTTAACTTTGTGTTGTTCAGCAACTACGACCCCAAGCAGCAAGGACAGGTGTTTGCGCTCTTCATCATGGCTATGGTCATTTGCGAAACCGCAGTAGCGCTGGCTATTATCTTCAAGGTATACCAGCACTACCAAAGCACTGCGCTGGATAAGTTGCAGCAGGGCCTGCAGGAAGAATAAATTAGCCCTTCATATAAGCTAAAAGCATGCAACAACAGATAGATATACCGCAACGCAAGCCCTATCAGTTCTTATCTAACACTTTTGCTGTAAAGCAATGGGCAGCTATCCAACCCTATTACGAACAGCTGTTGGCCAGGGAGCTATCCTCTTTGGAGGCCTTGCGGCAGTGGTTCTTAGACCGCAATGAACTAGAAGGCGCACTGGCTGAGGAGGCGGGCTGGCGCTATATCCACATGACCCGTGATACGACTAACGAGGCATATCGCACCAAGTATGAGGCGTATGTGAAGGAGATCCTGCCTCGGCTCATTCCCTTGACACATCAGCTTAATGAAAAGGCCATGCAGTGCCCACATACCCAGGCGCTGAGCCAAGAAGTAGGCTTTGACATCTTGCTGCGTTGCATTGAAAGCAGCATCCAAATCTATCGGACTGAGAATGTGCCACTACTTACAGAATTAAAGCTCAAGGCCCAGCAGTACAACTTGATAGCTGGGGCCATGACGGTGAAAGTAGCAGGCAAAGAGCTCACCTTACAGCAAACTGCGGTGCATTTAGAAGCGCAAGACAGGGCTTTACGGGCAACCGTATATGAGCAAATAGGCCAACGCAGGCTACAAGACAAGGATGCACTGAATGACTTGTACACAACATTGATAAAGGACCGCCACCAGATAGCGGTGAATGCAGGCTTTGAGAACTTTAGGGACTACTCCTTTGTAGCCATGAACCGCTTTGATTACACGCCACAAGATTGCTTTGCTTTTCACGAGGCAGTGGCAACGGAGGTCGTACCGCTGTTAGCGGGGCTGGCTGAGGAGCACAAAGACTTACTGGGAGTACCTACGCTTAAGCCTTGGGACAAGCAAGTGGATCCTACCCAGAAGCCTCCCCTACGGCCTTTTGACCATGCAGATGACTTGCTGCAAAAGACGATCATGGCCTTTGATCGGTTAGATCCATTCTTGGGTAACTGCTTGCGCACCATGGAGCAGATGGGGCATTTTGATTTGGAGTCTAGAAAAGGCAAGGCACCAGGCGGCTATAACTACCCTCTGGAAGAGACTGGTGTGCCGTTCATATTTATGAATGCCACAGCTACCTTGAGTGACATGGTAACATTACTCCATGAAGGAGGCCATGCGGTGCATTCCTTTTTGGTAAGAGATTGGGCAATCAATGACTTTAAGCACTTTCCCTCTGAGGTCGCAGAGCTGGCTTCGATGTCTATGGAGCTACTTACGATGGAGCATTGGGATTTGTTTTTTGCGCGGGAGGAGGACTTGCAAAGAGCGAAAAAACAGCACTTAACAAAGATCATAGACACACTAGCCTGGGTAGCTAAAATAGATGCTTTTCAGCATTGGGTGTATGAACATCCTGAACATTCCCTAGCACAACGCCAAGCTGCCTGGATCGAAACATTTGATCGATTTGCTGATACGGCCACAGATTGGACCGGCCAGGAGGCCTACAAAGCTTTGCTGTGGCAAAAGCAGCTGCACTTGTTTGAAGTACCTTTCTACTACATCGAATATGGCATGGCGCAATTAGGTGCAATAGCTGTTTGGAAGCGCTACCAAGAAAACCCTACCCAGGGACTAGAAGGTTACATAGCTGCCCTTAAGCTGGGCTACACGCGTTCTGTGCCGCAGGTGTATGCAACAGCGGGCGTTACTTTTGATTTTAGCAGGCCCTACATCAGAGCGCTCATGCAGTTTTTGCAAGCCCAATTAGAAGCACTGCGTAGTTAGCGTTGTTATGCCCTGTCCTCCTTGTGCATTCTTTTTTCCCTATTCTGTGAGATTCTTCGCTCCGCTCGGAATCTCACACCGTAACATGCAATGCGCAAGGATACTTTGCTACTCCTTCATTACGTTGAGGGCAAGGCTCAGCAGGACAAAGCAGAGGAAAGCGTAATAAAAGAGAGAGCGAACAAGCCCAAGAGGTCGGGTGTGTCATGGCGTAGTGTGCTGTACACGGGTGTTGGATGCGCATGCAGCAACTGCTCCCAACTCATAGGCTTGTTGCTAGCTTGCTGGCCCTGGTAGGCATGGCATATAGCTACTGCCAAGGCATCAGAGGCGTCGAGGAGGTCGGGCATGGCTTGGAGTTGCAGCAAGGACACCAACATACGGGCTACTTGTTCTTTAGAGGCACTGCCATGGCCTGTTACGGCTTGCTTAACTTTACGGGGGGCATACTCAATGATAGGGACTTCCCGGGCCAGCGCAGCTGCCATGGCTACCCCCTGTGCCCTGCCTAGTTTAAGCATAGCCTGTACATTCTTGCCATAAAAGGGAGCTTCCAGGGCCATTTCATCTGGCTTGAAGTCATCCACTAGCTCACAGACACGCGCAAAAATTTCTTGCAGCTTGAGGTCATGGGACTTGTAGCGATGGAGGCGAATAATGCCATACTGCACTGCTTGCAACTGCTGCTGCGCTTGCTTGATGACCCCATAGCCCACTACGGCGGTGCCGGGGTCAATGCCTAGGATGATGCGCTTATCAGCCAAAGCAGTAGGTGGTTAGGAGGCGCTTTTGAAAAAAAACAAATACGCCTGTGAAGCAGCCTTTTCGGCTACCTCTGAGGACACAGGTTCCACCCGGTCGTCGTTATACTTAGTCCACTGATCTGCTCGATTGATGTAAGCAACATAGTGGCCGCAATCTGCAGAACTAGCCCCAATGTGCAAAACAAAGGCCTCTAAATTATATTGGATATCATTTGCTGGTGTTCCTGTTGCAGCATACTGGTAAGCAAGCTTTATAGTTAGAGAAAAGGGCTTTTCTATGTGCTCCAGAGCCTTATAAGATTCGTTAGGGCTCCCTCCTTGAGTAAGAAAGCGTTTGGCCTGAATAGCTAATATTTTAGGCGGATTTTGAATTTTAAAGATTCTCTCAGCTTTACCAGTGGGGCTGGAATCGAGTAGTACTTCTTCTTTTTTAAAAAAGGTGTCTATGTAATTTTGAAGACTGTTGCTTGGGCTTTTAATGTCTTTGCTGAGACCTTCTATCATCGAAATGATAAAGTATTGGGCAGGAGTCTTATTCTCGCTAATATTCGGAACGCTGAGTTGAGACCACAGTATAATAGGTTTTGGAGCCTCGAGTTGATTTATCAAATGCGTCAAAAACTCTTCTGCGTCTTGCTGTGAAGTTATACCCCGTCTATCTATGGGCCAACCAGTTGCTACTAAAGTATCCCTGAAGCTGTCAGCCTCCTCAGGAGTAACATAGTCTTGGTCTTCTTTTATCTTGTCGACGATTACCTGGCCTGCTTGAGCAAGTGCACTCCTTTTGCCACTAAATATGTCAGGATAAAGTTTTGCCAGCACTTGCATTACAGCGTTTAAGTAGCAGGTATTACCCCTGTTAGGTATTCCTCCAAGGTGACGTGTGGAGTTTTGGTGTTGAGCACCCTCCACCTCTTCATTTCCAGGAACAGATAAGTTGTACTTGCAACCTTCGAGGCATACGAGCACTAGGCATGCCTGGTATAGCAATCCCAACGAGGTTGTGATGCATTTAGTCCAACTGTGGCTATACAAAATTAGGAATGGCTTCTTGAAGTTTCCGTTTATAGGGACAAAGGTACAAAAAAATAGCACTTCAAGGGTCTTAAGTGAGCCTTTTAAGATCCGCCTTGATAGCGTCAACCACAGTAGTGACTGTAGGGGTTACTCCTTTTTCTTGGGCCAGATAATAGGAGATCCAGTCGCCTAAGTGGATCAGATACAGAGACTGTGCCCAAAGCGTAGGGCCTTGGGCGTGCAGGGGGATAAAGACAGCGGCTTTTGGCTGGAGCAGGGCCTGGGCCAGGTGCTGCTGTAGGACCGTGCGGGGATGGGGGTATTGCTGTACAACATTAGTACAGCCAAGTGCTCTTGGTAGGTGTGCCAGCCTACTAGCTCATTGTGGTTCATTTCGGGGATCACATGGTGCCAACACAGCTGTTTGCTGTTTTCATTGAGTTGTTGTCGAAAGCGGAGGGCCACGGCTTCGTAAGGGACGGTGGTGTAAATGACTGGGAGCTTGCCGTAGAGTTGCTTAGCAATGCTTTGGGCTTCTTTTTGGACGGCAGCTTGGGTGGCATCTAGCAGCTGGATGGCCGTCTGTAGGGAGGCTACAAAATCCTTAGCAATCAGCTGGTGAAAGTGCAAGACAAATAGCTGCTGCACTATCGCATAGTCTAGGCAAGCCCTAGATGGCCTGCTAGGCGGCAGGGAGACCTGGTCTAGGTTGTGCCGCGCAGCCAAGGTCTGAAGGCTCCCTCCTCTGTGACACAAACGATTTTGGCTTGCCTTTGCAGACCCTCTTGCAAGGTATGTAGGATTTCTTCGGTATTGCCCGAATAAGCGACTAGCATTAGGAGGGTGTGCTGGTTGACATACGCTGGCAGGGTATAGTCCTGGTTGACTGCCAGGGGCAATGGTAGGTGGCCGGCCAACCACGGCTTAAGGAGGGCCCCGCCTATGCCAGAGCCTCCCATGCCTGCTATCAAGACGTGGTGGAGGGGTTGTTTGGCGGGCGTTAGCTGGATCTGCTGGCCTAGGGTGATGGCTTCTTCTAACTGTCGGGGGAAATATTTGATGAGGTCGTACATAATTTTTTTGAATGTAGCTCGTTATGGACTACCGTTGGCAGCGTTTTGTGCGCCTGGCGCAATTTATTTTTCTCTGCTTTATTCTGCTCTTCTCCTTTATTTGTCATGCTAAGTGAAACGAAGCATCTTTACGTAGCGGGCCCCTTCAGGAAATTGATCTTTCCCCCTTCGCTATGCGCTCAGGATAAAACTAGGAATAACAAGGATGCCGGGCTCTCCTGCTCCTCCCCCTTGCTATGCTCAACAGTGCCCTGTACTTTTACAGGCCTGCAAATACACTGATATTGCTTTTTGTTCAATGCCTACCTAGCACACTCATCAACTACCTGCCGCTTGTAGTAGGCGCATTGCCGTTGTCGGCAGCTTTTGTGGTAGGTTGGGGTGGGAGGCAGCGGTTTTTTTATTGGCTTGGGAGCGTCCTGCTGGCCGGTGCTATGCTTCTGGGCTGGTACCTCCTGGTGCTTGCCTACCACGGGGCTACCTGGCATCTGTCCTTTACTTGGTTGCGGATATCGGACAGTTCTTTGTCCCACTCATTGCTGCTAGGGGTTTGGGTAGACTTTCCTGTGGCTGTCATGATGGGCCTTACTACCACCATCAGCTTTTGGGTCCACCTCTATGCTCTGACTTATCTGCAGGCTGCTAGCCGGCGCTACATTGTGCTTGCAGGGGGCTTTGTCAGTGCGATGCTCGGCTTCTGGATGGCTAACACCCTACTAGGGCGCTTCATCGGCTGGGAACTGATTGGCTGGGGGTCTTATCTATTCATTGGCCTTGGGTACCCCAAAGAAGCTGCTGCCAAGTACAGTACCCAGGCGTGGCTGATCAACCAGCTGGGCAGCATTAGTTTGCTCATGGGCATTCTGCTCATCGGCAGTGCACTGGGCACGTTGGACCTGGAAGCACTAGCTGCTTTGCCCCGAGCGATCTACCGGAACCATGACTGGCTAGGGGTAGCTAGTTTCTGTCTTGTGGTGGGGGTTTGTACTAAGTCAGCTCAGTGGCCTTGGTTCAGCTGGCTGTCCAATGCCATGACAGCGCCTACGCCTGCCTCGGCCCTGATCCACACGGCTACCCTAGTAGGCGCTGGAGTGTACCTGCTAGTAGGGCTAGCACCGTTATTGGGGGTGGCAACGCTCACCGGAGTAGCGTATGTGGGGGCGCTTACCACGTTGATGGGGGCTTATGCGGCTTTAACCCAGCAGCATGCTAAGCAAGTACTGGCCTACTCTACCATCTCGCAGCTAGGCTATGCCGTTATGGCTGTGGGGGTAGGCGCCAGCAGCGTGGGGTTATTCCATTTTGTGACTCATGCCTTTAGCAAAGCCTGCTTGTTTCTCTGCCTAGGGGCCGTGTCTCAGTTTGTAGGGACAGACAGTATGCAAAACATGGGAGGACTCCGTAAGGTATGCCCCGGTGTCTTCTGTGTGTATCTCCTCGCAGCTTTTTCCCTAGTAGGTATGCCAGGCTTTGCTGGTAAGCTGTCCAAAGAGGCGGTCTTGGCTTGTACCTGGGCTTGGGCGCAAGAGCAGGCGCTAGCTGGTCACTACCTAGGCTATGCAGTGCCTGCGTTCGCTTGGGTTGCTTCTTTGTTGGCAGTGGTCTACATGGGGCGGCAATGCTACCTGGTCTTTATGGGGCCCCCACGATGGTCGTCTAGGTCTTCGCCTACGCCTGCTCACCGTACATCGTGGTGTATGCAAGGGAGCATGGCCATGCTGGCCTTGGGCACGCTCGGGAGATGGTATGGGCCGCTGCTAGGCGACGTACAAGGTAGCTGGTTGTTGCAACGGCTAGGGCCCCTACCCCTTACGGTTCCACTACAGCATGGAGCGCTGCTGGCTTCTCTACTAGCCATAATCCTGGGATGCGTTTTGCTAGTAGGCTGGAAGTGCAGGGTCCTCTCTCCCTTGCCTGCTGTTGGGACCCAGCTGTCGCTGCAAGGATGGTATTTAGACACGCTAGTCCATGCCGTAGCCCAGTTAGTGTTAGGCTTGAGCAGGATATTGGCACACTTTGAGCACAAAGTCGTCCAGGGCCTGTTCCTCCAGGGTGTCAGTGTGGGCTATGTAGTGCTAGGCCATGTAGTGAGCTGGCTAGATAGAGCACTGCTGGGGGGACTAGTCTTACTAGTGGCTGCAGTGCCTAGGTACGTGGGCAAGGCCCATCGTCTCACCCAACAAGGCGGCTGGCAGCACGCCCTCTTGTGGATGTTTGTCGGGATTGGGCTTCTTGGCTGGAGTATTTACTGGATTATGCAGGGGGAAGGATAAAAGGACCTAGGTAGTGACTTAGCATCAACCCACTAGGTTAGCCACAAGTACACAACTCCCTACCTAGGCTAGTGACTTGGCTGCTCGTAGGCTTGGATGATGCGTTTTACAAGGGGATGCCGTACCACGTCTTGCGCATCAAAATGCACAAAACCAATGCCTGAGGTGCCTTGCAAAACCTCCATAGCCTCTAAGAGGCCAGAGCGCTGCTGTTGCGGTAGGTCTGTCTGGGTAGCATCCCCTGTAATAACAAACTTAGTATATACCCCCATCCGCGTCAGGAACATCTTCATTTGAGTCGGTGTCGTATGCTGCGCCTCGTCCAAGATCACAAAAGCATGGTGCAGCGTCCTGCCTCGCATGTAGGCCAAGGGGGCCAGCTCGATGATGTCGTTTTCTTGGTAATACTTGCGTTTGTCAGGCGAGAGTAGGCCGTCCAATGCATCATACACCGGCCGCAAGTAAGGCGCAATCTTTTCTTCAAGGTCTCCAGGCAGGTAGCCCAAGCGTTCTCCAGCTTCTACCACAGGCCGGGTTAGGATAATTTTCTTGACTTGCTTCCTCTTGAGTGCCCTGACAGCCAGAGCCACGGCCATGTACGTCTTACCTGCGCCAGCTGGCCCTACCGCAAATACCATGTCTTGCGTCTCTAAAGCAGCGACTAGCTTTTCTTGGTTGGCATTCCTAGGCCTGATCAGCGTTCCGCTTGTCCCATGGACGATGATACCCTTTTTGAGGGCAGGGGGTGGCTGACCTTCTTCGTTGACATAATGCTGCACAGCGGCTTCGGTCACCAGCTCGTTTTGGCGGTAGTGGGCCAGCAATGCTTGTAGAATGTCATGAATCTTAGCAATGACTTTCTCACTGCCTTGAATATGGATTTTGTCTCCTCTTGAGATGATCTTACTCGCTGGGAAAGCAGCTTCTAGTATACGGATATTGCCGTTGGCTACTCCTAAAAAATCAACGAGCCTAACGTCTTCAAGATGCACAAGCTTTTCTGTCAAAACGATATAGGTTTAGGATCTTTTGGGCCTCTAAGGTAACCAAACCCAGCAGAACAAGTGCGCGAATATTAGTCAGGTAAAGGCATTGCCCTCTCAATAGAAAGGCCCTAATTTTATCTATGCCTTTGGTTACCGTTACGTCAGATTTTGGCTACCAAGACCACTACGCAGCAGCTGTTAAGGCAGCGGTGTTAAAGCACTCCCCTCATGCAACCATCATAGACATCAGCCATGGCATTGAGCCTTTTAACGTGGCCCAAGGAGTGCATGTATTACAGGCAGTGTATCAGGCATTCCCACTAGGTGCTGCACATATTTTTGCTATACAGGGTAGTCAACTAGTAGACAGACATATCGCTTTTCAATGGGCAGGCCACTACTTTGTGGGTAGCAATAATGGATTTGCTGGCCTGCTGGCAGGGGAAGCTGTTGCACAGTGTGTTGCCATCGAAGCTATTGCTGAGCAAGGAGCTACCTTCCCAGCCCAAATCCTGTATGCCCCAGCTGCTGCTCAGCTCAGCCAAGGAGTGCCCCTGCAAGAAGTAGGCACCCCCTGCCCTAGCCCTCAAAGGCTGATGGCTAAACAACCCCACATCACCGACAACCAAATCAGAGGCCATGTCATCCATGTTGATCATTATGGTAACCTGGTTACTAACATCACCCAAGCACTTTTTGAGCAGCAACGCCTGGGTAAAAGGTTCGAAATCCGCTTTGCGCGGGAGTCTATTTACAGCCTCCACACCCACTACACACAGGTAGAGCCAGGTGATTGCGTTTGCGTATTCAATAGGTTGGCACTGCTAGAGATTGTTATCAACCACGGCCATGCAGCAGCCCTGTTGGGGATGCAGCATGACAGTCCGGTGGGTGTTTCTTTTCATCCCTAAAGTCTATGCGTGAAACCTCCGTGTGCAGTATACCGATAGCAATGCCAATAAGCCATGAGATTCCATCGGGCTTTGAAAAGATGAATTATTGCAGATGAAAAAGCTAAATACAGTGCTGCTAGCATGCATAGGACTTGCAGGCCGTATTTGGGCTGAAGAAGCAGCCGAGCAGCCTGCCTTTGATGCACTCCTAGAAGCAATCTATAGTGATTGCCCAGAGGAGGTGCCGTATGAAGTACTACAAGAGTACCTTTGGGAGCGATACCAAGCACCTTTGGAACTCAATCAGACTTCTAGAGAAGCCCTGCAGCGCCTTGGTATGCTTACAGAAGATCAGTTGGATCAATTTTTTAGTCATCTAGCTAAAAACGGGCCGCTGGTTTCCATCTACGAGCTGCAAGCTATTCCTGAGTTTGACCTGCCTACGATCCAGCGGCTTGTTCCTTTTGTTAAGGTGGAAGAAGTCTATACTGACTACCACAACAGGGCCTTATGGGCCCAAGGACTAGGGGCAAGAGATAGTTATGGGCTTGTGCGGTATGAGCGAACCCTGAAAACCAAGCAGGGCTATCTGCCCAACAAGAAAAGCAACAAAGTCCCTTATGCAGGCTCGCCAGATGGGTGCTTGACGCGGCTTAGTATTCAGCAGACCAGTGGTTGGGGGCTAGGGTTGGCAGCGAGGACCAGGGCAGGCGAGGCATTGACTTGGAACCCTGCTACGCAACGCTATGGTCCGTCGGTGGCACGGTTCCATGGGGTGCTCAAACACAAAAAAAGCCTTAAAGCATTGGTAGTGGGCGATTATGTAGTGGGCTATGGCGAGGGCTTGGTGCTCAATGCAGGCTTTAGCATGAACAAGAGCAGCGAGACCATCAAAGTCATCCGGACCAACAACGTGGGCATTCGGCCCTACACCACTTTGACGAGCGCTGCCTTTAGAGGCATAGCTACTACTTGGCAGTGGGGGGCTATAGAGCTCACTGCCTATTACTCTATGGTTGGCCTAGACGGCAGGCTGGCGAGAAACACTTCCTCTAGCGGCCAGCATGTGCCAAGCATCTCTAGAGGGGGCTACTATAGGACTGAAAACGAAATCGCTAAAAAGGGTCAGGTCAATGAGCAGGTCATCGGCAGCACATGGGTTTACAAAGGTCCTACCCGAGGCGCTGTAGTAGGGATGAATGCCCTTTACAGCCACTATAGCCACCCCATCCAACCCGATACCCGCAAGGGCAATCCCCTGCGCTTTAGTGGCCAGGATCATGCCAATGGCAGTCTTTTTTATCGCTATCTGTGGCAGAACTTTCACTTCTTTGGCGAAGGCGCCCTGTCTAAAAATGGAGGCAAAGCAGCCGTCGTAGGCACAGTAGCTAGCCTATCCCGCTACGTAGACACCACGGTACTCTGGCGACATTATGACCAGGATTTTCATGGTCCTTTTGGCAAAGGTTTCAAAGAAAATTCATCCGATAATAGTAACGAGCAGGGTCTCTACCTGGGGGCGAGGGTCAGGCCTTGGCAGCGCTTGTATCTGGATGCTTACTATGACTACTTCTACTTCCCCTGGTTTTGGGGTGAGGCAAGTGCTGGACGCAGCTGGCTAGGTAAAGCTACCTATCAGCCTACTAGGTCCATACTGGTATACCTACAATATAAAACCACTACTAAAGCGCAAAAGATCCCTCAGGAGCAACAAACAGCTATGGGCACCAAAAATAATTATAAGCTTCGTTATAAGCACACGTTGAGCAAGGCTTTTAGCCTAAATAGCGAAGTACAGTGTAGTAGTTACCAGCAGCAAGGCACACCTACCTGGGGCTATGCGGCTGTGCAGGATATTGCCTACAAAATACGTCAACTTCAGCTAAAAGGACGTGTAGCCTGGTTCAGCACTGAAGCCGGGGTAAATAAGTTGACCTTTTACGAACCTGATGTGCTATACTCAGGCTTTAATTTTCCTGCTTACCAGGGTCAAGGCATGCGCTATTGCTTGCTAGTGTGCTACAAACCCACCCCAGCTTTTCGGCTAGAAATGAAGTATACACTTATGCATTACAGGGATAAAGATAAGATCGGAAGTGGACAGGAAACTATAGAAGGAAATGTTAAGAATGATGTACGGCTGCAAGCCATTTTTAGGTTCTAGCTGGCTTGGGGCTATTGCCAATACGCTCTCTTAGGCTTTCTCGAGTTCCATGATCGTAATCTCTGGCCAGATGCCAATGCGGCCTGGACAGGCTGCTATATAGCCATAGCCACGATTTACATAAAAATATTGTGCCCTTACCTGCTACAAACCGGCCCATTGCTTGTAGTGAAAAAGATACTGTATAGGGCTCCATTTGAAAGCACCCACCTCAATACCGAACTGAAAGCCATGGGTGTGGCCAGCAAAAGTGATATCGATGTCAGGATAGTTGTCCCTTACCTGCGCGTCCCAATAGCTGGGGTCGTGCGATAGGAGTAGCTTGACGGGTACAGCCTCTGTACCGCGGTAGGCTTGGTCCAGGCGCCCATACTTAGCAACGCTGCCTGTACCCCAATTTTCTACCCCCATCACTACCAGCTGGTCGCTGCCTTGCGTAATGATTACATGCTCGTTCCGCAGCAAGTACCAGCCCAATCGTTGTGGGCAGCACAAAGTGCCTGTAAGTTTTTTTCCTTGGCACTGGCCGAAGGCCAGTAGACATAGTCACCATGATCATGATTCCCTAGCATAGAGTAGACACCAAGCGGCGCTTGGAACTTGGCAAAAATATCAATGTAGGCATTGATCTCATCAGCAGTATTGTGGACCAAGTCGCCCGTAAAGAAAATAAGGTCTGGATTTTCTTGGCGTAATAGGTTTACACCTGGACGGCTGCCTTGTTAAAGAAATTTCCACTGTGTATGTCTGAAATCTGCCCTATGCGTAGGCCATGGAAAGCACTAGGTAGGTGTGGTAGCTTGATTTTAACTCTACGCACTTTGTAGTTATCGGCCCCAAAAATGATCCCATAGCCCAGTATAAGGATGAGAGCTAGACTCGCTATCATCCCTATTTTGGTTAAAAAAGCAGAGCGAGCAATTCGTGCCCTGGAAGGGGTAGCACCTGCTTGAGGAAAGATCCACCGAAAGCCCCGCGTGATATCGTCGAGTAGTAGGAAGAAGGCCACAAAGAGCTTAGTAGTACAAATAACGAAGAATAAAGGCAAAAGGAAATGGCTTGGAGCTCCTACACCTAGTAGCCTATTCGCCAAAATTGTACCTATCACGAGGATATTGAATCCCCAATAGGTGCCATGGATAGTAAAGCGCTTGATAGGCTGGAGGGAGATAGTCAGTACTCAGATGCCTTGGTATACATAAAAGTCAAGCAGTAAGCAAAGTACCATGAATCAGATAAATCTGGGGGATATGTCTATTGGAGAAAGCATTTTAGTGGGCTGTTCAGCAAGTAACATAGTAAATTACTCAGGAAAAAAACAAGGGCATACATCATGGCTCAGGGCGACTCACAGTGACCTGATTACCAAAGGGCTTAGCTCAATGAGCTACCTCCCTGGGCTAAAACAAAGCTGCTTGCTGCCTCTCGAGCTTGGGCGGTGTTAACTTCACTCCTTCCAAGGCATTAAGTTGCTGAATCATGTATGCCACTAGGTCCACACAGAGTGCTTTTTCTCGTTGGTGTAGAAGAAAATAAATAGTTGTCAAACCCTGCTCGAGCCACTGATGGAGCCTTGTTACCCAGGCGTCAATCCGTGTATAGTCAGTAGCATGCAAATTATTGCCTGCAAAGCGGATAAATGCACCGTTGGTAGTAAGGGTTTGATGCAGCACATCTCTTCTGCCGGCTACGTCAGTAATCACAGCTACTATGTCTTGCGCTTGTAAAAAGGCAAACAGCTCCTGCTGCGCTACTTCATCACTAAACCAGGTGGGGTGCCGCAACTCCACAGCTAGTGGGAACCCTTGGGGGATATGCGCTAGCAGTTGCTGGAGCGCTGGCATACCACTAGGCTGGAAATAGGGTGACAACTGCAGAAAGGTCATGCCTAGTGCCTCCTCAAAATGAAGCACAGCCTCTATAAAAATATCTAACAGACGCCTTTGCACATCCAGGTTACTGCTATGGCTAATGCGCTGAGCGACCTTGGGACAGAACCGAAAGCCTGGCGTGGCTGCTTCTTGCCATTTTTGCACTTTCTCTACCGAGGGAATGCTGTAAAAGGTGGTATTAAGTTCTACAGTGTTGAACTGCTGGCAGTAGGCTGTTAAGAAGTCTTTGGCAGAGGTGCCCTGAGGATAGACTTTACCTACAAAACTCCGATCTGTCCATACAGAGCAACCGATGTAGATGGCAGGCGTTTGCGTGCGGGCAGGTAATCCAGCGAGCAAAGCTTGGGTAGCAGGGGTATCGTCAGGTAGTTCCCAAGCAACTTGGGACAGCTGGTTGGCTTCTAGACAACCAAATTTCATAGCAGTAGATTAAAACAATGCCTAGCTAGAGTGCCTTGAGCCTTTGCGCTTCTTCTTTTACTCATTGAAAAGCATAGCTTCTTGCAGCAAAATTTCTAGGGCAGTTTGTTTAATATCTTCTAGGGATTTGATCCGAACATGCCTAACTTCTTTGCCATCACCTCCCAATAAGCCCTGTTCGTTTGCTAAAAAAGCGCCTTGACAAAATTCTAACTTAACGGCTCTATCACGAAGGGTGAGAAAGCATAGCCGGCCATGGTAGCTGTAGAATGGAATAGCCTATTTTATCGTCTCTGCTACATGCGGCCCTGCTTGCAGAATGATTGCCCTTAACCACTTAATACATGCTTAAGCGCCGTAGGTTGCTGATTGATAAAAGCCGTTACGCCCCGGTCTTGCATTTTCTACACAGAAGTTTTGGCCAACCTGTGAAGATAACCTAAATCTGGATATATTTAAGTCATTTGGCCCGGCAACTTCAATTAAATTTCCAATCAATGATGGAAACGATGTGGATCATGCTTGTTGCTTCGCTGGCTGCTATTAATTGTAGCTTGATTGGCACTTATTTAGTGCTGAGAAAAGTAACTATGATGGGCGATGCCATTGCGCACGCTGTCTTACCAGGCATTGTGATTGCGTTTTTTTTAGCTGGTTCTAAGACTTCTTTGGTGATGCTTATCGGTGCAGGAAGTGTGGGCATTGTAGCTACCTTATTGATGGAATTCTTACACAGAAAAATAAGGTTGCAGCCAGATGCTTCTATTGGAATCAACTTCACTTGGCTGTTTGCGCTGGGCATTATCCTCATCTCTTCGTTGAGCAAAAGGATTGACCTAGACCCAGATTGCATCTTGTATGGTGAGATAGCTTACGTCCCCCTTGATACCTGGGTAGGACCAGGAGGTATTAGCCTAGGCCCCAGGTCTTTCTATATACTTGCTGTGATGTTGCTGATCAACCTGGGCTTTATCTTGCTCAGCTACAAGGAGCTGTCTGTCACTACCTTTGATCCTGCCTTTGCCTCTACTATGGGCATGAATACCACCTTGTGGCACTATGTATTGATGGGGGCTACCTCCTTCACCACCGTAGCTGCTTTTGAAGTGGTAGGGGCTATTCTTGTCGTAGCACTTTTGGTAGCCCCTCCAGCTACTGCCTACTTGCTCACGCAGCGCCTGCCCAAAATGCTGGTAGTTGCCTCACTAGTAGGTGCCCTAACAGCCGTGGGGGGGTATTATCTGGCCATATGGGTCGACGGCGCTATTGCTGGTGCCATGGCTACCATGGCGGGCTGTCTTTTTTTAGTCATTTTTTTGGTAAAGCATGGGAGACTAAGAACGTATAAAGCCTCTGAAAAGTATACTGCGTAAAGATTGGCATTATGCCAGCAGCGGTTTAACTTGGAACGGTATGCTGAAGCCCCGTCTAGGCGATGGGATATATCAACACCTTCAAACTCGATTAGCATGAAAGTAACTGGTAAATTACTTGAAATTAAAGAGACGCAACAAGTGTCAGATACCTTCAAGAAGCGCTTGTTTGTACTTGAATATGCAGAGAATCCACAGTACCCAGAATATGTCTCTTTTGAATTGATACAAGACCGATGCAGTCTACTAGATGGCTTTCAGCCAGGCCAAGAGGTAGAAGTCAGTTTTAATCTGAAGGGGAGAAAATGGATCAACCCCGAAGGTGAAACAAAGTATTTTAACTCTCTGCAAGCATGGCGTATAGAGGCAGTAGCGCAGGTAAGCAGGCCGGCTCCTCGGGAAGAAAATCTTACGCAAAACACTACTGCAGAGGTCAAAGAAGAGGATAATCTCCCCTTTTAGCTCCCAGCCCCTATCTTCGCTTTTTGGCAATATCCTAAAGACAGTTGTGCGCGCGTCTCCTCCAGCGCTTGATAAGTGAGGTATTTCCCTGGCTTAGCTTTTATGGCCTCGCAAGTACGCTCCTGAAAGGGTGGACAGGTACAGTCCTTGCCAAAGGTTGCGAGATATGGCTGCACTATATTACAGGGGAGTCAGATACCTTCATCTGCAATTCGCAACAAAGTAACCGTCTTTTACAGAGTTTATACTCACCTTGCTCGAAGTCAAGAAGAACCAATGAAGTATTTGAGGGACAGATGACATCTAGGAAAACTAGGCTATGCTGCAAGGAAAGGCATCTTACGTTTTGGGATTACAGATTAGCACCGTAGTTTCGCGACACTCAGGCCTCCTTAGCTCAGCTGGTAGAGCAACTGACTTGTAATCAGTAGGTCGCTGGTTCGATCCCGGCAGGGGGCTCTAAAGCGCATGGGGCTTGCGGGTTGATTCATGGGATTATTTTTTATCTGTCTTATCAATTTATTGGGTCGCTTTTGATATACTCATGCTTAATTTTTAGCGTCAAGGCACCTATTCATAATTCTTAGCATGACTATCATCGCATACCTCCTACCATTGCTGGGCGTTTTAGCTTTGGTCTATACTGCTGTACAAGCCGCCTGGATAGTCAAGCAAGACCCTGGCGAAGCAAAAATGACCTGTATCGCCCGGAGCATCACGCAAGGGGCTATTGCCTTTCTCAAGGCAGAATACAGGACCATCCGCTACTTTGTAGTCATTTTTGCCCTCCTATTGGCTTATTGGGGTGTTAAAAGTGCTCATACACATCCGCTCATAGGGTTCTCTTTTGTCGTAGGTGCTGTACTTTCTGCACTGGCGGGCTGGATAGGGATGAAGATCGCTACGCAAGCCAACGTAAGAACTGCACAAGCAGCACGTACAAGCTTAGCCAAGGCTTTTAAAATTTCTTTTGCTGGCGGCACAGTCATGGGCATGGGCGTTACCGGGCTGGCTATGGTAGGGTTAGGCGGACTGTTTATCGCGTTTTTCTTGTACTTCTTGCCAGGGGGTATCACTGCTACTAACAGACCTGCACTAGCCTTGGCCTTGGAAGCTTTGACAGGCTTTTCGCTAGGTGCAGAAAGCATTGCGTTGTTTGCACGCGTGGCAGGGGGCATCTACACCAAAGCAGCAGATGTAGGCGCTGATATCGTAGGTAAGGTAGAGGCCGAGATTCCTGAAGATGATCCTAGAAATCCAGCTACGATTGCTGATAACGTAGGAGACAATGTAGGTGACGTGGCCGGTATGGGGGCTGATCTATTTGGGTCTTACGTAGCTACGATCCTGGCTGCGATGCTACTTGGCAGTGAGATAGAAGCGTCAGACAAGTTAGGGGGGCTCTCTCCTATCCTATTGCCCATGCTCATCGGTGCCCTGGGGCTCATCCTTTCCTTAGTAGCCACCTTTTTTGTCAACATTAGAGAGACGGGGGATGTACAAAAGGCGTTGAACAAAGGCAACGGGATAGCTACTGTACTCACAGGGCTTGTGGTTTACTTCCTTATTCCTCAGCTACTACCTACTTCTTTGGCCATGCGTGGGCAATCCTTCACAGCGATGCATGTCTTTTATACAGTAATAATAGGCTTAGGAGTAGGCTTTTTGATCAGCATGATTACAGAGTACTTTACAGCCATGGATCAGAAGCCCGTGCGCTTCATTGTCAGACAATCCTACACAGGTCATGCTACCAACATCATTGCAGGTTTAAGTGTGGGCATGCTTTCTACTGCATTACCAATAGTGCTGTTCGCTGCTGCCATCTATGGGGCTTTTCACTTGGCAGGCTTTTATGGGGTAGCTATGGCTGCTGCCGGCATGATGACTACTACAGCCATGCAACTGTCTATTGATGCGTTTGGGCCTATTGCAGACAATGCAGGAGGGATTGCAGAAATGAGTGGGTTACCTCAGCAAGTGCGCCAAAGAACGGACATTTTGGATACGGTAGGCAATACTACAGCTGCTACGGGTAAAGGGTTTGCTATTGCTTCGGCTGCTTTGACCTCTTTGGCCTTGTTTGCCGCCTATGTGCGTACTGCTAATATTCAAAGCATAGACATCTATAAGGCGCCTGTGATGGCTGGTCTATTTGTAGGAGGCATGATTCCTTGGGTGTTTTCTGCCCTAACCATCAGTGCAGTAGGCACGGCAGCCATGGCAATGGTACAGGAGGTAAGAAGGCAGTTCCGAGAGATCAAAGGCATCATGCAAGGCAAGGCCCAACCTGAGTATGATCAATGCATAGATATTGCTACAAAAGCTGCCCTTAGAGCTATGCTGCTGCCAGGGTCTTTAGCCATTGTTACGCCTGCCGTAGTAGGACTTATCTCTGGCCCAGAAGTTTTAGGAGGACTACTGGCAGGACTGACAGTGAGCGGTGTACTGATAGCACTCTTTCAAGCCAATGCAGGAGGCGCTTGGGACAATGCCAAGAAGTCTTTTGAAAAAGGTGTTGAAATCAATGGAGAGATGTTCTACAAAGGGTCAGAAGCCCATAAGGCTTCGGTTACGGGAGATACTGTCGGTGATCCTTTCAAAGACACCTCAGGACCTTCTATGAATATCCTGATCAAGCTCGCTTCTATTGTCGCTTTGGTCATTGCGCCACACATTGCGCTGGAGGACACTCCAAAGCCTTCAGCACCTATCGAACAGTCAGCAGCTAAGGAAGTTGTCTCAGTTTCGCCCAGTCAGTAGCAAAGCTTCTCACAAGGCAGGGCTCGGTAGGAGAAAAGGGCATACTAAAAGTTGAACCAAGCGCCCAATGCTCCAAATCCATTCCTTCACATTCAACACCCTAACAGAAAACACCTACGTTATCTATGACACAACCAGGGTCTGTGCCATTGTTGACCCAGGGTGCTATGGTCAGCACGAACAAGCGGCCTTAAGCGAATTCATAGCACAAAAAGGGCTTCGCGTCACCCACCTGATCAATACGCACGCCCACATCGATCACATCTTAGGCAATAAGTATGTCAAAACCATTTACCAGGTCAAGCTCGCTTTACACCCCGAGGAACTATCTTTACTGCAAGCAGCTACCCAGTATGCCCCTATCTATGGTTTTACAGACTATCAACCTACTGAAGCCGATGTACTACTTAAAACAGAGGAGAATATTCAGTTAGGTAATACACTGCTCCAAGTCTTACATGTGCCAGGGCATTCCCCTGGCCATATTGCCCTATATAGCCAACAAGATCAATGCTGCCTTGTGGGAGATGTTTTGTTTCAAGGTAGTATAGGCAGGACTGACTTGCCAGGCGGGGATCATGCCACGCTTTTGCAAAGTATTCATCAGCAGCTGTTGCCCCTGGGAGACGGGGTGGTTATCTACCCCGGCCATGGCCCTACCACAACGATAGGAATGGAAAAAAACCATAATCCTTTTTGTAAACTTTAGTTCGGGCTTTCTTTAGCGCTTCTCTAGTGATTTCAGTAATTGGGGGGATCTATTGACAAACTCAGATGAACCATAAGGTAGTTACTCCTCAATTGAAGTAGCACAGTCTGTAGCTCCATAGGCTAGTGTGAAAAAGCTTTTGGTACTGCCCAGCTCTGCTACGCCTCTTTTTTCTTAGTAAGTACTGCTACAGTAAGGCGGCTAGCACAGACGAGATGCTGGTGCTTATCAGTAATGAGAATCTGCCACACTTGGGTGGTTCTACCTATATGAAGTGGCTTAGCCACGGCATATACATCGCCCTCCTTAACCTGCCGAATGTGATTGGCATTGATGTCTAGACCTAAGCAGTAGTATTTCTCTCGATCCACACATAGGTTTGCAGCCACGCTGCCCACTGTTTCTGCAAGGGCCACAGAAGCACCACCACTCAGCAAGCCTTGGGGTTGGCGGGTTTGAGACGATACTGGCATTTTAGCTTCCAAGTAGTCAGCACCTACATGTGTGAACTCAATTTCCAAGAAGCTGGCCATAGTTCCCTGGCTGGTAGCATTCAGCATAGCAAGTGTAACGTCCCTAGCAAGATTCATGATTTAGGTCTTGTAATGGCTCTGTAAAGATAATCATTCTAGCCAGTATCGTCTAAAGGCACTAAGCAATGCTTTAACAATGTACGCTATCAGGCTAGGCAGTAGTAGAAACTTCTCCTAAGCCCTAAGTGAATGTAGTACAGTGGGGGTGGCTAGGCTAAGCGGTTAGATAGTGAATGTTGCTTGAAGATTCCCAGAGGGTTCAACGGGCTTGGGTACCTTTAGGCATTGACAAGAACCCTACAAAGGAGAGTAGTAGGATGGGTAAGATAAAGAAGAAGATAACCCTTCCTTTATTAGCACCAGGGAGTGTCATGACAGCGCAATAGCGCATATATCCTTGGTAGGGCACGACGATCATGTTAGATAATACAACACTCATAGAAAAAGACAAATACCCACATAAACAGCCAGTCAAAAACAGTAACGAGAGCATGTGGGTTACAGCAGAAGTATAGAGCACAATGCTCCTAGACTGTTTCACATTGGCTTTTCCACCGCAGATTAGAATTACTAGCTTCATAACCCATCCACTTAGGAAATACATTAACAGCCCTATTAACAGTGAACCAACAAGTAGCATAACTTGAATTTTGTAGTAGTTGTCTGACATACTTACATGCTCAAAATCAGCCGAACTACGGAGGTTATGTTGAGACTCTACGAAGAACCAGCTAAAAAATAAGCTAGTCACCACCCACCAGTAAGGTCTTGGTGCCTCTGGAGCCAGATGTTGGCGAAAAAATGTGCGAGGAGTTCGCAAAAGAGTACGCCAGAATGCTGTAAAACTGCTTGCTTCTTGCATAGCATGGAACTGTATGAAGGCTCTTCAGCAAGTTATGAAAGGCATTGTACCTTGTATCATCAGCAGAGCCAACTGATTCAGGAACGCTTTTTCCAGCAGTTCAATATGGCCCTTTATCCATGCACACATACTTATCTAGCATGTGCTGAACGCAGGGCGGTAGACACTTGGGGCATTGTACACACCATGCTCGCTAAGCACCCAGAAGTAGTGATAGCAGCCCCCAAGCTACTCAAGGTGCCTGGCCAAATGGAAAGTCGCCAAATAGCCCATAAAACCCCCTTTCGAGCTCATCCATGGGGTATACAAGAACCAATAGGGGCAGACTCCTAGCAGCTACTGACTTGCAGCTGGTCATATTGCCTGTAATAGTATTTGATGAGCAGGGCTATAGAGTGGGGGATGGCCAGGGTTATTATGACCGGTTACTAGCACAGTGCAAGCCAGATGTCACCCAAATAGGCCTCTGTTTTGAAGACCCGGTACAGGCCATTGCAGACTTGCATGCTCATGACGTACCGATGGATTATTGCGTAACGCCTAGCCATGTATTCAGATGGGCACGCAAGGCATAGCATCTGCGGCCAATTCGAATTTTCTTTGTAGTTTCGGGCTAATTTTAGTCAGCATGCTCAAGATCACCCACCTAAAAGCAGTCGTAGACAACCAAGAGCTCCTCAAGGGTATCGACCTAACGGTACATGCAGGCGAGGTACATGCTATCATGGGCCCTAACGGGGCGGGCAAGAGTACCTTGTCAGCTGTGCTAGCTGGCAAAGAAGGTTATACAGTAACAGCGGGAAGTGTAAGCTTCTTGGACCAGAACCTACTGGAGTTAGCTCCAGAGGAACGGGCAGCAGCCGGTTTTTTCTTGGCTTTTCAGTATCCTGTGGAGATCCCAGGCGTGAGTACAACGAACTTCCTCAAAACCGCTGTGAACGAAATCAGGAAGCAACAAGGCCAGCCTCCGCTGGATGCAGTAGCCTTCTTAGCATTGATGAAAGAAAAAATGCAGCTGTTCAGTATGGACCCGACGCTCTTGAAGAGGCCGCTCAATGAAGGCTTCTCAGGCGGTGAGAAAAAACGTAACGAAATTCTTCAGATGGCTATGCTGTCACCCAAGCTGGCAGTCCTAGATGAGACTGACTCTGGGCTGGACATTGATGCCCTGAAAGTCGTAGCACATGGCGTGAATCAAATTCGGAGCAAAGAAAATGCGATTATTATTGTCACACACTACCCGCGGCTACTCGATTACATTGTTCCTGATCTTGTGCATGTGCTCTATGATGGCCAAATCATCAAGTCAGGTACCAAAGAGTTGGCCAAAGAGCTAGAGGCCAAGGGCTATGACTGGCTCAAAGAAGCCGCCGGGGTTTCATGATGTGCCGACTTGCCAAGCAGTAAACTCTTGCCAAACATGCGCTCTTCTCTTGAACAAGCTTTGGTCCAGCACTTTGAGACACTAGACAGTACCTGCCCTTTCTATAGCAAAAGAAGACAAGCTGCGAAGGACTTCAAGCAGCAAGGTTTACCTACCTCAAAGGATGAGGCCTACAAATACACGCCTATTGCTAGCCTACTTACAGCGTATCTTGACTTGAGCGAGCCTGCCACGCCTGTGCAGCTAACGCCAGAAGAAGCTGCTTTTGTACACCATGACATGGATGCCTACCATGTTGTACTGCTCAATGGCCAGCTAAGCAGCGAATATACACAGTTAGCAGGCTGTGAGCAGTTTATACAGGTTCTTACCTTTCAAGAAGCTTATCAGCAGCAACAGCGGACTTTTTTAGCCCACTTTGCCCAACATGCCCAGAGCAAGGCAGACCCTTTTATCGCCTTGAACACAGCGTTGTTTGAAGAAGGACTTTTTATCCACATTGCTGACTATACTATGCTAGAGAAGCCTCTGATCATCTACCACTGCACGACTGAGAGCACTCATCAGCCCATAACCTATCCGCGGCTGCTCATAGTCGCAGGCAAGCACAGCCAAGCCAGTATCATTACTTCTTGGCAAACCACAGGCTTTACCAACGCTTTGGCCGAGGTGGTTGTAGAGACAGATGCGCGGCTGGATTACTACACCTTGCAGACACAACTAGGACAACAAGCTTACCAGGTCCATACTACGCAGGTTTACCAGGCACAACAGAGCACTTTGAATGCCTATACTTTTACATGGTCTGGAGCGTTGGTCAGAAACAATCTCAATAGCCTGCTAGATGCCTCTTACAGCGAGACCAATATGTATGGACTGTATTGCTTACATGACCAACAACATGTTGACAACTTTACTACCGTAGATCATCAAAAGCCACATACCCGCAGCCAGGAGCTTTACAAGGGAATTATGATGGATGCGTCTACAGGTGTGTTTAATGGCCGCATTTATGTGAGACCAGAAGCGCAAAAGACCCATGCATTTCAGACCAACAATAACTTAGTACTTTCTGAGCAAGCCACACTCCACACTAAGCCCCAACTCGAAATCTGGGCCGATGATGTAAAGTGCTCACACGGGGCTACAATAGGCCAGCTTGACGAGGAACAGCTCTTTTATTTGCGTACACGAGGCCTCCAAGAGGATACCGCACGCTCCTTATTGCGGCAGGCTTTTGCCAGTGAGGTCATTGACAAAGTCCCTTGGGCAGCCTTGAGAACTTGGCTACAGGACAGCTGGGCTACTCAAGAAAGTAGAAAATTATATAAACCTATCAATGATGCCAGCAATAACCCCCCGCAATGCGTTAGACATTCAAAAGATTAGGGAACAGTTTCCTGCCCTGCACCAAAACGTGTATGGCAAGCCTCTGATCTATCTTGATAATGCTGCGACTACTCAAAAGCCCCAGGCAGTATTGGATGCGCTTGCTCATTATTATCAGCACGACAATGCCACCGTGCATAGAAGCGTCCATACACTGGCAGCAAGAGCGACAGCTGCGCTAGAAGCTACTAGGGAGAGTTTGCAGCAATTTATTCATGCTGCCGACACTTCGGAAATTATTTTTACAGCAGGCACTACAGCAAGCATCAACCTCGTAGCTGCTACGTACGGGCAAGCGCAGGTACAGGCCGGTGATGAAATCATCATCTCCCATATGGAACATCACACCAATATTGTTCCATGGCAAATGCTGTGCCAGGCAAAAGGAGCTACACTCAAAGTTATTCCTATCAATGACACAGGCGAGCTACTGCTCCCCATCTTAGAGAGGCTCTTAAACCCCAAAACCAAAATTATTGCTATCAACTACGTTTCCAATACCCTAGGCACCATTAATCCAGTCAAGGAGATCATCCGGCTAGCACACTCCCAAGGCGCGGTCGTGGTGGTAGATGGCGCGCAAGCAGCTCCCCACTTGCCTATAGATGTGCAGGACTTGGACTGCGATTTCTTAGCTTTTTCTGCCCACAAAGCCTATGGTCCCACAGGAGTAGGGGCCTTGTATGGCAAAAGAGCATTACTAGAAACAATGCCTCCGTACCAAGGAGGCGGTGCAATGGTCCAAAGAGTTACTTTGGATCATACTACTTACAATGACATCCCTTATAAATTTGAGGCAGGTACCCCCTACATCGCCGGTATTATTGCTTGGCAAGAAGCCTTAAATTTCATCAAGGGAATCGGTTACGAAAACCTTAGGTCCTATGAAAATAAGTTGCTAAATTATGCTCTCGATTTGCTGCGCAGCCTTGACAAAGTCCGGCTCATTGGTAATGCACCTGACAAAATTAGTGTGCTTTCATTAACCCTGGAAGGGATACACCACCTAGATGTAGGCATGCTGTTAGATGCCAAAGGCATTGCAGTAAGAACAGGACATAGCTGCACCCAACCTCTGATGGACTTTTGGGGCATTGAGGGGGTAGTTCGTGCCTCCTTTGCTATCTACAACACAGAAGAAGAGGTAGAGCAGTTCGTCACAGGGATCGCAAGGATAGTACAGCAAAAAACTTAATACAAGCCCATGCTGAATACTGTCTTACCAAGCATCAGTGCTTTACAAGAAGAAATTATCACTGAGTTTAAAACCCTGGAGGGAGATCAGGAAAGTATACTTGGCTACATTATGGACCTGGGCGATCAGCTGGCCCCTATGGATAAGCTTTACAAAAACGAGAACCATACCATCAGGGGCTGCCTTGCTAAAGTTTGGCTGACCTATACCAAGCAATACGATCGTTTGTTTTTTGAGGCAGATAGTAATACGGCCATTACCAAAGGACTAATCAGCTTGCTTTTACGGGTACTTTCCGGGCAAAAAATAGACGACATCATCAATGCAAATCTCTACTTCGTTGAAAAAATTGGAATGATCCAGTTGATTGGTTCTCAGCGAGCTGGGGGATTTGCCAGTATGGTGAAAGAAATAAAGCTTATTGCTATCGCCCAAAAGGTTACTCACGCACAGGAGAGTAAGTTCTGAGAACAAGAAACCAAGTAATGGTTGAAGAAGTAGCAAGCATCGACATCACTAAAGAGCAGGTCATCCAGGTTCTAAAGCAGGTATATGACCCTGAAATTCCAGTAGACATCTATGAACTGGGCTTGATTTATGAGATCACTATCTATCCTGTCAACAACGTCTATGTCCTGATGACCCTTACCTCACCCAGCTGCCCATCGGCTGAATTGATCCCTGGCCAGGCAGAGACTAGCATTAGGGCACTACAAGGCGTCAATGACGTAAAAGTAGAGCTTACTTTTGAGCCACCCTACAGCCAAGAAATGATGTCAGAAGAAGCCAAGCTCGCTTTAGGATTTTTGTAAAGACAAGTATTGGACGGTCTCCCGAAAACTTTTACCTTTGTTGTATTCAAACACTCATAACCGCTAGAAATATGTATCCAGAAAAGCAAGTATTAGCAACGGAAGAAGAGCTTACAGAAGTAGGCTTTGTTCCTCTAAAGACAGGAAAAGAAATAGCAGACCACATGGCCGGCCACCAAGGCACTACCTTGCTATTCATCAACTCTATGTGCGGCTGTGCAGGAACAGGAGCGCGCCTAGGCGTTAAAATGGCACTGGAAGCAAGCAGTCATAAGCCTCACTACTTGGCTACAGTATTTGCAGGCATAGACGAGGAAGCAACAGCGCAAGTATTTGAGTATACTAAGCCCTACCCTCCCTCCTCTCCAGCCATTGCTTTGTTTAAGGATGGAGCCTTAGCCCACTTTATAGAAAGACATCAGATCAAAGGCAATCCACCAGAGATGATTGCAGCAGCCCTCCAAGAGGCTTTAGAGGAGTGTTGTGAACAACACGCTGTATCCTAAGCATCTCCACTTATTCAAGAACTATGCCGCTACAAGTTAACGATCCAGCCCCTGGCTTTGTGGGTAAGGACCAAGACAACAAAACCATCAAACTAGCTGACTTTGCGGGCAAGAAGCTGGCGCTCTATTTCTATCCTAAAGACAATACCCCGGGATGTACAGCCCAAGCTTGTAACCTGAGAGACAACTACGAGGCGCTACAGCAGGCAGGCTACGAAATAGTAGGGGTAAGCACAGACAGTGTAGCGTCTCACAAACGATTTATTGAAAAAAAGCAGCTTCCCTTTCGGCTTATGGCTGATGAAGATCGTACTATCCACGAACAGTATGGTACTTGGGTAAAAAAATCTTTCTTAGGTAAGCAATACTGGGGTACAGCGCGGCTTACCTTTATCATTGAAGAAACTGGCAAGATTGAGCGGATCATCGACAGGGTGAAGACTGCAACTCACGCAGCACAGATACTCTTGACCTAAAGCATCGTTGATCACCCTGTAGGGAGGTTAGGCTAGTATCATCCCAGCTCGCGTAGGTACAAAAGTTTACGGGTTAGCTACCTCCTCTAAAGGCACAAGATACCTCATAAACTGTGTTGCAGCACAACTGTATACTTCAAGCTGGTGCTTTTCTTTTGAAAAAATGAGCCTTACCTCATGGCCACCTTGCCAAGGCGTAGCTTGCAGCTGCTTGCCTGTATAGTTGTAAAGGGAGGTACGTTGCTCATCAGGGTTAGTAAGCATATAGAACTGGAGGCCATCCCCAAAGTCATAATACTGCACGAGTAATCTTTGGGCTTGATAGGGTAACTCAAAAAGCAGGTTCAACGCCTCATCCATCACCGCTATCTTATCTGTATCCTTGCGTACAATGGCATATCGATTACCAAGCACATGGTTCGGGCAAACTATCAAGTGAGCAGTACCTTCAGCGTGATCAAGCTGCCTAGTCTCTTGTACTTGCCCAGCGAGGTTCAGGCAGATATGCTGACCAGTATCAGTCAAAACCACTAGTGAAGTATCAGCAGCAGTCTTGCCTTTGCGTACCAACAAGGAATTGTGTACAGGTGCTTTCAGGTCAACAGGAAACCCAGGGTAGCTTTGTCCTTTTCTATTGAGTGCATGTAGGGCGCCGTTGGTTTGTAGGGCTAGCAAGTAGTCTTTACCTTGCACCCTGATGTGAAAAGGTGTACCGGCAAAAGCATACTCCAAAGCCTTGGGATTCCAGGCAATCAACGGCCGATACTGCTTGTCTTTCAGGTAGATATCGCCCTGAGCTGTAGCCATTAAGAAACGGTAGTGCTTGTCATGGTTGTAGTCCACTACCTGTAAGCGCACCGGCTGAGGCAGGGGGTGGGGATACCGGCTTACCCTCCGGCCGTAGTAGTCGATCAAATAAAGCTGGCTATCAGTAGCAAATAAATACTGGGTCTTGTTGTTCTTATAAAAATCTATCTCAAACACATCCGTCGTGATAGGGCCTTCTAGGGTCTTTTTCCAAAGCAATTTTCCATCAGGGTCTAGTAGGTACAATTGGTGCAGGGCATCTTGTAGCAGCACGTAGTACCTTTTGCTTCGATGACTTTTGACCAGCCAAGGGGCATGGATAATAGGTGCCTCTGCTTGAAAAAAGGCGGAAATAGGCAGTGTTTTGAGAGGAGCTTCTTCTTGTATGGTCATTGCTTGCTGTACTGGGCTTGCTTGAGATGAATCCTCTGCCTTGTGTTTTAGCAAGATGCTCATGTAAGCGCCGGCGTTGGGTTCGTGCAGGAGTTGCACACTCCCCTGTGAGAAACTTTGCAGGGCGTCAGCATGGGGCTCGCATACTTGCTGCCATGCAGGCTTGAGCGAGCGCATGATCTGAGGCCATGCTTTTTGCAGGTCAACAAGCAGGCTAAACTGGGCTTGATCAAGGTTGCTTGCCAACCAGGCATTCTTTGTAGGTGTATTAGCCCATGTTTTGCCTTGCTGGCACTGGGTATACCAGGTTTGCAGAGCGAGTTGGCTATTGGCCAGGACAATGTAATCAGCAACCTGAGTAAGATAGTTAGCCTCAAAGGCTGGAAAAAGCCGGCCTGTTAGCCAATGCTGGAAATAATCAGTCTTTATTTTGTAGCAACTGGCTGGCAGCTCAGGTCGCTGAGAAGACAATGCAGTAAGCAAGCTTGCTCCCTTCAGTGCCTCAGTAAATGCATAAGGATCCACCACCTTCATCAAAACAAGTTGGCTCGCTTTTTGGTGCTGGCTGGCTGCTAGGGTAAAGTGGCCTACCTCTCCTTGGAGCAGCAGATACAGCGTGGCCGTAAGCAGGTCAGTGGCTGCTTCTTCGGGTGCATTTGCCTGTGCTCTGTATTGCTGCAATGCAGCTAAAAGCTGCTCGGCATCGCTAAAAGTAACATGCTGTAATACAGCTGTATTTTGGGGCAAATAGGGCGCTAGGAGCATGCTACCAGCAGACTGGCCAGTCAATACATTGGTTAGGTACTGCACGCTTGGCTCCTGAGCCTGGACAAATCCACTCAATAAGAGGTGGTGCTGGGTTAGCTTGACGTTAAGCTGGCTAGTCTGGGCAAAAGTAGCTAGAGAGGTGCTTAGCGCATCTGCTTGGCTATGTTGAACAAAGGTGCGTAGTAGCTGAGGTAGCTGGCTGAAGTTGACATAAAGGCTCCCTTGTGTAGTGGCTGATTTTTTCAGGCCTAAGAAGCTCCCTTGACGTTTACTGGCTAGCGCTCGCACCACATCTTCGATCAACAAAGAAGAAAAGCTGGCAATAATGTATTGACCATGCTTGATATAGGAAAGGTGTTTGGTAGCACCCTGCTTGCTTAATGTGATAATCTTATACCCTGCATATTTTCTGCCTGCTTTACTATAGGCCTTTTCTGGGCTTATTTTAGGCATGATAGCCCCCAACAGGGTCTGAGTAGCTGTATGATGCGTATTGAAGTAAAAAATATAGTCCAGTTGTTCTTCGCCCAGCTCGTGGACCGAGAGCGTCAGCGGTACCCCAGCTAGGCCTTGGGGACCCTCTAAGAGGTCCTTGAAAAAGCTAATAGCTTTTTGTATGGCTGCAAAAGCAGGCAGCGGGCTCAGTTCTTGCGCAATAGGGGTCTGCTGAAAGTTTTCCCATTGTCTGTCAAAGTCTGCTACTTCATATACCAGGGCCGCACTTTGAAGGATATAGGGCATAGCCTCTCCTGCCTGATATTCACTACGCCAGTGGGTATAGTAGAGATAGGTAGCACCCGCCAGCGCTAGCAAGAACACGATGAGGAAAGCAGATAGCTTTTTCAAATCAGGCTAGATTTTAATTCACTCGTTCTTGAGTGCAAGCAAAGCTACACAGGTTAAGCGGCTCCTTCAAGCTAGAACGTCCGTCAATAGCGTATAGAGCCTCAAAGCGCTACGTAAACGCTGTGCTCATCATGCATGGAGATGCACCAGCTGTTTGGTCTCAAAAAATGGGTCAGCAAAAAAATCACGGAGGGCATAGGTACGGTGCTGTACAGGCATTGAAATGGCTTCACTGCCTTTGAGATACAGAATGCCATTAGGAATATTGTGTCGAGTAGTGCCAGCAATATTGTTTTTGACCCAGCCATAAAAAATTTCTAGGCTAATCACTGCCCTGCCAAGGACAAAATCATACTGTGCTGTCACCTTCTCAGCCCTGATCTGGCAAGTAGTTACATTGGCTAATTCAAGTTCCTCGGCAATGTGCTGCACAGCCCGAATTTTTTTGCCAATGGAGTCGATGAGCTGGAACTCAGCTTGGGGGAACATAATAGCTAGTGGCATCCCTGGGAAGCCCCCACCTGTGCCTACATCCAAAATACGTGTACCTGCTTCAAAGGCTACAACCTTAGCGATGCCCAGCGAATAGAGTACATGTTTGAGGTAGATATGGTCTATATCTTGGCGAGAAATCAGGTTGAGTTTCTCATTCCAAACTTTATAGCAGAGTGCTAGTTGTCTGAACTGTTCCTGCTGCTGCGGAGACAGCGTGTCAAAGTGCTGAAAGACGATCGATGCATCGAGTGGCTGCATGCATTATTGGGTAGCAATGGGCAGTGCTCTGGGCTCCTTGGCTTTCTTAACTTGTAAGGCTAAGGCTGGACTGTTTTTGTGGTGCTTCACCTGTATGGTATCTCCTGGCTGAAACTCTCCTGCCAACACCTTGGCGGTGAGCGCATCTTCTAGGTATTGTTGTATAGCACGCTTCAGCGGACGTACACCGTACTGCGGGTCATAGCCTTGTTCACTTAAAAATTCCTTGGCCTTTTTTGTGATCTCAAGCTGGTAGCCCAGGGTCGATGCTCTGCTATACAGCCGCGCTAGGTAAATGTCTATGATCTGATAAATCTGCTCTTTATTAAGTGAATTAAAGACGATCACCCCATCCAGCCTGTTAATAAATTCAGGACTAAAGGTCTTTTGGAGTGCTTTGTGCACCCGGGCCTTGATAGCTGCGACATGGTCTGCCTTTCGGGCCTGGGTAGCAAAGCCAATGCCCGCGCTTTGTAGATCTCTAGCACCTACGTTAGAGGTCATAATGATGATCGTATTCCGACAATCTACACTTCTACCCAGTCCATCGGTCAGGACCCCATCATCCATCATTTGTAATAACAGGTTATATGCTTCAGGATGTGCTTTTTCTATCTCATCGAGTAGAATAACGCTGTAGGGGTTTCTTCGTATTTTTTCGGTGAGCTGTCCCCCTTCTTCATAGCCTACGTAGCCTGGTGGTGCTCCTATCAATCGAGAGACAGAAAACTTCTCCATGTACTCGCTCATGTCTATCCTGATAAGGGTATCTTCTTTGTCCAATAAAGCAACAGCCAGCGCTTTGGCCAGGGCGGTCTTTCCTACCCCAGTAGGTCCCAGAAAGATGAAAGACCCGAGTGGTTTTTGCGGATCATGAAAACCGATGTGAGACCGCTGTATCGTCTTCACGATTTTGTCAATAGCCTCTTCTTGCCCTACAATGCTCTCCTTAAGCTTCTCTTCAAGGGTCAATAGACTGCTGTCGTGCTTTTGGGCTATCCTTTGTGCGGGAATGCCAGCAATCTTAGCAACGACTTCAGCCACGTGATTGACAGCAATTGTGTGTCGCTGCTTCTTAATAGCTGCTTCCCACCTAGCTTTAGCTTGCTCAAGTTGCTCATATAGCTTCTGTTCCTTGTCCCGGAGATGGGCTGCTTCTTCGTATTTTTGGTTTTTGACCACCTTGCCTTTAGCTTGCTGGATCTTTTGGATGGCTGCTTGCAGTTTTCTAATGTGTTCTGGGACCTGGAGATGCTGGATATGGACACTGGCACCGGCCTCGTCCATTACGTCAATAGCCTTGTCTGGCAGTAGCTGATGGCTGATGTATTTATCTGAGAGCGCGACACAGGCTTTGATGGCTTCTGAAGTATAGCTGACAGCGTGGTGCTCTTCATACCTCCCTTTGATGTTATTGAGTATTTGTATGGTTTCCTCAATAGTAGTAGGCACTATAGTCACAGCTTGGAACCTTCTGGCCAGGGCTCCATCCTTTTCTAGGTGCTGCCTGTATTCACTGATAGTAGTAGCACCAATGCACTGAAGTTCACCTCTGGCTAGTGCAGGTTTTAGGATGTTTGAAGCATCAAGGGCACCTGCAGCGCTACCAGCTCCTACAATAGTATGTATTTCGTCTATAAAAAGAATAATGTGTGGGTACCTTTCCAGTTCGTTCATCATGGCTTTGATGCGCTCCTCAAACTGCCCTCGGTACTTGGTTCCAGCCACTAAGGTTGCCATGTCGAGGGCTACGATTCTTTTGCCTAACAGCACCTTAGGTACTTCCCTTAGGACAATACGTAAGGCCAGTCCCTCTGCGATAGCTGTTTTCCCTACCCCTGGTTCTCCGATCAGCAAGGCATTGTTCTTCTTTCTTCGGCTTAAAATCTGAGCAACCCGCTCAATCTCTTGGTCGCGGCCTATGATCGGATCAAGCCTTCCTTGTTCTGCTAGCTTGCTTAAGTCTCTGCTAAAACTATCCAGCACAGGTGTTTTAGGGCGTTCTACCCCACTGGTGGGTGTGGCTTGAGGCGTACTGGACGCTGACTTTGCTAGCGCATCTTTGCTGCCTTCAATTGGCTCATAGCTTTCTGGCTGCCAGTGACTTAGCTGATGCATAACAAGTTCTTCTACAGCTTGGTAAGTAACGTTAAACTGAGTGAGAATATTACTGGTGTGCTCACTATGCTCTAAGATAGCAAGCAGTAGATGCCCCGTTCCAATGACCTCCCGGTGCAAGGCTTGCAAATTGGTAAAGATGAGCTTCAATAAACTTTCTACTTCATCGTCAAGAGGGATGCTATCTACTACAGTAGGGATGTCAAATTGCAATTCTTTTTTGTCTTGTCCTTGTACTGCCCTTTCAAGGGTAGTACGCAGCGCTATGAGGGGGGCATCCAAATGTTGGAGTATCCGAAGGGCTAGGCATCTTCTGTGTTGCAGCATGCCTAATAAAAGGTGCTCGGGATAGACTTTGTCGCTTTTTAGCCTGACTGCCTCTTGTCTGCCTAGGGCGATGATTTCTTTGCTTTGATGAGATAGGTTGGCTTTCATCATGAAAAATGCTTTGGCTTATACATACAGCTCCTTCTAAGATATGATTAATCCTTATTGAATGAAAACCTACGCCTAGGCTTTGCTGCAAAAAAGAACGGGCGTTATGGCCTTCACAGGATAATACATCTACAATACTAAAATTGGGGTGAAATGCGTTGCCAAATACTTGTGGATATTGCATTGGTTGGTAATAATTACTGTGGGTTAGGCGGTTAGCGAGGATAAATACTGCCCCTGGCGTCTGCCTAAGTGCCCTCCTGCCACTTTTTCGTAATGGCTCGATAGCGCAAGGTTTGTCTCAATTGGTAGGAGTTGTAGGCAGAGCCTTAATAGGGGGCTATATTAAGGCCGAACAGGTAGGCAGATCTTTTTAGAAAAATGGCACGTACATACTTCTATTTATGGCAGTCCTGGGCTTGCCTCAGCAACCCTTAGCCCATGTTCAGCCTTTTTGTAGCGTTCTGGGGGTTGTTGCGCAGCCGGTGTAGCCAAGGCCTGCTACTAGTCTCTATATTCCTTTTGCTCTCTTTTAGCAGCCCAGTTGACGCCCATAACACTTCTCCAGGGCAAGCTGAGAGGCTGTCCTCGCCCTCATCCACCGGCTATGTAAGGCGTATTATCCTATCGCCTGCTAAATATTTAAGCAAGCGGGAGCAGCGCAAGCTACTAGCCCCTTATTTCAACAGCTTCTTACCACCTGCTAGCATCCAGCAGCTCATCAATGAGCTACGGGCTCACTACATCCAGAAAGGCTATCCCACGGTCCAGGTTCGGGCAGTGCTAGACACTAATGTTCAGGAGGGCATCCTCAAGCTCGAAGTCATCCATGGCTTTATTGAACAAAAAGGAACCTGACGATCACCACTACGAAGACATTCACCAACCAAGGCAAAATAGCAGGCGGAGAAGGCAGCACCACCCTCTCAGCGCAAGGTGCTATCAAAAACCACAACAAGATCCAGAGTAAAAAAGACCTACGCCTCACAACACAAGCACAACTGGACAACCAGGGCAGGATAGCAGCTGCTGACAGCTTGGAAGTACAAAGTGATCGCATACACAACGATGGTACCATAGCTGGAGGCCAAGGCACTACCACCTTGCAAACCCGCGGCGATGTAGATAATTACAATCGCATTACAAGCGCCAACAACCTGGTGATTACAATTCGTAGTGGGGAGCTCTACAATCAGGGAAAAGTAGCTGCTACCAAGGAGCTTACCGTCAATGCAGCGCAAGTACGCAACATGGCTGGGAAAACGCTTTTTTCAGGAGGTGACATGACTTTGAATGTGTCCAATGAGATAAAAAATGAACGTAGAGGCGAAATATTCTCCCAAGGCAACCTGACCATGCAAGGCCGCGCAGGAGGACGGGTTGGGAAGATAGACAACTACATAGGAAAGATAGAGGCCATGGGGGATATTACTTGCAGGGCAAATTACTTAGAGAATAGAGGAGAAGTATCTGGGGGTTATTACACCACTACTTCTTATCCAAACTCATGCCATGGTACCTGGGCGGAAAGTGATTGGACGTTGGTCAGTAGCACCTATGGTGACACAGAAGATCGTGCATGGTTTGACTATGTTTTCGATGAGCACAGTAGAAGACATGGTTGGTCAGGCAACAAGTTTTATCTGACAAAGGAAAACAATGTTGTTTCTACCATGCGTACCGACCAAGCTTTTATCAAAGCCAGAGGCGCACTAACGTTAGATATCGGTAGCAGGGCGGAAAATTATGGTAGTGTTATTCTTGCGGGTGGACACATATATGGCAGGGGTAGTATTAGCAATATTACACCTTCTAAAGTAGTTACTATTGATGAGGGATATACTTACAGGAAAACGTGGTATCATACGGAGTGGAAGCGTTGGTTTTGGAAAACCCGTATCGACTCAGATTGCCATAGAACGCACACAGCTTCCAAAACCGTGACCATTACCTCAAGCGAGCGTGCTATTGTGGATGCTTACAGCAGTGTTTCCCTCAATGTACAAAGTTGCAGTAACCAATACAGCACCCAGGTTGAAGGCACTGATATCGTTCACAACAAAGCCAGCCTAGCCTCCCTCCAGCAAACCCAAACCATCGACCTATGCGTGCATATCGAGCTCCCCACCACGCGCCATGGCCTCTTCAAGCTCAACATCCATCCCCCTAACCATGCCCCACCTGCTGAAGAAGCACCGGCCATACCGCAGTTGCAGCCTGCAGCCATGCCTGCCCTGCACATGGAGGAAGTTGCCCCCCCAACTGGCGTGGAAGTAACTTCCGTGCCCCCACTAGTGCCATCACCACCCACTAGCGCAGAAGTTACTTCCAGCTCCCTCCATGCCCCACCTGCTGAAGAAGCACTGGACATACCGCAGTTTCAGCCCACAGCCAGGCCTTTGCACAGGGAAGAAGTGCCCTGCAGCACTGATAACCCAACCGATACGCCCAGCCATGCACAGCGCAGCATGCCCTCTGCCAGCTTCCCCACTAGCACTGATAACCCAGCGGATTTCCTGCCGCCTGCCCCTACCTGCTCCCCTACACCCATCGATACACAGGGCACCATGCCCGCACCCAGCTTCCTCATAGCAACCAACGTCCCCATAGACCAAAACAGCTTCTATGGCTCTAACTACTTCCTGCGAAAAGTAAAACTTGACCAAGAACAAACCCGCCCTGCCCTACGCTTCTTAGGCGACCCCTACTATGAATCCCAACTAGTCAACCAAGCCATCCACAAAAGCACCAACCACCTCTTCCTCCACGACGAGATCGCCACGCCCGAAGAGCAAGTCAAATACCTTATCGACAACACCGCAGAAGTCAGCCAAGACCTCCAACTAGCCCTAGGAGTAGCCTTGAGCCAAAAACAGATCAAAAGCCTGAAAAAAGACATCCTTTGGTATGTCCAGCAAGAAGTCCACGGCCAGCAAGTACTCGTGCCCCAAGTCTACCTCACCCAGCACACCATCGCCTCCCTCAACACCAATGCAGGCCCTGTACTGCGCAGCCGACAAGGCGCTGTCAATATCAAAGCCCAAGACACAGTAGAGAATACAGGCACCATTGCTGGCAAACAAGGCGTTGGCATACAAGCCAAAACCATCCACAACAAAAGCATAGGCGACCAGCAAGCCCGCATAGAAAGCAGTGCAGGAGCTGTGAACCTACAAGCCGAGTACAACATCGAAAATAGTGGCCTCATGAAAGGCGCCACCCACGTAGGCCTCAAGAGCGACAAAGGTAGCATCCTACACCAAACCCAAGTCAGCCAAGACGGCACCCGCCTCCTGGCACAAGCAGGCGTAACCTCAGGCGGGACACTGGCCCTGCAAGCCAAAAACGACATCATTGGCAAAGCCGCCCAAATCAATACCCAAGGGAATGCCGTCATAGAAGCAGAACGCGATGTCAAATTCCTGGCCCAAAAGCTCCAACAAAAAACCCAATCCAAGACCAGCAGGAGCAGCTTCTGGAGCAGTAGTTCAGAATCATCCTCCAGTACCCACACCAGCACCACCCACCAGGGCAGCAGCCTCAACATAGGCGGCAAGCTAGTGACCAAAGGCCGTGACATCGCCCTAGAAGCCGCCCAATTAAATGTAGCCCAGAGCGCACTCTTCCAGGCCAGCAGAGACGTTGACGTCACCACAGCCGAAGACCTAGAAGAAACCGAAGAAAAAAGCCAAAAGCAAAGCAGCCGTGGAGGACTCTTCTCTAGTAGCTCCCACAAAAGCAGCTCCCACAAAAAAACCAAACAAGTCACCCAGCAATGCACCCAAATCAATGCCCAAAAATTCGTGGTGCAATCAGGCAGAAATGCCACCTTCCACGGCGCAGAAGTCAATGCCGAGCAAGCCGATATCGACGCTCAGGGCAACCTTAACATCCGTGCAGCCTACAACAGCACCCACACCGAAGAAAGCAGCACCAAAGAAAACGAGAAGAGACGCTGGTTTGGCCTCTCCAAAAATAACCACAGCGAGCGCAAAAACAGCGTTCGAGGAGGCAGCACTGCCACAGGAAACACCTGGAACGTGGGCACCCTCAAAGCCCACGGCCGCCAAGGCGTAGATCTAGAAAAGATCACTGTACAAGGCCTCCAGGGCGGACAAGCCAAGGCTGTCTCGATCACCAGCAGCCAAGGCGATGTGCGTGACCATGCAGCCAAAGAAACCTATTACAATGAGACGACCACCACCAAGGAGACCGAGCGCAGGGGCCTCTTCGGAGGCAAATGCGAAGGAGGGCGCCTGAGTGTGAAAGTCGGCGAACGCAACTCCAAGCAGGTAGATGACAACAAGAAGGGACACAAAGCCGCATGCTCTAGTTACTTGACAGAGAACATGGAGATGCGCAGTGCGCAAGGAAAGGTCATCCTAGAAGGCACCCAGATAGATGCCAGCGGCACCACGAAACTATCAGGCAAAAAAGGCGTCGACATCCTCGATGCACTAGAAGAAGAGGAGCAGAGCCAACGCACCACCACCGAGCACGAAGAATGGAGCATAGGCCTCAGAAACAAATTTGCCGATGCCTACCTCAATGCCAAAGACGTCCTGGCAGCCAAGGACCAACTAGTACAAGCTAAAAAAGACTACGACCACTACCAGGCCCAGTGTATCGTCGGCCAAGACGAACTTTACATCGCCGCCATCACCGCAGCCACGGCCAACGTAGCCGCCAAGACCAAACAGTTTACAGGCAGTGCCATGGCAGCCCTAGGTACTGTTGGGTCCCTGGGCTTCAGCATGGACACAGAGGCAGAGATAGAGCAGGCCATGCAGTACGTCCTCACAAAAAAGTTCACCGCCAAAAGCGCCAACATCACCACTGGGAACCTCGTTATAGAGTCAGAAGAAGGCGATCTGAACCTACGGGGTAGCGAGTTCGATGTGCACAAAGACCTGACACTCGACGTACAAAACGTGCTAGCGACCGCCAGCGTAGGGGGGAAAACAGAGACCAGTACTGCAAGCAGTGACAAAACCAGCGCCCGGGTAGAGATGCCCCTCACAGGGGCAGACGTCAACGCCAATCTCAACTACGCGCACAACCAAGGCAGTGGGCACACAAACAACCAAATACACAACCACAGTGCCATCAAGGTAGGGGGCAACACGCGCCTGCATGTTAAAAAAGACATGACCCTCTCCCGCACCCAGATGCACACAGCAGGCGACGTGACTGGCCACATAGGGGGCAACTTGACTGTAGCAACAGGTACGGACAGCATTGACGAAAAGGATCAAAGTACAGAAACAAGCACAGGGCTATCACTGGGTAGTGGCGGTTACAGCCCCAACATAGGGGCAGGCTATGCTACGAGCAGCAAAAAGGGCACCATCATAAAAATGCAGAGTGGCTTTACATCTGATGGCAAGTTTGCGGTAACAGTAGAGGGGAAGATGAAGCAAGTAGGCGCCCAAGTAGGTGCCCACACCACAGGCCAAGCGGACCTGCATGTTAAAGACGGGATCGTAAAAGAAGACGTCTACAGCGACTATACAGAAAGCAACTTCGGTATCAACGGCCGGCTAGGCGCGCGGGAGACAGGCGGTCCCAAAAGCGCCGTCAATCGCGAGCCTGCCTACGGCAAGCTTGACTACGGCACCAGGCAAGTCATCTCCCAAGCCACTTATGATGGGCAGGCACGCACCATAGCAGACACCGGCACACAGCTCTCAATAGACACCGAAGCCCTCCAAGTCGTTGCCAAGCCTGTAGAGAAAGTCACTGAGATTGTGCGGGACACAAAAACGCTCTACTCCGCGGGCGAGGGCATTGTGAATGCGTTGGCAGCCAATACAAAAGACGAAAACGGACAAAGCGCCCTAGGCGCCCGGGGCGTTTGGGCAGCCCTAAGGTTTAGCTGCGAAGATGCCGCAGGCCTGCTGCTCTACCAAGGGGATGACGAACGCTTTCAAGACAGCCCGCTCAGAGACTACGCAGCTGGTTACGACCAAGACCACAACAAAACCTATGTCAACACGCAAGGGACAGACGTCAGTCTTGGTGGGGACCTTATGCAATCTACCTACCACGAAGCGCAGCGCAGAGCGAACGCAGCGAGCGATTTTCTGGCCCCGCTGAGCGAGCAACAGCAGACGCACCTAGCCAAGCTCAGAGGCCAGCAAGCAGGCAGCACGTGGGAGAGAGTGAGTGGCGCCAGGCGCACCAGCCGGCCAGAGGCTAATACGGCCTGGAATACACAGCACCAAAAGGCCATCCAGCAAAATCATAATGATGTCGCCAAGCATGGGGAGGTCAAGCCTAGGGAGTATAACCTTAACTTAAGTAAAATAAATGAAGCACTTGCCGATCCAAAGAACAAGACCAGCCAAGTGGATGTTACTGAGGTGTTGACTGATGCCAGTGAGAAGGGTCGTTCTGAGTTTCATTATGTGAATGTGGGTGAAACCAATGAGCAAGGTGAGTTTGTTGTACATAAGACTATAGCTGTCAAGGGGGATTCAGAGCTATTATTGCGTGTTTATGAGACCGAGAAGGGAACTGCAAGCGTAGGCGTGATACCTGGAGCCACAAAAAAAGAAGACATTTATCTATCAGCAGTAGAACGCGCGGGCCCTTCTACTACAGTAAGTAATCAGGGGCAACGTGTCACTACAGACAGGCCGTTTCAGATGAAACATCACAGTGGAACAGAATTTAAAGATCACATTTTGGTCTACAACGAAGACATCCCCGCAAACAGGTATATTTTGCAGCATCAGGGTAACCACCATAAGGATACAGACGGGTGTTTCGTGATAGGAGATAAGAACCTGCAGTTAAATGGACCCATTTATACAAGGGACTCGGTCCCTGTTATGGAGAATCAACAACATGTCCATGATATAGTTGTATCGAATAGTAAGGCCTCCCTTAAGCAGGTAAACGATTTTGTAAAAAGTAAAGGAAAAAACACAAATGGAGATTACAACATGACACTGCATGTTTACGAACAGCTAACAGCTGCAGAGCGGCAACAGGTAATAGATCCTACTTTTATCGTACATCCTAAGGATGTTGATACACAAGCAGGGCTATTCAATCTGCAAAGACGGTTTCGTAACTTCACCCCTACCGACCAATGGGAAGAGACTGGGTTGAATCAAGCGTTAGAATTAGAATTTACTACGCCATGAAAATAGCTTTGCGAGTCCTTCTGTAACCGTATCCCCGCTTACAGAGCGCACTAGCCAACAAGTCCCTAACAAAGCTTTGCCTACAGCAACCTCAGACAAAGGAGGAACTGGTGTACAGCCAACAACAGAAAAATCTCAGCAGGAGCGTTGGGATGAGATTGCAGCTAGTGCCAGAAAACAAGCCCCAGCAGATATTGCTGTAGATGAAGAATTCTCCTCGATGATGGACCAGAGAATAGCCTTGTTTGAATATGCTAGTCGTGTTCAGAATATAGTGGAGATGTAATCACCGTGTATGCTTGAGATGATCTAGCTTGTATGACGATAGTAATCCATGGGGTACATTCTACCCTGGCAAGGTATTGGTCCCGGAAAAGCCTGAAAAAACGACTAGCAAGTTTACTATTTCTAGGCCATGGAAAGAGGTATTAGAAGCACGTCTGGCACAAAACAAGTTCTTAGCAGAATGCTATAAGAAGGATGGCAGGTTACCCATTGAGCTTGGCGGTTTTTCTTTTGCGTTTAAGGGCCTGGAGGAAGTGATTCCTGAGGAAGCCTACTATCGAAAGCTGTTAGCTGTGAGTATAGGTGCTTTTTGGGATATGAGTAATGCAATAGTGAGCTTCCAGCGTGAACTCTGGATTTTCGTCCAAAACAATCTTCCTTTGTTCGTAAAATCCTGGATGAGTACAGTGATGACGAGATAGCCAGTATATTTTACTTTATGTATGATGGCATGCATCCTGCGGATAAATACATCACGCCGTCGGGCTGCCCTTATAAGACACTAGCTGAGTTAAGTCCCAAAGTAGCCCATAATTTCGAGCGAGCCCACTATCAATTTGAATTGTGGGAGCCAGCTCCAAGCTGTGAGTTGCACAATAAATGAGCTGCCTAGCTGAGCGTAGTACCCACTACCTTGATGGCCCCCGCTGTTCATAGTGTAATCTTTGACCTCTTCTCTTCAGCGCTCTTTTTTGTCTTCAACCCTGGATAATCAGTGCAAAAAGCAAGTCGGGATGGCAGGATTCGAACCTGCGACCTCCTGCCCCCAAAGCAGGCGCGATAACCGGGCTACGCTACATCCCGAGCACTCCCCCTCAGCAAGTTAAAGTGGGCATGCGGAGAGGGGGGGATTCGAACCCCCGGTACATAATAACATGTACGGCAGTTTAGCAAACTGCTGGTTTAAACCACTCACCCACCTCTCCAAAGGCTTGAAAACATCGCAAATATAGCATAGCGCTAGGGATATAAACAGCTATAAGCGTGATGGAGGGTGCTAAGGACTATCTTGCTGTGCCTAAGCGAACACAATGGACTGGCCCCAATTTAGGTCCATTGGTATGTAGAGATGCTTACTTTCCTGGATTTTATGCTACCCCTTATCGCGCCGGCCTTTTCGACTGGAGCAATACCAGAATTTTGTGAATAGCTTTGTTGGCACCATTGGAAAACATTGGCGCCATTAGGGGGCTTACAAGGAGGGTGGGTAGCGATGCAAGGTCATACAAGGAGCAAGAGGCACAGGCTAGACAATCTCTGCATTATTCCGCATATTTAGGGCTGGTTGGTCAAAAACCCAGGCGTGACGCTTCCCATTTACCAATTGTTGGGCAATGGATCATTACATTCGAGCTAAATACACAGCGGTTATTGGCCTGGAAGTACACGCGCAGTTGTCCTTGCAGCGCAAGCTGTTTTCGCCCGAAGCAGCAGTCTATGGGGCCTTGCCCAATACCCAAGTGAGCCCTGTGACCTTGGCACATCCTGGCACATTACCCCGGCTCAACCGGCAAGCAGTGGCTTATGCTATCAAAATGGGGCTAGCGTGTCATGCTACGATTACCCGAGAAAGCATCTTTGCCCGAAAAAACTACTTCTACCCAGACTTGCCTAAGGGCTACCAGCTTACCCAAGACAAAACACCTATTTGCCAGGGTGGCTACATCACGATTGACACGCAGGAGGGGAAAGAAAAAGCTATTGCCCTACAGCGCATTCACCTAGAAGAAGATGCGGGCAAATCCGTACATGGCTTGGTGGCCGAAGAGACGTTGCTAGACTTTAACCGGGCTGGAGTGCCACTTATCGAGATCGTAACCAAGCCAGCCCTTAGAACGTCATCAGAAGCTTATAGGCTGCTGGCAGAGATCAGGAGGCTAGTACGGTACTTGGACATATGCGATGGCAACATGGAAGAGGGCTCGCTGCGATGCGATGCCAACATTTCAGTGATACGCAAAGACGCTACCACGTCTGGACAACGTGTGGAGGTGAAGAACATGAACTCTATCCGTCATGTGCAGCTGGCCATTGAACACGAGATTGATCGCCAAATTGCTGTGCTAGAGAGAGGAGGCACCGTAGTAGCAGAAACGCGGGCTTACAATGCTGCCCAGAATACTACGACCAGCCTGCGGACTAAAGAGGCGCTGAACGACTATCGGTATTTTCCAGAGCCGGACCTGCCGCCCCTGGTAGTATCTGAGGAGTGGATCGAGCAGCTACAGCAGGCCATGCCCCTGTTGCCCAGGGCGTGTTTCAAAAAGTTTACCGATACCTATCAGCTGTCTGCCTATGATGCAAGCGTGCTAACAGAGGACAAGGACATATCACTGTTCTTCGAGGAACTGTGCCAGCTGACGCCGCACTACAAAGCAGCTGCCAACTGGATAATAGGGCCGGTAAAGGCTTATTTAAATGCATCAACGCTATCGATCAAGGAGTTTCCATTACAGCCTATAGTCCTGGCAGCGCTCATTGCCCTGGTAGCGCAAGGACAACTCAGCTTTTCAGCGGCTTCGCAAAAGCTTTACCCTGCTCTGCTGGCTCAGCCCGACCAAAGCCCGTTAGCCCTGGCCCAGGCGCTTAACCTGCTGCAGGAAAGTGATGAAGGAAAGATTCAAACACTGGTAAAAGAGGTGATAGATGCCTACCCAGACAAGGTAGCAGCCTACAGAAAAGGCAAGAAGGGCCTTCTAGGCATGCTGATGGGCGAGGTGATGAAAAAAAGTCAAGGCAAAGTAGCCCCCCAAGTAGCCAATAACTTGCTTCGACAGCGCCTAGAAAATGCCGAAGCAAATAATACGGTTAATTAATGCTTAATCTTGATCCCTGGCGTTATGACCCAATACCTTGAAAATTTGCCAACTTTCCTTCAAGAACATACCTGGCTCATTTACCCACTTTCTGTATCAGGCATTGCCATCTTACTGACCTATACTTATTACCTTTTCTATCGGAAGTTCCAGTCTAAGCTTAGGCAAAACGGACATTTTATTGTAGGTGCTTTGCTGGCGGCTATTCAATGGCCATTGATCGTATTTATTTGGGTAGAAGCCATAACCTCGGTTCTGAATATATTTACCTCAAAGCTAGATGAAGGGCTTGTCTACTTCGCCTGGAAGCTACGTGAGGTTGGACTTATAGTGCTACTAGCCTGGGTATTCATGCGGTTTATCAAGCTTTTTGAAGAGCAACTTTTGTCAGGCCAACTAGCTAAAAAGCATCCTGACGAAACCAAAGTCCGGGCCATAGGCAAATTACTGCGTGTACTTGCCCTCATTATTGTGGTGCTGTTCATCTTGCCTGTACTAGGCATCCCCGTCTCTGGTATTGTAGCTTTTGGTGGAGGTTCTGCTATTGTAGTTGGTATCGGAGCGCAGCAGATCCTGGCCAACTACTTCGGGGGATTAATTATCTACTCAGACCGGCATTTCAAAGTAGGAGATTGGATTTACTCTCCTGACAAAAAGATAGAGGGGAAGGTGGAGGACATTGGTTGGCGAACTACCCAGATCAGGACTTTTGAGAGAAGGCCCTTGTATGTACCCAATGCTGTCTTATCCTCTATCATTGTGGTCAATGCTAGCAGAATGACCCATCGTAGAATTAAGGAAACAATAGGTATCAGCTATGCTGATGCACATGCCTTGGACGCTATTACCCGAGATATCCGCTCCATGCTACAAGACCATCCAGGAATTGATCAGCGCCAGCCATTGCTAGTACATTTTACAGCGTTTGGGCCGTACTCGTTCAACGTGAATATTTACACATTTGCTAAAACTAGGGATTGGAAGGCCTATCGAGATATACAACAAGATGTATTCTTAAAGATCATCCAAATTATCGATCAGCATGGAGCAACGCTAGCTTTCCCTAATAACATTATCCATTTGCATTCCCAAGGAGAAATACCTGCCCAGGCTGATTAGTGCTGCCTAGCGTTGGGGAGGTGGTTTTAGGTAAGCCAGAAGACTTACTTATAGGAAGCTTATACTACCCATTTTGCTTTGTATGCTTGTACGCAAGCCTACAAGCCAGTTGTTTACGATGCTGTGCTGTGTTTGATACTCGGGATACCCATCACTGCAACAGCGCTTCTGCTATGCGGAGCACTTGCGGCAGGCCCTGTACCTCCTTGCCCCCAGCAGTCGCTAAAGTAGGCTTCCCTCCTCCTCCTCCTTGAATGGGCTGCGCGAGTTGCTGAACGATGTCCCGGGCATTGCGCGACCAGCTGCGGGCCAGATCTTCAGACAGGGCTACAGCAATATACGGCTTGTCAGCTACATTGGCGGCCAGAACCACAAAACAAGGGCTTTTCCCCTCCTGCAGTGCCCAAGCCACCTGCTTCAAGGCAGCTGCCTGGGGTAAGTCTACTGCAGTAATCAAGGTATGGATGCCGTGTTTCATTTGGAATTGGCTGCGCAGTTGGTCAGTGAGCACGTAGACTTGGGCAGCTTCATGGGTGGCCAACTGCTTGCTCAGGGTTGCTTTTTCCTGCCGTAGCTGCTGAACAGCCTTTGCTAGATCTTGAGGCTGCTTGAGCAGGGTACGAAGGCGCTGGAGTACTGCTGACTGTTCGTGCATCCAACGCTCAGCAGCTACGGCAGTCACTGCTTCGATCCTGCGCACCCCAGCGGCTACCGCTGATGTAGCAGTAATCTTGAAAAAGCCCAAGTGGCCTGTAGCAGGCATGTGTGTGCCGCCACACAGCTCTACAGAAAAAGCTGGATCAAACGTGATTACCCGGACCCGCTCCCCATACTTTTCCCCAAAAAGCGCTGCAGCACCCAGGGCTTTGGCAACAGCCAGGGATACGTCTCGCTGTTCCTGGAGCGTAATGTTGGCCCGAATTTTTTGGTTGATCAGCTCCTCCAACTGCACAATTTCCTGGGGTTTCAACGGACTAGGGTGCGCAAAGTCAAACCGCAGCAGCCGATCATTCACCAAAGAGCCCCGCTGCGCTACATGGGTGCCCAGTACTTGCCTCAGCGCAGCATGCAGTAGGTGGGTGGCTGTGTGGTTGCTCGCCGTCAGGACCCGCCGCGTCTGGTCCACCACAGCCTGTACTGGCGCGGTGATTTCCGTGGGAAGCTGGGCCACCTGGTGGATAATCAGGTCGTTTTCCTTTTGGGTATCTAGTACTGTCAGGGGCTCCCCTCCTACCACCAGCTTGCCTGTATCGCCCACCTGGCCGCCCCCTTCTGGGTAAAAAGGCGTTTGATCCAACACCACCTGATACACCTCTTGGCCCTGCGCTTTGACGGTGCGGTACTTAACAATGTGGGCAGTTGCTTCTAGCTGGTCATAGCCCAGAAACCCCGGTGTCACCCCTTGCACCACCGTTGTCCAATCGCTTTTCTCCAACACAGCGGCCTGCTTAGAACGCTGACGCTGGGCTTGCAGGGCCTGGGCAAAGCCAGCCTCATCCACAGTCCAGCCCCGCTCTTGAGCCATGCGCCTGGTCAAGTCCAGAGGGAAGCCATACGTATCGTACAGTTCAAAAGCCGTAGCCCCATCCAGTACTGGAGAGGTTCCCTGTAAGGTCTGGCCAATTTGGTTGAGCCGGTGCAAACCTAAGGTCAACGTCTTGAGAAACGCTGCCTCTTCTTCGTGTACAATCTTTTCAATGTAGGCTTGCTCTTGGCCCAGGTGTGGGTAGGCACTTTGCAGCTGCTGTACCAGTACCCTGATCAGGCGGTACAGAAACGGTGCCTCCAAGCCCAAGTAAGTGTAGCCATAGCGCACTGCCCTACGCAAAATGCGTCGAACCACATAGCCAGCCTTGGTATGGGAAGGAGGTTGTCCATCAGCAATGGCAAAAGTCACGGCCCGAAGGTGGTCCGCTACTACCCGGATGGCCGTATCTACTGCCGCTACTTGTCCATAGACCTGGCCGGCTGTTGTAGCAATGGCCTGGATGAGCGGTACAAACAGGTCAGTGTCATAGTTCGAAATTTTGGCTTGCAGCACCATGGCCAAGCGCTCAAGGCCCATGCCCGTATCTACATGCTTGGCGGGTAACGCCTCCAGTTGGCCTGTAGCCAGGCGGTTGTATTGTATAAACACCAGATTCCAAAGCTCAATCACCTGGGGGTGGTCCTGGTTGACTAATGCTTGGCCCGGCACTTGCTGTCGCTCTGCCTCTGGCCTGATGTCCACATGGATCTCTGTACAAGGGCCACAAGGCCCTGTATCGCCCATTTCCCAAAAATTATCGGCCTTGGTACCTAACAAGATGCGATCTGCTGGCACGTACTGCTGCCAAATGGCCTGGGCTTCTTGGTCCGGACCCAACTGGACTTGGTCATCTCTCCCGAAAATGGACACATAAAGCCTGTCTGGAGGCAGCTGATATACCCTAGTCAGTAGTTCCCACGCCCACTGAATGGCCTCTTGTTTGAAGTAATTGCCAAACGACCAGTTGCCCAGCATCTCAAATAGCGTGTGGTGATAGGTGTCTGCCCCCACTTCCTCCAAATCATTGTGCTTACCCGACACGCGCAGGCAAGGCTGTACACTGATAGCCCTTGTGTAGGGAGCTGACTGATGACCCAGAAGAAAGTCTTTGAACTGGTTCATGCCTGCATTGGTGAACATTAGCTCAGAATCTTCTTTGTTCACAATGGGCGCAGCAGCTACCTTTTTATGTCCTCTTCGCTCAAAAAAATCAATGAATTGTTTTCGGATCGTTGCTGCTTGCATTTTAGGGGAGGTTTACAAACTTTTGTGTACGATAAAGTTTGCAGGTTGGGAGAAATACTGCTTATTTTAAGGCCATCCCTTTAAAGGAACTAAAGCTACAACAATTCAGACGGTTAATCCATAATATGGCGCGGGCAAAGTACTACTACGACACAGAGACCTGCAATTACGAGCAAATCAAAACTTCCAAAGGGGATGTCCTTTTTGACCTATTGGGCTTGTTCGCTGTCGCATTTCTGATTGCTATTGCTGTCTTTTGGGGCTACACCACCTATTTTGAGTCTCCTAAAGAGGCCCAGCTCAAACAAGAAAATAACCTACTTAAGCGCTACTACGACCAAATCCAACAAGAACTAGATAAAAGCAATCGAGTACTGGCTCACTTGCAAGATCAAGATGATAATCTCTATCGTATGGTCTTGGAGGTAGAGCCTGTTCCGTTTTCTGTAAGGGAGGCAGGAATTGGGGGAACTAATCGCTATGAGGAGCTTGTAGATAAACCTGAGTTTATTGCGAGTACACTCCAAAAAGTAGATCAACTGAAACGCCAGCTGTATATCCAGTCCAAGTCTTACGATGAGCTCGCTAAGCTGACCAAAGACAAAGAGAAGAGGCTGGCCTGTATTCCAGCTATTCAACCTATTGCTAACAAAGGACTCAAGCGCCTTTCATCCCCTTTTGGCATGCGCCAGCATCCTATCTACAAAATTCCTCGGATGCATTATGGAGTAGATTTGTCTGCCGCTAGAGGGACCCCTGTCTATGCTACAGGCAATGGCGTTGTGAAGCTGACCAAAAATAGCGCAGGTTATGGCAACGAAGTCGTAATTGACCATGGGTATGGCTTTCTTACGAGATATTGTCACATGCAGAACTTCAAGGTAAAGCCCGGGCAAAGAGTAACAAGAGGGCAGTGTATAGGCGCTGTAGGTAACAGTGGGATCTCTACTGCGCCTCATCTCCATTATGAGGTAATAAAAAATAAAAGACACGTAAATCCTGCCCACTACTTTATTAATGATCTGGATGCAGCGCAGTACGAAATGATTTTAGAATTAGCTTCCCGAAAAATCCAAGCTCCCTCCTAAGCCGTCTATCTCCAGCCTGCAAAGTCATATGAAGGTGTTGCCTGTTTCCAGAAGCCACTGCCAACTTGCACTGAAGCAAGAAGTGCTGCGATGTTTTATATGAGTTCGAACCTACATGCTTCTAATACCACCAAGAAATACTACACTATTGGGGAGGTAGCGCAGCTACTCAATGTATCCACCTCTCTGATCCGGTTTTGGGAAAAAAAGTTTCCTTCTTTGCAACCTCAAAAGAATAAGCAGGGCGCGCGCAGGTATACACAAGTAGAGATCGCCCAACTAAGCAAGATTCACCAACTGGTCAAAAAACAAGGCTATACGCTAAAAGGGGCTAGAGAAGCCATGAAGTATAATAGTACCAAGCTTCGGAGTAATGCAGAAATTTTGCATACGCTTAAAAGCCTCAAAGACTTCTTGGTAACTCTGCAAGAAAGCTTGATCAAGTAAAAAAGCTTGTGGAAGCTGCAAGGTTACGCGCACTGACCTACCGACTACTGCCCTATCTTTTGCTTGGCTTGCTAGTAAGGCTTAACTACGACCTCCGGCGCTGGTAATCTGTCATTACTTCATCAATAACCCACCAAGACTGCACAGTTTCTACGGAATCCGGATAGCTAATGCATAATCTTTTTCACAATGGCCTCAAAGGCGACAGGATGATTCATAGCGAGATCAGCCAGTACTTTTCTGTTCAATATCACATCCCTAGCCTGAAGCTTGCCCATAAAAACTGAGTAGGACATGCCATGCTCTCTGGCAGCTGCATTGATACGCTGATTCCAGAGCTTTCTGAATTCCCTTTTCTTGACCTTACGGTCTCGATAAGCATACTGTAACCCACGCGCTACCGCATTTTTAGCTACAGTCCGCACGTTCTTTCTTCTACCCCAGTAGCCTTTGGCTAGCTCCAGGATGCTTTTTCTACGCGCTTTAGAAGCAACAGTGTTAACAGATCTAGGCATTTCTATTGGGGATTGATTTATCCAAGATTGGGACTTGCTCAAGGATCACGCACAAAGCATAACCCTGCTTAGACATTCAGCATTTTTTTGATCCTGGGCTCATCTGCCTTATGGACCAGTGTTTTATACGTTAGCCTTCGTTTTTGTTTGGTTTGCTTTTTGTCCAGCTTGTGGTTTTTAAACGCATGTGCACGCTTCACTTTACCAGTACCGGTTAGACTAAACCTCTTTTTAGCTCCTGAGTGTGTCTTTACCTTTGGCATCTTCGTCTATTTAAAATATTTAAAAGTCTTGGACAGTTTTGGCTACTTTTTAATGAGCTTGGGTGAAATAGTCAGAATCATGCTTCTCCCCTCCATTCGGGGTAGCTGCTCTACCCTACCGTAGCTTTCTAAAGCCTGAGCAAACCTGAGTAGGAGCAACTCTCCTCGCTCTTTGAAGGCGATTGTTCTACCTACAAAGCGCACTACAACCTTAACTTTGGTGCCTTCACTGAGAAACTTGGTAGCATGCTTCAATTTAAAGTTAAAGTCATGCTCGTCTGTATTAGGGCCAAAACGGATCTCTTTAAGTATGGTCTTGGGTGTCTTAGCCTTGATTACCTTTTGTTTCTTTTTTTGCTCATACTTGAACTTAGAGTAGTTTATGACCTTGCATACTGGTGGGTCAGCATTAGGTGAAATCTCTACTAAGTCTAGTGCTTGATGAGCTGCTATACTGATTGCTTCCTCTAGAGGGTAAACACCCATTTGCACATTGTTACCTACAAGCCTTACTTCCGGTGCACTAATTCGGCGATTGACCTTATAAGGTTCCTCAACCTCTCTTCGGAATGCCTGTTTTTTTTGCTTACGGATAGCTTTTCTGACTTTATAAACATGCTCAACAGAGCAGCAAATATCAAGATAATTTTCACAAAATAAAACAATTAGCTAGTAGCAACCACACGATCTAGCAAGGGTTTAGCAGGCATCGCATCTAGGAGTACACTAGCAATCATCGCAGCAAATTCATCAACCTGCTTGCTACCCTGGTCGCCTGCCCCCTGCTTCCGCACTGCTACTGTATTATCAAGCATTTCCTTCTCTCCCACAATGAGCATGTACGGAACCTTACGAAGCTCAGTATCTCTGATTTTTTTACCTATTTTTTCATCTCGATGGTCTACAAAGCCACGGATATGCTGGGCAGCTAGGGTTTGGTAAACTTGATCAGCATAGCGAGCATATTTTTCAGCAATAGGCAGCACAGCCACCTGGTCAGGGGCCAGCCAAAGAGGAAACTTGCCACCAGTATGTTCTATCAGCAGGGCAATAAATCGTTCTAAGGAGCCATAAGGAGCTCTATGAATCAATACAGGCCGATGCTTTTTATTATCTGCTCCTACATACTCCAAGGCGAACCGCTCAGGTAACTGATAATCTAGCTGTACTGTACCTAACTGCCAGCTTCTACCCAAAGCATCTTTGACCATAAAATCTAGCTTGGGACCGAAGAAAGCCGCTTCTCCGAGCTCTTTAGTAGCTTTCAATCTCTTTTCAGTGACTACTTCTTGGATAGCTTTTTCAGCTTTGGCCCAGGCTTCATCGCTGCCAATGTATTTTTCAGCCTGTGCAGGATCTCTCAAAGAAAGTTGGGCTGTGTATGCTGGCAGACTGAGCGCCTCGAAAACATATAATACCAGGTCTACTACCTTCTCCAACTCTGATTTTACCTGGTCAGGACGGCAAAAAATATGAGCATCATCTTGCGTAAAGCACCGTGTACGGGCTAGGCCATGCAGCTCTCCATGTTGCTCATAACGATAAACTGTCCCAAACTCTGCTAAGCGAATAGGCAGGTCTCTGTAGGACCTAGGCTCATTGCTGTATAGCTCGCAATGGTGCGGGCAGCTCATGGGCTTCAGCAAAAACTCTTCTCCTTCATGCGGCGTGTGAATAGGCTGAAAGGAATTTTGTCCATACTTTTCATAATGCCCAGAAGTAACGTAGAGGCTCTTGTGACCAATGTGGGGAGTCACAACAGGCTGATAACCTGCTTTTAGCTGTGCCTCGCGTAAGAACTGCTCTAGCCGCTCCCGCAGCATAGTGCCCTTAGGAAGCCAGAGTGGTAGTCCGATACCCACTTTTTCAGAAAAAGTAAAAAGCCCTAGCTCCTTCCCTAGCCTCTGGTGGTTTCTTTTTTTCTCTTCTTCTAGCAACGAAAGGTACGCTTTGAGCTCCTTTTGTTGAGGAAAGGCAATGCCATAGATACGCGTTAGCTGCTTATTCTTTTCGTTGCCTCGCCAGTAAGCACCAGCCACGTTGAGCAACTTTATTGCTTTGATAAAGCCTGTGTGAGGAATATGCGGACCTTTACAGAGATCTGTGAATGCGCCCTGCTGGTAAAAAGTAATCTGCCCCTCCTCTAAGCCCGCTAACAGCTCCAGCTTATAAGCATCTCCTTTTTCTTGAAAATGCCTGAAAGCCTCCCTCTTGCTTATCTCAATCCGTTGGTAAGGATTCTTTTGCTGGGCTAGGGCTAGCATTTTGGCCTCTATTTTTTCAAGATGCGTTGCATCAAAATCCTGGCGCCCAAAATCAACATCATAGTAAAAGCCACGCTCAATAGGAGGGCCAATACCAAATTGAATACCAGGATATAATGCTTCTAGTGCTTCTGCTAGCAAGTGGGCTGAAGAGTGCCAAAAAGTGCTCCTTCCAGCTTCATCGCTCCAGGTCAGTAGCTGGACCGTCGCGTCTTTATGAATGGCCCGTGTAGCGTCCCATACCCTACCATTGACCAACATAGCTAATACCTGCCTGGCTAAAGCTTCACTAATGGCATATGCAAGCTCTAAACCTGTTATGCCCCTGGGAAAGGACCTTACCGATCCGTTAGGCAAAGTGATATTTATTGTTTCTTGGAGCATGAAAGACTTTTTCGCTGACAAATATCTAATCTTGGTTGCAAAATCGCTATTGAGAAGCTAAAGCTTAGAAGGCCTACTTCTATAGCAACGGGGGGTAGGCTTAGGGTACATGTTCCTCTTCAAAGACTCTTTTTGAGATCGACTTCCCTACCCACCCCCCTGTTACAAAGCCAATCAAAGCAGCTACAATGACTAGTACGATGTCTCTTTGCAACTCCAGAAACAAGAAGAGTATCTTACGCTTTTCATACATAACCATGAATAGTTCAGCATAAACAAGCAGGTAGAGAGGTAGGTACCAGGTTAAGTTTATCATAGCAGAAGTAGTAGGTTTCATAGCCATCTTGGCTGTAACGCTAATATCTAAAGTTCGAAGGATACGTTCATAAGCTTCTTCATACCTATTTTTTGTTCCGCCAATGAATGCATACAAGCAAAAGAGCAAGCTACTTCTTAAAATAGATGGAACTTGTCAAGTAGAAAGGCTCCCAAAAAATTTATTTAATAATGGTTCATTGATCGATGCAAGGACATTAGATGTGTATGTGGTATTCACTTATCTGTATACTGACCTAATCAAGTATTACGAGCATCAGAACACAGCTACCCACTACAATATGTGGCGTAAATTTTTGGAAAGCGATTACACCGTTATACTTTCTCTTATCCTGCAAACTGAGATTGCACAACTCAAGTCTTCTATCAACAATGACTTTCTAGTACTGACAAGAAAAAAATAGTCAGCAGTGAAAATAAGTACACAAACCACACTACTTATTGCTTTTTTACGCTTACTGCAGTATGTCTCTGCTCGCCTCAATCAAATTCCTCAGAGGCATCTTGGTCCCTTTAGCTTCTGTGTCTTCCACAGTTATAATCCCTAGTTTGTATAAGACAGAAGGAATATAAGGCAATGACTAGGGATAGATACTTCAGTCCTTCTAATGCATGGCCTAGTTTAGAATACGTTGAAAAAAGTACAGAAATACTAAAATTGATGGGCTGACTTTGTGTAATGTACCCTCCACTGCTCTGGGGAATATATTCCTCATCAGTACTACCTCGTTCCTCCTTAACAAGATCTACTACACTCATGACGATCTTACTTGATAGTTGCGCTTTATCTTTATCAATTTGCCCCCCAGGTTAGCCAAGATGACCTTTTCTTCTTCTATACCTGCTCTGGTTTGCATGCGAGGCATTCAATTCATTACAATGCTAATGTGCCCCAGAAGCCAATAACTATGCTGGGGTATGACAGTAATGCAGGGCCGGAGCCTTATAGATGTAGGCGAAACACAAGTAGCAAGAAAGAGATACTGATAGGCCCTGAGCAAGCATGATGCACTATGCTTACGCCTCCCTTAAGTGGGCTAGTGCTGGGGGGAAAAAGCGACTAAAACAGTAATGGTGTTATTAAGCACCTCCACTAGACCTTCTTCAATAGCCAAAGCATGTTCTTGTTTCTCGTTGCCATAACGAATAATACCTTTTTGCAATGAGCTAACAAGAGGTGCATGATTTTTTAGTACCTGAAATGAGCCCGCACTACCTGGAAAGGTTATCTTCTGCACGCTGCCCTCAAAAACTTTTTTATCAGGTGTGATAATAGTGAGATGCATTATTTTCTTATCGGTGTTGGATATGCTTTGCTGACAACTCGTAAGTTAAAATAGAGCCTACACTATCCAAGCTGCTGGCAAGATAGCCAACCGAGTGTTACCTTTGGACAAGAAGTATTTCACAACTGCTAGCCAAGGGAAAATAAGGTTGCAACACAGAAGGAGTTTTGAGGGATTTTAGCACTTAAGTCTGGGCTTTGATTCTTCTCATAAGCCCGCCTGCAAAAAGAAAATCTTGAAGCGATTTTACATCAACCTTAAAAACATCATCTGAGGTACCCTCCCACACCTGCTTACCCTGATCAATAAATAAAATATAGTCACCCATAGACACCACTGAATTCATGTCGTGGGTAACAACGGTCGTGGTAAGGTTGTATTCATAAGTGATCTCCTGAATCAGCTCATCTATCAGCAACCCAGTCTTGGGATCAAGGCCAGAGTTTGGCTCGTCGCAGAAAAGATATTTAGAGTTGTTAACAATAGCGCGGGCTATCCCTACTCTTTTTTTCATACCACCACTCAACTCACTAGGCATCTTTTGATTCGTATTAGATAACCCAACCCGTTGTAGACAAAAATTGACACGTTCTAGCTTAGCATTCTGAGGCATGTCAGTAAGCATATCAAGAGGGAATCTTACATTCTCTTCTACATTCTTAGAATCGAACAGCGCCCCTCCCTGAAATAACATGCCTATCTCTCTTCTAACGCTCACTTTTAGATCACTAGCACCATTCATAAAATCTCTTCCATCAAACGTAACCCTACCTTGCTCAGGATGAATAAGACCCACAATACACTTGATGAGCACACTTTTTCCAGCACCGCTTGCCCCAATGACTAAATTGACTTTCCCCTGATCAAATTTCCCACTCACGCCATCTAAAACGGTCTTACCCTCAAAAGCCTTGCTGATGTGTTGAAATTCGATCATATATTGACATAAGGGTGTAAGAGCAGCTGGGTCAATATATAATCAGCCAATAAGATAGCAATGCAGCTGTCCGTAACAGCACGGGTACTTGCTTTACCGACTGCCATTGCTCCCCCAGATATGTAGAACCCTCTGTAAGCAGAGATAGAAGATATCAAGAAAGCAAAGAACAGCGATTTATACAGGGCAAAACGAACTAAGTAAGGATTAAATTTAAATCTAAGACCGTAGATATAATCTTCTGGCGCAACAGACACCACCAGTTCAGCAACAATGAGACCACTATATATAGCGAGAAAGGCCGAAATTATTACTAGAAGGGGGTAAGTTATGAAAGCAGCAAGAATCTTTGGCAAAACGAGGTAAGAAGTCGTGTTGATACCCATAACTTCCAAGGCATCGATCTGCTCACTAATACGCATAGAGCCAAGCTGACCCGCGATATTGGATCCTACCTTGCCAGCAAAGATAAGGGCCATCATTGTGGGCGACATTTCTAGTATAGACATATTACGTACACTATACCCCACCAGAAAGTCACTAGGGAATGGCGATTGTAGGTTGTAGTAAACCTGGATACTCATCACCGCTCCTATGAATAGTGATACTATCACTACGATGAAGACAGAATTCACACCTATAGCAATACACTCGTTCAATGTCTGCCCAACATAAGTCTTGAAGTTCTCTCTGTTGACGAACATTGAATGTAGAAATATAAAATATCTTCCTATGCCTTTCATGTAGCGTTTTCGATGTCCGTCCAAAAGTACGAAATTTAGTAGAGATACAGCTTACCTAGGCCCTTTGATGAAAATAAAACAGCTTGAAGGGCTGCTATATATCCTAACGCTAACCCTACAGCTACATGGACATCGAAGCCTATAGAAACTATTGCTTAAGGAAGAAAAGGGTTACCGAAGAATTTCCTTTTGACGAAAAAACGCTCGTGTACAAAGTCAGGGGCAAGATGTTTGCCTTAGCTGACATAGATGCCTTCGAAAGCATCAATCTTAAGTGCGATCCAGAAACGGCCTTACAACTCAGAGAGGCATATGAAGGGGTTACCCCTGGCTACCACATGAACAAGAAGCATTGGAATACGGTAAGAACAGATGGGAGTATCCCTGACAAACTGATCTATCAGTGGATCGATGATTCTTATAGGCTAATAGTAGACAAGCTACCCAGAGCAGACCGAGAATGGCTGGAGCAAGAAGACTAGAGGTCAGCAAAGTTTCTTGCATAGAAAACATAACTTTTTCATATGAGGCAATATCTAGATTTAATGCAGCATATCCTCGATTATGGGGTAAAAAAGGGTGATAGAACAGGAACAGGTACGCTCAGCATATTTGGTTACCAAATGCGCTTTGATTTAGCAGCAGGGTTCCCCCTTGTCACTACGAAAAAGGTACACTTAAAATCTATCATCTACGAGCTCCTATGGTTCTTAAAAGGTGATACAAATATCCAATACCTGAACCAACACCAAGTAACCATCTGGGACGAGTGGGCTAATGAGCATGGGGACCTGGGACCAATTTATGGTTACCAGTGGAGAAGCTGGCCTACAGCAAACGGGGAAAAAATTGATCAGATTGCTCAAGTCGTTGAGCAGATCAAAAAAAACCCTGACTCTAGAAGATTGCTCGTGAGCGCCTGGAATGTAGGAGAACTGGAAAAGATGGCTCTCCCCCCTTGTCATACACTTTTTCAATTCTATGTGGCCGAGGGTAAGCTTTCCTGCCAGTTGTATCAACGTAGTGCTGACGCATTTTTAGGAGTTCCTTTTAACATTGCTTCTTATGCACTCCTTACTATGATGATAGCCCATGTGTGTAGTCTAGAGTTAGGAGAATTTATACATACATTCGGAGATGCACATCTTTATTGCAACCACCTAGAACAGGCCAAGCTACAGCTTTCCAGGACACCTAACTCGCTACCCACGCTCGCACTCAATCCAGCTGTTAAGGAACTATTGAGTTTTCAGTATAAAGATTTCAGCCTTAAAGGCTATGCTCCGTACCCCCCCCTCAAGGCACCTATAGCCGTTTGATAGCCCCCTAACAGGCAGCTAACCTAAACTTTTTACCTGGAAGAGATTTTACAATTTTCTTGAGTTCAAGCTGCAAGAGGATGGCAGCTAATTGATTAAGAGGTATCTGTGCTTGATAGCTCAACTCATCGATATGTACCTCTTTTTGGAGCCGACCAATTGTTTGTACAGCTCCTCTTTCAACTTCGGTGAGTTCAGGGAGTCTAGCTAAGACATCCGACCTATGCTTGGCAGTAGCTACCTCTTCACCCCAGTTCATAGTGTCAATAATGTCAGCAGCGCTGGTTAATAGATTAGCCTGATGCGTTTTGATCAACTGGTGACAACCGGCAGAATAAGGCTCATAAATACTTCCAGCCACAGCAAAAACTTCTCTATCGTACTCATTAGCATAATTAGCGGTAATTAGTGCCCCACTGCTTTGACCCGCTTCTACCACGATCGTTGCATCAGCTACTCCTGCAATAAGCCGGTTTCGGGCAGCAAACTGATGTGCTTCTGGCTTTGTTTCGAGAGGGTGCTCACTCAATAGTCCTCCTCGAGCTAACATTGCTTCCGCAACCTTTTTGTGGAGTGCCGGATAGATTGTATCCACACCGCCAGCCAATACTGCCAAAGTAGGCAACCTCAGCTCCAGTGCTGTTCTATGCGCATGAATATCAACCCCATAAGCTAAACCACTAACAACCAATAATGGATAGGCACTAAGTGCACTAAGGAGTGTTTCTACGACTTTTTTCCCATAGTCGGTAGCTCTTCTAGTTCCGACGATGCTGATGATTCTAGCCTTGTTAAGCTCCACATTCCCCCGAAGGTAAAGCAAGGTAGGTGCACCATAAATGTGCTTAAGGCGCTGCGGGTATACCTCTTCCCACGGAGTGATAATACGTATGTCAGCTTTGTTGTGAGCTGCCCATAACTCATTGGCTTCAGCAAGCCCACGTTTGCTAAGTATTGCCTGTGCAAGAGATCTATTACCTCCTAGGACCCTGATTAGCTCTTTGAGGCTGCCCTGAAAAATAGCCTGAGCCGAACCAAAACAGGCCATGAGCTTATTTGAAAGCACGTATCCTACTCCTTTAACTTGGCTGAGAGCTATCTGGTGTATTTTTTCTTTGACTTCCATAGCTTTGGCTCCTCACACAAGATATATAGATTTGTCTTCGTTAAGAAGCCCACTATTGACTTTGTAGTCAACTTAATGAATATGCTCTACTAGTGTCTCTAGCTGAAGAAAGCGAGAACCTTTAATTAAGAAGGCTGTATCTTTAAATTCTTGCTGCTTTAGATAGGCTACTAAATCCTCTTTTTGCGGAAAATACAATGCACTTGGATTGGCCTCTTTAGCAGCTAGCATATGGGGACCACACAATAAAACTGCCTTATAAACTGCCTGGGCAGTAAAGTGACCGAGCGCTTGGTGTGCTTCTTCACTTTCTTCACCTAGCTCAGCCATATCGCCCAGGATAAGCACTTTATGAACAGCAGGAATTAAATGCAGTGCCCGAATGGCTCCCTTTATCGACTCAAGATTAGCGTTATAGGCATCTAACAAAATAGTATTGCTTCCTTTTGTGACAATTTGGGACCGATTATTGCTAGGCTGATAGGCTTGGATAGCTCTGTTGGCTTTCATATCGTCCACTGCAAAATACTTAGCCACGCACAATGAAGCAGCAATGTTGTAAAAGTGGTATTGTCCTAATAAATGAGAGGTAATAACCTCCCTGTTCTGGCTCTGATATACTACGAAAGGACTTTCCTCCACTAACTTACAGTGATAAAAATCTTGCTGCTGAGGATAAGTAATAGGCTCTATAAGACGCTTAGCAATTCGGCTAAGGATAGGGTCTGTAGAGTTTGTGAATACCACACCGTTGTGTTGATGTAAGTAATCATATAGCTCACTTTTTCCTTTAATTACCTCCTCAAAGCTACCAAAGCCCTCAATGTGTACATGGCCTATATTAGTAATCAAACCATGGGTAGGCATAGCAACTTCGCAGAGTTGCGCTATCTCCCCTACATGGTTAGCACCCATTTCCACAATAGCTATCTCTGTACGCTCATCAATGGCTAATACAGTAAGCGGTACACCAATATAGTTATTGAGGTTGCCTTTAGTAGCTGTTGTAACGTAGCAGCAACTCAATATTGCTTGTATCAGTTCTTTTGTAGTAGTTTTACCACTGGATCCTGTAATAGCGACAACAGGAATTTTTATTCGTCTCCTATGATGCTGCGCCAGCCTTTGTAAGGCTAAAAGCGCGTCCTCGACGAGGATATAGCGATTGTCTTTTTTATACTGAGCATTATCAATCACAGCGTAAGAGGCCCCTCTCTCTATGGCCTGCTCAGCAAAAGTGTTGCCATCAAAATTCGGCCCCTTGAGGGCAAAAAAAATTGCATGAGGGGGAACCTGTCTAGAGTCGGTAGTAATGCTCCTGTGTGTAAGGTATCGTGGGTAGAGCAATGAGGCTATATCTTTGGGATTCATATTAAGATCACTTAACTAAAATTAACCTAAACCAACACATAAGCCCTTATCAGAAACTCCCAAGGAAAGTGAATGCTTGCGTTGGTGCTAACTTGATACTAGTCTTCAGCTTTTTAATATCTTGAATATTGGCACAATATATTGATACAGTCCCCCAGCAAGAAACCGCCGTATTAGTAGCATTAATCACACCACAGCAGCCTAAGGCGAAAACTGAGGAATATTTGGATGAACTCGCTTTGCTGGCTTTTACACTGGGCATTAAGATACTAACTACTTTTACACAACATCTAGCAGCACCCGATGTAAAAACCTTGGTAGGCAAAGGGAAGCTAGCAGAGATCGAGACTTTTGTCAAAGCCCATCAAGCAATGGTCATCTTTGACGATGAGCTTAGCCCTTCGCAGGCACACAACTTAGAGGCCATACTACAATGCAAGGTACTAGATAGGAACCTACTCATCCTGAACATTTTTGCGATGCGTGCCAAGACTACACAGGCCAAAATACAGGTGGAGCTAGCCCAGTATAAGTTTTTGCTACCAAGGTTAACTAGAATGTGGACGCACCTATCTAGGCAAAAAGGGGGGAATACAGGCATGAGAGGCCCTGGAGAGAAGGAGCTAGAAACAGACCGAAGAATTGTGCAAACTAAAATAGCGCATTTGCGTAAAAAGCTAGAGGCTATAGAACGACAAAGCATTATACAGCGCAAGCACAGAAAACAGCTAGTGAGAGTGGCATTGGTAGGCTATACTAACGTAGGCAAGTCAACCTTGATGCGTGTACTGTCCAAAACAGATGTGCATGCAGAAGACAAGCTTTTTGCCACTATAGATCCTACAGTACGCAAAGTAGTCATGCATGGCATTCCTTTTTTACTCACAGACACAGTAGGCTTCATTCGCAAGCTGCCACATACACTTATTGCATGCTTTAAATCCACATTAGCCGAGGTAAGCGAAGCAGACATCCTTCTGCACGTGGTAGATATTGCACATCCAGCATGGGAAGAACAGATACAGGTGGTACAAGAAACACTACAAGAAATTGGTGTAGTAGATGTACCAACAATCCTGATTGGCAACAAGGTAGACCAGCTCGATATATCTGAAAAAATCCAGGAGGCTACTACAAGCTCCGTAGCTTTACAACAAGCTCATCCTAATCAAGAAGGCCAACCCACCGTACTTATTTCAGCTACACAGCAAGACAATATAGAGGCACTCAAGGATTTACTTTTTCAACAGGTATACCAGCAGCACATGAAGATCTATCCTCATTACTTGAACAGCCTTGGTTATTAGGCTACTTTTACACCTTTCTGGCCTCGTAGTTCAATGGATAGAATAGAAGTTTCCTAAACTTTAGATGCAGGTTCGATTCCCGCCGAGGCTACCCCAAGTTACATGCGCTTATTCTATTTCTAACCAGGTCACGCCTTCTCCTGCTGCATAAGGATGCTGATCGATTACACGCTTGGCCTGGTCATGTGACCACAAATAAGTACGTATGGCATTACGTAAAACTCCTGCGCCCTTTCCATGAATAATTTTTAGATACTTATGGCCTAGCACTGAAGCTTGATCAATCCACTGGTCTATAGTACTTAGGGCCTCGGATACAGACATGCCGTGCAGGTCTATCTCGGAGTTGAAGGCAGAGAATGCAGCAGCAGCGAGGTTAAGAATGCGTGTAGAGGGCTGAATAGGCAGAGTAGATGGTGGAGCTTTTGTGGCTATTCGAACTTTCTCAAGCCGGCTAAGCGGGATGTTGATCTCCATAGACTGAAAGGCCACCGTAGCATGCTTACCAGTGAGCCGTACAATCTCTCCTATGCACTCTTGCCCATGCATCCTTACGTTATCACCTTTTTGTAGCTCGCTCAGCCCCTGCATGGTAGCCTGTTTATACCTTTGCTTCAAGCTCCTCAAGCCGCTTTATCACTGCCTCATAAATTTCCTTCATTACCTCAAGCTGAGTAAGGTAATACTGATAGCTCTTTTGCAATGTATCTGGCACTATGTCGTACGCTTGGTAAATTTGAAGCGCATTTTTTTGCAACAACTGAGAAGCAGTCGCTTCGTTATCAGTATAGTACCCTACTATAGCCTTGGCTAATTCTAGGTCTACCAATATAGAGACCATTTGATCTTGGGTTAGCAGCTCAGAAGAAGGCTTCCGTTGAACGCTACTAAGTGTAAATACCAAAAGGCCAAAGGCTATCAATCGCTGCATAAACAATTTTTATAAATAATTTGAAATAGTCACATACAATGAATAACGATCCCCCCTCTTACTAAGCTAGGCCTCTGGAGGATAGGAGGTTATAAATATTCAGGCTAATAGATAATCTGGGTACGAGCCGATGTTCAAAAACAATTAAGTAATCTGCTTGCCATTACAAGTGGATAGTATCAATGAAAGAGCTAATTTTAGAGTCTATATAACAGATACTCACCACGCTCAAAGGTACACCAAAGTGTATAAAAATAAGCAAATGGGCCTAGCAGCACGTACTCAGGAGCAAAGCCAGTTGAGGGAGGAAGCTCGAAAGAAGTTTTTTGAAGAGACGTGGAAGCAATGTTAGCAGCATCCAAGTATCACCATGAAGAGTTATCACAAGGGAAGAGGAGTCGTTACACTGTTAGTAATCAATATAGCAAGCTTCGCATAGGTCATGCTACCTTTAAAACATAGGCGTCGAAACAGAGCCCCCCTCGCGTCCAGTCAGAAGTAGCTACAGAGCAGGAATGTATATCCTATGGTAGATACTCTATCAGGCAAAAACTACCAAACCCTCCTCACTGTTAAGGATCAAAGGTTCAATGTTGCTGCCCTATCTCAGTACCATTTATCAATCTGTATAAACGATGCATCCTTCAAAGTAAGCTGCGTCAATCCTACAACTACACAATGCTTGTTCTTAGAGGCCTACAGTTTAGCCTATGGACGGTGCCAGCAAAGGGTGCAAGCTATTGAACAGCTCTATCAAGACCATCGACTGCTAGCATCAGGCAACTGGTCTGCTGTCACACTGTGTATTAGCAATCAACAGTATAGCTTAATTCCTAAACAGTTGTTTCTAGAAAGTAAGCTAGTTGACTACCTAGATTTTACTTGCCCCATAGGCTCCAACACAATCAAGCACTTTACCCACTCTTCGTTGAACCTAACAGTGGCCTTTGCCATGGATCCGCTGCTAATAAACTGGTTTCAGACGAACTATGAGCCAACCCAACTAAACATCCTCCCCCAGGCTAGCAGCCTCATAGAAGGTGCATTGAGCTATCTTCGGAGTAGTAGACCAAGTTTATTGCCCAAGGTACTGGTTTTTGGCGAAGCAAATTACCTTCATATCATAATCATACAAAAGAGCAACCTGCTTTATTACAACAGGTTTGCATACACCAGCAGTGATAAATTCTTAAGCTACATTCTTATCGTGATGCATGCTTTGAAACTAGATCCAAGCTTGCACGAAGTCATCTTGGGAGGGAGTATTAGCAAAGGCTCAATAGCTTACCGGCAGGCCCGTAACCACATACGTAAGCTTACTTTTATTGGCACCCCCCCCTATTTGAAATTCAGAAGCATTTTTAACAGAGAGATGTGGACTACCCATTGGGATGTACTGAGCACATATCTCTGCCATTAAGCCCTAGAGGAATACAAGCTTTGGTCTTGCTATACATGCTCTCTCCTCCCCTACACTTTACTATGAAAGACAGCCATCATGATACAGACTCCCTAGTCATCATACCCACTTACAACGAGAAGGAGAATATAGCCCTATTGGTCTCATCTATTTTCGCGCTTGAAAAGATTTTTCACATCTTAGTAATAGATGATGCTTCACCAGATGGCACAGCCAAGGTGGTAGAAGACCTACAAAAGACCTATCTTAGGAGGCTCTACTTGAAGTGCAGAGCAGCAAAGCTAGGGCTGGGTACAGCTTACATAGAAGGTTTCAGGTTTGCATTGCAGCGAGACTATCTCTACATCTTTATGATGGATGCAGATTGCTCTCATGCTCCCCAAGACCTCATAAGGCTATATAGCTTCTGTCAACAAGCATCCCAAGATTGTGTGATTGGCTCCCGCTACATTAGCGGAATAAACGTTATTAATTGGCCACTCAGCAGATTACTGCTATCCTACTGAGCTAATTCTTTAATCCGTTGCATCACAGGGATGCCAGTCCAAGATACGACAGCTGGGTTTGTGTTATAAAAGAAAAGTTTTGGAGACACTTGACCTAGAAGTTATCCGCTCTGTTGGCTACATCTTTCAAGTAGAGATGAAGTTTTTAGCCTGGAAGTATGGCTTTCAGGTTAGCGAGATACCTATTGTCTTCACGAACAGAATAAGAGGACAATCTAAAATGTCACCAAGCATCATGGCTGAGGCCTTTATTGGCGTTCTCCAAATGAAAATAGACAGTTTGTTCAAGCGCTATCATCAACCGCCTAGGCACCCAAATAGTACAATGGTTAGCTAACTTGGGAGAGTAAAAGGTGAATTAGAGAGATTTTTGGTCAAGAAGCTTCCCCTCCTGTTACGGGAGAGCTTGTTCTTGCGCTACATTAGCTTTGGCAAGCCCTATTCTTTCATACTCTTCTTTAGAGCCGACGATTAGCTGGCTATACTTCTTAAGGCCAGTTCCAGCAGGAATTAAATGCCCGACAATTACATTTTCTTTCAAGCCTCTTAGCTTATCGCATTTGCCCCTGATAGCTGCTGCACTTAAGACTTTAGTAGTCTCCTGGAACGAGGCTGTTGATATGTAGCTCTCCGTGCCCAGTGCGGCCTGGGTAATGCCTTGCAGCTTGGGTCGAGAGACTGCTGGCTCAGCATCTCTTGCTTGAACTAGCTGTAAGCCCTGCCCTTTTAAGTCAGTATTTGCTTGAGTAAACTTTCTTGCACTAATCACCTGACCAGCTTTGAATATATGAGAGTCACCTGCATCTGTCACTACCTTTTTATCAAGAATCCTGTCATTCTCTTTTCTAAAGAGAAACTTATCAACAATCTCACCAGGCATCAAGTAAGTATCTCCTGATTCTATCACTTCAACTTTACTCATCATTTGCTTTACAATAACCTCAATATGTTTGTCATTGATTCTTACTCCTTGCAGGCGGTATACAGCTTGAAGTTCATTGACAAGGTATCTTTGCACTTCGGTAGGCCCCATGATCGCTAGGATGTCAGCTGGTGCAATAAGACCATCCGATAAGGGCGCACTTACCTTAACATAGTCATTGTCTTGTACAAGTATATGCTTTGATAGCGGTATAATATATTTCTTCTTAATTCCTTCTTTTGACTCAATAAATATCTCTCGATTACCACGTTTGATTCCACCATAGGTAACAGCTCCATTAATTTCACTGACTACAGCTGTATTAGATGGATTTCTAGCTTCAAAAAGTTCAGTAACCCTGGGAAGACCTCCTGTAATATCCCCAGATTTGCCCATTGTTCTTGGAATTTTTACTAGGATCTGCCCTGCACGGATTATGTCTCCATCTGCTACCATTAAGCGTGCTTTTACAGGAAGGTTGTAGGTGGCTTTTACATCTTTTTTACCTGTTATAATGAGGCTTGGGGTCTTTGTTTTATCCCTAGTATCAGCAATTACTTTTTGCTTGTGCCCTGTTTGCTCATCATACTCCTCCTTATATGTAATACCCTCTTCTATAGCCTCAAATGCCACAGTCCCATCTATCTTGGAGAGTATAACAGCATTGTAAGGATCCCAGTAGCATAACTCTTGATCTTGCTTTACGTGATCACCTTCCTTAACCTTTAAGTAAGCGCCATAAGGCATGGAGCTAGTCATTACCACTCTCTTGGATTGAGGGTCTAGGATATGAACTTCACAAGACCTACCCATCACTACTTCTAGCTTTTCCCCCTTACTGTTAGTCGTCTTAACCGAAGAGAGATCATCAAAAGTAACCACTCCACCGAGCTTGGCTTGTATCTTCGCCTCTACAGTAATGTTAGCGGCAGTACCTCCTACATGAAAGGTTCGTAGGGTCAGCTGTGTACCTGGCTCGCCAATAGACTGCGCTGCGATGACACCTACTGCTTCTCCTATTTGTACCATCTTTCCTGTAGCCAGGTTTCTGCCATAACATTTGATACATACACCACGCTTAGCTTCGCAAGTCAATGCTGATCGAACTTCTACCTCTGCTACGCCTGCCTCATCGGCGGCAGCAGCAAGTGTTTCTGTAATCTCCTCACCAGCAGGGATAAGCAGCTTTTTTGTAGTAGGATGATATACATCACGGATAGCAACTCGGCCTATTATTTTCTCAGAAATGGGTTCAATGACTTCGTCATTGTCTTGCAGCGTAGCAACTACTAAACCTCTCAGCGTACCACAGTCTTCTTCAGTAGTAATTACATCTTGGGCCACGTCGACCAGCCTTCTGGTCAAGTAACCTGCGTCAGCAGTTTTCAGCGCTGTATCAGTCAGCCCTTTTCGTGCTCCGTGAGTAGAGATAAAATACTCAATGACATCCAATCCTTCCTTAAAGTTAGAAAAGATAGGGTTCTCAATAATTCCGCCTATAGAGCCATGCAAATCTTTTTGCGGCTTAGCCATAAGACCTCGCATACCCCCTAGCTGACGCACTTGTTCTCTCGAGCCCCTGGCACCTGAGTCCATCATCATATAAACAGAGTTAAAGCCTTGTTGATCTTTTTTTAACTGCTCCATGAGCAGGTTCGTGATTTGTGTGTTGACACGCGTCCATATATCGATAACCTGGTTATAACGCTCTCGGTCAGTAATCAGCCCCATCAAGTAGTTATTCCAAACAACATTTACGTCTTCTTTGGCCTGATTGATGAGTTTGCCTTTTTTTTGAGGCGTTTTTATATCATCCAGTGCCATAGTTATGCCTCCCTTGTAAACGGACTGGAAGCCTAACTCTTTGACCGCATCGAGGAAGGCTACAGTGCGTACCGTATTCGTTTCTTTATACACTTGGGCAGTGATGGCTTGGAGCTTTTTGCTGGTAAGCATCTCATTGATGAAGCCGAATTCTTCAGGTACACATTGATTAAAGACAACTCTTCCAGCTACTGTGTCAATCATCTTTTCAACCAGCTTACCCGTTTTGTCCTTGGTCTTTACTTTTACGCTGATGTAAGCATGCTGTGATAAGTTACCACTATCTAGCGCTATGATCACTTCTTCAGGAGCATAGAAGGTCATTCCTGCACCTTTAACAGGGTGTTGAGCAGTGCTCTTTCGGCCTTTGGTGATGTAGTACAAGCCTAGAACTATGTCTTTAGAAGGCACTGCAATGGGGGCACCATTGGCGGGGTTGAGGATATTATGTGCAGATAACATCAATAAAGATGCTTCTGCAATAGCCTCTTGGCTCAGCGGCACATGCACCGACATGGTATCGCCATCAAAGTCTGCGTTAAATGCTGTACAAACTAGGGGATGTAATTGGATAGCCTTACCCTCGATCAGCTTGGGCTGAAAAGCTTGAATACCTAGCCTATGCAGTGTAGGAGCCCTATTAAGCAGTACTGGGTGCCCTTTCAAAATATTTTCTAGAATGTCCCAAACAACCGGTGACTTCTTTTCAACAATCTTTTTGGCAGACTTGACAGTCTGAACAATACCTCTTTCAAGGATTTTACGAATAATGAAAGGCTTGAAAAGCTCTGCAGCCATGTCTTTAGGCAGCCCACACTCATAAAGCTTAAGCTCAGGACTTACCACAATCACAGATCTTCCTGAGTAGTCTACCCGCTTTCCTAAGAGATTCTGACGGAAACGTCCTTGCTTTCCTTTGAGTACATCACTCAATGATTTCAACGGTCTAGCCCCTTCATAAGCCACAGTATTGACTCTTCTAGAGTTATCAAACAAAGAGTCCACCGCATCTTGGAGCATGCGCTTTTCATGCCTCTGGATAAGATCAGGTGCTTTGATGTCAATCAGTTTCTTGAGACGGCTATTTCTGATAATCACTTTGCGATAGAGCTCGTTGAGGTCAGAAGTAGCAAACCTACCTCCTTCTAGAGGCACAAGGGGGCGCAGTTCAGTAGGTATGACGGGAATGTTACGCATGATCATCCATTCTGGTCTGTTCTCTATCCTACTTCCTGCCTCTCTAAATGCTTCTACTACTCTCAACCGCTTGCAGGCTTCTGCCCGGCGCTGCTGTGAGGTGTCATTGGCTGCTTGATGCCTCAGCTCAAAAGACAATTCATCAAGCTTAATCCTAGATAGAAGCATATGAAGCGCCTCAGCTCCCATTCTGGCAATGAATTTGTTAGGATCATTATCATCCAGAAGCTGGTTCTCCCAAGGAAGCTGGTCTAGAATCTCCAAGTACTCCTCCTCACTGAGAAGATCCATGTAGCTGATGTTGTCCTCTGCTTTTACACCTGGCTGAATCACTACATACCTTTCGTAATAAATGATTTGGTCCAGATTTTTAGCTTGTAGGCCAAGCAGATGACCCATCTTGTTAGGAGAGGATCTGAAGTACCAGATGTGGGCTACAGGTATTACTAGCTCAATATGTCCCATTCTTACACGCCGTACCTTCTTTTCGGTTACCTCCACCCCACAGCGATCACAAGTGATCCCTTTGTATCTGATCCGCTTGTATTTTCCACAATGGCATTCCCAGTCTTTTATAGGGCCAAAAATTCGCTCACAAAATAATCCTTTCATTTCTGGTTTGTGAGTCCTATAGTTAACCGTCTCAGGCTGAGTAACTTCTCCACGAGAACGCTCTAGAATTGCTTCTGGAGAGGCCAAGCTGAGTATTATCTCTGAAAAATCACTCGTTAACTTCTCGTCTCTTCTAAATGTCATAACTGCTGAATTAGGCGTTGTGCGCGCTTATTATGCTCAATAGGCTTACCTGAACGTAACTTCTAACCCCAAGCCTCTGAGCTCATGCACCAATACGTTGAATGATTCTGGCAAACTAGGTTTAGTAATGTTTTCTCCCTTGACAATCATCTCATATGCTTTAGAGCGACCGACCACATCATCTGACTTAATTGTCAGCATTTCTTGTAACGTATAGGCAGCACCAAAGGCCTCTAGTGCCCATACTTCCATCTCTCCGAAGCGTTGTCCACCAAACTGTGCCTTACCTCCTAGTGGCTGTTGAGTAATGAGGGAATAGGGCCCTGTAGAGCGTCCATGCATCTTCTCATCTACTAGGTGCCCTAGCTTAAGCATATAGATCACCCCTGTGGTTATCTTCTGGTCAAATTTCTCACCTGTTAAACCATCATAAAGTTCCTCTTTGCCCCAATTGGGCAAACCAGCCTTTTTCAATTCTTTTTCTATGTCCTCTATAGAAGCACCGTCAAAAATTGGTGTAGCATACTGTCTACCTAACTCGTGACCTGCCCAGCCTAACACTGTCTCATAAATCTGCCCCAAGTTCATACGAGACGGCACCCCAAGTGGGCTCAGTACAATGTCAAAAGGTGTACCGTCTGCCAAGAAAGGCATATCTTCTTGACGAACAATCTTTGCAACAACGCCCTTGTTACCATGCCTACCTGCCATCTTATCTCCTACTTTTAGCTTTCGCTTCTTAGCCACACACACCTTAGCTAGCTTGAGAATACCTGTGGGTAGGTCATCCCCTACATCTAAAGCAAATCTTTCTCTTCTAAAATCACCGATAATCCTGTTCCGTTTTCTAGTATAGTTTTCTACAAGCTGTTGTAGTAGATTATTATTCTTCTCGTTGGTGGTCCATTTTTCTAAAAGCACATCCCCGATCAGGTTGGTCTCCTCAGGAATGCTATAGTTAGCCTCATCACGATATACGTTCTTAATGGGGAATAAGTTCTTCTCAATCAAGGAAGCGGTAAACTTCTTCCCTTGACCTATGAGTTCATCGCCAAATTTGTGATAAACGCCTTGTGATATCTCTCCTTTGAGTAGCTTGGTGAGCTTCTCGATCATTGTAGCTCGTAATTGCAATAGATTCTTAGTATGAAGCTTCTTGAGCATCTCAAGCTCCTTCTTGACCCTAGTCTTGGCTTGTTTATCTCGACTAGGTCTAGCAAAGAGCTTCGTATCTACCACAACCCCTTTCATCGAAGGAGGTGCTTTTAGAGAAGCATCTTTTACGTCACCGGCTTTGTCACCAAAGATGGCTCTTAGCAATTTCTCTTCCGGGGTAGGGTCAGACTCTCCTTTAGGTGTAATTTTCCCAACAAGGATATCTCCCTCGTTGATCTCAGTACCTACTTTAACGATGCCATCTTCATCAAGATGGCTCACTGCTTCTTCACTGACATTAGGGATCTCAGAGGTTAGTTCTTCTTTTCCCAACGTGGTATCTCTTACGTCTAAAGTAAACTCTTCAAGATGAACTGAGGTGAACATGTCTGCTTGAACAACACGCTCTGAGATAACAATGGCATCCTCGTAGTTATAGCCTTGCCAAGGCATAAAAGCTACTTTGAGGTTTCTGCCCAAGGCTAATTCGTTATCCTTTGTAGCATAGCCTTCACACAATAGCTGCCCTTGCTTCACTTTTTCACCTTTATAGACTGTGGGCCTAAGATTGATGCAGGTACCTTGGTTAGTTCTTTGAAACTTAGTTATTGGATAGGTTTTCAGTGTACCATCGAATTCTACGAGTTCCTCTTCTTTTGAAAGCTGATACTTAATTATAATCTTGTCGGCATCTACATAAACTACTACTCCATCTTTCTCAGCGCATACCAGCCCTCTGAAATCTCTAGCAACTCGTTCTTCAAGGCCTGTACCGACGATAGGGGCCTCAGGTTGTAAAAGCGGTACTGCCTGACGTTGCATGTTTGAACCCATCAGCGCCCGGCTTGCGTCGTTATGTTCTAAAAAGGGAATAAGTGCTGCAGCTACAGAAACAATCTGGTTGGCTGCTACATCCATGTAGGCAACCTGTTCAGGACTGACAAGAGGATAGTCGCCGGCAAATCTTACCTTAACTCTGTTGTCTAACAACTTCCCTGCTTTATCAAGCCTGGCCTTGGCCGGTGCAATATTGTAGGCATCCTCTTCCTCAGCAGTGAGGTAATGCACCTTGCCCTCTAGATCTACCTTACCATCGACGACCTTCCTGTAAGGGGTCTCAATAAAGCTCATAGAGTTTACTCTGGCATGGATACACAAAGAAGATATCAAGCCGATATTAGGACCCTCAGGAGTTTCTATGGTGCAAAGCCGCCCTGCGTACGTATAGTGTATGTCTCTCGCTTCAAAACCTGCTCTTTCCTTTGAAAGGCCACCACGCCCTAGCGCAGATATTCTTCGCTTGTGTGTTACCTCTGCCAGTGGATTCACTTGGTCCATGAATTGTGAAAGTGGGTTGGTACCAAAGAAGGAATTAATGACTGCAGATAAAGTTCGGGCATTAATCAATTCAGCAGGCTTGTAATCTTCATTGTCCCGCACATTCATTCTATCCCTGATCGTCCTGGCCATCCTGGACAGGCCCATACCGAACTGGGTATAAAGCTGCTCTTCTACCATCCTCACCCTTCTATTACCTAAATGATCTACATCATCTACCACCGCCTTGGAGTTGACAAGCCCAATTAAGTATTTGACTATGTGCACGATATCTTCCTTGGTCAGCACAGTAACATCAGAGGGAACAGCACTACCGAGTTTTTTATTGATTCTGTAGCGCCCTACCTCACCTAGGTCATAGCGTTTGTTACTAAAGAACAGACTTTGAATTGTTTCTCGTGCAGTTTGTTCTTCAGTTGGCTCTGTATTGCGCAACTGGCGATAAATCTGCTCAACAGCCTCTCGCTCAGAGTTAGCATTGTCTTTATGGAGGGTGTTGTAAATAATGCTGTAATCTGTAATACTGATATCAGCCCTATAAAGAACCACAAACCTAGTGTCTGCTTCCAGGATAATATCAATTGCTTCATCGGTCAAGACAGAGTCACGCTCCAATAACACCTCACTGCGATCTACAGAAATTACTTCGCCAGTATCTTCATCTACAAAGTCTTCCGTCCATGTCTTAAGCACACGTGCTGCTAATCGCCTTCCAAGCTGACTTTTTAACGCTGTTTTAGTGGCTTCTACTTCTTCTGAAAGTCCAAAAATGTTTAAGATTTCCTCGTCAGTACTATAGCCAATAGCTCTGAGGAGTGTCGTAATTGGGAACTTCTTCTTACGGTCGATATAAACATACATGACGCTGTTAACGTCTGTAGCAAACTCGGTCCATGCTCCTTTAAAAGGGATAATCCTCGCAGAATAAAGCATGGCACCACTGGTGTGAGTATTCTGGGCAAAAAATATGCCGGGAGATTTGTGAATCTGTGAAACAACTACCCGCTCAGCCCCATTGATAATAAAAGAACCTTTGGGAGTCATGTAAGGAATATTCCCTAGGAATACTTCTTGCTCGATGGTTGCAAAGTCTTCGTTGGCATCATCCTTTTGAAGTAACCTTAGCTTAGCTTTCAAGGGGACTGCATACGTTACTCCACGGCCAATGCATTCTTCTGGTGTGTACTTAGGTGTGTCCAGTGTATAGTCGACGAATTCCAGTACAAAATTACCCCTGGCGTCCTCTATAGGAAAATTATCCATGAAGACCTTGTACAAGCCTTCCTGAACCCGCTTCTCAGGGGGATTGTCTAGCTGAAAAAAGTCTCTAAAGGATTTGAGTTGAAGCTCGAGAAAGTCAGGATAGTCTGTTAAAGACTTGATTGCAGCGAAGCTGAGCCTTTTGTTGCTGGGCTTTTTGTTCTTTGCCAAGGCGCTATAGATTTAGATTTCAGGTGTAGAAAGATAGCCGTACCATTCCGTAAGCTTATTTCTTATGGCACTGAAACAAATTTTTAATGTTTTTCGCGGAAGTAGCCTTGGGAACATACACTCATATAAGCTGTCCCAAGCATACTTTGAAAGTTATGTAAGCAATAGGCCTGAGGCTATTTTAATTCTACCTCAGCCCCTGTTTCTTCAAGTTTGGTCTTAAGAGACTCTGCCTCATCCTTAGGCACATCCTCCTTGATAGGCTTTGGTGCCCCATCTACTAGCCCTTTTGCATCCTTTAGCCCCAGCCCTGTCATTTCTTTAACAAGCTTTACAACAGCCAGCTTAGAAGCACCTGCTGATTTAAGGATGACATTAAAGCTGTTTTTTTCTTCAGCAACTTCAGTGTTATTGTTGGTTGATCCACCTGCAACTACAACAGGAGGTGCTGAGGCTGGTTCAATGCCATACTCCTCTTGCAATATTTTCGCTAACTCATTGACTTCTTTGACGCTGAGATTAACAAGCTGTGCTGCGAATACCTTTAAATCTGTCATTTTAATTGCGGGTTTAGTTGTTGATAGTATGCGTTTGAGTTCATTGCTGTTTTTCTGCTAAAGCTTTTACAACTCCTGCCAGTTGGTGCTTACCAGCTTGGAGTGAGGACATTACATGCGTAATAGGGGATTTTAGTAGTCCAATTAATTCACCAACCAGCTCAGTCCTCGACTTAAGCTTACTTAGTGCATCTAAATGCTCCTCTCCAATAAATAGCTCTTTGTCAATGGAGGCACCCTTGAAGAGGGGGTTTGCTAGGCTCTGCTGCTTCCTAAAGTCTTTGATGAGTTTCGCAGGTGTACTGCTAGTGTCTTTAGAAAATAGAATACCGGAGAATCCTTTGAGGACTCTACCATTAAAGGCTGCATAATCGACTTCACCTTTTAGCTTTTCAAGTGCCTTGCGGATAAGGGTATTTTTTACCACTTGATATCCTACACTTGCTTGAAAGCATTTCCTTCTGAAGTCATTAACCGCTTCGACATTAAGCCCTTCTGCATCGACAATGTAGAAATAATCGGTCGAAGAAAGTCGCTCCACAAGGCTCGCTACAATTTCTTTTTTTTCTCTTCGTGTCATTTTTACAGTCCAGGGGTGCTATTTTTATCAACGAAGACACTTTTGCTCATGGTACTAGAAAGGCTTATGCTCCTGACATAATTGCCTTTTGCAGAGGTAGGTTTTAGCTTCATAATATTACCTATGAGTTCAAGTGCATTACTGCTAAGTTGCTCACTTGAGAAAGAAACTCTCCCAATACTAGCATGTATGATACCATATTTGTCTACCTTGAAGTTACGTTTACCAGCTTTAACTTCTTGTACAGCTTTACCTACTTCTGTGGTTACACTGCCAGACTTGGGGTTAGGCATTAGTCCTCTTGGACCTAGTATCTTCCCCAGGCGTCCTACCTTGACCATCACTGAGGGCATAGTGATGATTACGTCTACGGCCGTCCAACCTTGTTCAAGTTTCTTGAGATATTCATCCAGCCCCACGTAATCAGCCCCTGCTTCTTGAGCTTCCTTTTCTTTATCAGGGGTGCATAGGACCAAGATTTTAACTTTTTTACCAGTGCCATGAGGAAGTATTACTGCACCCCTCACCATCTGATCTGATTTTCTAGGATCTACACCTAGGCGAATAGCTATATCTACCGCGGCGTCAAACTTTGTGTAGGTAATTGCTTTAACGAGCTGCACAGCCTCGTTCAAAGGGTAAGCTTTTTTGAAGTTGTACTTCGTAGTAAGCTCTTTTTGCTTTTTAGTCAGCCCAGCCATCAATCTTTGCTTTAGTTACTCCAAGGTGCTTCACCACTTACAGTTATCCCCATGCTTCTTGCTGTTCCGGCAATCATTTTCATTGCAGCATGTAATTCAAAAGCATTGAGGTCTGGCATCTTAAGTGTCGCTATTGTCTGCACCTCATCCCATGTCACAGTGCCTACTTTGTCTCGATTGGATTCTGGGGACCCTTTTTTGAGGTTGGCTTTTTTCATAAGCAAGACAGGAGCAGGCGGGGTTTTGATAACAAAATCAAATGACTTGTCTTTGTAGACCGTAATGATCACAGGCAGCACCTCTCCTTGCTTATCTTGGGTTCTGGCATTGAACTGCTTGCAGAACTCCATGATGTTGACGCCTTTGCTACCTAAGGCAGGCCCCACAGCACCAGCGGGTTTGGCTGTACCTCCTGGTACCTGCAGTTTAATAAAAGTCTTGATCTCTTTGGCCATACTTTTTATCTCAAAAAAGCGAGAAATTTTATGGAAGCTTTTCTACTTGCGCGTAGCTAAGCTCGATCGGTGTATTTCTCTCAAAGATTTTTACTGTGATATTGAGCTTCTTTCGGTCTTCAAATATTTCCTGAATACTCCCTGAAAAGCCACTAAAAGGCCCCTCAATTACCTTTACCATTTCTCCCACCATAAAAGGTGTCTCGGGTACCAAGCCCCTCTCCTCGGCTTCGTCTACTCTACCCAGTATTCTGTTTACTTCAGCTTGCCTCAGCGGTACAGGTGGGCTAGAAAGCCCCCAGCCCTTGGCCCCTAAAAATCCTAGTGCTCCAGGTATATTCTTTACTACATGGACTGCTTTTCCCTCTGATAGTTCAGCACAAATCAGCATGTAGCCTGGGAAAAAGTTACGTTCCTTAGTCTTTCTCCTACCTGCACTCAGCTCGTATACCTTTTCAGAAGGGATGAGTATTTGCGTAACGTAGCCTTCTAGCTTTTGTGTTGCCAGCGCTGCTTCCAGGTGAGCTTTGACTTTTTTTTCTTGCCCACCTACGACCTTAAGTACGTACCATTTTGGCTCACCCATCGCCATCGTAGTAGTTTTTTTCTTTTAGTTCGCCCTAGAAAGCGTTATAAAACCAAGCAATAGCATTCTTAGATACCAGGTCCATCAAGCCGATAACGAACGCAAAAACAAAAGAGGCAGCTAACACTAGCATCGAACTACTTTGGAGCGCACCGTAGAGAGGCCAGGCCACTTTGTGACTTATCTCGTCTATGGATCCAAGCAGGAATGTTTTTATTTTTGACATGCTGTTGTATGCACGGGTGGAGAGATTCGAACTCCCAGCCAATGGTTTTGGAGACCACTACTCTACCCATTGAGCTACACCCGTATGGTTTTGTCGAGTGGCTCACAAATTTATATAAACATGCTATTCTCAACAAGTACATTTCCTCGCGCGGCAATGTGCTTGTTACCCAAGTTGGGCAGAGGGTTACTCAATAATTTCGGTCACTTTGCCTGCGCCAACGGTTCTACCTCCTTCCCGAATAGCAAAACGCAAGCCTTGTTCCAGGGCTACTTCGTTAATGAGCTCTACTTTAAAATTGACATTATCTCCAGACTGAACCATTTCAACACCTTCAGGTAGCTGCACTTCCCCAGTTACATCAGTAGTTCTAAAGTAGAACTGTGGCCTATACTTGTTAAAGAATGGTGTATGGCGGCCTCCTTCTTCCTTAGAAAGAACATATACCTCTGCCTTGAATTTCTTGTGGGGTGTCACAGAGCCTGGCTTACAAATAATCATCCCTCTACGGATATCTTTCTTATCAATACCACGCAGTAGTAATCCGACATTATCGCCTGCCTCGCCTCTGTCTAAGGTCTTTCTGAACATCTCAACGCCAGTCACTGTGGGAGTTAGCTTTTCTGCCCCCATACCGACGATCTCAACTGAATCTCCTGAGTTAACAACACCCCTTTCTATTCTCCCCGTAGCTACTGTACCACGACCTTTGATAGAGAAGACGTCTTCTATGGGCATCAGGAAGTCTCTATCAATTAGGCGCTCAGGCACAGGGATATACTCATCCACTGCATCCATCAATTTTTCTACTGTCTTTGCCCACTTTTCTTCGCTATTGAGCGCACCCAAGGCAGAACCTCGGATGATCGGCGTATTAGCACTATCAAATTTGTAAGTATGCAAAAGCTCACGCACCTCCATCTCTACCAACTCCAGTAGCTCAGGGTCGTCAACTGCATCTACTTTATTTAGAAAGACTACAAGCCTGGGTACGCCTACTTGGGAGGCAAGCAAAATGTGCTCCCGTGTTTGAGGCATAGGCCCATCTGTAGCAGCGACTACCAAGATCGCACCATCCATCTGTGCAGCCCCAGTTACCATGTTTTTTACATAATCTGCGTGGCCCGGACAGTCTACGTGGGCATAGTGCCGTTGAGCTGTCTGGTACTCTATGTGGGAAGTATTAATGGTTATTCCTCTTTCCTTCTCTTCAGGGGCATTGTCGATAGCGTTAAAGTCTTTCTTTTCGGCCAATCCTTTGCTGGATAGCACAGAGGAAATAGCAGCTGTTAGGGTTGTTTTACCATGGTCAACGTGGCCAATTGTACCGATGTTAACGTGAGGTTTGGAGCGATCAAAGTCTTCTTTTGCCATGTCTAGAACTTTTATTTTGGTTTCGAAATGAATATAATTAAAGTCGGCTAATTCAGTGCATAGCACTGCTAGATCTCACTGTATTACATAGCCTACCCGCATCAACCCAACAAGCTACTTGCTGAGCCAATGACGGGATTTGAACCCGCGACCTCTTCCTTACCAAGGAAGTACTCTACCCCTGAGCTACATCGGCCTGTAAAGAGCGGAAGACGAGGGTCGAACTCGCGACCTACAGCTTGGAAGGCTGTCGCTCTACCAACTGAGCTACTTCCGCTTTGCATTTATTTATAGGTTTATTTTTTTATCGGCTCATTGATCTATTTCCTTTATCAGAGGGCTTGGACAAACAATCTACTTATCTGGCCCTCCATCTACGAAAAATGAATCAATGGTTATGTGGGGAGGGTAGGATTCGAACCTACGTAGCTGTAAAGCAACGGATTTACAGTCCGCCCCATTTAACCACTCTGGCACCTCCCCCTAGGCTGATTGTAACGCTGGCTTTGACAAGCCTTCCTAACACCAGTGGGCCGCAAAACTATGCGTTTTTTTAGATTGGTCAAACTAGATAGGCAAGAAAGTAGGTCAACAGCTATATTTTCTAGCACCCAGTTTTTACGGGGTTACTGATTAGTAGTCTTGAATTCTTTAAGAAATGTTTGTGCTCCTTTTATTTTACGCATATGCTGCAAGGCCTCATATACAGCTGCGTGTATCTGTGCATTATCAGTGCTTTCAATAGCTTGTCCCAATAGCTCTAAGCCATCTGCTTGGCTGTTTTCATCGGGTATTACTGCTAGGTATTTTCCTAGTGTCACAATTAACGGATAGATGTTTATACTCCCTTGCAGTCTAGTAAGCTTCTCCTTGAACCAAGGGTACTTGTCAAGCTGCTTCGTTTTGATGTAGGCATTAGCCAGGGCTGCCATGATGCTGGGATGATCGTAAGCTTCAAAAGGAGCTAAGTAGGCGAGCCGGTCAGGTTCGTTACTAGTAGTAACATAGGCATACAGGGCAGTACTAACCAAATGGTATGAACGGGCAGCCATGCCTTGCTTGTAAATAGCAACGTATTGTGCTGGCTTCGGGAAAGAAGCCAGGGTGGCCACAGCAGCTGCTTGTACAGCAGATTGCGGATCATTTTTACTCAGCGCTATTAGCAGGGAGGCTACTACGGCGAGATCTTTGCCCTGGTAATCCTTAAAAGCAGCCGCAGCCACTTTCCTAAAAAACCAAAAGTCATCTTGTAGGGCATCTTGAAGCACTTTACAGCAGGCCGGATTATCCATGTGGTTGACACAGTAGGTCAAGGCCTCATGCTTAGCAAAAAAGTCTTCTCCTTGGTAGTACAAACGCTGATATGCTGCGGGTGACTTAGGATGGTCAATGACTCCAAGCAGCATGGTACGCCTGTCTAGGCTTACCAGCTCTGGTTGCTGAGGCAGCTCCCATGTAAATTCATTATATGGCTGTTCTACCACGATTGTATGGTGCTGCTGCTCACCTCCAGTCCAGATAGTTACCGTCAAAGGCAATTTGTAGATAGGGGTAGTCTTTGCATTTTGTTGTTGCCATACTCTCAAAGTGAGGGTGCCATCGCCATAAGTGTGTTCCACCTTTAGGATAGGAAGCCCCGCTGCAAAGAACCACTGGTTAAAAAACCAATTAAGGTCCTCTCCTGTTACCTCCTCAAAAGCTCTTCTAAGCTGGTGGATTTCTACGGAAGAGAAAGCATGCTTTTTGAGATAGTAACTAAGGGCTTTAAAAAACGCTTCTTCACCCAGGTATTGTCGGAGAATGTGCAAAACCAAAGCTCCCTTGTTGTAGCTATACCTATCAAAAAGTTCATCGACATCATCATAGCGAAACCGAATGAGGTTGACTTGTTTGTGGGAGGCTTCTTGTAAATAGCCCTGCAAGGTGTTCCATACACTCAGGTCGCCAGCATCAGCCCCATACTTGTATTCCCGCCAAATATGTTCCCCTAAAAGGGCGAAGGATTCATTCCAAGACAGGTGTGACCAAGATTCGCAAGTGACCAAATTGCCAAACCAATGCTGAAATAATTCGTGGGCAATGATATCCTCATAATCCCTGTCCAAAAGCTCTCGATCGTCTACCTGTAGCGCCTCCGTAAAAACAGCAGCAGAAGTGTTTGCCATGGCGCCTGCTAAGAAGTAGTCTCTCACCACTATTTGGCTGTACTTGGGCCAAGGATAAGGGTAGTCTAGCTTCTGAGAAAAGAACTCAATCATCTCTGGGGTATGGCCAAAAATGGCTTTGGCATACTTTTCATAAGCAGGCTCTACGTAATAGTTCACTTCCATGTCTTCCCAGGCGTCTTGCACCACGGCAAACTCACCTACAGCCAGCATAAACAAGTAAGGTGGGTGGGGTAAATCCATGTACCAGTAATCCGTCCTCGTATGGTCTTCGTTGAGCTTGGAATAACCCAATACCCCATTAGAGAGAGTATTAAAGCGCTCATCTACTGTGATATAAACCTCCTGCGTACATCTTTGGTTGGGGGCATCAATCGTAGGAAACCAACAGGAGTTAGCTTGCGGTTCGCCTTGTGTCCATATCTGTTGAGGCTTTGTTGGATGACTGCCCTTTGGATTAATAAAGAAGAGCCCTTTACCATGGCTTAGGCTCGTCCCTGTGCGGCCTGGTATGGCATTAGGTTGTGCTGTATACACAATCTTCACCTCATAAGCCTCTCCTGCCTGCAGGGCTTCGCCTAAATCGATGGTAAGCTTTTTGCCGTCATAGGTATGTGCCAAAGGGCTTTTCGTATGCTCTGCTAACAATTTGGCTACGCTGTGGACTACAAAGCCTTGGGCATCGAGCAGCAGGTACCGTTGAGGGAAACAATGGGGTTGTAGCTTGAGTGTGGCTACTCCGTGTAGGTGCTGGCGTTGCCAATCAAAACTTACCTCTAGCTTGGTGTGGAGCAGGTCATGGTACTTGGTACGCGCAGCTTGGTACGGAGATGGATGCTGAACGCTAGCATGTTTGATGGCTACCTCGGTGCTTTTACAGGCACTGATAAAAAGTACAACGCAAAGAATCGATGCACGCAACAAAGGATGTCTCATAATTTTCTAGGGCTTAGCTCACTAAGAAACTGCTTGGAGAGGAGCTTTACAAAGGCTATCAGCTGAAGGGTTAAAGCTACAAGAAGTAAAAATTCTGTGGAGCTTTTGCACTGTTGCTATTACAAGTCAGCTCACTTTTCAGCGACTTCTCATGGCACAGGATAGGCGCCAACTCCGTTATCAATACTTTATTGCTTCTGCTTTTGAGCCTGTTTTGCAGATTACGATTATGCTAATTGGCCTGATTGGATGGGCACTTGACCCTACCATTGAAGCCAAAAGTGTAGTAACACAAAGCATCAAAGCGCTTTTTCCTGTAAGTCTGCAAGGATTGGCTATGTCAGGTATGTTGGCTGTAGTGATGTCCACCGCTGACGCTTATCTTAATCCATCTGGGCTTGTCCTAGCTCATGAGGTTATCAGGCATATTTGCGATAAACCCAAGCTCACTATTGACGAGCTTCGATGGGTGCACTATAGCAGTTTTTTAATAGAGACCTTTTCAATCTTCAATTGTTCTTAGAATTGATAACATGGTTAGTCTCAGTTGAGGCGTTCTGAGTGCTACGGGTCCTTGGCTCATACTGCCGCTAATAGCAGGATGGGGCTGAAGACAGCCGCGTGCTCTTTTGTGGTCGCCTCTATCGCTATCCTTGCTGCTTTTTTATTCAGCGCAGTGCTTTCTACCTTGGGCAGAGCGGGTTAAGGTTGCAGCAGGCTGCAGAGGCATTGAAAAACGATGTACGGCGGTTTTTAGGAAGATTTAAGGCGCTACCCCACCTCCAATTGCTTAGGGTTCATCTAGGCTACTAAAAAATCCAACATGGTTATTATGGCCTACTCCTATGAAGGATAAGAGGAAAATAACTTGCCTATTGTGGTGTTGGAAGCCAATCAAACTGACCAGTTGTGTAAGATCATTGAGGGAAAACACCTAGAAACTTGGCTTAGCTAAGTAGCTCCTCTCTTTCAATCAAGCTCAAGATAATCATCTGGGGCTAGCTCTTTGAGCTGGGTTTTGCCTTGGTATTTTCCCTGCAATAGATCCCTAAGGACTTTCCCTTGTTCTTGGAGTTTCCCTTTCAAGCTGTACCGAAGGGCTTTAATATCATACCTAATTTTATAATTATCAACATCACCTTGTAGCTTGAGAAATAAATTGATGCCTGCAAGAGCATCAGTTGCTACTTCCTCTGTAGCGCCCTCCTTTTGTTGCTGGTAGCTTGTAAAAGGCACTACAAGGTTATAATCTACCTGGCCGTCAAAGGTATGCTTCCCTGATAACTGAATGCGTGTCACATTGGAGTGTACTTCCATGGGAGGAATATGAATCGTTTTATCCTTGATGCGAATGTGGTTTTTGAGTTCTGAGAAGCGCAGCTGAGCAAGGCTTTCTTCGGCTACATACTTGGCAAGCTGCTGGATAGGTTCAAATTGGTAAAGCGCCCCATTGCTGAGCCGAGCATTGATATCGGCTTGTAGCGCATCCCAGTATATGTTCCAATGTTTATCAGCCTGCATCTTCAGGTCAACGTCAGCAAACACCTCTCCCCCCAAATGCTTATCCATTAAAAAGTTTTGGTGAAAATTGTCGAATATATAGAATAGCGTAGCTAGCTGGACACCTTTCAGCTTGGCTGCTGTATGCAGGTTGAGGTGATCAGTAGTTGTATCTAAGACACCATCTACAAAAGCTTTTCCTCCTGCAACGCCTAACTGTAGCTTTTCAGCAATCAGCTTTTGGTCTTTGATGCTGAGCTGGGCACGTACGTTCTGCCCCTGGAAACGCCTGAAGTGCAGCTGTTGGATATCACAAGCTAGGTTCAGCACCCATTGGGAAGGAATATTGAACTTGGGAGTTGTACTACCATGTTCATCAGCCTTATGCTTAGCAGGAAGCAAGGAACCTAGATCCAAGTAGTCGACATAAAGTTGAGTAGCTGCATAAAGCTTTTGGTCATTAGATAGCCAATAGGGTAGTAAATTCTGGACAGTACCATTCAGTACAAAGCTCCCTGGGCCTATGGTCCCTGAAAAGTCTTTTATGACCAAGCCATTTTCTTGAAAAACCAAGCTGCCTATGAGTTCTTTGCATAGAAGTTGGTCGGAGCCAAGTTTGAACTGAACGCTTTGTGCGTGCAATGCCCCGGAAAGCTGGAGGTTATCCTTGGCATGGATACCACGCGTGAGTTGTCGCAAGTTGGTGGCAAGCTTCCAGCGCACTTCGAGCTTCCCTGAAGCATCTGTAAGGGCAGCATTAGCGAGTAGGGTGCTTAAAGACGCTAAATCAACCGTAGCCTCTGCAGCACATTGAAGGTGGAGATTATGGAAATCGCTCAAGGTAAAGTTGCCGGCTAGCTTACTTTGCGCCAGTGTGCTGGCAATTTCATGGACACTAAGTGTGGCCTTTTTTAAGTCCTGCACATCAGGAATGTGCAGGCGGCCTGCGAGCTTATTCAGCGCAATGGGCTTCGCCAATTGGCTGACAGTCAACGCACCGTTACACAGTACAAAGTCACCCTGTAAGGCTAAAGCCCTTCCTCTTTGTTTATTAATACTTAAGTCTAAGCTTAGACGACCGCGCAAATCATAAGGTTGGATTTGCTGAGAGTATTGCTTGGGTAAGCAGCGAAACAAAAGCTGGGGGCTTATTTTTTCCCCCTGAATCCTTAAAGCAATGGGAGAGGCTTCTCCTAAGCTCCCACTTCCTTGCACAGCCAGGAGTGAACTACTATGCTTGAACTGCATAGGCCCTAGGGTCCAAGTTTGATTTTGTTGTTCATAGCTCAGAGCAGCCCGCAGTGCTACAGGTATATTTTGCGCAAAAGCTAGGTCTTTCAACTGGATGTCCCGGATGTTTGCCTGACCTTGCAAGTCAGCTTCTAGCCTGGTGTGTACCCACTTTAAGCGCGCTTGCATTTGCTCTGCATTGATCGCGTAGTGATACGGCTTGCCACCATATACGATCTCCATGTCTTTCAACTCAAGCTTATCTAAGCTTACTGTCAAAGGAGCCGCCTGCTGCATCACTGCTCGCTCATCTACCTCCCATCCTAGCTGATGAGCCAAGTCTGGGCCTAAGCAGAGCTTCCCATGGGCTAGGGAGAGATAACGCACTAGGTACTGCCCATGGATAAGCTTCCACACATCAAAGACGCAGTAAATCTCACGTGCAGTCATCAAATCTGCAGCAGACTTTGTATGGTCCTTGACCACTACTTCCTGGAGGATAACGCCGATATGGGGAAAAGTTTTCAGGGCAGTAAGCTGCACGGAGCTTATCTGTATAGGATTTTTTACCCGTTTGTTAGCTTCCTCAAGGAACTTTTGAATGATTTGCTCCTGGTAATGATAGCAGTATACCCCTGTAGCTACTACGATGGTCCCTAGCACAAGGAACAGTGCAGCCAAAAACTTCCGGAGGAATTTTATGATTTTAGGCATTGACTAGTGGAGGACCAAAAATTACGCACTCACAAAAGTAGTGGGCTTCAGTAGATTGTGCTGCTGTCCTACACGAGTTGCAGGAAGTTTTTTTATATTCGGCGTCCCATTAGGGCTCTTAGCTCAGTTGGTTTAGAGCATCTGCCTTACAAGCAGAGGGGCGTAGGTTCGAATCCTACAGAGCCCACAGTTAGACTCAAGGAGTATAGCTAGATAAACTTACACCTATAGCCCCACAGCTATCTACCTATAAGTTACATATGGCCGTTACAAGACTACAAAGAAAGGTAAGAAAGAACAGGACACGGGCAGCCCAACGCAAGGCTGCCATGAAGCGTTGGTTGGGTACCCCTGTGATTAGGAATGTAGACAAAGAAAAGATAAAAAAACGCGAGGCTCCCCAAAAGAAGCGAACAGCAGCTACTTCTGCCTGAGTATATCTATAACACGCATAGCGTAGAGGTTGTAAAAATTTACGCTATGTATACACGACAGCTATCTAGCTATCTCTCTTTTGTGAGAGTCTTTCGTACAATACTTGAATGACTCCATCCTTGAGACTTATGTCAGGCACTAGCATCTTCTTCACCCCGCCCCAATGCATGGCTGTAGTGTAGATTTGCGCAGCAGGTAGAATCACATCAGCACGATCAGGGTTGAGCTCTAGTTTATTAATGCGCTCTTTTAAGCTATAAGTGGCTAAATAATCTTGTATGGCCTTTAGTCTTTTAAGGGAAAGGGGCTTGCTCACCCCTCTCCTAGCCAACTGAGCAAGCTTGCGTATATTCCCACCCGTTGCAATACCAATAGGAGTACGTGTGTAGCGTTGCTTTTGGGTATGAATCCATGTTTGCATCTCTTCCCAAGCTGTTTCAACATCATAATTCTCTAGTAATTTGACAGTGCCTATTTTAAAAGAACGAGAGGCCACCTGCTCCGGGCCTATGTAAAAGCTTACCTCCGTACTTCCCCCACCCACATCTAGGTGTAGGTAATTATGGTCACCCAGTAAGGGTTGAATAGCCCTGGCGATCAGCGCTGCTTCTTGCTTACCGTCTACAATGTCGACCGAGAGACCCAGTACCTCCTTGATACGCTGTGCTATTTCGAGCTTGTTTTGTGCCTCCCTCAAGGCAGAAGTAGCACATATCATATAAGCGTCTACACCATAAAGTTCTATGAGTAGCTTAAGGGCATGTAATAGCTTGATGAGCTTCTGTTCGCTTTGGGCACTGACACGCTGCTGCTTAAAAACATCATCTCCAAGCCTCAGGGGGAATCTTAGGTATTCTATACGCTTAAATTCTGTTTGTCCATTAGCAGGCAGTACCCTACTGACTTGGAGCCGAGCAGCATTAGAGCCAATATCAATAGCAGCTAGCTTCAAAACGAATTTTAACGATAGAATTAGTTGAAGTTACAGGCACTTGTAGGATTGGTCCTGCCAGCAGGCACTTCTTTTTTTGTATCTTTGCTAGAGGCCGAAGGTTCCTGGTCAGGTTTTTCCTCTTGTATACCTGCTTTTAGCTCCTCGTCGATATCCAGATGGCGCTGGAAATTTCTTGCCATGATTTGCCCTCTGGTCAAAATATCTTCGGCGAGGTGATGGAGTTTTTGCAGCAGGGTATCCCGATACGTTTCTGCCTCTTAGATCATCTTTTTAGTTACTTCTAGTTCTCTCGCCATGTGCTCCTTCGCACGTTGGTGTCTTCTTGCATTATCTTCTGCTTTTTCCTTGGCTTCACGAAGCAGCTTCCCTACCTCAATCTCAGTTTCTATAGCCTTCAAATTAGCTTCTTTTTTAGCCTGTTCGATAATATTATGCGCAGTGACTTCTGAATCTTTGACGGTTTTTAGTATTGCATTTTCCACCCCCTGCAGCCTTTTTACCTCTTTGCTACTCTCTTCTAAGTCAGCCTTGACTTCATCGAGCTGTGCTAGTAGTTTTTCCCATACATAGGCCAGCGAGTGTAAGAAAGCGTCTACTTGATCAGTATTGTAACCCCTAAAGCTTTTCTCGAAGCTTTTTTGTCTAATTTCTATGGGCGTTATTGGTTGCATGCTGCTTTGATGGTTACAGCTTTTACCCCTGCTCAATTTAAAAAATATTTACTACCTTCTACATACACTAAATTATTTTTGCGGCTTAGCATTAGTATTCATTGGCTTTACAAATTTCCTCACTAAAGAGCGTAGTATGCCAACTTGTAGTTTTACAAGAATAAGTAAATATAGTGCCTATCTTTTGTGGCGCATTGATGAGCCAGAGGCGCTGCTGATAAGGGAGAGTTCTGCTAATATCTTAACCCAACCAGCTTACAAAAAGATTGCTCATCCTGGTAGAAGAAGAGAGTGGCTAGCAGCTAGACTCACTCTCAAAAAATTACTCACCAAGTTGGGCCATGGGTATACCGAGCTCCAAAAAGATGCCTGGGGGCGGCCCTACTTAGCAAGTAGCCGCATGCACTTGAGTATAGCACACTGTGTTTCTTTTGCGTTGGCTGCTGTAGATCAGGAAAATCCTATAGGCATTGATATCCAGTTGCCCTGTAAGAAACTCCAAAGTGTCAAAGAAAAATTTTTGGATGAGGATGAAGCTAAGGACAGTGGCAATGATATAGAGAAACTTTGTATCTATTGGTGTGCTAAGGAGGCAATCTATAAAACACATGGTGGAAAGGGCTTGTCTTTGAAGCAGGATATACACATCCAGGGATTTACAAAAAGCGATCAAGGTATGGTGTGGGGAGAGCTAGGAACCATACCATTTGTTGTTCACTACAGTTTTTATGACTACCATGTACTGGCCTGGAGTAGAGAAGTTTGATTTTTAGAGGGTAGAGTAATAGACAGCTACAGCTAGTAGAAACGTTTATTTCTTTTTTATCTCCTCACGGCCCTGGCTTTTTCCAAAAATAGAGAAGTTGAGATACCGCTCAGGATGTGCCTTCAAGTCGATCAATAACTGATCGAGGTTGACTAAGGTCTGATTGAGGTTGTTGTAGAAGCTATTATCGTGAAGCAACATGCTAAGACTATTTTCTCCTTTTTCTATCTTATCAAGCACCTTTGCCAGGCTGCCTAAAATATTATTAAGCTCTGTAGCAGCAACTTTAGCCTCTTGTCCTTCTAGCCCCTCTATCAATTGGTTAAACTTTGTTAAGAGGGGCCTTATGCCGTTCTTACTATCAGCAAGCACGTTAGAGAGCTCAGTCAGGTTCTGGCTCACTCTATTAATGCCATATTGATTGAAATTGACTGTTTCTCTCAGTTTCTGCATTGTTGCTTCTAAATTGGTAAATATGCTGTTAATCTTATCTGTGTTTTCAGCGAGTGAGGCTACAAATTGACTAGTCAATAACGAGATATCTCTGGCATCATTCAAGGTAGGAAGCGCAGTCTCAACAAAAGCCTCACTAAGGCTTTGCTTAACCTGTCCTGGTATTGTATCATAATTTTTAAGGGGATTGCCTGCTTCAATAAGTAGGTCGATTGCTGGTTCACCCAATAAGCCACGACTAACTAGCCGAGCCTTGGTGGCATCTGTGAGTGTAATGTCCTTCACCATTGCAAAAGTCACTAAAGCACTATGTCCTTGGTCAGGAAGGATTTGTATGCTTCTTACCCTTCCTACAGGCATACCGTTAACTAACACTGGACTTGAAGTGCTCAGCCCTCCACTAACAGCATAGGTGGTGTAGTAGATATTGTTGGAGGAGAAGAGTTCTCTCCCCTTTAGGAAGTTGGAGCCTAGATAAACGATGAGGAGGGCCGTACTGGCTAATAAGCCAACCTTTATTTCTTTACTTATTTTCACAGAGTCGAAATTTCAGTGCTAAGAACCGCAAATATAGCGCATACTGCAAGCCAGAGATCTACATTGTCTACAAGATATTCCTTGAAGCCTCTATAGTTGCTCGCACAGCACACCAGCATTGCATACAACGCCCCCAATTAGCCTAGCTCCTAGCTTCTAGTTGCTCTTTGTAATCTCGTAAGGCTCTAAAGATACCAGAAGCAATATGGGTCTGTCCTTTTTTGCTATTCAAATATTTTTCCTCTTGAGCATCGGTAATAAAACCAACCTCTACCAAAACACTAGGGGCAGTGGTCTTCCATAGTACCAAAAGACCTGCTTGTTTGACCCCTCTACTTTTTCTTCCCACGCGGTTCTGGAATTGGTATTGTATATTTCGGGCGAGCCTTAAGCTGTTTTCGTTGTAAGCGTTTTGGTATAGAGCTAGCAGGATATGAGACTCGGGTGATTGGGGATCAAATCCATCATAGTTTTGTTGATAGTCTTCTTCCATCAGAATGACGGAATTTTCCTTTTTAGCTACCTCTAAATTGTGTTGGGAGGTATGCAGACCCATTGTGTATGTCTCGGTACCATAAGCAGTTTTACCCTTCGGGGTGGCGTTACAATGAATAGAGATAAATACATTTGCATTGTTTTTATTAGCGACTTGGGCCCTACCATGTAGCGTTACAAACTCATCTTTTTGGCGGGTGTAAATGATCTCTACATCTTTCATATGCTGCTTAATAAGCCGGCCAAGTTCTAAAGCTACCCAGAGTGCCACATCCTTTTCTTGTGAAAATCTACCCAAAGCCCCAGAATCATGGCCCCCATGGCCTGCATCAATGACTATCTTCTTTACCCTATATCCTTTCGCATCAACACTATTGAACGCTCCCAATACGAGCAGGCCCAGAATACTCAATGTTCGGACAATATTTTTCATGCCTGTGCCCTTATTCGAGATGAACGGAGTAAATTTACGCTCAAAATTTTGAAAAGCTAAAGTACTGGTGCCCAAATCAAAGTATGTACTCACATGCCTCATAGGGTTATTGCACTGTCCTCTCGGTACCACCCCTGCAGTCAATACAACTGTCTCTACAAGCTTGTTCCTAGCTAAGTCGCGTGAAAATGCTATGACAAGTGCCCATCCCCCTACCAAAACCACGCAAGAAGCAATACAGACTCCCTTTAAAGGGCCAGAGGGCACTACAGCTACTAAGCGGCAGGCACCTGACCAAGCCTCCCTCCCTGAAGAGGCAAAGAACCCACTGCAGCCAGCCAACACTGTGCCCGATTTGCTAGCCAATCCAGAGGAGTCTCCTGCTTTACCAGACAGTACGGCCCAGGGCATAGCTTCTCAGGAGCCTGAAGGGCCCATTCAATCTGTTATTCATTATAATGCAGAAGACTCTATTGTCTTTGATGTAAAAAATAAAACCATTCATTTGTATGAGGCTGGAATCATTGAGTATGATACAATCAAGCTTGAAGCAGAGGAGGTTTTTTTAGACTGGACTAATCACACTATGGCAGCATTTAGTAAAAAGAATGAAGCAGGAGAAGTAGAGAAGAAAGCAGTTTTGACAAGAGATGGTGTAGAGTACATCGCAGAAAGCGTTCGTTATCAATTCGATTCTCAGCGGGCAGTGGCTAACAAGCTATTCACCAAACAAGATGATGGCATCTTACGGGCCAACAAGATTAAAAAAGATAGAGAAGACACTTTCTACGCAGATCAGGGCACTTACACTACCTGCAACCTTGTCAGGCCCCACTTCCATGCAGATGCCCAGCAGCTCAAACTGACCCAGGATGATAAAGTAGTATCTGGCCCCTGCAAACTCCACTTTGATGATGTACCTACTCCTTTAGGGTTGCTTTTTGGAATCTTTTACTTCCCCCAAGGGTCTGGCGTTATTTTTCCCAAATACGGTGGAGAGAGCGAAAAGGGATTTTGTATAAAAGATGGAGGGTACTACATCAAATTTAATGACTATGTCGACCTAGCCCTACAAGGAGAAATTTACTCAAAGGGCTCTACAGGATTTACAGCAAAATCGCGATACAAACAACGCTATCAATACAGCGGGGATCTACTTTATCAAAGGAACACTTACGTAAGTTCCTCAGAAGAGCAACTATTTAAAAAAGAAAAAAGCTGGCGTTTTCAATGGAATCACAGGACTGAAAACAGTAGAACCAGTAGCCTAGCTGCTGAAGTGGACCTACAAAGCCAATCATTCAGAACGCAAAATACTTTACCAGGCAACCAAGGTCTCCAGGCTAGCATGAACTCTAGCATTCGGTATATGAACAGGTTAGTAGGGCTGCCCTACACCTTGAATGCCAACTTGCACCATGCTAAAAATTTCCAGACTCAGGTGGCTACAACTACTATACCTAGCATCTCGTTGCGAACAGAGAATATTTACCCTTTTCGCAAAAAAGGCGGTCCTGGAGGCAATTGGTATGCAGATATCTATTTCCAACACACAGTCGACTTTGTCAACAAGCTCTCCAACATTACTGGTAATGATACGCTCGATTTCTCACCAAAGAACTGGCCCGTACTTTTCAGAAACGGGAAATATGGCGTCAAGCACACGGTACCACTTAAAACTAATATCAAAGTCTTAGGCTATCTGAACCTAACGCCTGCTATTCAGTACCAAGAGCGGTGGTATTGGGAAAAGTTAAACTACAGGTACAATGCAGGCTCAGAGGAAATACAAGAAAAAGTATTAGGCTTCGAGCGAGTTTACGATTACAATTTTAGTGCTGGCCTTACAACTACCCTGTATGGGACGCACTTTTTCAGTCGCAACGCTATTGTACAAGCGATTCGGCATCAAATTGAGCCTGCTGTCAGTTTTACTTATACACCTGATTTTTCTGATCCTAAGTATGGATACTGGCAAACAATGGCAGACGGCCAAAAGCGCAATAGGTTTAAGGAGGCTATTTATGGCGCTCCGATAGATCGTGCTACAGCAGTAATGCAAATCAACTTGAACAATCGGCTAGATATGAAAGTCAAAAGCAATGCAGATGGCAAAGAAAGCACAAAAAAATTACCTATTCTGGAGGGTTTCGACTGGAGCACGAGTTATGATTTTTTAGCACCTCAATTTGCGCTAGGTGACATTCGATTGAGGGGGCGGACACGCTTATTCAGCGACCTGTTCAATATTAGTTTTAACTCCACTTTTGATCCCTACCTCTACAAAAAGAACGACCAGGGTAGCACGCCAGGCGAAAAAGAAGCAAAAAGAATTAATGAGTTGGCTTGGAACCATGGGCAAGGCATAGGCCGTGTCAAGCAAGCTTCACTTAGCATTGGTACTAGACTTAGCCCAGGGGGTAGGGATAGTATTTTGGATCAGTATGGCGACCTTGAAGAGGAACAAGATGTAAAAGAGGAACTAAAGCACGTTCAAGAGCATCCAGAGCAATATGTAGACTTTAAGATCCCTTGGAGTCTTCACCTCAACTACGAATGGTACTACATTAGCCTCACGCCTGAGACGCAAACCAAAACCAAGGTACTTGCTTGTGATGGGGATATAAGCCTGACCGAAAAATGGAAAGTGACTTTGAGTAGTGCTTATGATATCACCAAAAATGAGTTAGTAGGTACCTCAACTCATATTGGCATCCATAGAGACTTACACTGCTGGGAAATGAATTTTAACTGGCGTCCGCTAGGAGATACGCAATCCTATGAATTCACTGTGGGTGTCAAGTCGCCCTTACTGCAGTATTTGCGATACAATAGGAGTAGAAGCTATAGAAATCTCTGAACCTAGTCCCTCCAAGGCTGATGGCTAGCGCACCTACCTCTCCTCTCCACACCATAAGCAGCGCTTCCCCAAGCACAGTTTGGCTGATACAGCTGCGTTACCCTTCCATTACCTCTTCTTCTTTATGGGCCAACAGCACATCCAGCTTATTGATATAAGTGTTAGTAAGCTCCTGAGCCTGTTCTTTTGCCTTTTTTATTGCATCCTTCGACATACTTGCTTTTTGTAGTTGGTCCAAAGCGTCGTTAAGTTTTCTTCTGAGATTACGTACTATAACTTTCCCCTTTTCAGCTTCATCTCTTACTTGCTTGACCAAGCCCTTTCTTCGCTCCTCTGTGAGGGGCGGGATGTTGATGCGTACGGTCTCCCCGTCATTTTGGGGTGTCAGCCCCAACTTACTGCTAAGAATAGCCTTTTCGATATCGAGGATTAGGCGCTTCTCCCAGGGCTTAATAGCAAGCGTTCTGGCCTCTGGGCTGCTAATAGAAGCCACTTGGTTCATCGGTGTTGCCTGGCCGTAATACATCACCAAAATGCCCTCTAGCATACTAGGCATTGCCCTTCCTGCGCGGATTTTGGCAAATTCTGTCTGTGTGCGTACATACGCCTTCTCCATAGCTTGCTCACCTTGCTCTAGGTGTGCTTGAATCTCATCCATGGTTAACTCGCTTTGCTCTTAAATACGCTTAAATTACGGTCAAATCGAGGTGGGCGTCAAGCCCCTTCTCGTTACGGAGTGCCACAACGTGCTATCGTATATATACTTTTACGTTAGCGCTTACAGAAATTTCAATAAAAAACTTACAAAGATTTAGCATAAGTCAATTATAAATTGTAATATTCATGTGCGTTGAACGACTAAGCAATAATACCAAGTAGTTTGTTCAGGGAGCAGGGGAAGCGAGATAGTGTGTACTATAATCGACCCTGTACGCTAGGTTAGCGTACTGCCCCTGTAGCTACCCCTAGCTTTATACAATACCTATCACTTATGCACTTGACCTTCTCCCCAAAAACTGGTCCAAATTAAGTGAGAATTTTACCTATCTCTACAATGCCATCAACTATATCAGATAAAACTTCTTGATAATTCCCTATTATGGCGCAAGTGTTTTCCACTTGTGCCATTGGCGCCATTGGCTAGTACTCAAATTGTAATGCCATCATAAATCGATGTTATTTTCATAGGACTTAGCAAGCCTGCATAGTTGCTAGCACTCGAGAAAAAGTATGCTTCTGGTTCGCTGACCCAACCTTCTTCCACTGGGTTGTTGTGGATGTAGTCTAACTTCTCATCGATCCAGTTGCCTGCAGCCGCTAGCATGCTTAAGAGCCACTCCTTACGGCTTTCTTGTGGGTTATCCTTGATCGCTTTGATGATGTTCATGGATGTAAACTTTTTAAAGTCTCGCATGATGTCGGAAAAAGCAGAGGCGTCTTGCTGCTTGCTGATGATCAAATGGATATGGTTACTCATAATGACATAAGCATACAGCACTAACCCTTTTTGCTGAATGCAGTGCTGCAAGCTTCTGAAGCGTTTGAGTGGTGGCTACCCGCAGGTTCCCTCCACTCAAGATGGTGTTCGTGTTGGTGAGTTTTTGGGTTGTAAGCTGCAGGTCCTTGACTGCTACCATGGTTCCTGTATTCACTAGCTGCTCGGTAGCCGTGGCGCTCAGGTGCTGGCTGCTGTAGATGTTTTTCGTGTTGGTTAGCGTGGCTGTTGTGAGGTTGATGGCTCCTGTGCGGCCTATGATCTCCCCTGCGTTGTGCAGCCCATCTACTGCCCATTCGATATCGCCCTGTATGTCGATTGTCCCTGTATTTTGGATGCTTTGCAGCTTCATGGGGGCTAGGCTAGCTGCTTGGAGGGTGCCTTTGTTCTCTAGGCTTTCAGCTACTTTGAGTACCATGGTAGGTGGAGAAGGGTTGCTTGCCCAGACTGCTACCTTGGTGGGGGGCGCTATGTAAAGCTGTTGGCTGATCAGCGTGGCGTTTTGGTGGGCTTCTACGTGCTCACCTTGTAGTGTAATGTGGCCTTGGGCAGCTTCGAGGTGTAGGCGCTTTTCAGCCAATAGCTTTTTGCTTGTGGCCGCTTGTGTGATATTTGGGCCCTTGACTTGTAGGCTGGCTTTGGTTTGGATGTCGCGGAGCGTAATGTCGCCCGCTGCAGTGAGCGCAATGGCGCCGTCGCTGGTCAGCTGAGGAGCATTGATACCTACGCCTTTTTCTGTACCAATCAAGGTGATCTTCTTGGCTTGGATATTGCCTAACAACGAGGCATCGATGGCTATATGAGGGCGATCGGTGTGGCTAGACGAAGCAGCGCGTACGGACTGGCTTGCATAGTCAAAATCATTTTGCCCGGTGTAGATCTTCACTTCGTCTTGGGACCACAACGTGGCACTCAGCTTGGCTGCTTGGCTGATAATCGCTAGCGGCGAGGAGCCTAGGCTCGGTAAAGACGTTACTAACCCTTTTCCTCTTATTTCTATGGTCCCGCGCTCTATGGAAAACCCGCGCAGGCCCCCGCCTGGGTTGAACTGAGGGAGGCCCGTTGTGAGCGTGATCCGGTTCGTGTTGATAAACCCTGCCCCCTCTGCATAGATCCCATTCGGGTTCGCCAAATGTAGTCTGCTCGATAGCCATAGAGCTCTGTATAGCCTTTTAGCTGGCTGGGATGCCACCCAGATACTTCTGTTAAGATGACCCTAGCTGCTTGCCCGCCTAGATGTGGGTTGACCATTAAAGGGTCCTGGGCCAAATAAGAGGGAGGCAAGGCGTTGGGCGTGCCTGGCTCTCGGTCAGGATTGTTATTATAGATGATCCCTTCTTCTTCTACGTTGTATTCCTTAAACACATTGTGTGAGACGCCTGCTGGGCTGGGGGCAGTAATGTTGACAACAGGGGTCTTATCATTGGGCCCCAGCTCTACTTCTGGTTGCTTATTGGCTTCAGCACTGGTGTCTACTTCTAGCGGAAGCTGCCCGTGCAGCAGGGGCCCCGTGCATAGCCAAAAAATGACCCGCAGCGACCAACGGAGTAGGGGATGGGGCACACGCATAGGAGGCTATTTTTGTTCACGCAGCTGCTCGAGCCGCTCTACGATATGTTGTACTAACTGGGCTTGACTACCGACTATTTCAAAACGCTGCATGAAGACCAGTAAGTTCTGAGGACCTTGCTTGGGGAGCTGCAAGACCAGCTCTCCTGCATCTTTTGCTTTTGCTAGGCCTTGCTCTAGGGGATTATATAGCGCCAAAAAAGCTGTAAGCTCAGGAATGGCTACTTGTATGCGTAGCAGCTGCTGTTGGAGCAATAAGCTTTCCTGAGGAGTAAGAGAAAATTGAACTTTCTGGGAGGACTGGGGTGCTTGCTCGCGCAAAGGAGCACCTTTGGGCAAGAGCTTTTCTACTTTCTTCCTGATGCTATCCACCTGCTTGGCGCCGCTTCCTTTGATCAACATCCGCTGCATGAAGACGAGCAGATCCTGCGCGTTTTGTTCTGTCAGCTTTAAGGTTATTTTCTGTTCCCCACTCGCGCCTTCTCCCTGCTGTGCTATCACCTGCTCTAGCGGGGCCTGGATGGCTAAAAAAGAGCTGGCCTCTTCCTTGCTCAGCTCTACTTGCTGGAGGAGCGTTTGTAAAATTACGGCTTCCTGAAGCGTGACTTTTAAAGACGGCTCAGTGGAATTTTTGGCCGCTAACAAAGGCATGGCTGCACTCATTAGGCATAGCGTCAGCACCCATCTTCTGACGCGTGTTACAAGGGTATAGGACTTCATAGGACAATAATTAAATTGATTAGTGTACTTTTTGTACAAAGTACCTACAATTTAGTACAAATCATTACTCATCATAGCAAAAAATAACTTTTAGCAAAAGCCTTAGGCGTGCGCAGGGAAAAGCTCATGCAGACTGAAGCTCAGGTTGATGTAGAGCTTATAGCCCTCTGATGTAACTCCATGCAACAACGGACTGTATGATAAGCAGGTCACTAATTTGGTGCAAGAAAAACGCACTGCCATATGTACCTTACGACTCCAAGATGAACACAGAACTAGACCAAGTAGAGGAGCAAAACTTCAAGCCATTTATCTCGATAGTACATAGCTATTAGCTATCGTGAGTGATAATGGGAGTGAGTTTACGAGCCATTCCATCGGTTGCTGGACTGCTCTTCATGGGGTAAGCTGGCATTATATAACTCCAGGGAAGTCTCAGGAGCATGTTTATATAGAAAGTTTGCATGGTAGGCTTGGTGATGAGTGCTTGCATATGCATGCAAGACAGCCTAAACAAGCACCCAAAGCTTATCACACGCGAGGCACACAGAAGCCGCTTATATTTTACAGCCAAGACTGCTCGTGCTAGGACGCAGGGCTCATCAAACCTTGTGACCTCTTAAAAATTCTTGTACTGTCATCGGCTTCTTGCCTGCTAACTGTAGTACCTTAAGAGCTACAGGATCACTATGTGTGCCTATACACACATAGTGCTTACCATCTGAGTAGGATTCACTAGGGTTGAGGTGAGGCAGCACTGCTTTTGCCTTTGCAGCGGATAATATTTTATAGTTTCTGCCATTTAAGATCGTCCAGGCAGCGGGGTACGGTGACAAACCTCTGATAAAGTTCAAGATGGCTGCTGCGTCCTGGGCCCAGTTGATGCGACAATCTTCTTTGTAAATTTTAGGTGCTTTTTTGTCTAGACGGGCTGGGGTGGAGGCTTGGGGCGTTGCTGTATAATGTCCCTGCGCTATGGTTTGTACTGTTTTAAGGACTAGCTGGGCTCCTTTGTGTTTCAGTCGTTCATATAAAGTTCCAGCCGTGTCCTTCGTATAAATAGGTTCTTTTTCCTGCAAAAGGATAGGACCAGTATCCATGGCTTGTGCTAAAAAGAAAGTAGTCACCCCTGTTTCTTGCTCCCCATTCATAATAGCCCAGTTGATAGGTGCCGCGCCTCGGTACGCGGGCAGCAAGGAAGCATGCAAGTTAAAGGTGCCTAGTGCAGGCATTGCCCATACCACTTGCGGCAACATCCTAAAAGCAACTACTACTTGCAGGGTGGCTTGGTAGCTTTGCAGGGCTGCTAAAAAGGAAGGTGCCTTTAGATCAGTAGGCTGTAGCACTGGAAGCTTATAGGCCCTAGCAGCCACTTTAATGGGAGAGGGAACCACCCTTTTGCCCCTGCCTTGGGGCTTATCTGGTGCAGTCACCACAGCAGCTACCTCATAGTTGTTGGCTAATAAGATCTCCAAGCTAGGCACTGCAAACTCGGGTGTCCCTATAAAGACGAGCCGGATATTAGGCATAGGACAAGGTAGGCATGGTTCGTTCTTCTACTAATGCCAGGGGTATTTTTGGATGGCTCAACTTCCTGTAGGAGGCTGATTCAAGTCTGTAAGCGCGCCATTATGGCACCTAAGTACCCTGGCAGGATGCTTTTCAAGCAGGTCGTAGTTGTGGGTAGCCATGAGCACAGCAGTACCACCGCGGTTAATCTCTAGAAAGAGCGATAAAATACCGTACGCTACACCTGGATCGAGATTACCAGTAGGCTCATCAGCCAGCAGAATGAGTGGGTCATTAAGTAAAGCACGGGCAATGGCTACACGCTGTTGTTCTCCTCCTGAAAGCTGGTGTATCATTTTTTTACCTGCCCAATTTAGTCCTACCTTTATCAATACTTCTACAATTTTCTGCCTCATTAGCGACTTATTCTTCCAGCCTGTAGCCTTCAACACAAAAAAGAGGTTCTCCTCTACATTCCTATCCACCAGTAGCTGAAAGTCTTGAAAGATGACCCCCAGCTTTCTGCGTAGTAGAGGGGGGTCCTTCTTTTTGAGCCTACCCAGCTCAAAATCTGCTATCCTGACTTCGCCCACCCTAAGTGGAAGGTCTGCATACAAAGTTTTCAGGAGGGATGACTTGCCGCTACCTGTTTGTCCTGTCAGAAAAACAAATTCGCCTTGTTTGATGCCAAAATTTATTTCACGCAATATGGGGCATAAGCCATAAAAAACTGTAAGCCCTTTGACACGGATAATAGAACGGGGAAGCATATATTGATTGACTTACTGGCTTATTGGGTTGTTAAGTCATTGCCTAGTGTAGGCTAGGTAAGCGCATGTATACATATCTCAATAAACAAATAAAAAAGGCAAACCGTATATCGCACCGCTACAACTACCTACCCTTGCTTCTTGCCAGACCTGGGGGAGTTCAGTAGGAGCTGGTCGTACCGATTTGCCAGGGCTAAAGTAGTGATAGTAGGCAAGACATTCAATATGACTGAGGAAGCCCTGCGTATCTTGTGCTATAGGCGCTAAGTACATAGGAAGACTTTATATAGTTTACATTCTCTAATTTAGGCAAGCTATGAAGAAAGTGGCTTTCTACACCTTAGGCTGTAAGCTTAATTTTTCTGAGACCTCTGCTATTAGCCGCTTATTTGAAGAACGTGGGTTTTGCAAAGTAGACTTTCATGACTACCCCAACGTCTTTGTCATTAATACCTGCTCAGTGACAGACAAGGCAGATAAAAAATGCCAGAAGATCGTCAAAGAAGCCTTACAGATTTCCCCAGATGCTTTTATCATTGTTATAGGCTGCTACGCACAGCTCAAGCCTCAAACAATTGCCCAAATACCGGGTGTGGATGCTGTGTTAGGCACTAGTGAGAAGTTCAAGCTACTGGACTTAATTACTTCCTTTGAAAAGCGGGAAAAGGCTGCAATCCATGCAAAGGCTGTCAAAGAGGCCAACACCTTTACACCTTCCTACTCCCTAGGTGATCGAACCCGTACCTTCTTGAAGGTACAAGATGGCTGTAACTACCACTGCTCTTTCTGCACTATTCCCTTGGCTAGAGGCAAAAGCCGCAGTGCTACCCTAGCAAGCATTGTACAGCAAGCCCAAGAAGTCGCTCAGAAGGATATCAAAGAGATCGTACTAACTGGGGTCAATATCGGTGACTACGGTATTATTGATAACCGCAGAAGCACAGATTTTTTGGCCTTAGTTCAGGCCCTAGACCAGGTAGTAGGTATCCAGCGGTTTCGCATCTCTTCGATAGAACCCAACTTACTGAACGACTCAATCATCCATTTTGTAGCGCAATCAGAGCGCTTCGTACCTCATTTTCATATACCGCTACAGTCAGGAAGCAACAAAATCCTTAAGCGCATGCGCCGCCGCTACGAGCGAGCGTTATACGCAGATAGGGTAAGCGCTATCAAAGCACGCATGCCCCAATGCGGCATTGGGGCAGATGTTATCGTGGGCTTTCCTGGAGAGACAGAAGCGGATTTCTTGGCTACTTATCATTTTCTGAATGAGCTGCCTATTGCTTACCTGCATGTCTTTCCCTACTCAGAGCGGAGTAATACCCACGCTATCAGCTTGGCCGGGGTAGTACCTCAGGAAGCAAGAGCCCGGCGGGCCCAAATGCTGCGCATACTCTCTGAGAAAAAGTTACGCCGCTTCTACGAAGACAATCTGGGCAGTGTAGCTACTGTGCTCTTTGAACAAGAAAACACAGGGGAGATGATAGCGGGCTTTACAGAAAACTACATCCGTGTTACCACGCCCTATGAGGCTCGCTTAGCCAATAGTTTGCAAGCGGTGTACTTGAAAAGTATGAATGCTGCAGGGCTGGTCACTATCGACACCCCCATAGGGATACGTGCTAGCTTGTAAAGATTGCCTTTGCTCTACAAACATTCACGGCCCAAAAACTAGACTCACCTTATGCTTTTCAACACAAAGCTGGCCTATGCTGCCATGGGGGAACGCCAAGTTGGGGGGATGATGTCCTATAGGAAAGTGAAAAGCTACCGGATAGTCGTAGGCGGCAACGTGCTCTTGGATAATTTCCTCAGCACTTTTACCAAATGGATTGCCTGCCTTGTCTTTCATGGCAACCATACTGCCTACAATAAGGCCTGCTAAATGTTGTAACTTTCCTGCGCGTTTTAGCTGCACCATTACTCTATCTAGTGCATAAAGCTCCTCTCCAACCTCTTCTATAACCAAAATCTTGTTGTTTGTATCGAGTGCTGAGGGTGTTCCTAATGTATTACAGAGTAGGGTTAAATTGCCACCTACCACCGGCGCTGTTACAATACCCAATCTATTGAGCGTGTTAGGCTTTGCGGAAAGTTGGCTAGTACCTTCGAAGAGCATAGTCTTTAAGCTGGCAATGGAAGACGCATACTGAGGCTTCGAGAAATTTTTAGGCATTTCACCATGAACGGCCACAGTACCAAGCTGATGTACCCGGATAAGCAAAGCAGTAATATCACTATAGCCTATGATCCACTTAGGACTTTGCATAAATCGCGTAAAATCAAGTTGGTCGATAATACGTGTAATGCCGTATCCTCCTGTCCAAGCGATAACGGCTCTGATAGTGGGGTCGTCAAGAGCCCACTGCAAGTCTTCAGCTCTTTGCCTGTCTGTACCTGCGAACCTGCACTGCCTTGCATAGAGGTGAGGACTAAGTACTACCTCAAGTCCCCATGCTTTAAGCTTTTTAGTCGTTTGCTCGATGGCGTTTTCTACATCTTGCAACCAAAAAGAGGGGGCTACAATGGCTATCTTGTCTGCTCTTTTTAATAGAGGCGGTTGTATAGGCAACTTGTAGTGGCTTGTAGCCGAGTACTTAACACTGCTTGAGAGCCCTAGTATCAGTGAGAGGGCCCCTAGAAGTTTTATAGGCTCCATTCTTTATGGTTTGTGCGTAATATCATGGTAGTTGTGGTGTTGCCTAAAAAGCAAAATAAGCACAATGCTTATGTAGCCCAAATATTACATATTGGGGGTGCAACCTATACAGTGCGTTTTGCACTAAGATAGCCAAGAGCAGCAATGAACAACGTTGTAGCTAATAAAAAACGGTGTGCGTGGATTAGCGGGGCTCCTGAAGACTACGTACGATACCATGATGAGGAATGGGGGGTACCCGTGCACAATGATACTTTGCATTTTGAGCTGTTGACGTTAGAAGGGGCGCAGGCAGGCCTGAGCTGGCTTACTGTGCTCAGAAAACGCGCGGGCTATCGCCAGGCTTTTGCGCACTTTGATGTAGAAAAGATAGCTACTTTTGATACAACAACCTGTCAGCAGCTTTATAGTGATGCGCGAATTATTCGTAACCAGCTAAAAATCCAAGCGACGGTGCACAATGCCCGGTGCTTTTTGGAGATACAGGCTTCTTTCGGAAGCTTTGATCAATATATCTGGAACTTTGTAGTAGGAGAGCCCAAGCTCAATCACTGGCAACACCACCAAGAGGTGCCAGACAACACGCAGCTTTCAGACCAGATCAGCAAAGATTTAAAAAAGAAAGGTTTCAGATTTGTGGGGAGTAAGATTGTGTATGCCTACATGCAGGCAGCTGGCTTGGTCAATGATCATACGTTAGCCTGTTTTCGGCACCAGGAACTCGGTCAGTTAGCAACACTGTAGCCTCAGCAGCAGTCAGCAAAGCACAGGGTGTAAAGCTGGCGCCAAGCGCTCAATAAAAAATGAGTACTTTTGAAGTAAATTTCAGAAGCCCATCAACTTTATTGGACATGACTAAAGAAGCTAACCAACCTCGGAAAGAAAAAAATAGTGATTTTGGTTTACCCCAAGCTGACTTCAAACCCATAACAGGGGGAGGAAGTAAGTGGCTCAAGATCACTGCTATCATCGGAGGTATTGTGCTGGCCATAGGCACAGGCGTCGTCTATTGGTTTCTTTATCACTCACCTGCTTCTCCCTCTAAGGAAACGCCTCCAAGGCATGAAGGGTACGAAAGTGAGGTGCCCAAAGCTGATGTAGATTTTATAGATAATGATGCGTCTGCTAAACAAGATGCTCAAACACATGAAGTGGATAAGGGCCTGGAGGCACTAGAAGAGGAAGGAGAGACAAAAGCCTTCAACACACCCCTCACTACCACGCCAGAAAAAGGCATTATAACAAAGGTCAACACGCCTCGGGGCTGCTACTACGTTATAGTGGGTAGCTTTATTGATGACGACTTGGCTTCAGACTATGCCAATCGGTTAGCCACGCAAGGAGCTAATATCACGATCATCGCGCCCGCTCCAGGCAAGTATTTCTACAGCGTTGCTGTTGATCAAGCAGACAGCTTTGATGACGCCAATAAAAAATTAAAAGAGCTTAAGGACACCTATGGACCAGATATATGGGTCATGAAATACTAAGTCGCTGCATCAACATTGCTTATGAGCTTACTACAAACCGAGATTAGCCATGCCTCACCATTATCAGCGCTAAGCCGTGAGCAGACAATGTCTCTCTTGAACCTGCTCCTCAAAGGAGGCTGGGTCATGCTGCCTATCCTTTTGCTTTCTATCCTGACAGTGTATGCCATCTTAGAAAGGCTAATAGTACTCTACAGAACGGCTAGGATACCTAAACGCTGGCTAGATGAAATCAAAGTCAAAACCATAGCAGGAGATGCTCAAGGCGTAAAAATGCTATGCGAGCAAAAGCGTTATGCGATTGCTAGAATTATCCAAGCAGGTATAGACAAGCTACACAAGCCCAGCAAGACCCTAGAAGCGGCCGTTGAAAATGCAGGCCAAGACGAGGTATACCGCCTAGAAAAAAACCTGGCTTTGCTAGGTACCATTGCAGGGGCAGCCCCTATGCTAGGCTTTCTAGGCACCGTGATAGGCATGATTCAAGCATTCATAGTCATGGCCCAAGAGACCCGCTACATCAGCCCCAAACTGCTGTCTGGAGGTATCTACGAAGCCCTGATTACTACAGCAGCTGGCCTGGTAGTGGGCATCATTGCTAATCTGGGCTACAACTATCTCCTTACACAGATCCAAAAAGCTACACAGCGGATTGAACATGCTAGCAACCAATTTATAGAACTAGTAGCAAGCTACCCAGCCACTGTGCCACCCAACAAGCCCAATGAAGCTGCGCACTAGACATAAAATTGATACGCACTTTAGCATGTCCTCTATGACGGATATTGTTTTTTTGTTGCTTATCTTTCTCATGCTCACCGTTTCCTCTGTGACACCGCAGGCATTGCCTGTCGATTTGCCTACAAGCAACAACGCAGACATCCTGCTCCCACAGGTCAATGTGACCATCACAGCAGCCCTAGACTATTACGTAGACCAGCAAAAGACCACGCGAGAGCAGCTGGCAGGCTTGCTCCAGCAAAAGCTCGAGCAAGACCAGCGCTTGGTACTACTGCAAGTAGACAAGTCAGTACCGATAGCCCACGTGATCTATGTGACTGATATTGCTGCCTCACTCCAGGCCCAAGTAGCGGTAGCTACCCAGCCCGACTGATGATGGGAAAAAATAGCCATAAAGATCTTAGCCAAGAGCTATCCTGGGTCCTATCAATCTGTCTTCATGCTTTCTTGCTGCTGGGAGCCTACTACTTACCTCTCAGGCAATCGATTGGTGCTTCTTCAGGCTACAGCATTACGTTCAACCCTGTAGGGAACCGCCAGCAACTAGCGGCCAAAGACACGCCCACAAAAGCTCAGTCAACTAGCGAACAACCACCAACCCCAGTGCCTACTGATCCACAACAAGTCGTACAACCTGTCCAGGCCGAGCCTACCCCGCAGCAAGTGCCTGAGGACGTAGCCCTCGAGGAAGCAACCAGCCCAGCGCCAACACCGGCTAAGGACGGCACAGCTATCCAGCAAGAGGAAGGGAAAAAAGAAACCATTGACGAGCGAGGACTCTACAAGGCACATCAGGGCAAGCAAGCAGGTGCCCTGCTCGAGTTAGTAGGATGGGTGTGGGATACTATACCAGCGCCCCAAGATAACACGGATGAAAGCGGAAAGATCGTATTTGAAATCAAGATTGATGAGCTTGGGGAGGTGATCGCTGTAAAGACCCTGGAAAAAACTGTCACTCCGCTGGTAGAAAAGATTTACAAAGACGCCTTGACCGAGTTGACCTTCAGCAAAACAGCAGACAATACTGTGTATGCCCCTGTCTCAGTAGGCAAAGTCACCTTTATCCTGCGCACCAAGTAAGCAGCGGTGCCAGCACGATCCAGACTAAGTAGCCAGGCCTCTTGACCAGCAACAATGCTGCAGTGGAGGCATTGGCAGGCACAATGCTTAACTTTCCTCCCAGCCGACCAAGTTCTACCCATGACACCACTAGCAACGCTCAAGCAATACTGGGGCCACGCCGCCTTTCGCCCTTTGCAGCAAAAAATCATCCAAGCAGTGTTAGAAGGCAAGGACGTGTTAGCCCTCCTACCCACAGGCGGCGGCAAATCCATCTGCTTTCAGGTGCCAACCCTCATGCGCCCGGGGTTATGCCTCGTGGTGTCGCCTTTGATTGCTTTGATGAAAGACCAGGTAGATCAGTTGAAGCAAAGAGGCATTGCGGCTGAGGCAGTATTCTCAGGCATGCAACCCCACGCGATTGACTTGGTGCTGGATAATTGTATCTACGGCCAGGTCAAGCTTCTGTATGTCTCGCCAGAGCGCCTCAAGACCGAATTGCTGCAAGAGCGCGTGAAGAAGATGCAGGTCAACCTACTGGCTATAGACGAAGCGCACTGCATCTCGCAGTGGGGGTATGATTTTAGGCCGGCTTACCTAGAGATTGCAACGTTTAGGAAGTTGATCCCCAAGGTCAATGCCATTGCATTGACAGCTACAGCCACTCCCAAAGTCCAGCAAGATATTCAAGCCAAGCTTCAGTTTAGCCACGCTGCCCACTTTCAAAAGAGCTTTTCCCGCGACAACCTGGCTTATGTGGTGCGCAAGACAGAAGACAAAGACCAGCAGCTACTGAACATCTTGTGCCATGTACCAGGCACGGCCATCGTCTATGTCAACACCCGCAAAAAGACCCAGACAGTAGCCCAGCTGCTCCAAAAAAACGGTATCCAGGCTGCTGCCTACCACGCAGGCCTTACCACACCAGCACGCGAAGCGCAGCAAGAAGCTTGGCTCCAAGGCTCCACCAGGGTCATCGTAGCCACCAATGCTTTTGGTATGGGCATTGACAAGCCAGACGTCCGCTCGGTCATTCACCTGGACCTGCCTACGACACTGGAGGCTTATTACCAAGAGGCAGGCCGCGCAGGCAGGGACGAAAAAAAGGCCTATGCAGTGGTCTTGTACGATGACCACGACGTCACCCTACTGCAAGAGGGCATTCAGCAGACTCACCCTACTATAGACCAGCTTAAGCAGGTATACCAGCGCCTGGCCAACTACTACCAAGTGGCTGTAGGCAGCCACGCCATGACGACCTATGGCTTTGACTTGGAGGCCTTTGCGCACATGTATGGGCTCAACCCACAGGCAGTTTACCATGCCTTAAAGGCCCTGGAAGGGCAAGGCTTGCTCCAGCTGAGCGAAAATTTTTTTCAGCCTACCCAGGTGCACATTGCCACAGACCCCAAGGCACTATATGCCTTTCAGGTGGCGCATGCTGCTTACGATCTCCTCATCAAGGCCCTGCTGCGGCTGTATGGGGGGGGGCTTTTCTCAGGCTTTGGCCACATCTCTCTGCAACGCATAGCCTCCCTGCTCCACACTACCCCCCAAGAGGTCGACAAGCAGTTGGGAGCCCTAGATCGCCTGGCTGTGCTCGAGTACCAGCCCCAAAAGGACCAACCCCAACTTACTTTTACCACGGCCCGCCATCCTGCAGACAAGCTTCCGCTGGATCCCCAAGCCCTGCAGCAAAAGGCCAAGATTGCTACAGACCAAGCTGAGGCAGTAGTCCACTACACCACCCACCAGCACCGCTGCAGAGTTCAGCTGCTGCTCGCGTACTTTGGTGAAGAGGCAGACCAGGCGTGTGGACAATGCGACGTATGCCTAGCAAAAGCAGATAGGGGTCTCTCAACTACAGCCTACCAAAAGTACAGAGCTTTGGTTTTGCAGTGCTTGCAAGCAGGCCCGCATGACCTAGGGAAAATGATAGCTCGTATAGACCTGAACGCGGCAGCAGCTGTCCTAGCCACGATCCGGCAGATGCTCGACCAGGGCGAGGTGGCCTATGACCAGGCCAGCAGGCTAGTGTCTAAGCAGGTGCCTACTAGCTAGCACGCTTCCTCCAGGGTAAAAGCCCATCACACGCTTGCCTGTTTGGTGCCAGGATGGTTTCTTCTTACCACTTATCCTAGGTAGGATCGTAACTGTAGCCAGGAATCTTGTTCCCAGTTTTAGGTCCCCACAGTACGTAGATGCGGTGCTGGTAAGCAAAGTACAAGGGGCAGTTTTACACAACTACAGGGCTAACAGTAGCCTTGATGAGTAGTTTTCTGGCTTGAGTTTGCAGTATAGCGCTTTTTAGTCAAGGGTGGCAACACTGGCAGCTAGCGCTGGATGATTCCAGGGCTTGTACCCCGGGCAAAGACGTACCGCCTAGGTAAGCCAGGAGTGCCCCGCCTCCCGTAGATAGGTGCGAGACTTGGTCAGCATAGCCACAGCTTCTGATCGCCGCTGCAGAATCGCCTCCCCCAATCAGTGAAAAGGCACCTTGGCGGGTGGCCTGAGCTACGGCCGAAGCTACTATCTGAGTACCCTGTTGAAAGCCTGTCATCTCACACACACCCATGGGCCCAAACCATAGAATTGTTTGCGCAGCCTGCACGGTAGCTGCAAATTCCTGCTGCGCCTTGGGGCCTATGTCTAGGGCCAGCCAGCCAGCAGGCACTGCCCCCCCAGCTACTACCTGCTGCTCAGCCCCTACTTCCATACGCGGCGCTACTACCACATCGGCAGGCAACACCAGCCGCACGCTCTTTTGCTGGGCTTGGTAGGCTAGCTGCTGAGCGCGTTCTACTTGGTCATGCTCCACCAAAGAAGCACCTACCTGACCTTCCAAGGCCTTTTGAAAGGTATTGGCCACACCTCCACCCAGCAGTAAGGCATCGACGCGGTCTAGCAACCGCTCCAAAGGCTTGATTTTGTCTGAGATCTTGGCCCCACCTATAATGGCTACCAAAGGGTGCTTAGCTCCTTGCAAGACCTTATCCGCACTTCGCAGCTCCTCTTGCATAAGGCAACCCACTAGCCTGTCTTTAAAATATTGGGCTATCATTACCGTAGAAGCATGCGCCCGATGGGCGGTGCCAAAAGCATCATTGATGTAGACATCGCCCCAAGCTGCCAAGACGCGGGCTAAGTCAGGATCACCTTTTGTTTCGCCTGTCTGAAAACGCACATTTTCTAACAGCAGCACTTCTCCGGGCGCTAGCTGCTGGACTTTTACTTGCGTGTCCGCACCTACACAGCTAGGCGCAAACCCTACCCGGACACCCAAAGCTTGGCTTAATGGAGCAACAAGCTGTTGCAAAGAAAATCGTTCCTCATACCCTTGTTGAGGCCTTCCCAGATGTGAAAGTAAAACAGCTGCTCCACCCCTATCGAGCACCTGTCGGATAGTGGGTACTGCCCTTTGTATTCTACTATCATCTACCACTCCCCCACAATCGTCTAAGGGGACATTAAAATCTACCCGAATCAGAGCCTTCTTATCCTTAAAATTGTATTCCTGTACGTAGCACAACACAAGTATTTTTTGTTAGACATCGAATTATTGGCCTAATAAGCCATCAATGCAATCAATAGATAAGCAGTGCACTAAGGTAACCACTGGGTGGCGGCTTTTTTCATCCGATCATTAATGGTCCTACCTATGCCCTTATTAGGGACAGGAGCGGCCAATATAATGTCTATAGGCATGGCATCCAGGGTTCTAAGCGCAGCAAAGAGCTTTTGGGCAGCTTCTTCCAGGCTGCCTGTAGGAGAAAGTACTACTTGGTGGTCAGGCGCAATGCCTAGGCAAGGGTGTGCTAAGGCAAGCACGCCTACTTCTTGAGCAGTATACTGCGCCAGTAGTTTGGGCAAAGCTCCTACCACAAGCGGCTTATGCGGTGCATAATGGCTAGCTAACATCCCCGGTGCTTGGGGACCTGAGTGGGCTTGCTGGGCCACTTGCACCGGCCCAATGGTGTGCTCGATGACTTCTATACTTAATCCTCCTAAACGATAGATGACCGGCTGTGCTGCTTCAAAACCCACAATCGTTGACTCAACGCCTATGGTACAAACTCCGCCTACTAGGATGTAAGGGATTTTTTCACCCAGCTGCTCCTGTACGTGTTGGGGAGTGGTAGGGCTGATGTAGCCAAAGGGATTGGCACTAGGTGCTGCTAATGGAAAGGCAAGCTGCTGGAGTAGCTGAAGCGTCAACGCATGCTGGGGAATCCTCACGGCTACACTAGGCAACCCAGCAGTAACGAGCCCAGGAATGATAGGGGCTTTTGCTAGCACCAATGTCAGGGGGCCAGGCCAGAAGCGCTCTGCCAGCTGCAGGGCTTTAACAGGCAACTGTTTTACAAAGCCTTGTATTTGCTCTAAGCTGCTAGCATGTACAATCAGTGGATCAAACCTGGGGCGCTGCTTGACGCGAAAGATCTTGCACACTGCTGCCTCGTCGTAGGCATTGCCGGCCAGTCCGTAGACTGTTTCGGTAGGGACTGCAACCACGTCACTGGCTTCTAAAAGTCTTTGAGCATGTAAAATATCTATACCTATGGCAGCCATGGTGCCTTGCTAAGTGAGCGGAGAGAACAAGTGATTTTTGGGCAAAAAGCCTAAATTTTCTATATTGGATGCGAAAAAAACCATAAGCTTGTGAGTCAAAAAACAAAATTGATACTACGGGTCATCGCTGTGATCGTCGTTCTGCTAACATTGGGCATGCACCTACAATTTGTACTAATTCCCAGCTTAGGTACCTATAAATTTTGGCTTGTTATCGGAGCTTTTGCCTTGTTACTCATTACTAGCCAATAGAAGCTCGCTAATAGATTACCCCCTAAACCGATTCAAATAGTAGCGCACGGCGAAGTTGGTTTCGCTTTTGCACCCTGTACAAAAGGGCCAAGATAATCTTGAAAGTTATTACTTTTTTTGCACAGAGACTTATAAACTATAAAGGACAAAAACGTGCGTAATTCTCTTATTTATGGAAAAGATATCTTATTACACTGAAGCGGGTCTACAACAGCTCAAGGATGAGCTCCATACCCTAAAAACAAAAGGAAGAGCCAAGGTTGCAGTGCAGTTGGCTGAGGCCCGGGATAAAGGTGATCTCAGTGAGAATGCTGAGTATGAGGCAGCCAGAGAAGCCCAGGAACTGCTGGAAATGAAAATTAGCCAGCGGGAACAAACTGTGGCAAATGCCCGGATCCTTTCCACGGCTGATATGGATACCTCTCACGTCTTCATCCTATCTAAGGTGAAGATCAGGCACAAGCAACAAGGGCCAACATTGACTTATACTATTGTAGCGGAGGAGGAAGTAGACCTTAAAGCAGGCAAGATATCAGTTGACTCTCCTATGGGCAAGGGGCTACTGGGCAAGCAAGTAGGTGAAACTGCAGTGATTGATACGCCTTCTGGTAAGCTAAAGTTCGAAGTACTTGAGATTAGCATCTAACGTATACTAGACAAAAAGCCTGCCTGATGCTACGAAGTGTTATTCAGCCCTGTGCATAACTGATCATTCACAATTACCCTAGTATGTCAAGCCTATTCACACAGATTATCAACAGAGACATGCCCGGCCATATTGTTGCCGAAGAGGCGGATTACATGGCTTTTTTAGACATCCATCCCCTAGCAAAAGGCCATACCCTAGTAGTACCCAAAAGGGAAGTAGACTACTTGTTCGACCTGGAAGATACAATGCTGGCTGGGCTCATGCTCTTTGCCAAGCAGGTAGCAAAAGGCATTCAGCAGGTAATTCCTTGCTTGCGCGTAGGTATGGCCGTAGTGGGCTTAGAAATTCCGCATGCACACATACACCTTGTCCCCCTCAATAGCCTGCATGACATAGATTTCAAGAAACCCAAGCTACAGCTAAGCCAGGAGGAGCTTGGCAAACTGGCTAACCAACTACACACTTGCTATCAGCTGATAACTCCCAGGCCCTACCGCACAGGAAAGTCAAAGTAAGTAGTAGGAAAAGGTTCGTCTTCGAGTGTAAAGTGCCACCCCTCTTTTTCATAAGAGACAAAGCCATGTGCCACCATCAAGCCTCTAAGGAATTTTCTGTTTTGCTGAGCCTGAGCACTGATTATTTCACTAGTATAGTACGACGCCGGGTCAAACAGGTCAAAAGGCGTGCCCATGTTTACGTGGGTGTCTGATAGCCCCTTCTCATGCTTAGTCTGTGCTGGAGGACAGTCTTCGTTAATGGGCACGATGGTCAAGTCGACTGTACTACCCCGAGCATGGCTGGACCTTCGGTCCACATACCCTTGCGCAAAGAGCTCGCTTTTGTCTGCTATGTTAGGATAGAATTCATCCTTCATGGTTTGGTCATCCATGTCCTGGCTCCAGTGCCAGAAATCATTTACCGCTCGTTGAGGACGGTAGCCATCGTATACCTTAAGGGACCATTGCCCTTGAGAACCTTCTCTTAGGGCTGTTTGCACAGCAGCCAGGGCCTGAGCAGCCTTGGTAGTCAGGATCACAGTGGCTCTTTCCTATCCCTTGATCGGCCTCCCTACAAAATTGTGCTTACCTGCATACCGCACGTCCTGCCGTATAGTCGGATCTACATCAACGAGATAAACAAAGCCCTCAGGAAGCTGATGGTTTATCTGGTCGGTTGCAGAAGGCCCAGCGCTAGATTCAGTCGACTGCTTACTACTGGGGCTAGTCCATGCACCCATGATCCCTACACCTCCCATCCAGAAGATCAGGACTAATTTGTGTATATTTGCCCGTAGCATATTCATGTTTTCGCGTTCAAAGTACATTAGAAGCACTACAAAAAGATCCTAGTATGGAAAAGCAACCTTGGTTATCACACTATCCTGAGGCTATGCCCCCTACCATTGATCCTGATAGCTATGAATCACTTGTCAGTTTTTTTGAAGCGTCTTTTGAACGCTACTATAACCTGCCCATGTGCGAAAATATGGGTAAAGTACTGACTTATCGAGAAGTAGACACGCTTTCTCAGGCTTTTGCTGCTTACTTACAAAATCATACCCACTTACAGCCCGGCGATCGTGTGGCCATACAACTGCCTAACCTGCTACAATACCCTGTCGCACTACTGGGAATATTGAGGGCAGGTATGGTCGTCGTCAATATTAATCCTTTGTACACTCCGCATGAAATGGAGACCCAACTCCGAGATGCTGAGGCCAAGGCTATTGTCCTCCTGGACAACTTTGCACATAAATTGGAACAGATATTGCACCACACTGTCCTCCAAACCGTTATTATCACTGCAATGGGCGACATGCTGAGTGGACTTAAAGGCCGCTTGGTCAACTTGGCTGTTAGGCATATCAAACGGTTGGTCCCACGCTATAACCTCTCCCGGGCCATTGCATGGAAGCAAGTACTTCAGGCAGGGAAGCAGGCACGCTTTCATCGCGTAAGCCCTCACAGTGATCAGGCCGCTTTCTTACAGTACACAGGCGGTACCACTGGAGTATCCAAAAGTGCCGTACTCACCCACAGGAACATTGTGGCCAACATAGCACAGATGACGGCTTGTATGCGTATAAAGCTGCAAGAACGCGAGGAAGTAGTCATTACGCCGCTGCCCCTTTACCATATTTTTTCTCTGATCGTTAACCTGCTCGCCATAATGCAGCTCGGGGCTAAGAATGTGCTGATCACCAATCCTAGGGACCTGCCAGGCTTTATCAAAGAGCTGCGCAAGCATCGTTTTACGTTTATTACAGGAGTTAACACACTGTTCAGTGGGCTACTCACACAAAAGGACTTTGCATCCCTGGATTTTTCTAGCCTTAAGATTGCCGTAGCCGGGGGAGTAGCACTCCAAAAGACAGTAGCCCAGCAATGGGAGGCCATCACGGGCACTCCTTTGGTAGAGGGCTATGGACTGACAGAAGCCTCACCAGTAGTTGCCTGCAACATGCTGGATGGCTCGCACCGCATAGGTACAATCGGCATTCCAATACCTAGCACACTCGTTAAAATAGTAGATGACAAGGGTAAAGAAGTAGCTTTAGGCACACCAGGCAACTTGCTTGTCAAAGGGCCACAAGTTATGAAGGAATACTGGCAACAGCCGGCAGAAACAGCCCAGGTTTTTATTGACGGTTGGCTTCAAACAGGGGATATAGGAGTCATGGACTCAGATGGGTTTATCAAAATCATTGATCGCAAAAAAGAAATCATCAACGTATCAGGCTTTAATGTATATCCCACTGAAATAGAAAGTGTGGTCAGCGAACATCCTAAGGTGCTCGAAGTAGGTGCCATTGGTGTACCAAACCCAAGTGGCAAAGAAGAGGTATGGCTGTATGTGGTCAAAAAAGATCCTACCCTAACGGCCGAGGAGTTAGTCGCCTACTTTAGAGAAAAATTGACCCGATACAAGGTACCTAAGCACGTCTTGTTTAGGGAAAGTATACCCAAATCCAATGTAGGCAAGATTTTAAGAAGAGTGCTTAGAGAAGAAGCCAGGCAGCAAACAGTGCGTCGAGACATGTCAATAGTTCTGAGTTGAGTTGGCTAAAGCCTCATATACCCAGGTCTTTGCAAGGCTATACAGCGTTCCTCCCTTCAAGACGAGCATCTTAACTTGGCTACCGACCATACCAGCTAGATTTTGGCCCCTATCCAACACATCGGTTGCAACATGCTCCTTGCCTGGGCTATGGTGTTGCTTTTTACTACTACAAGCTGCCGAGACTTTGAAGATGCTCACACGCCTTACAAGTCTTTTGTAGTGGTCAAGTTCACCCCTAAGAACGACAAGCATACCAAGCTAGACATTACTGCGATCAACAATACAGATCCCCAAAAATTCTCGATCGGTCTGCTTACTTATCAGCTTCCTCTCGACCCACATGCTGACACTACCTCGTTTGTCATTGCAAGTACCTCTCCCACTTCTCCTGATACCTTGAGGATAACGTACCGGCGGATCGTGTCCCTCATTTCTCATAAACGTGGTGCCCAACTAGAATTGGTGCTCGACCAAGTGCACGCTAATTTTGCTGAAGAAGTCAAGATCCTTAACAACCGGCTAAGCACTTTGAATGAAATTGGGCCTGATGTTCAGATATATTTTTAGCGTTTCACTATGCCTTGGGCTACTAGTCACTGGTTCATCTGCCTGCGCCCAAGCACGCTACTGGCCTACGGGTATTCGGCTGAGCATGGACGTAGCTAGTCTTTTGTACTACAAGTACTACCAAAAGACAGGGGCTCAATACGAGTTGAATGCTTCTACAGACTTCGCCAACTTCATGCTAGAAGGAGATTTTGGATGGGGCAGTATTCAGTGGAAGGGCCTCGATCCCACGACAAGTACACACTCAGCTTATACAAGCGATGGCCAATATTTTCGGATCGGCCTGAACTATAACCTGCTCCAAGACACGCCTGACAAGAATGCTGCTTTCTTAGGGGTGCGGTATGCGACAAGCTTTTTCCAAGACCACCTTGCTAGTAAAGTAAGCTATAATAGCGCTGGGAAGATCCAAAAGGGTGGCTTGCCTATAGATGAGGAGCAGCGTGACGTTAGGGCCCATTGGTATGAAGCAGTAGCTGGTGTCAAGGTAAAAGTCTGGAAGCTACTGTACGTAGGGAGTACTGTACGCTATAAGTTCGGTCTTCACATTAAAGGGGCTAACGCCTATGTCCCTTATGACGTGCTGGGCTGGGGTTTGCATGACGAAGAGACTTTTGGCGTTAGCTACTACCTTTCCTTACGTATCCCGTTTGTACGCGATACACTACCTCGCAGGAGCCCCCAAGAGTAGTATAATTCATTCCATAACCTGCAATCAAGCTTGGGCACGACTATTTGAAGTAGCTAAAATTGTGCTGTGGATCTAGCTGTACTAAGAAGTGGTACAGCAATTGGATCACGTGCTCTATGTCTTGTTGATGCACCATCTCTACGGTGGTATGCATATATTTCAGTGGTAGTGAAAGCAAGCCAGAGGCTACGCCCGCGTTGGAGTAGGCAAACGCATCGGTATCAGTACTTGTGTTGCGTGAAGCAGCTAGTCTTTGAAAAGGTATTTTTTGCTTTTGTGCTACTTCAATAAGCATTCTTAGCACATTATGCTGCACTGAAGGGGCATGACTCAAAACCGGCCCCTTGCTACAAGCGATATCTCCTTGCTTGATTTTGTTGTAAAGTGGAGACTGGGTATCGTGTGTCACATCCGTAACCATAGCCAAGTCAGGCTTGAGATGGTGCGCAATCATGGCTGCTCCCCGGAGCCCTACTTCTTCTTGCACTGCATTGACGATGTAGAGCCGAAAGGGTAATTTCTGCTTGTTCTCGTGGAGCCTTTTGGCCACTTCAGCAATCATAAAGCCCCCTATTCTATTGTCTAGACCACGGCCTACCAAAAAATTCTGATTGAGGGTAAGCAAATCCGCATCAAACGTCACTACAGAGCCCACATGAATACCTAGGGCCTCTACTTCCTCTGCCGAGCTGCATCCACAGTCCAGCACTGTATTCTCTATATCCAACTTGATTGCTTTTTCTTGATCCTCCCGCAGGTGAATAGCTGGCCAGCCAAAGACAGCAGGGATGGGCCCCTTTGCTGTATGAATCTTGGCCCGCTGCGAGGGGGCAATCTGGTAGTCAGACCCACCATTGCGAATTACATAGATATACCCCTCTTGGCTAATGTAATTCACGAACCAGGAAATTTCATCAGCATGCGCATCAATCACTACCTTATAGGGAGCGTGGGGATTAATGATGCCTACTGTGGTACCGTAAGTGTCTGTAAAACAGTCATCTGTGTAAGGACGCAAGTAGTCTAACCAAATTTTCTGACCTGCTACTTCGTAACCTGTGGGAGAAGTATTATTGAGGTATTCAAACAAAAAGGCTTCACTCGCTCTGTGCATAGGTCCAATAGTTGTAGGGTTATATCATGCATAGGGAGTTAAGTACGCTGATACAAAATAGCTGTGCGCAGACTCCTCACTTGTTTTCTCTTTAGCCTTGGGGGCATCGTCCTTTGCCTCTATCTACTATTCCTGAGAAGGAAGCTATTCTTCATAGGTAAGCCCTACCGCTGCGTCCTGCGTGAATCTCCAACACTCACCACTGGGATGGAAGCAGTACGTTGCTTGCTCAGAAGGAATATGACAAATGATCCCCTTTGTAAGATCTATATTGGGAAGTGTGTTGTTGAACGGCTGTGCTTCTTCCCAAATCAGCGTCCAGTGGGAGCTATCTTCAACACGCCACATTTTACATTTGGTCACATTGACTAAGAGTAATCAAAAGTAGTGCGCCACTCCAATAAGCATGTGGTTGACTTTCAAACGTGATTTTGTGAGCCCTAAATTTAGCAGCATGTAGCCAATAACTAAACCCTCGCCGTAGATAGGCGGCCCCTATTGAAGTTTAGGGTTGGATAGAAGCTTTTTAAGGAATAGTTGTTACACTTTATCCTTTATCTGAGCTGAGACACTGCGCTTATGTCTAGGACTTCCCCTGCAATTTTTTAAGCGCTTTATCAATGGTGTAGCGCCCAATGCCCTCCTCACCAATTACGTCGAATAGCTCTACTGCTCTTCTAGTGACGACTTCTTCTTCTATCTGCTCTGCCACAAACCATTGCAAAAAGTTGAATGTAGAGAAGTCTTTGACAGCCAGGCAGTGATCTACCAATTGGTGAATGGATTGTGTTACTCGTATTTCGTGGGTAAACGCTAACTCAAAGACTTGCCTGAAGGATTTGAATGTGTGCTGAATCCCAGTGATTTCAGGATGCATGGCATGACCTCCTACATCGTTGATGTAATGAAACAGCTTGAGCATGTGCTCTTTCTCTTCTTCAGCATGGTGATACAAAAACTCTGCTGCATACTTGTAGCCTTGGGTATCACACCAAGAGGCCATGGCTAAGTAATGTGCAGAAGACCTCGCTTCCATACCCACTTGTTGGTTGAGTAGCTGCTCGGTCTCCTGGCTCAAGGAACATTTTGAGCGGTCTAATTCTTCCATATAGTATAGATGTTGTTAGTCTACCCGTCTTTTTGATTTTACAGATCAAGGTAGGTGGCCCAATAAAGTCAAAAATTCCGGGGAAAGCAAGTGGTTTGTAAAGCTCTTGTTGGGACAAATTGCTTCAAGAACTATTACCCTGTACCTTTCTTGCAGCCTGAAACTTTTATTACCTTGCTCGCCTACTAGCTCAAAGACTTGACTTATGGCTATTAAGATTACCGATGCATGCATCAATTGCGGTGCTTGTGAACCAGAGTGCCCCAATAATGCTATTTATGAAGGTGGTGTAGCGTGGAAGTGGGCAGAAGGCACTAGGCTGAAACAGGTAACTGTAGACGGTACTATAGTAGACGCTGACACTCCTCAAAGGGCATATTCCGATGAATTCTACTATATTGTCTCCGACAAGTGTACAGAGTGTGTAGGATTTCATGAAGAGCCCCAATGCGCAGCGGTTTGTCCGGTAGATTGCTGTGTATTAGACCTGAGTAAGCAAGAGACGAAAGAAGAGTTGCAGCGCAGAAAGGCTTGGCTGCACGGGGCTTAAAATCGCTCTCTATTGGTTTTACTGCTCTAAAAAGCCGTCCTTTGTGTGCCACTTGAATTTTCGTACCAACTAAAATGCCAAAACTGTGGAAGAGTATAAAGAAAACAATGAAATTTACTCAAAGCGAGTAAAAGCAGGAACAAGAACTTACTTTTTTGATGTCAAGGCTACGCGTGCCAATGATTATTATCTCAAGATCACAGAAAGTAGAAAGAGGTTTAAGGAGGATGGGCATTTTTATGAGAAACATAAAATCTTCTTATATAAGGAAGACTTTAATAAGTTCATGGAGGCCTTGAAGGGTACAGCAGAACACATCAGAAAAAAGCAGATTTCCGCCTATGAATTTGGTCAGTCTGAAAATAAAGAGGACGGAAAACGTCCTGCTAATATTCCCACCAACGAAGACACAAGCACTGACTCTACAGTGGGCTTAGGGTGATAACTGCGGGCACTTTCTTAAAGTTTTTTAGCAGTAATAGCTTCCAGGCTTAAGGGCCTGGAAGCTATTTTCTTCTCTGACTTTACTTTTAATCTGCTTTTTTGATGGCCCTTAGATATGGCATTATAGGCTTGCCTAATGTAGGTAAATCCACCTTGTTCAATGCCCTCGCTAATGGCAACGCTGCTGCGGCTAACTTTCCTTTTTGCACTATAGAGCCCAACCTAGGTGTTGTTAAGGTGCCCGACGAGCGGCTGCAGCTGTTAGCCTCTGTGGTCAACCCTCAAAAAGTTATTCCCACATTCATTGAGTTTTTAGACATCGCCGGCCTGGTAAAAGGTGCTAGCCAAGGCGAGGGGCTGGGCAACAAGTTCCTTGCCAACATCAGGGAGGTAAATGCTATTGTCCATGTTGTGAGGTGCTTTCAGAACAGTCAAGTGATACACGTGGCTGGAGAAGTAGATCCAGCCTTTGATAAAGCAGTCATCAACCATGAGCTACAGATGAAGGACTTAGAAACAGTCCGTAAGCGCATAGCTAAGGTTGAGCAATTAGCCAAGTTGGGCAACAAGCACGCCAAGCAAGAACTCAGCCTTTTGGAACGATTTGAGCAACAACTTATCCAGGGAGGCACTGCGCGCGATGTTGCTGTGGATACCTCCCAGACTTCAATGGTTAAATCTTGGCAACTCCTGACGCTAAAACCTGTGCTCTATGTGGCCAATGTTGATGAAGACACGCTGCAAAAGGGTGTCAACGACTACGTAGAGAAGCTCAAAGAAGCTATCAAAGAGGAGCATGCTGAGGTAGTTTTAGTCTGCGCTACGCTTGAAGCCCAAATGGCAACGCTAACACCAAGTGAGCAAAAGCTTTTTCTAGAGGATTATGGGCTGAAGTCTTCTGCGCTAGCAGTTTTAATCAGTGCTTCTTATAAGCTACTCAATCTCATCACCTATTTTACAGCTGGTCCCCAAGAAGTAAGGGCTTGGGCAATTCAAGTTGGCACCAAAGCCCCCCAAGCAGCAGGGATTATTCACAGTGATTTCGAAAGGGGCTTCATCAAGGCTGAAGTAATCAAACTAGCCGACTATCTACACTACAAAACAGAATTAGCTTGCCGAGAAGCAGGGAAGGTTTCCATTGAAGGGAAGCATTATACAGTAGAGGATGGAGATATGATCCATTTTCGATTTAATGTATAATACCGCCAAGGAAGAGCTTGGACTCGGCGACATTTGCGGTCGCAATTTGCGACCGCAAACTCTCTATCTCCTCAGAAATAAGTTGAAACATGCAGCTGACAGGAAACCACGCTTGATTTCTTTTTATTTGCTCATTCATTCGCTTAGTCTCGTAGCCCTAGAGGGTGGCTAAGTCTCTATCTAGCATTACCTTTTGGCCTCTGATCAGATAGATGTTCTGCATAACTACTTCGTCAGTCACCACCACGGAAGCTGCTTTGTGCTTTGTATCCATAAGCTTACGTCTATACTTATCCCCTAGTCGCCTCAATATATTGTCTTTTGTAACCTTTTGCCTGATGGACGATCTTGCTATTCCCAAGCCAGCGCCGCAATAAAGTCATCAACAAGCTTACCAAGAGACACTAAGCGCTCCTTGTTGAAGTAAAGAGTGGCTATACAGCCCACGTTGTGTGGCTGCTCCTTGCAGCTGCTGGGCCACGGCCCTTGCGTTGGAAGCACCAATGACTAGTATGTCAAAATCAAACCGATCGAGCAAGGGTTGAAGCGCAGTGACCGCATTATTTTCTATGACTAGGAAATCAGTAGGTACTTTGGAGGCAAAATGCGGCAAGGGAAGGCTGTCTCTATCGAGGAAAATAAATTGCTTGCCATACCAGACTGCCACTTTCAGGCCTTGCCAAGTCTGTAATGGAAAATCCGGCTGTTGTGCTGCTTCCTCTAGTGTATAGCTGACCAAAGAAGTAATGCCTAGGGCTGTGTGGCTAGGCTGTACATGGTAGCAGTGCTTGTGAGGAACGTCCTTGAAACGAGCATCTACACACAAGGTGCTCTGGCGCCCTTGCATAAAAGCAACGACTTGATGGCAATCTATGCTATAAAAAATTACCTGACACTGTGCCTGTTGGATGAGGCATGTCTGGATAGCACGCAAAGAGAGCAGCAAAATCAGCACGCTGGCAGCCACCCCATACCGCAGACGTCGAGTATGCCAAAAGAGCAACCATAGGATCAAAAGGCTATACAGCAGTAGCACCGCAACCGTGCTCAAAGCAAGGTTATCAATAACACTGTAGGGAAGCGCTTGAATACCAATCACAAATGTATTGACACCCCTCACCAAATGTTCAAGTACCCAAGCCACAAGCACACTGAGACCTGGCCAAAAACTTGTCATCAAAACGCCTAATCCCAGACAGAGGATAAGCAGGGCAGCCGGCACTACTACCCAGTTGGCCAGTAGAAAATAGCTCGGGAATTGATGAAAATAGTACAGGCTTACGGGCGTTGTAGCTAGCTGTGCTGCCAAAGAAACGGAAGCCAGCAACCAAAGCTTATCCAAGGCCCAACTATGAAAGGACCACCAAGCGTATATCCTAGGCTGCAAATACACGATGCCCAACACCGCCAAGTAAGACAACTGAAAGCCCACCGCAAAGAGCCAACTTGGATTCCAAAACAACAGCAGAAATGCCGAAGCAGCCAGCGTGTTATAGATATTGCTTTGTCTACCCAGCATGGGGGCCAGCGCCACCAGCGTAAACATCAGGGTAGCCCGCAGCACCGAAGGAGATAAGCCCGTTACAAAGGCATAGAACCAGAGTACGCCTAGGGAAATTATAGGAGATATCCACCGAGCATAGCTTAGGGGGGGCAACAAGCCCAGAAGTAGGCTTATGAACCAATATAAGATGCCTACATGCAAGCCCGAAACAGCCAACACATGCATCGTCCCCGTTCCTGCATAGGCTGCACGCACTGCTGGCGTTAAAGCGTCCTTTTGGCCCAGAACTAGGGCCAGTACCACCGCGCGGGCGCCTGGCGCATGGATGTGCTGGGATAACAGGCATTGGCAATAACGCAAGACTTGAAAAGACCATGCTTTTATAAGATTAGGAGGTCGATACCCTAGTAATGCTATCTCATCTCCGGCTACAAAGTGCTGGTGATATACGTGCGAAAGCCCCAAAAAAGCAGCATAGTCAAACGCATGTGGATTCCTAGCAGCTGACACTACTTGAGGTGCCCCACAGACCAGCAGGACATCACCATAACGTACCTGCGGCGCTGTGAGCAGGGGAAAAGATAAATGTACCTTACCCTGTACCTGCTGCCAGGTACCTTGTACACGCACCCAGCGGACCGCTACCACTACACTGCTACGCTTGGTTTGTTCATGCATATCCTCCAAAGCAGTGGCCTCATAGGCCTCTATCGCTTCGGTCAGCTGCATCAGATGATCAGGCGCGCGATAGACCTCGCTCTTCCAAAAGCGCAAGTAGCCCAGTAAAAAAATACTACCTAGCGCCAGCAGGCCTAGGAAAGGACGCCAAGCACGGAATGCGGCTCGTAGGGCCAGCCTCACTACCAGGATATAGGTGAGTAGCAGGCATCCTAACACTACGCCTGCTAACCAGCCTAGTCCTTCGCAGTAGCGCGCCGCCAGTATACCGCCTACCAGGGCCAAGGTGATTCTTGCAAAAGGAAACCGAGACCAAAAAGACACTTTTATTAGGGCTTAGGTGCTTTAGTAATGAGTTGACGCTATAGGGTTATCAGCACTATTCATCATTGACCAACCGAAAAGACTTTCGATGGTGCGGCGTAATGCCCTGCTGCTGGATAGCCTGGCGGTGCGCTTGAGTAGGATATCCCACATTGCTTTCCCAGCCATAGCCTGGGAAGTCCCAGGCGAGCCCCTGCATGAGCGCATCTCGATAGGTCTTGGCCAAGACAGAGGCTGCTGCAATGGGGACAAATTGAGCGTCGCCCTTGACAATGCACTGGTGCGGAATGGCTTTGTACGGCTGAAAACGTTTCCCGTCAATGAGCAACAACGCTGGTACAGGCTGCAGCTGTGCAATGGCCCGGTGCATAGCCAAGTAAGAAGCATTCAGAATGTTGTATTGGTCAATTTCCTGAGGACTTGCCTCGCCTATGGACCAAGCTAGGGCCGCTTGCTGAATGACTTTTGTGAGCAGTTGGCGCTGTGCTGCCCTCAGCTGCTTCGAGTCGTTAAGCACTGGATGAGCAAAGTCTTTCGGCAAAATAGCCGCCGCCGCCACTACTGGACCTGCCAGACACCCCCTGCCTACCTCATCGCAACCTGCTTCTATGAGCTTAGCGGAAAAATAAGCTTGAAGTATATTACTCATAATAGGGGTAAGCAATTATTTGAATGTGTTCAAGGTTCATTTTGGATGCCCAGTAGCATTTGCTAATTTTTTACCCTTTTTCTCTTAAAACTATGGGTAAGCAAAAGCCCTTACAAGCACACCTCAAGGAGCACTTGGTACTCGCCTTGCCTATCATAATTAGCCAGTTGAGCCACATTGCTATCGTGGTAGCTGACAACGTAATGGTAGGGTGGTTAGGTGCTACGCCACTGGCAGCATGTGCTTTGGCCAATAGCCTTGCGTGGCCCTTTTTTGATCTGGGCATTGGTATTTCCTACGGCATAACGCCTCTGGTAGCTGCAGCAGATGCGCAAAAGGACTACAAAAAAACCACCAAAGTTCTCCAACACGCCCTAGTCATCAACTTGAGCTTTGCGCTTGTCTTTTGTGCGGTCATACTCCTCAGCTCCCCTCTACTCCACCACTTGGGCCAAAACCCAGCTGTCGTCCATCTGGCCCAGCCCTACTTTATGCTCATTGGCTTATCCCTTATTCCCTTGATGCTCTTCCAAACCTTTCGAGAATACACAGAAGGGCTTTCATTGACCAAAGAGGCCATGTACATCAATCTCTTCTGTAGCCTCCTCAACATCCTGCTGAATTATGTGCTTATCTATGGTCAGTTAGGTTTTCCTACCCTGGGCCTCAACGGCGCTGGTTGGGCCACCTTGATTAGTCGGATGCTTATGGCTTGTATGATGGGGGGATATGTTTTTGGGGCTCCTCAACTAAGGGAGCGCATTGTGTACTTTAATCTGAAAGGATTTATACGGCCCTACTTTGTTAAAATCATGCGTATAGGCTTCCCCACGGGCCTAGAATTCACCCTAGAGTCTGTTGCTTATACCTTGACCATGATTATGGTAGGATGGATCGGGGCAACTACCCAAGCAGCACACATGATTGCAGTGAGCCTTGCTTCTGTCAGTTGGATAGCTGTTGGGGGCATTGCCCTAGCCACTACCATTCGGGTGGGCAATCAATTGGGCCTCCACGATTTTTCTACGCTGCGTACAGTGGGCTTTGTCGGTTTTGCCCTAGGAGGTGTATTGATGTTGGTCGCTACGCTCGTCTTCTTAGGAGGCTATCAAATGCTACCTCACTTTTATACGAATGAAAGGGCTGTGTTGGACATAGCTGCCTCGTTATTGATCATCGTAGGCGTACTACAGTGGTCAGATGGTCTAAGTGCTATTGGTGTATCTGCACTCAGGGGCATGGAAGACACTACCATCCCATTTTTTATCACTACGGTTAGCCACTGGTTTTTAGGCATTCCATTGGCCTACGTACTTTGCTTTACACTTGCTTGGGGCGTTCAGGGACTTTGGTGGGGGCTGGGCATGAGCAAGCTGCTAGCTGCTATGGCCATGCTCTGGCGCTTTGATCGAAAGAGTAAAAGCTTGATCAACCAAGCTGCTTAGCACATGCGTACTAAAAGTTCGCCTTATACCGTTCAGGGTGTTCAATAATTTCTCGAGCTCGTTTCAACATCCGCGTGTCATACCCTTGCTCTTCCAGGATATCGATGGCAATGGCTTGCGTAGACTTTCCAGGAACGACTTTGTAGGTATAGTTGATACCTTTTTGTCCTTGTTTGTAGGTAATGTAGACCTTGTAGTTGGCAAAACCTTTGTTAGGTGCATTGTCTTCTAGCAGCATTACAAGGGGATAGTGTGTAGCCACCATGTTCAGGGTATTAGGATAGTCAGCCATAGCCTCTAAGATGGAGTACTCGGCTGCAGCTCCTTCTGTAGGGTTAGTGCCACTAAAAGGCTCATCAAAAATACTGAAGGCAAACTCGTTTTTCTTCCGTCTATCTAGAATTTGAATATGTTTCTGGGCCCGTTCTACCTCTGCCATGAACAAAGACTTACCCGCTGCAATATCGTCTGCAATGTCAATGTAAGTATTGATCTTGTCAAAAGGAGTGATCACAGCCTTTTTGGCAGGCGCAATGCCAAAGGTCTGGCTTAACAGCAAGCTGGTAGTCACCCCTGTCAAGAAGGTAGACTTCCCCCCTGCATTGGGGCCTGTCAGGATGATGTTGCTTACCCCACCAGCTGCATCCATCTCTACCGAATTGCCCACTGCTGCTGAGGCACTCACGAATGGATTCCACATGTCCTGCAGCTTGACGTAGGGTTTGTTTTTCTGGCTACGATCCAAAAATTGGGTAAACACATAGGCATGACTGGCTGTATCTTCCTGCGCTCCTTGCATGAGTGTAGCAATACTGATCAAAGCATCTAACTCGCCCAACTCGTACATGGCGTCTGCAAATTCGTCCTTGTATTCGGTAAAGAGCTTGTGACTAGCCAACAATTGACCGGCATTGTTAAAGAAGTAAGACCAGGATTTATAAGGAAGGTTTTGTAAGTAATACACGAGCCTTCCCAATTCTGTCTTTTCTTGCGATTGGGCTAATAATTTTCTCATACGCTGTAGCCGGCCACCGTAGACTTTTTCCAGCGCAGGCGAAGCAGCAATCTGGTTATTAACTTCAGTAGCAGCCACTATAAAGGCCTGCACATCGGCCATGCGCAAGGCAAGGCGGCGCAATACAGAGGAGTACGTTAGATAGTTGTTAATGCCTGTGTAAGCAGACCACGTATACATCGCTTCCCCAAGGATAGAAGAGATCATCATGAAAGTAGGCGCCTTATACCCCATATACCTATAAGGAGCAGTTAGTGTATGCCATTTAAACCATCCGCCATAGTAAGGGATAGCGCCTTTCCAGAAGAACTCTCTTACTGTAACGTCTGTTGCAAGATTCATCGGTGCGTTCAAATCCTTACTGGGGGAAAAAATTTCTATAGTAGTAGGTATTATCACGGGCCAAAGAAAGCGCCCCTGTATATCCAAAAAGTCCCGAAAAAAGCGCTTTTTGAATTCCAGCCAGCCGGCCGATTTATTGGCTTTGTTCTGACATTTGCTATAGAAATATTTGTCCATATACTTCTTGTACTCATTGGCGTACAACGGATCGGATGGGGTCCAGAGGGAACACAAGCTCTCTTCTGCTTCTTGATAGCTTCGTAAGCTATTTTTTAGCGCTGCTACCGCTCTGGGGTTGTCTAAAAAGGTCTGGATAGTGCGTTGCCTGCTTTTTAGTTCTTCAATACGGCTTGTAGGCGTCACCAGCATCGTAGCCAGTACTCCTTCACCTAAAAGCGTATTGGTTTTGTTGATGCGGCTCATGAGGTGATAGGCAGGCGTACTGGTAGTTCCATAAAAGATCTTGAGATCTCCCCAAGCATACTCATTGAGAATAGCAGCCATTTTTTGCTGCAGCAGGGCATAATTGCTACTTTTTGTAAAAATACTATTGAACACTACCTCCCGCTTTACCTTCTCTTCAAGGTGAGGGGGCGCGTCATACGCCTTTTGTTCCTTTTTAGGCGCTTCTACGCTGCTAACTTCGCTCGGAAAAGATTTGATGTAATGGTCAGCAATGTCAGTAGCCAACTTGTAGGGACTTTCAGAGGATGGTGCTGCTTGGGCCCAAACTGGGGAAGCACAAGTCATCACTAAGATTAGGATACTCGCCGGTGTGTATAAGTACATGCGGAGCAAGGAGATAACGATCAATTGCATTGCTTTAGGAAAAAGTGAAGAAGGTTAAAAAAATGGCGACGACCTACTCTCCCACCTGTTACGGCAGTACCATTGGCGCTGCTGGGCTTAACTGCTCTGTTCGGGATGGGAAGAGGTGGACCCCAGCGCTTTAGTCACCTAAATTCCTGTTTTTATTTGTTTAGTGTCTTATGGGGCAAATGGGTAAGATGTGCTTTTGGACATGCAAGGTCAATCAACCAACCACCCGATAGAACAATAAACCAATGAATTGCAAAAGCGAAGCGGGAGAACAAGAAGCATTCGGGCAATTAGTACTGCTCAGCTTTGCCATTTCGGGCTTTACACCTGCAGCCTATCAAGGTCATCGTCTATGACCACCCTTAAATGAAGCCTTATCTTGAGGCGAGTTTCGTGCTTAGATGCTTTCAGCACTTATCTCTTACAAACGTAGCTACTCAGCGGTGCAACTGACGTCACAACTGATACACCAGCGGTTTGCCCAACCCGGTCCTCTCGTACTAGGGTCAGCTCCTCTCAAGCTTCTAGCGCCCACAACAGATAGGGACCGAACTGTCTTACGACGTTCTGAACCCAGCTCGCGTGCCACTTTAATGGGCGAACAGCCCAACCCTTGGGACCTTCTCCAGCCCCGGGATGTGACGAGCCGACATCGAGGTGCCAAACCTCCCCGTCGCTTTGAGCGCTTGGGGGAGATCAGCCTGTTATCCCCAGAGTACCTTTTATCCTTTGAGCGATGGCCCTTCCATGCGGAACCACCGGATCACTATATCCGTCTTTCGACCCTGCTCGACTTGTAGGTCTCACAGTCAAGCACCCTTATGCTATTGTGCTCTACGCACGATTACCATTCGTGCTGAGGGTACCTTTGAAAGCCTCCGTTACTTTTTTGGAGGCGACCGCCCCAGTCAAACTACCTACCAAACACTGTTTCCTTGTTCACAAAGATGAGGTAACACATACATGAAGGGTGGTATTTCAAGGTTGACTCCACCCCGGCTAGCGCCAAGGCTTCGTAGTCTCCCACCTATCCTACACATCATCCACACGTTACCAATGTTAAGCTATAGTAAAGGTTCATGGGGTCTTTCCGTCCCGTTGCGGGTAAACGGCATCTTCACCGTTACTACAATTTCACCGAGCTCGTGGCTGAGACAGTGCCCAGATCGTTATACCATTCGTGCAGGTCGGAACTTACCCGACAAGGAATTTCGCTCACATAGCGTCCGCATTTTTCAATACGGTGTGGGCTTTCTCTTTATCCTTGGCTGCTAACTGGATTTGCTTGAGAATGGCAATGGCTTGGGGTTGGTCACCTCGGTTCATTTCCGAGGCTAGCTTGATGATTTTGATGAGGCCCTCTAGCTCCAAATGTTCGTTGTTACGCATCCAATAAATAATGCGCGCGAACTTAGTGAAGTCGACCTTTTTTCTGGTCTTGAGGGGATGCTTATGGAAGAAATCAACCACTTTTTCAAGACAGAGCAGCTTGCGAATACGTAACTCATATCTGTCATCATGGTTTTGTCTCACGACACCACATTGAAAAAATTTTTTCAATCCATAAAGCACCTGGATGTCTCTTACGTGCTGAACAATTCTGAATTCTGGTAGGACTTGATAGCCTACCGTCATTGCAGGATGTTCAGTAATGCCTACATAAAAACATCCCTCACCATCTACAAAGCCTGTGATCCAATCTGCTGCTAATTCCATAAAATCGCTGTTTTCCCAAGGATACTCAGCGTAAAGTCTCTGAGGATCGCCAGACGAAGGTCTGGATTTCCTGCGGATTGTCCAATCCCTTTCGTTGTTACGCAACACCTTGATGACAAGGCTGTCGTAGAAAGGACTCTCAGGATGTTCCCGCATACAGCTGAGTTATACTCCCAATGTTACCACTGGGAAAGGCAGTCATATTCCACCTTAGGACCGTCATAGTTACGGCCGCCGTTTACTGGGGCTTCTATTCATCGCTTCAGCCTTGCGGCTTGACGCCTCCTATTAACCTTCCAGCACCGGGCAGGTATCAGGCCTTATACTTCATCTTTCGATTTTGCAAAGCCTTGTGTTTTTGGTAAACAGTCGCCTGGGCCTTTTCACTGCGGCCTGCTTTCTGTCTTAAGACAGTCGGCGAGGCACCCTTTCTCCCGAAGTTACAGGGTCATTTTGCCTAGTTCCTTGGCCACGAATCACTCGTCCACCTGAGGATGCTCTCCTCGACTACCAGTGTCGGTTTGCGGTACGGATAGCTAATAACGTAACGATTAGAAGTTTTTCTTGGAAACATGCTTAGGGCCATTATCTGCTTTCCCAAGGGATCACAGTACTATCACCTTCGGCAAGCACGGGGGATTTGCCTCCTATGCCTATACCTACGGGCTTCAACCTCGTATTTCGTCACGAGGCAGGCCTTTCACTTTTTCGTTGCTCCTTCTCTGTTATTAGCTAGTATCGGAATATTGACCGATTGTCCATCGTCTTTGCCGTTTGGCTACGACTTAGGGCCCGACTAACCCACGGATGACTAACATAGCCGTGGAAACCTTAGTCTTTCGGTGTAATGGTTTCTTACCATTATTAACGTTACTTATGCCTACATTTTCTTTTCTAACAAATTGACCGAGGGTTTCCCCTAGGCTTCGGCTCTGTTAGAATGCTCTCCTACCCCCTACCACTGGGTGGTAGGGCCATAGCTTCGGTAGTATGCTTGATGCCCGTTTATTATCGACGCGCTGTCGCTCGACCAGTGAGCTGTTACGCACTCTTTGAATGAATGGCTGCTTCCAAGCCAACATCCTGGCTGTCTTAGCAACTGGACTTTCTTAGTTCAACTTAGCATACATTGGGGGACCTTAGCTGATGGGCTGGGTTCTTTCCCTTTCGGACTAGGACCTTAGCACCCTAGCCCTCACTCCTCAATAAAACTAGCAGCATTCGGAGTTCGTCTGGATGTGGTAGGATTTGACTCCCCCCTATCCTATCGGTAGCTCTACCTCTGCTAATATACATTCAAGGCTGCTCCTAAAAGCATTTCGGAGAGTACGAGCTATTTCCTGGTTTGATTGGCCTTTCACCCCTACCCACAGCTCATCCAAAGATGTTGCAACGTCTACTGGTTCGGCCCTTCACGCTGTTTTACCAGCGCTTCAGCCTGGCCATAGGTAGCTCACCAGGTTTCGCGTCTAGCTCCTCTGACTCTATCGCCCTATTCAGACTCGCTTTCGCTTCGGCTGCTCCTCTGAGAGGATTAACCTTGCCAAAGAAGACTAACTCGTAGGCTCATTATGCAAAAGGCACGCCGTCACCCCACTAGGGGGCTCCGACTGCTTGTAAGCGTACGGTTTCAGAGACTCTTTCACTCTCTTATTCAGAGTACTTTTCACCTTTCCCTCACGGTACTAGTTCACTATCGGTCTCTCAGGAGTATTTAGCCTTGCCGGATGGTGCCGGCGGATTCGGTCGGCGTTTCACCTGCGCCGACTTACTCAGGATACTGGCTGGACTAGCTCAATTGCTTCTACAGGGCTTTCACCGGCTATGGCTTGCCTTTCCAGAACAATTCGAATTTTCTTGCTAGGCCGTGATGCCAGTCCTACAACCCCACAGCAGCCGTAACTGTTGTGGTTTAGGCTGTTCCGTGTTCGCTCGCCACTACTGACGGAATCACTATTGTTTTCTCTTCCTCCAGTTACTTAGATGTTTCAGTTCACTGGGTTTGCTTCTCTATACAGAGATACTCCGACTTCATCGGAGTGGGTTGCCCCATTCGGAAATCTGCGGATTAATTCGTATCACCGATCCCCGCAGCTTATCGCAGTTAATCACGTCCTTCATCGCCTCTGAGAGCCTAGGCATCCCCCATACGCTCTTATTTGCTTCTTGTAGTACTAAAATCAGTGCGCATGTTGAGACCATGCCTCAACAAGAACGCAGGATTTTAGCTTCTTTTTATCCCGCTTTTGCTTTTACAATATGTCAAAGAACACATTTGCTGACAGGCTTTTTTATGTCTTTCGACTTTCGAGCCTCTGATGCCAACAATATTTCAATTTCTTGCTTGAGGCGCTTCCTCAATGCTTTTCGCAAAGGTAGTCGATCTTTTATTATCTACAAACGCTTGGTCTAAAAAGTTGGGAGCGGAATAGATTTATTGGGACTGCTTTTTACTCCCTGTCAAGCAACCATGCTTAAGATGCTTATACGCTATAGTACTAGAAGTATTATTGGGGTTGAGGCGGCAGGTTGGCCTGAGCAACTGGCGTGCCACCACTGCATTGTTTCCTAATTGTTTCTTATAATTGATCAATATTATTACAATAAATATGCATTATTGTAATATTTATGGCGTTTTATGGGGCTTGCATATGATTTTATGATAAAAATTTTAGAAAAATTTGTTTTTGTATGGTTTTTTTTATTACATTTGTGTTAATCCAGATATTTGGAGAAACATTCAAAATTTAGCGTTATGACTATCAAGATCATTCAAGCTCTGAATCCAGCCACTGCTGCAGTGGGCTAATGCAGCTACCTATCCTAAGCAAATCTTTGCTTAAGATAGTACTAACCAGGGTGGTCCCGGTAGGGATCACCCTTTACTAAAGTTTTGATTATGCAAGGAAATCCAAGACTTAAGCCAACCATTCTTAAGTATCGTGTAAAAGACGATACCGTTTTAAGAGTCAATGGGCAGCTTGTTCAGATTGCAGACAAGGAAGGTGCAGTTTGGTCTTTGATCGGGCTACTCAATGGCAAGCATACTTCCTCACAAATCATTAAGGAGACTATAAGCAAGCATACAGAATTATCTATCACAACAGTTCAAGAATATATTGATCAGCTAAAAGACTTGGACTTGCTTGAGGATGCCTCCTTAACAGCCGAGGGAGTGATTGATCGTTATACCATGGAACGATGGAGCCGTAACATTGAGTTCTTTGGCTCGATAGCCAAGTATGGTGATAACAAGTTTGCTTACCAGAAAAAAATCAAAGAAGCCAAGATTTGCCTTTTAGGTTGTGGAGGGTTAGGAACGCATCTCCTATTTGACTTAGCGGCTACGGGTTTCTCTAATATTACTATTGTAGATTTTGATAAGATCGAGGCTTCGAACCTTAATCGGCAAATTCTTTATCACGAAGATGATATTGGCAAATCCAAAGTTCATCAAGCAAAAAAAAGAATCCTACAATTTAGCAAGCAGGCTAACATTAAGGCCATAGCAATGCGCCTTGACGCTACAGAAAAGGTCGCCTCAGTTATAGCTGGCCACGACCTGGTAATCTGTGTAGCAGATAAGCCAAGAAACCACATTATTTACTGGCTGAATGAGGGGTGTATTAAAGAGAAAGTTCCTTATATAAATGGAGGTCTAGACATCCGAAGAGGGGCTTTTTATTCTGTCCTACCAGGGAAGAGTGGTTGCATGATGTGCTGGAAGCAGACGCTTGCACAAGAAGCTAATGATACAGCTGTGGTGGTTAATAACCTAGATAAACAGCTCGACATTGACTATGCTATTCCTGCTCCTGCCATGGTTACCTTGGTCAGCATTGTAGCCGGCTGTATGATAGCTGAAGCACTCAAGCTAATTACCGGCTTACAACCCCCATGCCTTACTAACAAGCTCAAAGCGTTTCGGTTTGATGATATGCTGATGGAGACTTGTGAAACATGGGAAAAGCAGCCAGACTGCCCTGTATGTGGCTCAATAAGCAACTAACACACCAATCCTGATGTATCAACTCTTATTCTCCTATTTGAATACTGCTCTCTGCGCGTGGACGATCGCCTTTCTCATGCCGCTCATCCTCTTAGAAGTTACCAATTCCCCTATTTATGTATCAGCTGCCTATGCAGTAGGCATGCTGCCTTATGTGGTCGTTACTCCTATTGCGGGTGTACTAGGAGACAGCGTGAATAAGCAACGCATGATCCAAATAGGCGAACTGGTGAGCGCCATTTTCGTCATTGTATTGACGTTTGTCCCCTTCAAGGCTGCTCATGCGCCGCTCCTACTAGGGTTGCACTTTATACTGTCATCTACCATTGCACTGCACCACCCTGCTTTTCAAGCCATGACTCCCAGCGTAGTCAACAAAGAGAAAATCAGCCACTTCAATGCTTACGTAAGCACGATCGACAACCTCATTGGCATTAGTGCACCGGCCCTCATTGGACTTTTGCTAGCAGTAGGTACTAAAAAAGCACTCTTATATGGCACAGCCTTAGTTTACTTGTTGTCCTTTGGTATCATCAGCTGGCTGCCTTACCATCCCCCTAGCAACGCTGCCCCACTCAGCTTAAAAACCATCCCAAAGTCCATCACAGATGGATTTCGATACATCTGGTCAACCTACTTCATCAAGTATGCTATGCTCATGTTCGTAGGCACCAACTTTGGCATTCAATTTTTTTACGCCAGTTTTATGTATCATTTAAAGAATGACTACCTCGTTCCTGAAGAGCAGCTGAGCTACTACCTTATTCCCTCGGGTATCTCCGCGATTATAGGGGCACTTATAGCGCCACGTATCATCAAACGCTTTGCTGGGGGGAAGATCATTACCTGGGTAACAGCCCTACAGGGATGCATTGTGTTGCTCATCACACTATCCCAGCACTCCTGGATTACGGCAGGCTTATGGGGTCTCACAGGCGGCTTAGCTGCGGTCACTATCGTTACTTTTTTTACCCTCAGACAGAAAATAGTCCCTGCCCATTTGCTCAGCCGTACGGTGGCCTTCACCAGAATGGTCGCTTACCTTGCTATTCCTGCAGGCGCTATTAGTGGGGGCATTGTCTTTGAGAGGACCAACAACTTTGTGTGGATCGCAGCCATCAGTGGCTCTATTATTCTGCTAACTGCCCTTGCATTCTGGCGACGCTTACCACGGCACCTAACGAGGTGCCGCCTGAAGGAGGAGTAGTGAGAGGATAGCATCCATAATAAAAAACAACCAAGCACTAAATCAATACATACCTATGGCACAACATCAATCAGCTCATTCTGTTTCCAAGGGAAAAAAGATATTAAATAACCTCCATGAAATTGTCAGAGCGCACCCAGTCCTCACCCATGCATACCTGCAAAAGATGCAAAAGGCTGACTTTCCAGATCTTCATTGGGCGTTAAAGGATTTTGCACAACAATACTATGCCTACAGCAGGCACTTTAGATCTTATGTAGGGATTGTCCTTGCTAAGCTAAAAGACGAAAAACATAGGGCACTACTCATCCATAATATAGAGGAGGAAAATGGCATGCTCCATGAGGAGGATCTACGAGCGTTAGAACAACATGGCATCAAGGCAGCATGGGTCAGGGACATTCCCCATGTGCAACTGTGGGAACGGTTTCGGCAGGCTTTAGATATCCCATCAGGAGAGCAGTCATTTTCTCCAGCAGCCGTACGCTTCAACCAGTTTAGTTTAAACTACCTTGCTGACATTACCGCTACCCAAGGCGTAGTGGCCCTAGGGGTGGCTACCGAGCGCATCGTTCCAGCCATGTATGAAAAGATTCACCAGGCCTTGAAAAAATCAACGCTAAAACCAGCACATTATGTGTTCTTTCCCCTCCACTACATAGTGGATGAGGGGCATGCAGATACCCTAGATCTATTGGCAGAAGAGCTAATCAGCACGAATAAAAATACGCAACAAGAGTTAGAGGAGACCGTAACCTGCTTACTAGACGAACGAAGCACGTTTTACGATGATTTATTAGCAAGGGCTATGTCGCCACTGAGGTTTAGTACAGCACCTAACGTTTAATATGCCATGTTGAAATTCAGCCAATATGACAATCCTGATGGAGCCGCTGAAGCAGGAGGCCCTCCAACACCCAGCAAAGAGACGATCATGCGTACTTCCAACCAGAAAATGGAACAAAGAGCGCAGAGCAATTGGTCAGAGCAGCAAAAACTAGCCTTAGCTTGTAGAATTTTAGCTGACGAGGGACATGGTGCTAGTCTTGCTGGCCAGGTAACGTGTAGAGCAGATAATAGTAGTAGCATGTGGACCCAGCCTTACGGACTAGGCTTAGAAGAAATTAAAGCAAGCGACTATTTGTTAGTCAGTGAAAAGCTAGCGTTACTCAAGGGGAGCCAATTACCTAACCCAGCCAATAATTTTCATTTGCATATATATGACCAGCGCCTCGACGTAAACTGCATTATCCATACCCATCCCCCCCATACTGCTGCCCTTGCCATGATCGGAGAAGAGCTAGTCATAGCCCATATGGATGTGATGTGCTTCTATGACGCCGTCAACTTTCTTCCAGATTGGCCAGGGGTAGCTTTTAGCGACGAAGAGGGAACCATTATCGCTAAGGCACTCAGAGACAAAAGTGCCTTATTACTCGCACACCATGGCCTCTTAGTAACAGGGGGTACGATCGAAGAAGCTACTTATCGAGCGGTATTTTTTGAGAGAGCGGCAAGGATGCAGTTACTGGCTATGTCAACAGGTAGCACCCTTAAAAAGGTCGAAAAAGAAAAAGGAGAGGAAGCAAGAGGTTGGAGGATGAGCAGAGGTCCTGTGCTGGCACATTTTGAATATTTTACGAGGCAGGCGCTCCAACGCCATGCCGATTGCCTTTTTTAGGCGGGACCTCAACACAATCAGCTGATGAACTGCTGCATGGCTTACGCCTTCCTAGTCTGTGCTACCAGCAGCATTGCAATGGTTGGCTTGGGGCGTTCCCTCAATGCATTGTCACCAAGACAGGGCATCTTTTTTGATCTGCCAATGCTCTTCTTTCAAAAATTTGTAACAAGATCACTCTCTGAGCAAGCCTCACAATAATTGGGCTATTACCTCCTCTTAGCCTACCTCTAAAGCACCTAGATCAGCTCTCTAGAACAGTTTAGTTCACCAGCTTAAAGATCAGCTCCTTCAGGATTTGGCCTTCTGGCGTGGCTGGGTAGTCTACTCCCTTGAGTTGCAGATCTGCCTGGTGCAGGTGATGGATGTTTGCGATCACCTTGGGCAGGGGATAGTGCTGCGCTGCCAGGAGATACGCCTGCACAAAGTAGGGGCGTATTTGTAACGCCTGGGCCAGCGCTGACGTCGACTTGTTTTGGGCATGATGCAGAAGCAGTAGCTTGCTAAAAAAAGAAAACAGCAAGGCAACCAACGGGATGGCAGGGTTGTTTTTAGGGTTAGTCTCAAAATACTGGACGATCTGCTGGGCTTTGTGCCCATCTTTTTGGGCCAGGGCTTTTTGGAGTTCAAAAGCATTGAAGGTCCGGCTGATGCCTACATAGGTCTGCACCATGGCGTCATCAATCTCTGTACTTTTCTCGAGGTTAAGACAGATTTTGTTGAGCTCATTCACCAGCCTGGCCAGGTCATTGCCAATATACTCTTGTAGCATCCAAGCAGCCTTCTCGGTGATGTGCAGCCCTTTTTCTCGGGTATAAGCAGTAATCCACGCACTCACTTGATTATCATATATCTTCTTGGTATGCACCAAGACTGCTTGCTGAGCCAACACCTTACTTAAGGACCTTCTTGCATCGAGGGTCTTATACTTGTGGGCAAAAACGAGAAGCGTGGCTGTTTGGGGCGAATTGATGTAAGTCTCTAGAAGGCTTCTCCCTTCTTCTCTTCTGAGGTCTTGTAGCTCCTGGGCTTCCTTGACAAGGACGACTTGTCGCTCACTACCCATAGGAAACCGCCGGGCATGGGTCAAAATCTCTTGTATAGACTGATCCTTACCATACACTACAGTCAGATTAAAGCTCTTTTCATCAGTGCTCAGTACGTTGGCCTCAATGTAGTCCGTAATTAAATCGATGTAGTAAGGCTCTTCGCCCTGAAGAAAGTACACGGGTGCGTACTGCTTTTGCTGCAGTTGGGCCAGGACTTGTTGGGGAGTGTGTGGCATGGTCGTGCAAACTTAGCCCCCTCAAAGAGAGTAGCCAATATTCACTGCTCTATTGATCGTCCATAATAAGGAATAGCCAGCCCATCACTCTCCAAGGTTGTAAACCTAACGAGGTGATGATCTCCACCCACCACAGGAATAACGAGTAAGCCGATACCACTTTCTTCAAAGAAAAGCAGGTTAATACCACAAGAGCCTACCGTGCCAAAACCATGGTAAAAGTCTGTCTTTTGGGGTTTAACCAGATAAAGAGACACTTCCTCCCAGTGCTGCCTAAATGATCTTTTTTGCTATCGCTTCTAAGGTGTCATGTCGTCGTATTACTTTACCCTTTTTAATAAATTGCTGGTCTTCCCCCAAATACGTAAAGAAGTAATCTACTACATCTTCATAAGCGCCTCAAGCTTTTTGATATGCGCTTCGTGTGACTTTTTCATACCTCTATCTTTAAGTTTGCGTTGATTTCAGTGCTCATTTATAGATAAACAAAATTAGCCAGTGAGGAAAGCTAGTTGCTGCTTGTTCGTTACCTTCGTAGAAATAATAGGCCATGCGCGAGGAGTATCTGAAGCCTACTCAAGCCTCTGATAACAGCTCAGACAACGAACTGGAGCGAGCCCTGCGGCCTTTGAGCTTTGCTGACTTCACAGGCCAGGAGAAGCTTGTGGCCAACCTCAGGGTCTTTGTGCAGGCTGCGCAGCAAAGAAAGGAGCCGCTAGACCATGTGCTGCTGCATGGCCCTCCAGGCCTGGGCAAGACTACCTTGGCCTACATCATTGCTCATGAGCTGCGTACCAACATTAAAATAACCTCAGGGCCTGTGCTGGATAAGCCCAGCGATCTGGCAGGGTTGCTTACTGGCTTGGCACCCCACGACGTACTCTTCATTGACGAGATACACCGCCTCAACCCCATCATAGAGGAGTACCTCTACACAGCCATGGAGGACTTCAAGATTGACATCTTGCTCGACTCAGGGCCCAATGCCCGCAGTGTACAGCTCAAACTGCATCCTTTTACCCTAGTGGGCGCTACTACCCGCTCTGGCCTCCTGACGGCTCCTTTGCGGGCACGCTTTGGCATCAACACGCGCTTAGAATATTACGACGCAGCCCTACTCACCAAGATTGTACAGCGCTCAGGTCGGCTACTGGCGGCTGACATCGAGCAAGAGGCCACGTATGAAATTGCGCGTAGAAGTCGGGGCACACCGCGCATAGCCAATAACTTGCTTCGCAGGACGCGTGATTTTGCACAGATTAAAGGCGACGGCACCGTGACGAAGGCCATTGCACAGATGGCACTTGAAGCCCTGGATGTGGATAAGCATGGCTTAGACGAAATGGACAATCGGATTTTGACCACCATCATCGAGAAGTTCAGTGGTGGGCCTGTGGGCATTAACACCATAGCCACGGCTTGCGGCGAAGAGGCCGAAACCATTGAAGAGGTGTACGAGCCCTTTCTTATCCAAGAGGGGTATTTACAGCGGACCCCGAGAGGCCGCATGGCTACCCAACAGGCTTATCAGCACTTAAAAATAACGCCACCTCGCCATACAGGCATGCTTTTTGACTAGCCAGTGCTTAGCACCTCGGCAAGCTTGAACCAATCACACATGATGATCAAATCCATCATCGTAGCCAAAGCCCAGAATAACGCCATTGGCAAGGACAACCAGCTGCTCTGGCGCCTCCCCCAAGACATGCAGCACTTCAGGCGTATAACCATGGGCCATCACGTGATCATGGGTCGTAGGACCTTTGAGGCCATCGGTAAGCCGCTGCCTGGTCGAGAACTCATCGTAGTGACACGCAACCGAAACTATCATGCCCCAGGGTGCAAGACCGTGCACGACATCGAGAGTGCCCTGGCCTGGGCAGAACAAGCCGGCGAAACAGAAGTGTTTATCGCAGGGGGGGAAGCAATCTATCGAGCTACCCTAGCTTTGGCAGACAAGATTTATCTGACAGAAGTGAAGGCAACGCTAGAAGGCGACACCTTCTTCCCAGCGCTAGATCAAAACGAGTGGGTAGAAATGCAACGTATCCATTATCCTGTAGACAAGCGACACGCTTATGCGTATGATGTAGTGGAACTGATAAAAGCACCGCATGACTAACGCCATAGCTACGCCCATAAGCCCTAAAAGCTTAGCAAACACCGCTTTTCATCTACGATACCTCTCCTTTACCTCCAAAAGCCAATTGATCAAGGAAAAGAAAGCACTAAATTTGCTCAGCTTTTAACGTGTGTAGATTCCCCATGGATGGCTCAAAATACTTATAAGGTCAACGAAAGCAGTCCCAAAAGGAAGCGAAATTTTTTCCCCACCATCACCTTTTCTGTGGATAAGCGCTTTCGGGTAGCCCTAGGCCTTTTTTTACAAGGAATGAGTGTATTTCTGTTGCTGGCGTTTATGGGCCATCTCTTTCATGGCAGGGTGGACCAAAGCGTCATCGAATCAGCCCACGAGCTAGGCATCAAAGTATCAGGCGCAGAGATACGCAACTGGCTGGGCTTGGTGGGTGCCATGAGTGCCTACTATTTTATGTTCCGGTGGCTAGGCATCACTGCCTTTTTGCTACTGCCATCTATCTACCTGCTAGGCCATCGTTGGGTCTATGGCAAGCGCTGGCCAGGGGTCAATCTTTACAAAATCACTTTAGGAGCCATCTTCAGCATCCTTTGGCTCAACGTTGCCCTGGGTTATACAGACGTACTGATTCCACAAACAACACTGCTAGAAAGCCTGGTAGGGGGTGTTGGCTTTGAGCTGGGCATTTTGTTTGATAGCCTACTAGGATGGGGTACACTGATCTTTTTGTTCACCTCACTAGGCATCTTCCTGATTTACTTTTTCGATATTACTTCCTGGCCAAGGCTCTTCAAGCCAACAAAGGTCACTAGGCCGCCCCAGGCTTTGCTGGAGGCACCTATAGCAATAGAATCAGAACAGCCTCCCAGTACTCCACCAACTGAGCCGTCACGTAATGGAGACATGCAGCAGCCTCCTACTAACCAAGTAGCCGATGTGCCTTTTGAAATTGAAGCAGCCAATGAGGTTCCAGAAGTGCCTCCTTCTAACGCTCCTATCTTTACAGTAGCCAAGAGCGAAAGCCAGGAAAAACTAGTAGACCAGCTGCAAAACTATGACCCCAAGCTAGACCTCGCTGCCTACCAATATCCTCCCCTTGATCTGCTGGACGCACAAGAGCACACCAAGGCTGCCGTCAGCCAAGAAGAATTGGCCCAAAACAAGGACAAGATTGTAGAGACGCTCACCAACTTCAAGATTGGTATTTCGAGTATCAAAGCCACCATCGGCCCTACGGTCACGCTTTATGAGATTGTGCCAGAGGCAGGCATTAAAATCTCCAAGATCAAGAGCCTAGAAGATGACATTGCCCTGAGCCTGTCTGCCCTAGGCATCCGCATCATTGCTCCCATACCCGGAAAAGGCACCATCGGCATTGAGGTTCCTAACAAAAACCGAGAAACAGTACACTTAAGGTCTATACTAGCAACAGAGAAATTCATGAAACGCCACATGGAGCTACCCATCGTGATGGGCAGGACCATCGCCAATGAGACCTTTATAGCAGACCTAGCCCGTATGCCGCATTTACTGATTGCAGGAGCCACTGGACAGGGGAAGTCCGTAGGGCTTAACGTAGTACTGGCCTCTCTGATCTACAAGAAACATCCTTCCCAACTCAAGCTCGTACTCGTGGACCCTAAAAAGGTAGAGTTGTCTCTGTACAACAAGCTGGAGCGCCACTTTCTGGCCAAGCTGTCTGGTGATGATGAGCCCATCATTACAACAACCAAAAAGGTCATTCACACGCTCAATTCTCTGTGCCTAGCAATGGACCAACGCTATGAGCTGCTCAAGGAAGCAGGCGTGAGAAATATCAAGGAATACAACGAACAGTTTGTGCAGCGTAGGCTTAATCCAGAGAAGGGTCATCGGTTTTTGCCTTACATCGTGCTGGTCATTGATGAGTTTGCAGACATGATGATGACGGCAGGCAAAGAGATTGAAACCCCGATTGCCAGGTTAGCGCAGCTGGCCCGGGCCATTGGTATGCACCTAGTGCTAGCCACACAAAGGCCTTCAGTCAATGTCATCACAGGCATCATCAAAGCCAACTTCCCTGTAAGAATATCCTACAAGGTGACTTCCAGGATCGACTCTAGAACCATCTTGGATACAGGAGGGGCAGAGCAGCTGGTAGGACGAGGCGACATGCTCCTGTCCATGAACTCAGAGATCGTTCGGCTCCAGTGTCCTTTCTTAAACACAGAAGAAGTAGCGCGCATTTGTGATTATGTGGGAGCACAGCGGGGCTATGAGTCTGCCTATCCATTACCTGCCTACGAGGACGAGCAAGAAGACCATGGCGAGTTAGACCTGGGAGAAAAAGATCCTATGTTTGAAGACGCAGCCCGCCTAGTCGTGGCTCACCAGCAAGGCAGCACTTCTCTTATTCAGCGCAAGCTTAAGCTAGGCTATAATCGGGCAGGCAGGCTGATCGATCAGCTTGAAGCCGCAGGCATCGTAGGGCCTTTTGAAGGGAGCAAAGCCCGCGAAGTCCTTGTGCCAGACGAATACAGCTTAGAGCTCATGCTCAAAGGATTGGAAGAAGAGGCCTAAAAGTGCGGCCCCTACCAGTATCTCTCGATAAAAACAATAACGATGCAAAAATACTACCTCCTAGTACTCCTCAGCTGTACCACCAGCCTGGCCTGGGCCGGCCCCGCTCATGAGATGGCTGCTCACTTACTTGATCGAATCGGCAAACCAAAAAACTTCCAGGCTACTTTTATTTATTACACCCAGCCGGATCAGGAGGAGCCTTTAGAAGAGCAGTTGGCAGGCAGCATCACCGTGCAAGGCCATCAATATCGCCTATCCATGAGCGGACAGGAGATCGTCAGTGATGGCACCACAGTATGGAGCTACCTCCCAGATGCTAACGAAGTGCAAATCAATGCCTACGATCCTGAACAAGGAGCTAGCATGCCCTGGCTTTTGTTTACTAACTGGCGCCAAACCTATGAGTTTCATGACCTCCGCTCTCAAAATATCTATAATAAACAGGGGGGAGGCTACTATAAATGCGATAACGGTACATACGATATATACCATACAGTAACGATGGTTACTAAGGCCCCAGAAAACACCATACAGAAATTAGTCATTACGGGCAATCGAGATAGACTGGATATCAAACGCCTAGAGGTCCTGGATAGCAACCAACACTGGCATATCTTCTCCATCACAAAGTTGGTCACAGACCTAGCGCTGGACAAAGCATTTTTTAACTTTAGCCTTGAGCAATATACAGATATTGAGGTGATCGACATGCGGTGAGGAGGAGTAATACAAGGTGCCTCAATACTACCCAGGCGGTCCAACATGCAAGAAGATTTTCTCTACTATATCTGGAAGCTTCAGTATTTTGACAAAAAAGACCTCACCACTTCCCAAGGGGAACCGCTTACCATCTTTCAGCCTGGTATCCGTAATGACCACGCAGGCCCAGACTTCTTGAACGGCAAAATTACTATCAACAAGGTTACTTGGCATGGCCACATAGAGCTACACATCAAGGCCTCTGACTGGTATGCCCACCAGCACCAGCAAGACAAGGCTTATGACAATGTGATCTTGCACGTGGTCTGGAACCACGATAAAGACATCCAGCAGCATGATGGCACGATCATGCCTACACTCGCTTTAAAAGACAGAGTGACGCCTGGGCTGTATCAGCGGTACCAAAGACTCGTGCAAAACAAAGCCATCATTCCTTGCGCCAAGCAACTGTCTCAGGTGAACAGCCTCGTTAAGGCTTCCATGTTAGACAAGGCACTTTTCCAGCGCTTAACGCACAAAAACAACTTGGTCTATCGGCTTTTAGAGGACAATAAAGGAGACTGGGAGGAAACGGCTTACCAGCTTTTGGCTCACAATTTTGGCTTCAAAATCAACAGCAGCCCTTTCCTAGCGCTAGCCCTTCATTTACCGCTCAAGGCCGTAGCCAAGCACGCTGATCGTTTGCTGGCCGTAGAGGCATTGCTTTTGGGCCAGGCTGGATTGCTGGCTGCAAAGGGGCAAAAACAGGACGACTACCTAAAAGCGCTACAGAAAGAGCACAGCCACTTAGCGCGTAAGTACCAGCTCCCGGCCGATAAGCTGGATGAAAGCCAGTGGAAGTTTTCCCGTTTGCGACCTGCCAACTTCCCCACCATTCGCATGGCACAGTTTGCCCAGCTATTGCACCAAAATCCTGGCATCTTTGCGCTACTGGTCAACACCCCAACCGAGACGCTCCGCAAGCAATTGGCCGTTGTGCAGTCCGCCTACTGGCAAGATCACTACCAGTTTGGCAAACCGAGCCAAGCAAAAATTCCTGGCTTGGGGAAGGCCAGCATTGAGAGCATTCTGATCAACACAGTAGTGCCCTTGCTCGTGGCTTATGGCAAAGCCAAAGACGAACAGAACTATGTAGACAGGGCAGTAGCCATTTTGCAGCATCTACCTGCAGAGCATAATGCCATCACCCGCCACTGGGCAGGAGTGGGCATCCACGTAAAAACTGCCTTTGACTCCCAAGCCCTGATTGAGCTTTTCAACCACTTCTGTTCGCAGAAAAAATGCCTCTCGTGTGATATAGGCGTAGCTATCATACAAAAAGAGCAACGCGGTTGATTAACTTCTATGCGCTTCGTGGTAAAACTTCTTAATTAAAGCGCCCACCAAGCAGGCACTAAAGACACCAACAGGTAGACAAGTAGCCCGGCAAGCAAGGTTGTTTAAGCCTGGTAGCGCACGGAAGTAACTTCCGCGATTCTATAATTTACGCAAGAGCATGGGTATAATCTTCTTGATCGCATTGATTACCGACATCTTGTTCTTACCTGCCGCTACTTTGCGTTCATAGTAGGCCTTCAGCTCGCCGGCCATACGGATAGAGCTTATAGCCGCCATGTGAAACAGTGTCTTGCTGCAAGTCTTATGGAACGGATGCTGAAGTACAGCCGGGATAGGGACTTTTTTAACACCTTGTCTTGCTTGCTCAAGACGTACAAGTCAACGCTAATCAGCTTGGAGAGTCCTCTTGGCAAAGAGTAAAGGAGGGAATCATGAGCATACGTCAAACACTCAGAGAGAAGTTTCTCAGGGAAGGCATGCAGCAAGGCGAGCACAACAAAGCTTTAGCGATTGCCAGGAATATGCTATTCCAGCTGCATTTAGGCCTAGATGTCATTGAAAAGACCACAGGGCTTTCTAAAGAGGAGCTAGAACAATTACGAAAAGACAGGAACAAGTCCTAAGCTTACTGAGAGGGATGCCTAATACGGGGGGCACGTAATAGGTTATACCTATTCCCCTCCTCTCCAGCTACATTTCTTTTCTCTGTTGCTAGTCTACCTTGCGGCAGCAAGGTCCAGAGGGGTAGGGGAGTATATACTCATATAAGAATGGGCCCGCTGGTCCTAATTCACACCGAGAGCTTGCTAGATTGCAGCTAATGGTAGAGCGTTGTGCGATCCACCCCTGTAAGCTTGGCTAGCCGCCCCTTGCTACTTTTTCTTGCTTAATACTGCCCAAGATAGCTTTTGCAACTCCTCTTCTATAGGCTTCAGTCCTAGCTGCCTAGCAATAGGTACAAAGCATTGTAAGGTCTCTTCTGCTATTTTCTGCCGCTTGGCTAACGAATCGTGGCCCTCAATAGTGCGCATGTTGTGCATCCTATCCGCCAGTTTTACGTACAGGACCTGTTGATTGCCCGTGCGTTCCAACATCCTGATGTTCTCCTCGGCTGAGAGCTTCACCTTATAGAGGCTCCCTGGGATGCTCTGGAGGTGTGTGACTACCTTCACCACCTCAGCCGTCTCTTGGCCAAAGACCGTCTCTAGGTGATGTAAAAGTAGGGAAGTGTCTTCTATCGTGTCATGCAGTAGCGCCCCTATCACAGTAGCCTCGTCCGTATTGTAGTCCAGCACAATCTGTGCTACTGCCAGGGGATGCAGATAGAAGGGCTCGCAGGAGTGCCTATTTACAGGGCCATGATACCACTTGATGAGCTCTAGGGCTATCTTCACCAAGACAATGTCTGCCTTGCTGCGTTGCTCCACGGCTGCCAGGAACTTTTGCTCTTGCGCTTGCGCATCTACTTGATCGTTTTTGAAGTGGTCATTGGCCCGCACAGCATCTGCCCCCAGCTCCATGTAAGGCTTGTCCAGGTCTTTGGGCCTGACTTCTTTTACATTCACTGGGAGCACATAGAACAGGGTGGTAGGACTTACTTCAGCATAGTTATTCCCTATGATTCCCTACAAACATGGGTATCCTTGCAGCAAAGGTCTTGTAGACCTAACATAAACAACGAGATGCCCCAAAAGCACAACAACCTCATCTACCATCATTCAACCTCAAGGCCTCTCTCCATTTTACCGGTATTACGTACAACTGATAATAATCTCTAGGCATTATAAGCTGATAGCCTATGTAACCGTAATGCGCATCTACAATCTGTAGGTTCTCTAGCAGCACACTATCCTCCAGAAGATGGACTAGGCTGCCTTGAGCTGCTAGTGCATCCCCCATATAGTACGCATCTAGGGGCTTGAAAATGTCTTCTAAGGTAGTAATACAAATCCGCAAAGCTGCAATCTTAGCAACCGTAGCTCCGTCTGCTCGTTGATACCCTAAAAAGGCATCCTCCACCCTTAAAATTATCGGTTTTTTCTCCCAATTATGGACTTGACTATAAACCAAGCTATTAATGATGAGCCGCTTGATCTTGGCGACATCACAAACTATCTGTTTGTGTTTGGTATAAACCTGCAGAATTACCTCCGAAGTTGTATCAGATGCTTGCTTGTGGTAAAAGGTTAAGGCATTGCTCAATAGTTGGTAGGGATTGCTCTTACTCACTTTAAGTGGTAGCTCTTGGCTAAGAATTTGGACCAGCTTTGCTAGGTCTTTGGTCAAGGCATGCGCACTGCGAAGGGCTAGCAAGGCATTAGAGGCTGTGCGCATTTTCAAACCCTTGAGCTGCTCTGTATGTTGCTCTGCTTCAGCTGTCAGTTCCTCGAGACTATTCCATATTCTGGATGCGTCTGGGTGAAGCGCTGTAATATACTCCTCTTTGGGTTGTAAGGCACTAGCCAGCTCCCCGATAAGTTCTTCGTTGCGTTGCTCAAGTTGTAATTGTTGCACCCGACGCCTAGCATGCCTATACTTTTCTCGTAGTCTGATGACAGCTAAAAGGCAAATAATTAACAAGAACCAGGTATATAGGGAGCTGAATTGTATAAAAGTAAAATTATTGAGTAGGGTGTCAGCTCTGGCCACAGCCTTGAAGATCCACCAGCTTGTGGGTAGGGCTAGCAGGAGCATGGTGATAAACAGCGGTCTAGGGAGTAAGAGAGCAGCCACGATCAGGTTACAGCAGAAGATGAGGGTTATGTCCTGCTGTAACCCACTGAACATGGCCATGAGGCTACCAACGAGAAACAGGGTATAGAAGCAAGCCAAGGGCCAAAGCCAAGGGAGTAGTCGGTGCTCTCTGAGTGCCTGGGGCCAAATAGGATAAGTAATAGAGGTAGCTGTGATCATTAGGACAAAATGCAGCAGCTTTTGGAGGAGGGTAGCATATTGTTGACTAAGGGCGGGGTGGAGAAAAAAAAAGAGACATAAGCAGCAGAGAAGATATAAAAGCCAAACACTAGATAAGTGCTTTGCTGATTAGGTAGGTGAGCTTGTAGATAAGAACGTAGCCTAGGATGTTGCAAGGTTTGTAAGAAGGCTTGCCACCTTGCTCTTCGTGCTTGCCGCGCAGCTATCAATGGCTCTGGTTCTTTGATTCCTATCCAACCCCCGGGCTCGCCTAAGAGGTAGTGGCTGCCTAGCAGCACAATGAGGTTGGCGAGCATGCCTGGAACAATGCTGCCAGCATTCGTAAGAAAGATACTCCCCAGAATAACTGTGATAAAGCCTGCTGCCATGCTCAGTAGTACTCCCTTAGGGCTGGTTCGAAAGCCCAATACAGCCCATAACATTGGCATAGCACAAATGGGCATAAAAAAGCTGCCAGTAAGCAGGAGCAGGGCCAACAGATCATTGGAGTAGAATGACAGGAAAAGAGCCCAGATACCCCCAATGACAGAGAACAGTCGTGCTACTTGGATTGAGCTAGCTCTTTGGCCTGTCAAAGGCTTCACGATATCATTAGCAAATAGGATCGAGGAAGTATTCAAGCAGGAATCGGCGGTAGACATCGCTAATGCAACCACCCCTATTCCTATGAGACCTGTTAAGCCTGGGTAGGTATATGTATCTATCATGTAGCCAAATACCTGACTAGGCTCTAGCCCAGGGTTGTCAGCCAGTATTAGGATACCTATCCAGGATATAAGGGCAACTATCAGCAAAGCAGTTCCCGCTGCATAGGTAAGAGAGTCTCTAGCCTGGGTTACATTTTTAGCCATGGTTATGCGCTGAAACAGCTCTGGTGAAAAGTCAGGAATAGCAAAATAAAGGAATAAGGAGATAGTTGACAGCAATTGAGGGTTCCAACTCAATACTTCCTTAATGTTAAAGTTGGGGTTACTCTTAAGAGTATCTATGACTTGGTTAGGAGTTTGCAAATTATTCCAGATAACTAACCCCAGGACTGGCATGAGAGCGCCAAAAGTAAAGAATTGAATCACATCTGTGAAGGTCACAGCTTTAATCCCTCCAAAGGAAGAATATAGTATAGTAATACCCGCCGCTATAATAGTTGCCGCAGTACTATCGCAGTTGAAAATGATTACTAGTATTCGAGACATAACCTTAAACTGGATAGCTACGAATCCTAGCTTGGCTAGAGCGCCACTGGCAGCAGTAAGCATTTGGGCTGTACTACCATACATATCACCCATCGCTTCAGCTACTGAAACATTATTCATGAACTCTCTCATGCGAGATGCTAATTGCCCGCTCAAGAACAGGCCAACAGCTATCCCCACTAACGCAAGATCGTGATACAAGCCTAAACTGTAGGTTTGTTCAAGCCCCCCCACTAATGCCCTCCCACCAAACCAAGTAGCTATGATTGTGGATGTGAGGACAGGAGTGGTAAAATTCTTATCCCCCAAAGCATAGTCTCGGATCGTTTTTACTTGGCTACCATAACGCATCCCCACTATAAGCGTAACGATGAAGAAGAGAACAAGGATGCTTACATCAACAGGGTGTACAGAGGAAGACATAAGGGTGACTAGGGTTAAATGTTAGTTCGACAGGTTAATTTAGCAATTTATGGAATATAAATGCAAGTAAAGACCAGCCCGCCACCTGTCTGGCGCAGAAGAGGAACTTCCGCGCTAGTGGGGGGGCTGCTAAAGTAGCTGCCCAGCTATGGCACAAGTGAGCTTTGCCCTATAGAGGCACAAGCGAGGACGCTTGCGCCAGTGGGGGGGTAATGGCGCAACCTGGCTGGTCAGCAGCCTGGGGTAGTGCCTTAGGCATTAGCCTCCCTCTAGGGCCCCACCCCATGCGGGGGCTTAAGCACTATCTTCAGGATGCTCATCCGTGTCACTCATCTTGTCTAATACTGTGCGAAGCAACAATTCCACTATAGGCCCACGCTGCGCTCCTTGTGCTTGCCGTGCCGCCCTAAATCCCCTTTTATTTTCTATGTCGGGGTCTGCTCCATGGGCTACTAAGCACTGGACAGTCGCTAAATCCCCATTTTGAGCGGCTGTATGTAGGGCAGTCTCCCCCAAACTATCTTGGGCGTTGACAAGATTTGGGTTAGCTGCTAGGATCTTCTCGATGATAGCTACACTACCTACCTCTGCCGCCCAGCTTAGCGGCAGATCCTTCTTCCCTTCAAGCATACTTTTGCTGGCAGGCCCAAGCGCTTCCATACAATAGTCAAATAGCGCTACATCATTACTGGCTGCTGCCGAATGAAGAATGTTACAGCCGTCGCTATCTTCAACTTGCATATTGGCTCCTGCCTCTTTGAGATACTGTAGCATCGCTAAACGTCCGTTCCTTGCTGCGAATAGCACTGCTGTGCCCCCTGTACTATCTTACTACTTCTCTATATCAGCGCCCTGATCTTTTAAGTACTGCACTATCTCTGAATGGCCTTCCAGGCAGGCATAATGAAGCGGGGTCCTTTTTTGCTCTGTTTGTGCATCTAGCTTAGCCCCCAAAGCTACAAGCCGCTGGACCAGTGCTAGATCACCATACATGCTAGCACGGTGTAGGGGAAAGAAACCGCTATCGTTATACTCCTTGTCATGCGCTTTATCTACTGTTGCTATATTTCCTGCAGTGAGCCCTGCAGTAAGCGACGCCTCTATTTTTTGTAGGCAATCACTAGGAACAGCTTGTAGGCTTGTTGAGTCAGTCTCTACCGCTGTATCGCTTTCTTTCACGCCAAGCGACACCTCACTGGTGCAAGCTACCGCCAGCATTGATACACATAATGATTTTAGTAGTGTTTTCATAGGGCTGTTATTTATGCTTGTGCTTTCAATACAATTGAAGGTAATGGACTGCAAAAAGCAAGGACTTATTGGCAATGTTCAATGATTGTACTGAGGGGTGATAAGTTATTAGGGACCTAGGGGTAGTTGTGTAGCCCTACACTACCCCCTAATGGGGCTGTGTAACAAGCCATTGTTCCTATTAGAAATCGCATACTGAAGCCTTTATAGCCAGTATCAAAAGAGATTTTCTTGACTTTTTAGGACTTATTGCACAGCCGCTAGTGGGGGGTAGGCTGAGTGAAGCAGAGGAAAATAGACATCACAAAGCCTAGTTAACTGATAATTCATAACGCGTAACTATCCAACAGTCCTCCTCCTAACTTCTGCAGCGTGATCTCGGCTACCTTGGCGTTATAAATGGCTTCTAAACAGCGTAGGCTTGTTTCTCGTGCAGCGTTCTGGGTTTGCTCCAGCGCTAGCAAGGTGATACTCCCCAAACGATACTGCGCTAAGGCCACGGCTGCGCTTGCTTGGCTCACCTGTACGTGTTGTTGTGCTAGCTCATAACGCCGTAGCTGTTGGGTATACTGTAAAAATTGCTGCTTGAGTTTGACTTCTAGCTGCATCTGTGTATCGGCTACGCCTAACTTTCCGTTATCAACCTGAATACGGGCTTGCTGAATTGCTATGGGATACCGAAAGACGCTAGCAAGGTTCCAGGTCAGGGCTATACTGCCTCGCCAAGCGCCAGGCTTAGCTTCCCAGGTAGCGTCCTGGAACTTACCGTCCCGGGTATAGTCCACAGAAAAACCTAGCTGAGGTAATAGCAGAGATTTTGTTTCTCTTAAGGAGGCTTGGGCTTCTTCACAACGCTTTTGGGCAGCCAGTAGGCTAGGGTTAACGGCGCTACAAGCCACTACAAGTGTTTCCCAGCTCAGCTGCTCGGGCAAGGGGATCTCTTCTACTGTAGTCAATGCTGCTGATGCATCTCTGTCCAACAAGCCACACAGCGTAAGCTTGGCGGTCGTGATGGCCTCTTCTTGCAACAGCAGCGCTGTTTCCTCTTCATTGTATTTTACTTGTGCTGATAAATAATCTAGCTGCGTAGATTCACCTACTTCATACTTGGCTTGTGCTAGTTGTAATACTTCTTTGGAAACGGCGAGATTGCTTTCAAGGACCTGCTTCTTTTTCTGTGCAAAAACCAGGGCATAATAGCTTTTTATTGCCTCAGCTACTTTGTCTACGATGGTTTGTTGGGCCTGTAGCTGGCTAATTTGGCTTTGTGTGCGCAATTTTTGAAAGGCAAAAATACTGTGTAGGCCCATGTTCCAGTGTATGCCGAGGCCTGCTGCCAGGGCATTAGTGGCTTGCTCTTGGGGCCATATTTGTCGACGGGCACTACTGGTAAGGCCAAGCACAGGAAAAAAGTCTGTATGGACTATATGGCTATTTTGGGCAGCGATTTTTTGGTTATTACGGGCTACCTGGATGGCCAGGTTATTGTTGAGTACTGTATTGACGACCTCCTCTATGGTCAACAAGGACTGGGCCTGCAGTGGCGCAGCGGCCAGAAGGAGCACGGCGATGCGTAGCTTGAACAAACGGGGAGCCAACAATCGATTCATAGTGGTAAAAACTGGCTGGTTGTTAGGATACAATGTGTCCATCTTTGATCACAATGGTTCTATCACACTGACTGGCTACTTCGGCGCTATGCGTGACGATGAGGACCGTCTTGCCAGCTTGGTGTAGCTCTTTGAATAGGGCCATGATTTCTTCTGAAGTGCTACTATCCAAGGCCCCGGTAGGCTCATCAGCCAAGAGCAACGGTGGCTCGGTGATGAGTGCCCTGGCAATGGCTACGCGCTGCTGCTGTCCGCCTGAAAGCTCATGGGGCAGGTGGGCTTGGTGGGCTTGCAGGCCTAGCCGTGTTAGCAGGGCCTTAGCCCTGGCTAGCCGCTCTTTTTTGCCTATTCGCTGGTAATACAACGGGAGGGCCACATTGTGGAGGGCTATCTTGCCAGGAATGAGGAAAAAACGCTGAAAGACAAAGCCAATGAGCTGGTTTCTGTACTGGGTGGCTTGGTTTTCTGTAAGGCCTCGGATGGGTATCTTATTGAGTTGATAGCTCCCTGTATCATAGGTATCAAGAATACCAATAATATTCAGCAAGGTGGATTTGCCAGCGCCAGACTGCCCCATGAGGGCTACGAGCTCTCCGGGCCGCACATGGAGGTTGACGTGCTTGAGCACTTGTATCTGGTGGTTCTCCAGCTGGTAGTGCTTAGAGAGGTTTTCAATGCGTATCATCTGCTACAATTACCTGGTCGTTTTCTGTGAGTCCTTCTTTGATTGCTACGTGGATGCCATCGGAGACGCCTAGCTTAATAGGTTTCTTGACTTTTTGGCTGTTTTCATAGACCCAGACAAAAAAACTATCAGCTTCTCCGGCCGCTGCTTCAGGGTTGGGGCGCAAACATTTTTCTGGGATAGCCAGCACATCTTTGGCCTGCTCGAGCACAATGGCTGCCATGGCAGTATAGCCAACCCGAATGCTCCCTTTGTCTGCAGGCTCGATCGCTAGCTTACCTTCTATATCAAACTTAATGCTCTGGTTCTCTTCGTTCTTATTGGCCTTGGGGGCTACTTGGGTCAGGGTAGTAGTAAATTTCTTGTCCTTAAGGGCATTGAGTGATACTTCAAACTGCATACCTTTGCTGAGGTGGGCCACTTCCATCTCGCCTACTTTGCCTTGGAAAAGCATAGTGCTCATATCAGAGATAGTGGCAAGAGGCTTGCCTTCGCTATAGGTGCTATAGGGGCTGACTATGCTGCCTTCTTCGCAAGACAGCGCAGACACAATGCCACCGATCGTGGCTGTAATGATGTTAGAAGCATCTTTAGCACCTGCTACGCGACCTTTGCGTGCAAGTTCCAGGGCATCTTGTGCAGCGGCTACCCTTTCGCCTGCTTTTTCCCATTCCCTCACTGCTTGTTCGTAGGCTGCTATCGCTAGCATCTTTTTTTCAAACAGCTGCTTGTTTCTGTGGTACTTGGCTTCTTCTATGGCTAGGTCTCGCTGGGCTTGTTTCAGGCTTCTTTTTAGCGCTTCAAGCTCCTCAGGGGTAGGCAATTTCTTGAGACGGGCAATGGGTGTGCCTGGTTTTACTTCATCGCCTACGGCTACGTAGAGCTTATCAAGGACCCCTGACATATTTGTTTTCAAGGCTACTTCTTTGTGGGGGACCAGGCTGCCCTCGATAACTAGTTTGTTGATGATGTCCATCCTGACAGGCGCTTGGGTGGTAATGCCTGGGGGGGCATTCTTTTTTCGGCTGGCGATGGTGCGCCACAAGGCCAGGCCAATGAGGCTGCCTATCAGCAAACTAGTGATGAGTATTCTGTTGCTACGCTGCATGGGTTATTCTGAGTTTAAGGCTTTGATAGGTAGTATAGCGGTAGCCCTTCTAGCGGGCAGCAGGCCGGCAATGGCGCCTGCGATTACTAAGAGTATTAGAGCGGCAATGGCTGCTGAGGGATGAAAAACAAGGGAACCTAGCGTGGATTGCTGCATGGGGTCTACGTAATCTAGGAGGCGATTGAGCAGATGAATGCTGCCTACCCCGGCTAGCATGCCGATGATACCGGCCACCAGGCTGATAAAAACAGCCTCAGTCATGACCATCATGAGAATTTCTTGGGCGCTAGCGCCTATTACTTTTCTGATGCCTATTTCTTGGGTTCTTTCTTTGACCAAGACAAACATCATGTTGCTGACGCCTACCACGCCACTGAGCAGCATGGAGATGCCTACAATCCACAGAAACAGACGAATAATGTTGAAGAGTGCGTTGAACTTTTTCGTTTCCTTGTTAGTATTTGCTATGTACAGGGCTGCTGCATCGGTTTTGTCAAAACGAAGCTGCTCGGCCAGATACGCCCGTACTTGATCTTCTACTGCTTGGGCATCGGCGCCTGGCTGCAAAGAAGCACAGAAGGACCAAAATTCTGTAAAACCATAGATTTTCTGTACCCACTGAATGGGCACCCATACCATTTTTTGCCTCTCTTTATTAAAAGCAGCGTCCTTGTCTAAGGTGCCTACCACTTGAAAATAGCGGCCATCAAGATTGATGAATTTTCCTATAGGGTCTTCGTGTTTAAATAGAGCAGTTTTCATCTCATGCCCAATGACACAGACTTGTCTGGTCAGGGCTTCATCAAGGAGGTTAAAAAACCGGCCTTGGTCAAGGACCAGGTTCTTTACCTGGTCATAGTAAATGCCTACGCCCCACACTCTGTCGGCCGAGTAATCTTTCCCTCGGTAATGTAATTTGTTGGAACCATAAAGCCAAGCGATTGGGGCCACATGTTCTAGCCCTTCTACATTGGCTTGCAACTTGTTGAGCAAAGGCGTTGTAAACCGAATGTTGAATCTACCGCTCCAGAACTGCATGCTATTCTTGGCATATCTTGAAAAATTCCGCAAAACACCGTTATAAAGGCTCTCGCCTGCGCCCAATAGCATGACCAAAAGAAAAATGCCCCAGGCCACGCCAAAGCCTGTCAGAAGGCTCCTGAGTTTGTGTTGTCGAAGATTATTGTAAGTTTCTTCTAGATAGTATAGCATGTCATTAGTAGCATTAAATAACGGATCCATAACATAGTTCTTCCCCTTGATTCTTGCCCACAGCAAAGCTAGCAACCACTGAGCACATATCTATGATTTGCTCATGCAGGCCTACACAGCTAAATTTGTGCGGGTATTAGCTCGTTATGGAAAAAACGCTCATCATCTTGGGGGCGCATGGTCTAGGGGGGCTGGCGCTAGATATTTTTCAGCAGAATGGTATCGTTGTATATGGTTTTCTAGATGATGATCCCACACTCCAAAGCAAGGAAATGAACCACATCCCTGTACTAGGCAGCACAACAGAAGAACGTTGTCTAGATATCATTAGTGCAAACTGCGAAGCTTTTGTGGCTATAGAGCAACAAGGAAAGAGACGACGGCTAATAGCCACTCTTAGGGAACAAAAAAAAGTCATATCTATCAACGCCATCCATGCTTCAGCGATTATTGCAAAATCGGCGTCCTTTGGCTATGGCAACCTGGTGAATGCCCACGCGTGTTTAGGGGTCAACACTACACTCGGCAGCCACTGTGTCCTGCATACCCATGTAGCTGTAGAACATGACGCAGTTATTAAAGATTTTGTGCAAATAGGAGCAGGCAGTGTGATAGGAGCAAACGCTATACTCAACGAAGATGTCTTCGTGGGGGCAGGAGCCATTATTGTGGCGGGTGTAGCAATCGGGGCAGGAGCCAGCATTGGTACAGGCTCAGTCGTATTAACGAATGTCAAGTCAGGAGAAAGAGTGCTGGGCAACCCAGCCAAACCAGTCAAGCTAAAGTGAACGCTATGGAACAGTCTTACAGCATATTACTCTACTACTGTTACAGAGCTATTAAAGACCCAGAGGCATTTAGAGAAGCACACCATCGCTACTGTGTAGAAAAAGGGCTACGCGGACGGATCATCATCGCGCAAGAGGGGATCAATGGCACTATCTCTGGCCCCCAGAAGGTTTGTGCACAGTACATGCGTGATCTCAAGGAGAACTCGAATTTTACTCATACGCATTTCAAGGTAGAGAGTCACCACCAGCATGCCTTCCAGAAGCTGCACGTCAGGATCAAACCAGAGATTGTGCATGCTGGCCTACCTCATATTAACCCCAATCAACGAACTGGACAGTACGTAACGCCTCAGGAGCTGCAACGCATGCAAGCAGCAGAGGTAGTCCTAGTAGACGTAAGATCTAATTATGAACACAAACTGGGTAAATTTAAAGGGGCAGTCACCTTAGACATCGATCACTTCAGGGAATTTCCTGAACAAGTAGACGCCCTAGCCCCTTACAAAGACAAGAAGGTGGTTACCTACTGCACAGGAGGCATTAGATGTGAAAAAGCCAGTGCTTATTTGCTCGAAAAAGGCTTCCAAAACGTTTATCAGCTTCACGGAGGCATTATTCAATATGGGCTAGAGACAGATGGAGAAGATTTTGAGGGCAAGTGTTATGTTTTTGACAACCGCCTTGCTACTCCTATTAACAAAAAAAATCCCACTATTGTTAGTCAATGTTATGTGTGTCATACTGCTTGTGATCGGATGGTGAATTGTGCCAATCCTGAATGTAATCTCCACGTCCCTATCTGCAATCCCTGCGCAGAAGCGCTAGCAGGGGCCTGCTCCCCAACTTGCCAGGAATACCCCGCCAAGCGCCCTTATGATGGTACAGGCTACTATGCGACTAAGATGAATGGCTACAATCCTTACAAAGGGTTACGTAGGCAGAAAAATTCGTCTATCCCTAAATAAAAAAAACGAGACGCTTATGAAATTGTATGCTCTGATTACAGGGCTTTTACACTTTCCTAGCTGTAGTGCGGACGGATTCCAGAGCTAAGTAGCAGGGCACCAAGCCGAGCGCAGGATTGGTACTATACGGTGCAAGCAAGTGAGCTGACCTGTGCTCAACATCGTGTTATTCAAGCTTTTAAATGGTAACGCATCATTAGCAGAATATCTAATGGTAAAAGGAGGTGCCTCTCCAGATAACGCATGTGCTAAAGCAAGCAAGTATACACGCTACTACATACTACGTGCTGAAGTGCCAAAAACGTCTTAGTAGTTCCTTGGCTTATGTTGATTCTGCAGTCCGGGGCAACTAAATTTAATGAAAGTAATTGAGACATTGTACTTCACGCTGGGTTAGAAAGCGCCATTTGCCGCGGGGAAGATCTTTTTTGGTAAGGTGAGCATACATAACTCGGTCAAGCTTGGCCACCTCGTAGTCCAGCTGCTCAAAGATACGCCTAATCATCCTGTTCCGGCCTATGTGTATTTCCAGGCCAATGCTCCTGCGGTCCTGCTCTGCTACTTCTAACTTGTCTACTTGTGCTATTCCATCCTCTAGCGCAACCCCTGCCTTGACTTGCGCGCAATCAGCTTCACTGAGCGGCTTGTCTAACACAACGTGGTATAGTTTTTTAACGTTGCTAGCAGGATGCGCCAACTTTTTGGCCAGTGCTCCATCGTTGGTCATAAGCAAGAGACCGGTTGTGTTGCGGTCAAGCCTACCTATAGGATAAATCCGTTCTGGGCAAGCATGCTTGACAAGCTTCCATACTGTTTTTCTGCCTTGGGGATCTTGATTCGTCGTGATGTAGTCCTTGGGCTTGTTGAGCAAAATATATACAGGCTTGCGGGCTTGGAGGACTTGGCCCCGGTATTTAACTACATCTTGGGGGGTTACTTTGTACCCGAGCGTGGTTATCAGCTTACCATTGACAGTAATCTGCCCTGTCTGAATAAGTGTGTCAGCTACCCTCCTTGCGCATACTCCTGCATTGCTAATTAATTTGTTCAGCCGGATGCGCTTGGAGGGCACTGCTTGCTCCGCAGTATTTTTATAAGCTTTTGTCATAGAAAGAGCGGCTCGTTATTATTCATGTGCTACAAGGGAAACTTATCGCGCTTCAGCTTTTTTAGAGAGCTTAGCAGCCAGGGAGTGTCGGGTATGTGGTACCACCTTGAGCCTTTCCTTGTCAATAAGCTCACCTGTCACGATACATACACCGTAGGTACCATTTTTGATTCTTACCAAAGCAGCTTCTAGCTCTGCGATGAACTTTCTTTGTCGGGCTGCTAGCTGGCTTAAGCTCTCCTTTTCAGCTACCTCAGCACTGTCTTCAAGCGGCTTGGTATTTGTATCAGTGCTATTTTCTTTTTTTCCACTCAGCGAGCCTAACATAACCCCAAGTTCCTTATTCGCTTTGTCTAATTTCGTGATAATGACTGCTTCGAATGCTTGGAGCTCCTCGGAGGAATATCGCTTCTGTTTAGTCTGAGGCATATTTGTTTTTCTTGTATGTATAATTAAACTTTTTTGTTTAAATCTGTGCATAAATGATAAATTTTTATACCTTAGCCTTGTAACACTAAGTCACCATCTTAGGCAAGAGACGTATAACTCCCCTTACTTAGCAAAGCTGCGAAGTTAAAGTGAGGCGTGGGTGTAAGTATTTAGATTAAGAGATTGACTAATTAATATAAGTAAAAATCCTTACGCAAGTAAAGGGAAATGTGGGTTATTCTTTAGATTTTGCAACAAACCTCACATAAAGCCATCATACTCTCTGGGCCCTCTGGCTCTGGGAAGACCACCATTGCTCGACATTTATTGCGAAACAATGCAGATTTAAGTTTTTCCGTATCCGCCTGCACACGGGCTAAACGCCCCCAAGAGGTCCACGGCAAAGATTATTACTTCTTATCGATACGTGAATTCAAGCGCAAGATTGCGGAAGAAGCATTTATGGAATGGGAAGAAGTGTATGCAGGGAGCTATTATGGCACGTTCAAGACTGAGGTAGCTAACATATGGAATACAGGCAAAGCAGCGGTACTTGATATAGACGTTCAGGGGGGGGGGCAGCTAAAATCCTACTTTAAGGAGCGTGCCTTGGCAATTTATGTCCAAGTGCCTTCGATAAAATTATTAGCAGAACGGCTGAGAAGAAGAAAAACAGAGCCAGAAGCGGAGCAATTGCTTAGGATGAGTAAAATAGAACAAGAAGCTCGCTTGGCAGAAAAATTCGATGTAATACTTATCAATAAGCACCTGCAGACTACCTTGCAAAATGCTCAGAAACTTTTGGATAAGTTTTTGGCAGGGTAAATCTGTCTAGGCCCTAGAGTGCTAGAATAAAGGGTCTATAAAAGTGTTCGAAAAGCTTCTGTGTGTTTTAGTTTGCTGTAAGAGGGTCAGTGACATCAGCGATAATCCTGGCACAATGCTCACAGAATGTGATACGCTTTCTTTCTTGGATGTCTATCTGCTTTTGGAGGGGCACTTTATTGAAACATCCTCCACAGGCTTCCTTATTGATAGTAACAACGGCAAGTTTATTGCGAACATTTGCTCGAATCCGTTCATAGGTCTGCTGGAGGTGTGCATCAATGTATTGTAGTGCTTGTCTACGCTGCTCATACAGCTTTTTTTCTTCTCCTTGGCTTTCTTCTATTAATGCCTTAAGTTCCCCTTGGTTGTCAGCCAACACTTGTTGATTTTTCTCTAGGGCCACTTGATTGTGCTCTAGATCTAGCTTTTTCTGGTCTATGTTTTCATAAGCACTTTTGATGCGCTTTTCTGCCAGTTGCATTTCTAGTTTTTGTAGGTCGATCTCTTTGGTAATAGCATCATACTCTCGATTATTCCGTACGTTCATCTGCTGTGCTTCGTACTTTTTGACCAAGGCTTCTATTTCTTTCATTCTCACTCGCTGAGTAGCAATGAGTTGCTCTAATTCAGAGAGCTCTTCTTGGATGCTTTGTGAGCGTGTCTGTAGCCTGGTTAGTTCATTTTCTAAAGTTTTTACTTCCTCAGGTAGGGCTCCGCGCAGCTTAGTAATGTGATCTAGTTCGCAGTCAATAGTTTGCAGCTTGAGCAAGGCGTTAAGTTTTCCTTCAATGATGTTCTCCATGCACGTTTTTAGAAGTAGTGAATAGGATTGGTCACAGTTTCACATTTCAGGAGTGCAATACTAGTAAATCTTTCAGACAGTAGTGTATGGATAAGCGCTTTCGTCCCTACTTCGCTTTCGTAATGGCCTATATCAGCAACAAGGATCTTGTCCTCGGCCTTGAAAAAGTCATGGTACTTCACATCGGCTGTCACCAACACATCTGCCTGCTTTGTGATGGCCTCTTGGATCAGGCAGCTGCCTGATCCACCACAGACTGCCACAAGCTTAATAGGGCGCGCTGTGGGGGCCGTATGCCTGATACAGGCTAGGCTCATCTTGGCTTTGAGGTACTTCAGAAACTGCTCACTATTCAAGGGCTGGGGAAGCGCTCCTATCATGCCAGCCCCTACTTTGGCGTCTGTATTTTTAATCCTGTGGATGTAATAAGCTACTTCTTCATAGGGGTGGGCAGCTTGCAGGGCTTGCAGTACTCTTGCTTCTAGATGCGCAGGGAAAACCACTTCTATCCTTCCTTCTTCCACCTTTTCAAGCTGGTTAGGAGCTCCTAGGTAAGGGGTTGCTGCGGAGGTAGGCTGAAAAGATCCTGTGCCGATAGTAACAAAGCTGCAGTGCGTGTAATCTCCGATGTGGCCTGCGCCTGCTGCATGCAGGGCCTGAAGCACAGGTTCAATAGATGGCTGAGGAACAAAAGTAGTCAGCTTGCCTAGGGTATTCGGCTTGGGAAGCAGGATCGATAAGTTTTGGAGGCCAAGACGCTGCGCAATTTGTCGATTGACACCCTGCGCTACATTGTCAAGGTTGGTATGGAGGCTGTAGATCGCTAAGTCTTGCTTAATGGCATAGGCGATGCACCTTGCTACATAATTCTGCCCGGTGAGCTTATGAATAGGCCGAAAAATAAGCGGATGATGGGCAATGATGAGGTTACAGGCTTTTACTTTGGCTTCTTGCAGCACTGCCTCTGTTATATCCAAGCAAATGAGGGCACCTGTCACTGGGGTAGTTGCCTCCCCAACTAGCAACCCGGCATTGTCATAGGCCTCCTGATAGGCTAGGGGTGCTACCTGTTCCAGATAAGCTACAACATCTTTTATCCTAATCATGCTACTGCTTGTTGGGTGTTCAAGGCATTACATTGACTAGCGAAGTTAACAATTTGCAGCCTCGGCTGCTTCTTTAGGATAGGGCTAGGCAACGACCAAGTGGGCTTCTGCCGAATTCCATGGGGCAGTCCTTGTTTTTGTCACTAATTTTGGCTGTGAAATTTTTTAGATACATAGGCTTGATTGTCTTGTGGGTGCACGTAATCCCTGCACAAGCACAGGAAGAGAAACACCTTGATGACAAACCACAAGATGTATATAATCCTACGACTACGCTTTTCACAACCCAAGAGCATATCCAATACAACCAGGGAGGGTGTAAGTCTATTGCGGAAGATATGAGCATTAGTGGGATGCACCGCTTTACGTTTGTTCAACAGCATGGCAACAAGCTCCAGCACTTGGGCAACGACGGAACGGCTGTTAAGCCTATCTTCTACACCCTACCTGAGCAAATAGGAGCTACCTCAGGTTTTCATGCCTATGACATTTACTTCAGAAGTCCTCGTCAGTTCAGATACTACGATACCAAGTCACCTTACACCAAGTTGTATATGATGTTGGCTCGCTTTTACAGCTTATTTGCTGATATATGCCATAGCCGCAATGTCACGCCTAACTGGAACCTAGGGGCTAACTTCCGGAACATCATGACAGACAAGGAATGGATACCTGCCAATCCTCCAGGGGATAGGAATGTGGTTGCTTATGGGCTCGATATTTTTACGTACTACAAGACGGACAGTGAACGGTATCAGCTCTTAGCTCACTTCTTGATTATGAAGCACCGGGTGCGAGAGACTGGGGGAATTATTAATGGCAACACAATGAAAATAAAAAAGGACACGTCTGAGGGCAAGGAAAGCTTTCTGATTATTCCGTACATGCGGGAAGAGAACCTACTCAGGGTTGGTATCAGGAACAAGCTACGCGAGAAAGCAGAAAGCAGTGATACGAGAAAACGCTTCCATGTATATCATCAGTTAGCATTAGCCGAACGGCTTTGGGGTTATCACGAGCTAGAAGTCCAGCATAAGAAACACCTTTTTCATGCAGATCCATTGACCAGTTCCCTAGAAGAGGAGAACTGTAAGATCTTTTTAGGAGGTAGGGCAAGTGATCTGCAAGAGGCTATTGAAGCTACGACTACTGTGTGGAACACTCAGAATGAGCTAGGGGTGAAAAGCAGCTGGCAAGACCTGTTCTATAATGGCTATTACCGCCATACAAACATTGCGTTCAAGCACGAGGAGTCGCAAGATGAACATAACCTGCATGAGCATTATGTGGGCTTACGCGCCAGGTATCACCTGGTAGAGAGTACAGATTACCTGCACCTGGGAGGAGAGTATTTGTTCCAAGGGCTTTACAAAGCTTGGGGAGGCTATCAAGGGAGGATCTTTGACCTGGCATGTGAGCGTGTTAGGTATAAGCCTTCTTTTTTAGCCCAGTGCTATCACGGTTACTATCGTAATTGGAACAATCACTTCACTCCTCCTACCGCCACCCAGATAAGAGGGGGGTTCCGGCTAGGGGGAAGCAGGGTACAACTCAGACCGTACGCAAGCTTTACAAGGGTCGAAAAGCACATCTACTTCAGGCATCGCTGGAAGAGGAAAGAAAACCAACGGATAAGCATGGCTGCTTTCCCCCAGCAAGACAGCCAGCATGCTGATGTGGTGGCTCTGGGTACAGACCTTGGCTTGGCTTTTGGGGCATACATTCACTGGGATAGTGAGTTTACCTTTGCCAAGGTGCTGGGGCCTAGTGCTAGACTTTTCCGTTTACCTACCTTCTTAATTAACTCTAGACTATACTACGCCCGCACAACAGCTGAGAATAATGGAACGATGGAAACAGGCATAGATATGCACTGGAAGTCTTCCTACCAGGCCGATGCTTATGATCCTGTCACACAGCAATTTTACCTGCAGGATGAATTCAATGTATACAGCTATCCGGTGCTAGACCTGTTTCTCAATTTCAGAATCAAAAGCTTTAGTGCATTCCTTAAATTCAGCCACTGGAACGAGTATTTGTTCTCACCGGGCTATTTTGTGACGCCCCTTTACCCAGGACAGAAGCGCGCCATTGACATAGGGCTCAACTGGTCCTTCTTTGATTAAACGTTGACTTGATCCTAGAGTCAGTACCAGGCAGTTGTAGAAGCTAATGATACATCACGAACATAGAGGACAAGGCAAGCTAGGTAGCTATCCCATGCTCAATGTGGCCTTTAGTACTATGTTGGCTTTGTTTGTTGTGGGGCTGTTTGGATTGCTACTACTCCATGCAGCCAGGCTAGCGAACATCATTAAAGAAAACGTAAACATGCAGGTCTATCTACACAAAAACGTCTCAGAAAGTGAAAGCGTACGGATCAGCCAACTACTAGGCCAACAAGACTTCGTGCTTAAGAAAAATGGGCATGCCCAGCTCAAGTTCATTGGCAAGGAAGAAGCTGCACAAGCCTTTACCGAAGCAACTGGAGAAGACTTTTTACAAGTGTTAGATGAGCATCCTCTGAGAGACGTCTATGTAGTCAGCATTGCCCCTAGCTACCAAGACCAGACGCAGCTGCAAGCCATTAAAAGTAAGGTGGAGACTATCAGTGGAGTTTTTGAAGTAGATTATGTGGAGGGGTTTGCGGCCTCTATCAACCGCAATATAGCAAGAGGAGGTACAGTGCTGGCTTTTTTTGCTGTCATCTTACTCATAGGGGTGAGCGTGTTGATTAACAGCACCATCAAGCTGGCTGTCTACTCTCAGCGTTTCTTGATTAGGAGTATGAACCTGGTGGGTGCTACCGCTGCTTTTATCAGAAGACCTTTTTTAGTCAGGGCAGTGCTTATTGGCTTAATCGCCGGCACAGGCGCTAACATTTTGCTGCTCTTATTATTGCATTACGCTAACAGACAGATTGAAGTGCTGGTGAAGCTCCAAGAGCCCGTCCGTATCTTTATATTACTAGGACTGATTCTTGTGCTGGGGGGAGGTATCAGTTTCATAGGCACCTATCGGGCCATCAATAAGTACCTGAACATGTCATTAGACGACTTGTACTAGTATGAAACGTGATACTAACCCATTGCCTTTTGGCCAGCGCAATTACCAACTCCTACTGGTAGGCATCTTGGTACTTATTGTAGGGTTTACTTTGATTGCCCTGGATCAAGAACCACACGGCTTTGGTGTCCTATGCCTTACTATTGGCCCCATCACAGTCGTGCTTGGCTTGGCCATTGAGTTCTTTGCCATCATGTACAGAGACAAACAAAACCGCTAAACTTTATTCAATACCCTATGCCAACTAGGGAAGCTCCTCTGCTTGATCCGCACAAGCTTAATGAAGGTATGGGTCTTGGCCGTTAATAAACCCCTGCACTGGACGTCTTTTGATGTGGTAAAGAAGCTGAGGGCAGCTTTTTGTGTTAAAAAGATAGGGCATGCTGGCACATTAGATCCTTTAGCCACAGGACTGCTGCTTGTTTGCACGGGTAAACAGACCAAATCCATTAGCCATTACCAGGATCTGGGCAAGGTGTACACTGGAGAGATGATGCTGGGCCAAACAACGCCTTCCATGGACTTAGAGACGGCCTTTGATAGTGAAAAGCCCTATGAACACGTTACAGCAGCAGCCATCCAACAACTAGTGCCTACCTTTGTGGGCTATATTAGTCAAAAACCACCGGCTTATTCGGCTATTAAAATCCAGGGGAAACGAGCGTACAAAAAGGCAAGGCAGGGGCAAACAACAAAGCTATCTCCTAGACAAGTTTTCATTCAGTCTTTCCTGATCACTTCTATCGATATGCCACGGATCCAGTTTGAGGTGACCTGTGGTAAAGGCACTTATATGCGTAGCCTAGTACACGATTTTGGGCAACAACTGGGTGTAGGGGCTTACTTGAGTACGCTATGTAGAACACGCATTGGTGATTTTAGGCTAGAGGATGCCTATGACGTAGCAGCACTTACCCAAAGCACTACTAAGCATTCATAACACAAACACTCCTGCTATCATGAGGATATACGAGGGCATCAAAGCATTCCAAAAGCCCAGCAAGGCAGTAGTGACCATGGGTATATTTGATGGAGTCCATTTGGGCCATCAGCAATTGCTTCGGCTGCTTCGTGCCCAGGCTCAGGAGATCAATGGCGAGACAGTCCTGCTCACCTTTTGGCCACACCCTAGATTAGTGCTCGCCCATACCCATCCTGCTCCTATTCAACTTTTAACCTCCTTGGAAGAGAAGGCTGCTCTATTGGCCCAGCAAGGTGTGGACCACCTAGTCATCCTGCAATTCACGCCAGCCTTTGCACAGCTCAGTGCGCAAGCCTTTGTTCAGCAAGTACTAGTAGGGCAGCTAGGCATAAGACATATCCTCGTAGGGCACGATCACCGGTTTGGTAAGGGAAGAGCAGGGGACGTGGCCCTGCTCAAGGCGATAGGAAGTCATGAGGACTTTACAGTCACCGAAGTACCGCCTGTCATGGTTGATCATATCACAATAAGTTCTACCAAAATCAGACAGTTGCTCCTCGCAGGGGCTATTGAACAAGCCAAGGCTTACTTGGGCCAGCCTTATGCGATGAAGTGTATTGTAGGGCAGGGTAACGCAGGGACTGGAGAGGGGCTGCTACTGACTCCCTCCAGTGCGCATCAACTCATCCCTGCCAATGGCCTCTACCAAGTACAGGTTACCTACCAAAAAACTGTTTGCCCAGCCACATTACACATCACCTACAAGCAGGCTCCGACCCTGGCGTTGACAGCCCCTGCCTTGGCAGGCGGGGTGATCAATGGTGCTAGCTTAATTTTACAGTTCAGTACTTGACAGACTTTAGAAGATTTTTACAATAACCCAAGAAGCTACATTATTGGCTCAATGCATATCTTATGTTAGTGACTAAGCGTACTTTTTTGATAGAGGGCCTTGCTGTGTCTGCAATGGAAAATTGGCCTTGGCTGGCATGTCGTATGTTTCTTACTTTGCTACCTGAATCCTGGGCAAATTGTTCAGCTGCTTTCCGCGCATTGAGGGTAGCTTCACGGATCATGTCTGGCTTGATGTCATTGAGTTGGGTGAAAGAAAATTCCACACTAGGATCATACTTAGACTCCCTATGCTTCACGGCCAACCCTTGTTTCACTAATATTTCTGCCTTGGGCAAAGCAGCTTGAACAGCAGGAATATTGCGAGAAAATACTGTCACACACAGCTCTGCTGAATATCGCTTCTGCCCTGCATCGCTGCTTCCATAGCGCTCCGCAACTCGATCATAGATCGAAGGCATTCGTTTGATAATTTCTTCATTACTAAAGCCTGCCTGAAGGAAAAATTGCACTACTATATCGGTCTGCTTTTCTATGCTCCTTTGCAGCACAGACAAGTCATCGGCAGCTGTGTAAAATTCTAACTTCCAAACTGCCAGATCAGCTGCTACTTCTCGCTCTGACAATCCTTTCACATCGACAAAGGACTGAGACGAGCGTGGTCTAGACAGTACAAATCCAAGTATAAGGCTCGAAATAACAAGGCTGGCACTAAGCCATAGGCCTGCGGAATGAAACAGACGGACTGAAGTGGTGTTTTCCATGAGTGAATATGTTCGGATCTATTTTAAAGATGGGGCAAAAAAGTGAGAAAAGCAAGCACAAAAGGTGTATCTTGCTTCCCTAAGCGTTGCTCTGACGCTAGGCAGAAAAGTCTGAGGGACCCCAAGTGGCTTAATCACAGCGTGCACAAGCGCAGGCATAGAGGACACCAAGAAGCTCTTTTGAAAGATCTTTGTAGATCTTTTCTCTCACGAAAGACGCTGTGTACGTTGTAAAAAAGCTTTGTGAACGCTGGAGTAAAATTTTTACTCCCTTCAGCGTCGCTCTGACGCTAAGCGGAGGAATCGGAGGGACCAAAGTAAGAACGATAAAGTATAGCGCTGTGTATACCTTTAGCAGCGATACTTCGGTTGTAATCAGTATGCCCGAGAAGAGAGGCGGGGTTATTATCTATCCAGTCGCTGACGTTTTTTGCGCTCTGCATCTTCTCGGCATGTTCGCATTGGATTTCTTCGTACGATGGCGGGTTCCGTGTGCGAACTACTACCTGCATTATTCTTTCTAGTGGGAGAAAGAAAGCGGCCTTTACACGTAAGCTGGGTGTTCGTATAGAATTCAATAACTTCTTGGAGTTCCTCAGAGATGTAATATTTAGGACATATCTTATTCTTATCTACTGCTTCGCTTTGTTCGAAGATAAGGTCATCCTCATCCGCCGCTGCAGTAATTCTATGGTAGTCTATTCCCAGTACGAGCTGCAGCAATAGGTCGCACTCTTTGCAGTGTTTTCTGCTGCATCCCATCCCTATAATATGGGTATACGCTGGCGTATGCTGCTTGCTTCTTTTCCATAGAAACTGCAAAAATTCTCCTTCTGCATGACTTCGTCCTGCGCGAATCACGTGATAGCCCATATATTCTGATTCTTCGCGAAGAGCAGGGGGCAAGAGCATATGGTTACAGCTCACGAACTTTTTGATTTTCTTGCATGAATCCATGAGCGCTACACAGAGTATAGTCGTGCATTGTGAAGCCCGTTGCTTATTTCGAATCACTAATGCTTGATGAATAGCACGAGCATCTTCGGCCAGTTGAGAAGGTGTAATTTCGTCCCGATCCCTGGCATAATTATCAATATTTTTCCTCCCCTTTGTAAAATTACTCGTTTCTTCCGTGAATCGTCTTTCTTCTCCTCCTGCCGTTGTAACTGTACCCGTTGATTCAGCATCCCAGTTGATGCCTACTATAGTATCATCTATGACTGCACACTTAAATGGTTGTATTAGCCGTATGAAATCTTCCTCTCGCTCAAGCTTAAGACAACGTGAAGCTTGTTGGGCATGAGGACTTTCTGTTGGGGCGAGAAACCTGATCCCCCTCTGCGGAGAGTCGTTGGTTCCTTTAGCTAGGGTAAGAAAGCTAATCCCAACAAGCGTGAAGAGCCAGGCAAAACGGTTTAGCCTTTGCCTACAGGGGTATCTCCTTCTTTGTTAGTGATACCTGTGTTTGCCTTTGCGTCTAATAAAGTTTGGACTAATTTTTCATCTCTTTTTCTTACCGCCAAATGGAGTGCAGTGCTACCCTCATTAGTTTGTAGGTTGATAAAAGAGGATGCGTTATCGACCTGGCTTAAAAACTCGACTACCTTTTCTTGTTTTCCCAATACTGCATAGTGCAGGGGGGTCATGCCCCATTGATTTTTGTGCTGTAAACACCCCATATCTTTTTTGTACAAGTATTCTACTACTGCCAATCTTCCCTGCGCTGCTGCGATATGTATTGGGGTCGATTTATCATTAGTTTTTACGCCGATAGATATATCTTTTTCGAGATATTGCATGATCTTTAAACAGCCTGCTGCGGCTGCATAGTGCATGGGCGTCCCCCCAAAGTTATCTTCTGGATTCATAGCTACTCCGTGTTCTTTTAAAAGCTCCACCATTTCTAGATGGCCTGCCATACAGGCACAATGTAGTGGGGTTCTTCCCCGGACTGTAACTGCGTTGGCATCGGCTTTGCGTTCTAGCAGGTACCTTACCACCTCCTTATGATTTTTTTCACAGGCATGGTGCAAAGAGGTATACCCTTTATCATTCCCTTCCTGCTCGCCTTTAGTTGCTATATCAGCACCCTCCTGCAGTGCTCTCTCCACCTTGTGTAGATCGCCTTCCTAGGCAGCATTTAGGAGATCCCAATTCTTGTCCTCACGCATACCCAGATGAGTTGTATTAGGATGGCAGCTGAGCATGAGCACGCAAAGTGTGTATAAAGGTAGAAAGTGTGTTTTCATAGCTGTGGCATTTGATGGTATTTACTTTTGGTACGTGCTAACGTAAGCAAGGTAGACAAGCTTATGCAATGTAGTAATTAGCATCTGATCTAAAAGTTATTATTTCTTGATTGTTGAACTATTCACCTAATTAACCAAAGATGAACCATGAACTTATATCAGAAGAAGGTCATTAAACCCAAAGGAATCTTTCTGACGCTAGGCGGAGGGTGCTGAGGGCCCCTCAAGAACAGAAGATAGTTTTCCTGGATTAGCTTGTATAATACACCCGCTTCACCCGCTCGCTCACATTAGTGAGTACTTCATAGGGAATGGTGTTGAGCGCCTCGGCTACCTCCGCAATAGGGCGTGCTGGGCCAAAGATGATCACTTCATCGCCTTCGGCAACAGGAATAGCCGTTACATCTACCATACACATATCCATACAAATGTCCCCTACAGTCGGCACCAGTTGGCCCTTGATCCACACACTTCCTTTTCCTTTGCCCAAGGCCCTGCTAAACCCATCTGCATAGCCAATGGCCAGGGTAGCTATCTTCATCGATTGTTGCGCCCTGCCTCGCCGACTGTAGCCCACGGTAGTACCACGGGGGAGGAGCTTAATCTGTGAGACAACGGTTTTGAGGGTGTTAGCTACTTGGAGATTCGGTTGTACCTCATCACCTACCCCAACACCATACAAGCCAATGCCGAGCCGAACCATATCTAGTTGGTAGTCAGGAAAGCGTAGCATGCCTGAAGTGTTGAGCAGATGCTTGATGGTACAGATGCCTAGGGCTTGTTCTATACGGCTGGCTAACTTGATGAACAGTGCAAACTGGTGCTGGGTATAAGTATCATGCTGTGGGTCTGAGGAAGCGGCTAGATGGCTCATGATGCCTACTATATGGAGGGTGGATGTATCACGCAACACTTGTACTAGTGTACTGAGCTCACCTTCCTCCAAGCCCAGCCGGTACATTCCAGTTTCCAGCTTTAGGTGTACGTTGATTGGCTTGTTCTGAGTAGCTAGGAAATCACGCAATGCATGGAGTAGCTTCAGGCTATATACCTCAGGTTCTAGGTTGTAGGCAATCAGCTTGTCAAAGCTCTCTGGCGTAGGATTCATCACCATGATAGGCAGGCTGATACCATGCTGCCGCAACAATACCCCTTCATCAACGTAGGCTACGGCCAGATAGTCCACCCGATGGTACTGCAGGAGGTGTGCAATCTCAAAGCTACTGCTGCCGTAGGCCAAGGCTTTGACCATGGCCATCAGCTTGGTGCCTTCAGCCAGCCTACTCCGGAAAAAGTTCAGGTTATGGGCAATCGCATCTAGGTCTACTTCAAGCACTGTACTATGAATTTTTTGCTGCAACCGGTCTACTACCCTTTCCAAACCAAAGCGTCGGGCTCCCTTGACAAGGATTAGTTCGTTGCTGAACTTGTGCTGAACATCTTCCTCTAGCAACGCTTCTGTACGGTTGTAAAACTGTGTATCAAAAGAAGTGAAAACTTCAGCATGGGCTGCTACCTCCGCGCCTACACCAATGACCCGGTCTACCTGCTTGTTCTGGAGCAGTTGTGCCACTTGTGGGTAGAGCTTGTCGGCCGCTACACCAGTTTGAAGCAAGTCAGACAGTACTACGGTCCTTTGAGCAGCTTGCTTTTGTTGGGCCATGAAGTCCAAGGCTACTTGCAGCCCTACCAGGTCGTTGTTGTAGGTGTCATCAATTAGCTGGCAGTTATTAATACCTTGCTTCAAGGTCAGCCGCATGGGCACTGCGCTGAGCCGCATCAGGCCTGCCTGCAGTAGGGCTGGCGCGAAGCCTTCGTGGAGTAGAAAGACGATGCAATGGACTGCATTCTCTACAGAGACATTGTCTTGAAACGGCAAGGTAAAGGTATGTTGTTGCTGCGCACGGATGGTTACACTGAGTTCAGTTTGCATGTCTACGGGCAACAAGCGCTTCTGGATTTTATAGGCAGCTGCATCATCCTGCCATGCCCATGTGACCAGCTGTGCCTTGTCATAGTAGAGCGCTGTCAACGTCTGATGGATAGGGGCATGATCTAAGCAGTAGTAAATCTTTTGACAGTTTTTGAATAGTAGGGCTTTTTCTTGGAGCTTCTGCTGCCGCGTGGCAAAACCTGCATCATGTGCTGGGCCTATGTTTGTAAACAACCCAACGGTAGGTTTGAGGATCGCTGCTAGTTGGGCCATTTCTCCAGGCAAAGAAATGCCTGCTTCAAATACGCCGTACTCATGCGCTGTGTTGATGAGCCATACAGCAAGAGGAACTCCTATTTGGGAATTGTAGCTTTTAGGGCTTTTGACCACAGCATACTTCAAGGCCAAAAGTTGGCTGAGCCATTCTTTGACAATAGTTTTGCCGTTACTGCCGGTAATAGCGAGCAAGGGCAACTGAGACTGGCTTCTGTGATAGGTGGCGAGCTGCTGTAGGGCAGCCATGCTACTGGCCACCCGAATGATGTTGGCGCCTTGGATATGCTGATAAGTAGCCTGATCTCCTTGCTCCACCACAAACTGCCCAATGCCTTGCTCATAAACCGTGGAGATGAACTGGTGGCTGTCATGATGCTGGCCTTTCATAGCGAAAAAGAGGCTATCACGCCCTCCCATCAGCTTCCTGCTATCCAACAAGAGGTGCCTAATAGGCGCTTCTGAAACGTGTTGGATAATTTTTCCTCCTGTAATAGCAGGAAGTTCACTGAAAGAAACCATGTAGGGAATGATGCATTAAGGGCATTGATCGCAGAGGCTACGTTTTGGCAGGCCACTAGGCAGTGTGCTCAGTCATCAACGATGATGTAAAGGTCCTCTGTCTTCTTTTTCATGAAATACTTTTCTCTGGCAAACTTCTCCAACAAGTCTTCGTTGCTGGCCAGCTCTTCTCTGTCTTTTCTAATCTTTGCTATTTGCTCTAGGTAGTAAGCCTTTTCTGCTGCTAAATTTTTAAGCCTGTTCCTGAGCCTATACTGCGTGAGCAAGTCTTCTGAGTCAAAAAACAGCATCCACAGCAGAAAGCTCAGTCCTGCTAGTAAGTAAGGGTGCTTCCCCCACTGGGGCAGTTGCTTCCATAGGCTGCGCATAGGCTCTGATTAGAGTTTTTAGAACGGCTTACCAGCAAATTGGGCGTTTAGACCCAGGCCTTCTTCAATCCGTAATAGTTGGTTGTATTTGGCAGTCCTATCAGACCGGGAGACAGAGCCAGTTTTGATCTGTCCAGTATTGAGTGCCACGGCCAAATCAGCAATGGACGTGTCTTCGGTCTCTCCAGAGCGGTGCGATATAATACTATTATAAGCATGCTTACTGGCTAGTTGAACTGCCTCTAGGGTCTCACTGAGTGTACCTACTTGGTTCATCTTAATGAGAATAGCATTGGCTACCTTTGTATAAATGCCCTTGTGTAGTCTTTCTACATTGGTTACAAACAAATCATCTCCTACGAGTTGCACCTGGTTGCCTACAGCAGCAGTCAATTGTCGCCAGCCTTCCCAATCATCTTCTGCCATGCCATCTTCAATAGAGATAATGGGATATTTCTCTATCCAGTCTTCCCACAAGGCGACTAGCTCTGCAGAGGAGTATTTTTGGTCCGTACTTTTTTTCAAGTGATAGCACTTTTCTTGTGGGTCATAAAACGCTGAGGCAGCGGGATCCAAGGCAATACAAATGTCTTCTCCGGGCCGGTAGCCCGCCTTTTCAATGGCTCGGAGTACTAACTTTACGGCCTCTTCATTAGAAGCAATACTAGGCGCATAGCCGCCTTCGTCACCAACATTGGTAGAAAGTCCTTTGGCTCTCAGTAGCTGCCCTAAATGCTGGAACACCTCTACACCCATACGCAAAGACTCGGAAAAGCTGGCGGCTCTTACAGGCATAATCATGAACTCCTGCAAATCGATAGCATTATCGGCATGCGCACCCCCATTCAATATATTGATCATAGGTGTAGGTAAGGTAGTAGCATTGACGCCTCCTAAGTAACGATATAAAGGCATCCTAGCGGCTACAGCAGCCGCTTTGGCTATGGCTAGCGATACGCCTAAAAGGACATTGGCTCCTAGCTTAGACTTATTAGCTGTGCCATCTAGCGCTAACATCAGTCGGTCTAAGTAGCCCTGTTCAAAGACAGAAACACCTAGCAGGGCGTTTTTCAGTATATCACTAACGTGGGTAATAGCCTTTTGGACACCTCGCCCGAGGTAATGGGGGCGATCTGTATCCCGCAATTCAAGGGCCTCATACCGCCCAGTAGAGGCTCCGGAAGGTACAGCAGCTCTCCCTTTCGCTCCCTCTTTGGTAGTGACCTCGACCTCAAGGGTAGGATGCCCCCTGGAATCCAGAATTTGCCGTGCGTAAATGTCCTTGATGTTACTCATGGTCCTGTGTGTGAATCTCTTCTGTTCCATAAAGCTCTTGCTGCCAAAAAGCAGATAAATAATCCCGATGGCAACCTTCATCGAAGGCCAGGTGAGGCAAAATATAAAAAGGGGACCAGACAAATATAGCTGCTCCTCTATTTGGACACGTTCTTTTGTTGCTATTTATCCTTTTCTGCGTTAGCACTAGCTTCATCAGAGACTTCAGGAGTACTGGTATCTTTCTCTTGAGAAGTGGGTAGAGAGGCTGCGGGTTGTACTTCTTTTGCTTGGATTTTGCTGTCTTAAGGCTTGGTAGGAGTAGCTTTACTGGCTTGGGTTGCTAACGCGGCTTTTTTATTCGTCGGGGCTTGGGGTACTTCTGTGCTTTCGTTGACTATAGCCTTGGCCTTCCCTTTACTTCTTCTTGTCTTGGCTTTTGTTGGCTTGGGTTCTTTTTGGAGGAGTTCGTTATAGTCTACGAGCTCAATCATGCACAGCTCAGCATCATCCCCCAAACGATTCCCTAGCCTGATGATCCGGGTATAGCCGCCAGGTCTGTCTGTAATCTTGGGGGCAATCTCATTGAATAGTTCTTTGACAGACGCTTTGTTCTGGAAGTAAGCAAACACCCTTCTTCTAGCATGCGTAGTATCCTGCTTGGCCTTGGTCAGGATAGGCTCTACAAACTTTCTTAGGGCCTTGGCTTTAGCTACCGTGGTATTGATTCGCTTATGTAGCATCAATGACTTGGCTAGATTGGCTAGGAGGGCCTTTCTATGCGCAGCTGGCCTACTCAGATGGTTAAACTTTTTCCTGTGTCTCATCCTTGTTTATGGTCAAATCGTACTGAAAAAATTATTGCTAGAACAGTGTTGGGCAGGGTACTATAGGCTTAGTCTTGATCCAGTTGGTATTTATATAGGTCCATACCAAAGCTTAAGTTTTTGCTTGCCATCAGCTCCTCAAGCTCTTTGAGTGACTTTTTACCAAAGTTTCTGAATTTCACCATATCAGAAACTTCTAGTTCTGCTAGATCGCCTAGCGTTCTCAAGCCTGCAGCTTTGAGGCAGTTGAATGCTCTAACAGACAAGCCCAGATCAGCAAGTGACATTTTAAGTAAGTTGCGTACACGCAGCAGTTCTTCATCTACTACTTCTAACTCCTCATCACCTGATGCTTCTAGCACCATTTGGTTATCTGAGAAGAGTAAGAAGTGCTTAACCAGGAGGTTAGCAGCGTGCTCAAGGGCTTGCTCAGGGTGGATAGAGCCATCGGTTTGTATATCAATGATCAGCTTTTCATAATCTGTTTTTTGCTCTACCCTAAAGTTCTCTACCTTATATTTTACATTTTTGATTGGTGTAAAAATCGCATCAACTGGAATAAGCCCAATAGCTGCATTAGTAGATTGATTCTCCTCTGCAGGAACGTAACCTAGGCCTTTCTCGATGGTGATTTCTAGTTCAACGTGAGTGGATGGATCCAGTTGACAAATGACAAGGTTAGGATTCATGATTTCAAAAGCAGAAGTAAATTCCGTAATATCACCGGCCTTGAATGTCTCCTGTTGCTTGATAGAGATGAATATTTTATCATCTGCATGGTCAGCAATCTGTTTAAAGCGCACCTGTTTCAGATTGAGTATCAAATCTACCACGTCTTCAACCACGCCTTCAATCGTAGAAAACTCATGCTGTACTCCAGGGACTTTGATGGATGTGATTGCATAGCCCTCGATCGAAGAGAATAGCACCCTGCGCAGGGCATTGCCAATGGTGACACCATATCCTTTTTCAAGGGGTCCAAAAGTAAAAGTGCCATAAAAGTCGTCTACATTTTCCATCGACACTTTCTCAGGCATTTGAAAAGCTATTGCTACCATTGTGTTGTTTTTAAGATCTATTAAGCACAAGAAGTTTTGAATACTACTTAGAGTACAGTTCAACGATACTTTGCTCATTGATTTTTTCAGGAATTTCCTCTCTGGGTGGCAGGACTGTAAGTTTGCCTTTCATCTGTGCATCATCCCACTCTAGCCAGGTGTATCTTTTGTGTGGAGCAGCGATACTTTCTTTGATCACTTCCAGTGACTTGGACTTTTCGCGTACACCGACCAAATCACCAAGTTTTAAGGTGTAAGACGGGATATTGACGACTTCATCGTTGACAGTGATGTGTCTATGGAGAACCAGCTGTCGTGCAGCCCTTCTCGTGGGCGTTATGCCCAAGCGATAAATCGTGTTGTCCAAACGTGTCTCTAGAAGTTGGAGTAAGATCTCTCCTGTCACCCCTTTCTTTCGCACGGCCTTGTGAAAAAGGTTAGCAAACTGTCTCTCTAACAATCCATAGGTATACTTGGCCTTCTGCTTTTCCATGAGTTGCGCCGCATATGCTGACTTTTTTCTGCGCATTCTTCCATGCTGACCTGGGGGATAGTGCTTCTTCTGAAGAGCCTTGCCCCGGCCAAAGATAGGATCATTGAATCGCCTTTCAACTTTTTCTCTGGGGCCTCTATATACTGCCATGCTTTTTCTTTTTGATTGAATGGATTACGGACGTCTACGTTTGTGTGGCCTACAACCGTTGTGTGGCAAAGGGGTAATGTCTTTGATCACTGCCACTTCAATACCAGCCTCTTGAATGGTTCTTACAGCAGACTCTCGACCAGCACCTGCTCCTTTGATGTATACGTTCACTTTTCTAAGTCCTAGCTCATGGGCTACTTTCGCGCAGTCTTCTGCCGCTCTTTGGGCGGCATAAGGGGTATTTTTCTTTGACCCTCTAAAGCCCATCTTGCCTGCAGACGACCAAGCAACTACTTGCCCTTCATCATTCGCTATGGATATAATTAAGTTGTTGAAAGTGGCTTTGATGTGTACCTGTCCTGTTTTTCCAACTTTTACGACCCTCTTTTTGTTCTTGTCTTTTCTTGTCATTGGGCAATGAAGTGATTTACTGATTTCGATCGCTATTCACAATGCAGATCACTAATAACTTCTAGCGGATAACTTATCACTACTTAGTGGCCTTCTTCTTATTAGCTACTGTCTTACGTTTACCTTTACGTGTCCTTGCGTTATTCTTTGTTTTCTGGCCTCTCACTGGCAATCCTGCCCGATGCCTTTTGCCTCGATGCGAGCCAATATCCATCAGCCGTTTGATATTCAGTCGCAACTCAGAGCGCAGCGCTCCTTCTACTTGGTATTGCTCGCTGATGGCTGCACGAATCTCCTTGAATTCCTCGTCTGTCCAGTCTGCAGGGCGCTTGTCTCTGTTAACTTTTGCTTCTTTGAGGATCTTGTTCGCTGAGCTGCGGCCAATACCAAAAATGTATGTAAGGGCAATCTCTCCTCGCTTGTTATCTGGAATGTCTACACCTAATACTCTGGCCATACTTATCCTTGTCTTTGTTTAAATCTTGGGGTCTTTTTATTGATCACGTATAGCTTTCCTTTCCTACGCACGATCTGGCAGTTGCTGCTGCGTTTTTTGACAGATGCTTTCACTTTCATAGCTGGTGTATGTTATTTATGCCTATAAACAATGCGCCCTTTGGTCAAGTCATAAGGAGACATTTCTAGCGTAACCTTATCGCCTGGCAAGATCTTGATGTAGAACTTCCTCATTCTTCCAGAGATGTGTCCTGTCACCAAGTGGGCATTTGCTAAACGGACTTTGAACATCGCGTTTGGGAGAGCCACTTCCACAATACCTTCTTGTGTAATTGCTGCTTGTTTAGCCATATTAAAGTCTGAAGATCTTCTCTATATACCTGTAAGACGTCAGTATCTCAGTTTTGTTTCCTAATACTGCCACAGTATGTTCAAAGTGCGCTGAAGGCTTTCTGTCCAAAGTTCGGAATTGTCCTGCTTTTTCTTGCACAATTTGTTGTTTCCCCAGGTTAATCATAGGCTCTATGGCCAGCACCATGCCCTGCTTGAGCCGCGTTCCATGGCCCTTTTTTCCATAATTAGGCACTTGCGGATCTTCATGTAGACTGCTTCCTACACCATGTCCTACTAGCTCCCTAACGACTGAGTAGCCGTGCTTCTGCACATGATGCTGAATAGCATTGCCAATGGTCCCAATCCTATTGCCTGCCTTAGCTTCATCAATGCCAAAGTACAGGGCCTCTTGAGTTACTTGTAGTAGGCGCTTTATCGTACTACTCACAGCCCCTACAGGATAGGTAAAGGCTGCATCGCTATGGAATCCTTTGTAATAGACTCCACAGTCTACAGAGACAATGTCTCCTTCTCGCAGTGCATCATGGTTAGGCAGCCCATGCACCACATATTCATTCACAGAGGTACAGAGCGTAGCAGGGAATTCTTTATACCCCTTAAACGAGGATTTCCCACCATGATCGCTAATATATGCTTCTGCCAGTGCATCCAGTTTTTGGGTCGTTACGCCTGGCTTAACTGCTCGCGCAATCTCCCCATGTACCCTGCTTAAAATCTCAGCTCCTTCCCTGATCAGACCGATCTCCTCTTCGCTCTTCAACAAGATCATAGCTTAGCTTACCACCCTATGTTGAGAACGCCTTTTAATTCTTCCAGACTTCATAAGGCCCTCATAGCGCTGCATGAGCAGTAGGCTTTCTATTTGTTGCAGGGTGTCTAACACTACCCCTACCATGATGAGTAGCGAGGTCCCTCCGTAAAACCTGCTAAATGATCTACTTACACCGGCCATGTGTGCAAAGGCTGGCAAGATAGCGATTAATGCGAGAAAAAAAGAGCCTGGCAGCGTTATTCTGCTTAGAATAGTGTCTATAAACTCTGAGGTGGGTTTGCCGGGCTTGATACCAGGGATAAAGCTGCTGTTGCGTTTCATGTCATCTGCAATCTGGGCGGGATTGATGGTGATCGCAGTGTAGAAGAAGGTAAAAACAACGATAAGAATGCTGAAGGTCAAGTTGTATTGCCAGGTAGTAAAGTCGGAAAAAGCCCTTCCTACAGAAGCGGCCATAGTACTCTTATCTGACCACAGGCCCGCAATCAAAGCGGGTAGAAACATAAGGGCTTGGGAAAAAATGATGGGCATCACCCCAGACGTATTCAACTTGAGAGGTATGTATTGCCTTTGCCCACCGTAAACCTTGCTACTAACTATTTCCTTGGCGTATTGTATCGGGACCTTTCTCGTAGCCTGCGTAAACATCACTACGCCTACTACAATGACGAAAAGGATGAGGAGTTCGAGCACTAGCACCAACCCGCCACGTGTGCCCCTAGAAATAAGTTCCGTAACAAGCGCTCCTGGCAACGATGAAACAATACCAATCATAATGAGCATAGAGACCCCATTGCCAATACCTTTGTCAGTAATCTGGTCTCCTAGCCACACACAGAACATGGTGCCTGCCGTAAGAATAAGCATGGAGGCACCTGTAAAAAAAGGTCTACTGATGACGATGACCTCATCAGCAACTGCTGCCGAGATGTAAGCGACCCCTTGGATTATGGCAATGAAGATAGTGAACACTTTGGTAATCTGGTTCAGTCTTTTTCTGCCTGAGTACCCTTCTTTTTGTAGTCGCTGGAAATAGGGCAAGGCAATCGTTAAAAGTTGGACAGCAATAGAGGCAGATATGTAGGGCATCACACCAAGACCAAAGACAGAAACGTTGCTAAAAGCGCCTCCCAAAAATGTATCTAGTAATCCAAAAATTCCTTTAGCTTCCCCAGTCAGCTTGGTAGGATCTACCCCTGGCAAAACTACATAGGAGCCTGCCCGAAATAGCAATAGAAAGCCCATCGTATTGAGTATGCGGACTCTTAGCTCTTCAATAGAGAAGATGTTTTTTATGGTATGAAAGACTTTACGCATGGATGTCAATCACGGCAACTTTCCCACCCAGCTTGTCTATCGCTCCACGTGCTGAAGCAGAAAAGGCATGAGCAGCCACATCGATCTTGGCTTTCAGCATTCCATGGCCCAAAATTTTATACCGGTCATGTTTGCTAATAAGACCATGCTGGAGTAGGACCTCTACATTAATAGCAGCTAACTTTGCCTTTTCAGCCAGGCCCTGAATCTGTTCCAAATTAATCGGCTTGTAAGCAACTCTAGTAGGGTTTTTAAAGCCATAGCTAGGGATACGTCGCTGCAACGGTAGCTGCCCGCCTTCAAAACCTCTTTTTCGCTTATAGCCAGAACGCGACTGGGCGCCTTTGTGGCCGCGGGTGGCTGTTCCTCCTTGGCCAGAGCCTTGACCTCTGCCGAGCCGCTTGCTGGCTGTGGTGGCTCCGGGAGCTGGCTTTAGGGTGTGTAATTGCATGTTACTTAGTTTTTGTAGTCACAAGGTGGGCTATTTGGTTGAGCATGCCTTGGATAGCTGGGGTAAGTTCCTGCTCCACAGTTTTGTCGATCTTACCAGAACGGCCAAAGCCTAGGGCACGCATAGTGCGCCGCTGTTTCTCTGGGTAACCGATTAAGCTTTTTTTCTGGGTAATGCTGACTTTAGCCATAACTATCCGTTAAATACTTTGTCAAGGGTAATGCCTCGATGGGCAGCAACAGTCACAGGATCCCTCAATTGCAAGAGGGCCTTAAAAGTTGCTTTGACGACGTTGTGGGGATTAGATGATCCCTTTGATTTAGAAAGCACGTTGTGCACCCCTGCACTCTCTAGGACAATTCGTGCACCACCGCCTGCAATGATGCCCGTACCAGGGGCTGCAGGCTTCAGTAATACTGTCCCCCCGCCAAATTTCCCGACCGTTTCGTGGGGCAAAGTGTTGCGTAGCATAGGCACCCTGATCAGGTTCTTCTTAGCGACTTCTACTCCTTTGGTAATGGCATCAGTGATTTCTTTGGCTTTTCCCAAGCCATATCCTACTACACCATTGCCATCACCCACCACTACCACTGCAGCAAAGCTGAAGTTACGCCCTCCTTTGACCACCTTGGTGACTCTGTTTACAGCAACCACCTTTTCTTCTAGGTCAAAGTCACTTGCCTTGGGTTTTTTCGGGATCATACTTACTAAAATTTAAGCCCTTTGTCTTTTGCACCTTCTGCCAAAGCTTTTACCCGGCCATGATAGCGGTAGCCAGAACGGTCAAATACAACGGTTTTCATACCTTGTTCGAGTGCCTTCTCTGCGATTGCTTCGCCTACTTTTCTGGCTTTGGCTACATCAATGCCTGGCTCACCTAGTGCTTTTGAGGAGGCGGCGAGCAGTGTATGGCCTTGCTCATCATTGACCAACTGTACGTAGATGCACTTGTTGCTTTTATAAATGGAAAGTCGCGGCATCTTAGCAGTACCTTGGATAGTCTTTCTGATCCTCTTACGAATTTTCAGTCTTCTCTCAGCCTTCTTATTCTTGATCGCCATACTTAAATGGGTAGTCTATATCTTGATATTTGTATACACTATCGGCTGCTACTTGGCAGTGGACTTACCTAGCTTGCGTCTAATCTGTTCGCCCAAGCACCTAATGCCTTTGCCTTTGTAAGGCTCTACTGGGCGCAGCTTTCTAAGCTTGGCTGCCACCTGTCCCACAAGCTGCTTGTCGATGCCCGCTAGATAGACAAGGGGATTTCTCCCTTTGACCATTTCAGCACTTACGGTAATCTCTGTAGGTACGGCAAAGAATATGCTATTCGAGTAGCCTAGGCTTAGCTCCAGCACATTGTTTCGTACACTGGCTTTATAGCCTATCCCTACGAGCTCTAGGGTTTTTTTGTAGCCTTCACTGACACCAATGACCATGTTGTTTAGCAAGGATCTGTAAAGGCCATGAAAGACTTTGTGGGTCTTTTGATCAGACTTTTTCGCTAACACGACTAAGCCTTGCTCTACCTTCACGGTGATAGCGGGATCGACCTGCTGAACAAGCTCTCCTTTAGGACCTTTCACGTTTACTAAACATTCTTTTGAGATGGTCAATGTAACGTTTTCAGGTAGCTTGATGGGACTTTCCCCTATTCTTGACATGCTTGGTAAGTTAGTAAACGTAACACAGTACTTCACCTCCGACCTTCATTTTCCTGGCCTCTTTGTCACTCATCACCCCTTTAGAGGTAGATAAAATGGCAATACCTAGCCCTTTGATGACTTCAGGCAGGTTCTCACAGCTGACATACTTTCTTAGCCCTGGCCTGCTCACCCTTTGCAGTTTCACGATGGTTGGTTGCTTGGTATCAGGGTTGTATTTGAGGGCAATTTTGATAGTGCCTTGCACGCTGTTTTGATCATCAAACTTGTAGTGCCGGATGTAGCCCTTTTCGTGCAGTACCTTGGTGATCTCCTTTTTAGTGTTGGATGCAGGGAGCTCTACCGTGCTGTGTCGAGCCTTGATGGCGTTTCTTATTCTGGTAAGATAGTCGGCAATAGGGTCAGTAATCATGTTCTTTTATGTTTAGCAAGCGGCTGCAAAGTTATGCTTTTTGATGACTATATGCTACCAACTCGCTTTAGTAACGCCAGGGATTTTTCCTTCTGCTGCCCATTTCCTAAAGGTGACCCTTGAAATGCCGAATTTTCTCATGTATCCCTTGGATCTTCCTGTGGCTTTGCATCGATTGTTTAGGCGCACAGGAGAGGCATTCTTAGGCAACTTGTCTAGGGCCTCGTAGTCTCCTTTTGCTTTAAGCTCAGCGCGCTTGGCTGCATACCTCGCTACTAGCTTTTTTCGTTTTAGCTCTCGTACTTTTACTGCTTCTCTAGCCACGATTTATTGAGTGATTTAGCTATTGAGTTATGGGTATTTGCATTAGAGTTTTCACTGCAAGCTCTCTGTTATCCCCCCAATGGTCATGCATAGCTTCTCATTCATAGCTCATAACTCTTTGAAAGGCATACCTAGCGCTTTAAGCAATTGATGTGCCTCCTGGTTGCTCTTTGCATTAGTTACCAAAGTGATATTCATACCGGTTAGTCTGTTGACTCTATCGATACTGATCTCAGGAAAAATAATCTGTTCTTTAACGCCCAAGTTGTAGTTGCCTCGACCATCAAACCCTTTGGGACTGATGCCCTTAAAGTCTCTTACACGAGGTAGGGCTAGGGTGATAAGGCGATCCAAAAATTCATACATTTTGTTACCTCGCAACGTGACAGTGGCCCCAATAGGCATGCCTTCTTTTAACTTGAAGTTAGAGATTGCTTTTTTGGCTTTGGTAGGGATGGCTTTTTGGCCTACAATCGCACTTAGCTCTTCGATAGCTGTATCTATAAGTTTTTTATCGCTGACAGCAGCACCGATGCCCTGGTTAATGTAGATCTTTTTTAACCTAGGAACTTGCATTACAGACTTGTAGTGCATTTGCTCCTTAAGGGCAAGGACTACTTCCTTGGTGTATTTCTCTTTCAGTCTTGGACTAGCCATTTTTTATAATCTTCCCGGTCTTTTTCGAATATCTTTCCAGCTTCCCGGCGTCATTACGTTTTCTACCTATCCGCGTGGCGTCTCCTGTAGCGGGATCGACCAGCATGAGGTTGCTGATATGAATAGGAGCTTCTTTTTTCTCGATCCCTCCCTGAGGGTGCTTGGTAGAAGGCTTTCTATGCCGAGACACTATGTTAACCCCTTCTACAATGGCTCTATAGGCTTGGGGAAGTATCTGAAGGACCTTACCTTGCTTACTTCTGTGGTTGCCTGAAAGTACTTTGACTGTGTCCCCTTTGCGAATGGGTAGCTTGGATGGGCTGGGGTTCTTGTTTTGCATAATTACAGTACTTCAGGGGCTAAGGATACTATCTTCATAAACGCTTTTTCACGTAGTTCTATTCCTACAGGCCCAAAGATACGCGTACCTCTAGGCTCATTGCTGTCATTAAGTAGTACAGCAGCATTGTCTTCAAAGCGAATGTAATAGCCGTCTTTTCTTCTTATCTCTTTCTTGGTTCTCACGACCACTGCTTTGGAAACAGCTCCCTTCTTAAGGTTGCCGGCAGGGTTCGCTGCTTTGACAGTCACAACAATTTTGTCACCTATGCTGGCATATCGCTTGCGCGTACCACCGAGCACCCGAATGCATAGCACTTCTTGAGCTCCGCTGTTATCTGCAACTTTGAGTCTTGATTCTTGCTGTATCATAACTACATTGCTCTTTCAAGAATTTGCACTAGTCTCCACCGTTTTCTTTTGCTCAGCGGACGCACTTCCATGATTTTAACAACGTCACCCATGTTACAGTCGTTTTTATCATCATGTGCCATGAACTTGGTAGACGTCCGGATAAACTTTCCATAGATGGGGTGCTTGACCCTACGTTCTGTTAAGACGACGACTGTCTTATCACTTTTGTTGCTTACTACTTTACCTACCCTTTCTTTTCTACGGTTTCTCAACATTGCTGTCTTCTAATTTTTTTGTGTTTCTAGCGCGTTTTGGGCTGTTTTGAGCTTGGCAATAAGCCTTCTACTCTGCTGGATGCGCATCGGATTCTCAATGGGCGAAATAGCATGGGCAAAACGCAGTTTTTGCAAGTTCTCTGCTTCAGCGATAAGCTTTGCTTGTCGTTCTTCTGGCGATAAAGACTTGATCTCTTGGTATTTCATGCTTCTAGTTGTTAACGTAATCCCTACGCACAACAAACTTTGCCTTGATAGGCAGCTTTTGTGCCGCCAAATGCATGGCCTTTTGGGCCAACTCTAAGCCTACGCCGTCCATTTCAAAAAGAATTCTACCAGGCTTGACTACCCCAGCCCAGTACTCAGGAGCACCTTTTCCTTTACCCATACGCACTTCTGCAGGTTTTTTGGTAATTGGCTTGTCCGGGAAAATCCTGATCCAAACTTGCCCTTGCCTTTGCATCGCTCTAGTCATGGCAATACGTGCTGCTTCAATTTGCCTAGCTGTCATCCAAGCAGGCTCTAGTGCTTTAAGGCCAAAAGTCCCAAACGCGAGCGAACTACCCCTATGCGCAAGCCCTTTGACACGTCCTTTCTGGACCTTTCGGTATTTAGTTCTCTTGGGCTGTAACATGATCTTGCTAGTTAGTAGTTAGCGGTTATGAGTTATGCATGGATAGCGTGATTCTGCTTGGTAGGTACGATGATATTACGAATGATCTTGAGTGTCTCCGTAGCATCGTCATGTATGTTTTGATAGGCTTCTGTACCGAGCAATCCTGCTGCTTTCTTTTAAGAGTGCTAGCTAGTATCTTTTTTTAGCACATTGTTTTGTGCTTTCTCACTAACCACCGTCTCACTTCTCAACAACTGTTTGCTGATTATGTATGCTGGTTTTGTCTTCTTAAATGTTCAGAGAGCTTTACAGCGCGCACTACAAAGTGCAATATTTTTCTTGAATATTGTCCCCTTGCATTACTTAAGCATTGACACTCCTTTACACCTCTTTGTTCATGCACCAAGTTCTTCCTACCCATAATAACTGATAACTATTTCTGGCTCTCTTTGCTCACTAACTCTTTTTGGGGTCTCCTAGCTTCATTGGCTAGCAAGTCTACATTGGGCGAGAGGTTTCGCTTTCTGTATATTTCTCCTCTGAATATCCAGACCTTGATACCAAGCGTTCCATAAATCGTGCTGGCCCCTACAGAGGCATAGTCAATGTCAGCACGCAATGTGTGCAAAGGCACTCTTCCTTCTTTGTATGATTCTCTTCTGGCTATTTCTACACCTCCTAGTCTACCAGACACTTTTATCTTGATACCTTGCGCACCTATACGCATCGTAGCTGCCAGCGCTTGCTTCATGGCCCTACGGTAAGAAATTCTTGCTCTGAGCTTCTGGGCGATAGACTCAGCTACGAGCTTGGCATCAAGCTCTGGTCGTTTGACTGCAAGGATGTTGATCTGAACTTCTTTGCCTGTCAGCTTTTTTAGCTCTTCTCTGATCTTATCTGCCTCCGCCCCTTTCTTGCCAATGATTAGACCTGGTCTTGCTGTATGTATGGTCAGTGTAATTCTTTTGATGAGCGTACGCTCGATGCCAATTTTTGAGATACCACCTTTGGCCATTCTGGCCTCTAGGTATTTCCTGATCTTCTCATCCTCCATCAACTTGTCAGAGAAGTCTTTCTTAGATGCGACCCAATTAGCGTCCCACCCTCTGATATACCCAATTCTTAGGCTAATAGGATTAACTTTTTGCCCCATCAATATTTTGTTCGGTTTGGTTGATTGGTTTTTCTGCTACTACTGCTGCCACCTTACTAGATTGGACTACCTTGTTTATACCGTCTACAATGAGTGTAATGTGGCTAGCTCTTCTTCTGATTCTATGGGCTCTGCCCTGGGAGGCTGGCCTAAGGCGTTTTAACATGCCCGCACTATCTACCCATACCTCTTTGATATGCAGACCGGCTTCTTCCAAGACAATGCCTTCGTTTTTGGACTCCCAGTTAGCAACAGCAGAAAGCAGTAGTTTCTCCAGGTGTATAGCACACTTTTTGGATACATGCTTCAATATAGCTAAGCCCTGCGTAGCACTTGTGCCTCTAATGAGGTCTGCCACCAGCCGCGCCTTGCGGGGAGAGATAGGTAGGTTTTTTAGTTTTGCTACTGCCTCCATAGCTATTTTTTGCCTTTGTTCTTCTTAGCAATATGGCCTCTAAAACTCCTTGTAGGGACAAATTCGCCAAGTTTATGCCCCACCATATTTTCGGTTACATACACAGGAATGAATTTATTGCCATTGTGTACACTGAAAGTTAGCCCTACAAAATCGGGAGCAATGGTAGAGCTCCTGGACCATGTTTTAATGGCCGTCTTTGCTCCTGCTTCATTGGCTGCATTGATCTTCTTTTGCAGGTGATGAGGGATGTAGGGACCTTTTTTGATGGATCGAGCCATTATTTTTTCCTTCTGCTGATAATTAATTTTTGAGAATACTTCTTCTTATTTCTCGTACGCTGCCCTTGGGCATACAATCCTTTTCTGGATCTAGGGTTCCCACCAGCAGCTTTTCCTTCGCCACCACCCATGGGGTGATCTGTAGGGTTCATAGCAACACCCCTGACGCGTGGCCTTCGGCCGAGCCACCTGCTTCTACCGGCTTTACCTAAGGTAGCGTTCGTATGAGCGCTGTTAGAGACAGTGCCAACGGTAGCCATACATTCACCCAAGACTATGCGGCGCTCACCTGAAGGCAGCTTGAGGGTGACATATTTATCTGCTTTGGCAAGTAGCTGCGCATAGGCACTAGCCCCCCTCGCCATGGTTCCTCCTCTTCCTGGGTGAAGCTCTATGTTGTGCACAATAGTACCTGTAGGCATGACCTTGAGCGGCAGTGCGTTCCCTACTTCAGGAGGAATGTCTTGTCCTGCCAGCACTTTGTCACCTACTTTTAGTCCCGCAGGAGCTATGATGTAGGCCTTTTCACCATCTACGTAGTAGAGCAATGCGATGTAAGCCGTACGCACCGGATCGTATTCAATGGCTTTGACTACAGCAGGCACGTTATACTTCTTTCTCCTAAAGTCGATGATACGCAGCCGCTTCTTGTGCCCTCCGCCTCTGTAGCGCATACTCATCTTGCCCGTGTTATTTCTACCCCCGGTCCTTTTGACCGATTTCAATAGCGACTTTTCAGGTTTCTTCTTGGTAAGTCCCGAAAAATCAGGTGCTGTCCTGAAGCGCTGCCCTGGTGTAATTGGTCTTAGTTTTTTTACGCCCATGAGTTGATTGGGTCATTGAGTGATTTGGCTATTAGCTAATTAATACCGCTGTAAAAGTCAATGACCTCTCCTGCTTTCAGCTTTACCAGTGCTTTTTTGTAGGCAGACTGCCTTCCTTGGCTTATGCCTGACTTAGTGTAACGGGTTTTCCTTTTGCCAGCATACCGCATGGTATTCACACTGTCTACAATGACCCCGTAGGTCTTTTCAACTGCCTGTTTGATTTTAATTTTGTTGGCCCTCTTGTCAACAATAAGTCCATACACTCCCTTTTCATTGAAGGCTGATACTTTCTCAGTGATCAAAGGTTTACTCAGGATATTCATTATTGACTTAAGTTTTTGGTAATGCTTTCCACTGCGCTTTCACTAATAAGCAGGCGCTTTGCATTGAGCAAGTCATAAGTATTGATCTGGTCTGCAATAGTCACCTTAGCCTTTTGCAGGTTTCTACTAGCCAGTGTAATGTTTTTATCAATATCAGGGAGAATGAGTAAAGTTTTTTGGTCTGCCAAGGCCAAGCTTGTAAGCATGCTTAGGTATTGCTTGGTCTTAGGTGCCTCCAAAGAAAAATCAGCCAAAATGGTGATGTTTCGCTCTTGGGCTTTGTAGCTCAAGGTAGATTTGCGGGCAAGTTTTTTTACTTTTTTGTTGAGCTTGAAGCCATAGCTTCTTGGCCTAGGACCAAACACGCGCGCGCCCCCTTTGAATAGAGGGGACCTGATGCTGCCTGCCCGTGCAGTACCTGTACCTTTTTGTTTTTTAATTTTCTTGGTAGAGCCTACGATTTCTCCTCGCTCTTTGGCTTTGTGGGTGCCTTGTCTTTTGTTCGCTAGGATGTGCTTAACATCTAGGTAGATAGCGTGATCGTTGGGCTCAATGCCAAAGACCTCCTTGGCGAGCTGGACCTTTCTCCCAGTGTCTTCTCCTGTGTGTTGTAGTATGGGCAGTTCCATGGTTTACTTCTCTAGCGTGATGTAAGCATTGTTAGGGCCAGGGATGGCGCCATTGATGACAATGAGGTTCTGCTTAGGAACAATCTTCATCACCTGGAGGTTGGTTACTTTGACACGCTGGCCACCTGTTCTGCCCGCCATTCTCATGCCTTTGAAAACACGGGCAGGATAGGAAGCGCCTCCGATGGAGCCAGGCGCCCGCTCTCTGTTGTGCTGACCATGGGTACGATCGCCTACACCCCGAAAGCCGTGTCTTTTTACTACCCCCTGGAAGCCTTTACCCTTGGATGTACCCATAGCATCTACATATTCCCCCTCCTTAAAGATGTCTTCCACGCGAATGGTCTGGCCGAGGTTTACTGCTAGTTTTTCGGCAAAGCCCTTAAACTCTACAAGCTTTCTTTTCGGGGTACAGCTGGCTTTTTTGAAATGTCCTTGCAGAGGCTTAGAGGTATTTTTTTCTTTTTTATCAGCATAGCCAAGCTGTACAGCTTGGTAGCCATCTTTGGCGAGGGTTTTGATTTGTGTGACTACACAAGGACCTCCCTCTATAACAGTACAGGGCGTGCTATACCCTTTGCTGTCATAGAGGGTGGTCATGCCCACTTTTTTTCCAATGATTCCAAGCATCTCTTTAATGAAATAATCACTATTACAGACTATCGATCTCTTTTTGATCTCGATCTCTTGGTGATAATATCAATAATATGAGGAGCAAAACTAAAAAAAGGTTGTTAGTATGCAAAGCCGTTGTAAAAACTTAGGTTTTAATTTTTGGTGTGTTCTTTGGTATTAGGGGGGTAATAGGAGGGATTGGGGCTATCCGCTATGCTTGTTATAGGATCACGACATTGGGGTCATCTCTTTGTTTTTTCTATGGCCTGATGATAGTTTTCAAGGCATCTCTCCATGAAATCTTTCTCACCATCAAAATCTATGATTATGCAAAGCCTAGTGTCTCTAAATAAATCGTTGACAAGCGCTTCACCACGCACTAAACTTTGGCGACATACACTCGTACAATCTTTTTGTCTAAGCTGGTTCATTGCCCTGACTGCACAGGTTAAAGCACCCTTCTATCCCATTCCGATGAACTTGAACGATTGGACCATCATGCTTATAGCGCTGCTAGCAGCACGTCGCGTAGCAGTAGGAGCTGTCCTACTCTACCTGAGCTATGCAACCATGGGACTACCTGTGTTGGCAAGTGAAGCTACAGGCCTATCTATGTTTTTAGGCCCTACAGCAGGTTATTTAGTAGGGTATATTTTGATGAGTGCTACTATTGCTGCCCGCCAAGCGCACTATCCAACAGGGAAGTTCTGGGTGCAGCTAGGGGTTGTACTGGTAGGCAACATCGTATTTTTCACGGCGGGCCTAAGCTGGCTCGCCTACCTCATGGGCTGGCAGATGGCATTACAAGTAGGTTTATTGCCTTTTGTATGGATACAATCTATGAAAGTAGCCCTAGCAGCCGCTTTGTCAGTTTACATTCGAGACCGATACTTAAGGCCTTGAACTTGATTGCCAGTGGTGTGCAACAAAAAACTTACAATTATTCTTTGCAAAGTTTACACCCGTACTCGTTATGTCTGAAAGCCAGTGCTCATCTGCCAGCAACATGGCTGAGCCCCAAGCCATGTTCCCTATAATTATCGACAAAACTATTGTTTTGAAGCTACTGCAACTGGAAGATGGTTTCAAGTTATTCGATCTAGTGCATAAGAACCGCCATTACCTACGACAGTGGTTGCCTTGGTTAGATACGGTGCAAAAATCCGAAGACCAGGAAGCATTTATAAGAGCAGCCAATCAGCAGTGGGAGGAGCGTAAAGCATTATCTCTAGGCATATGGCACCAGCAGCAACTGACAGGCGTTATTGGTTTCAACACTTTTGATTGGGAGTGCTCGACAGCAACAATAGGCTACTGGCTAGATGGGGCCCAACAGGGTCAAGGTATCATCACCCAAGCTTGTCAAGCACTGATCGATGTAGCTTTTCAGCAATTGGGGCTAACGTCTCTTACCATCCAATGTGCTACAGAGAATTACAAAAGCCAAGCAATTCCATTGCGGCTGGGCTTTGTGTGGCACAAAACAATTCCCAACAAAGAATGGCTATATGATCGTTATGTGGATTATCATGTGTACTTGCTGAAGCGTGCTCAAAGCGCTTAGGCTGCCTAACAAGTACATCACACCTGCGTCGTTTACTTTTTACTATTAGCGCGCTATGAGGTAAGCTTTCATTTTTTCCATAGTAGCTTGGTCCATGCGTACCAAGTCGCTCAGCGCCTCTACAGTGGAAAAGGGTCCATGCTGCTCCCGATAGCGAACAATGCTCCTCGCTTGTTGGTAGGTAAGATAAGGATGGGCAGCCAGTGTTTGGACGTCAGCGGTGTTGATGTTCAGTAGCGCAGGGCAAAGATCTACCCTGATGTAGGTATGCTTTTGGAGCCTTTGGACCACTGCTGGTCGGAGTCCGTAGACTTCTTGGTATTGTGTCTGACTTACAAAGCCCCCTAGCTTGTCGCGAAATTTCACAATCCTGGCTGCTAGAACGGCCCCGATGCCCTTAATAGTACTGAGTTGGGCTGCATCTGCAGTATTAATGTCAAGTAGTTGCTGAAGGTCATAAGCATTGCTTGGGGGTTTCACAGGGCTCGGCTTAGGAGTTTGCTTTTGCGCTTCTAGCCTTGCTAAGGTCTGCTCCAAAAGAGCGATGTCTTGGTCATGATTTGCCCAAGGCTGCGTGCTGTAGTACCAATTCAAGCCTTGGGGTACGATAAGGCACAGACAGCACAACAGTAGGAGCACAAGTGTACCATTGGCCTCAGCCTTTGAAAAGCCAAAATGATCACGCAATCGGGCTTTGATCCACGCAAGCATAGTAAAGGTGGTTAAGGCTTTCTCTTATTGTCCTTTAGGTCCGCGCTTAGGACTTTATCACTCGTTTTTGAGGCTTCATCAATTTACGCTGGATTGACAAGGCATGGCTATGTCCACTTTACATACCGCTCCCATTTGTTGAGTACCTGCTGGAAGTCCGCTGGCAAAGGCGCTTTGAAGTGCATAGGCTGCTGGGTAGTGGGATGGATAAATCCCAAAGACTGCGCATGCAGGGCCTGACGGGGCATAAGTTGGAAGCAGTTGTGGACAAAGGCTTTGTACTTGGAGAAGCGCTCTCCTTTCAAAATTTGATCCCCTCCATAGGCTGCATCGTTGAAGATGGGATGCCCCAGGTAACGCATGTGGGTACGAATTTGGTGGGTGCGGCCAGTTTCAAGATGGCATTGGATGAGAGAGACATAGCGTAGCTTTTGGATGACTCGGTAGTACGTGACAGCTCGCTTACCTATAGGGGCATCAGCAGAAGTAGCCATGACTCGGCGGTCTTGAGGACTCCGACCAATGGGGATGTCAATAGTACCAGTGTCTGTAGTAGGTTCTCCCCACACCAAAGCAGAGTAAGTCCGCTTGATAGAATGGTCATAAAACTGTTTGGCCAAGGCCGTCATGCTGGCTTCGGTTTTGGCAATAACGAGTAGCCCCGAGGTATCTTTATCGATGCGATGCACCAGGCCAGGCCTACCTTCGTTGTTGGGCAAGGTAGGAAGCTGCGCAAAGTAATGCACCAAAGCATTGACTAGCGTGCCGCTCCAGTTGTTGTAGGCTGGGTGCACGACCATGCCTGCTGGCTTATTGACAATAAGTAGGGCATCATCTTCATACACAATATCCAATGGCAAGGGCTCAGGCACTATTACATCGAGGCGGGGTGGTGTGGGGAGCACGACCTGGATGACGTCTTGAGGCCGGACTTTGTAGCTGGGTTTGGTAGGCTGCTGGTTGACCAAGATAAATTGGTAATTAATGGCCAGCTGGATTTTGCTGCGGGTGGTGTTAGGCAGGCGGTCCATTAAAAACTTATCGATCCTAAGTAGCGTTTGCTTGGGATCTACTGTAAGGGCGTAGTGTTCAAAGAGCCCATGTTCTTTGTCTATAGGATGGTGTTCAGGGGCTGAAACGGCTTGAAGCGGGTTCACTTTTTGTAGAAAAATCATTTTCCATTACACCAATTAATGACCTCAGCAATAGTGCTAATTTTGCACCTGCTCGTACAACATCTTCAAGCGATGCATAGGGCAAAGTTAGTCGTTTACTATCGTCACTTGGGTCAATGATCACTTTACCAATGGTTTTACTGGCAGGTACTAACTTGCCCCTTATCCCAAGGAACACAAGCTTGGGTACTATTGGGGGATGATATTCACCACGCTTCAGTTTTACTTTCCCATGGCCTGGCCTTCATGCACCAAGGCAGGCTCAGCGCACAATCAGCAGCCCAAGTTACACTTTGTTTCTCCCTGAAAAGGCCCCTATATTAGCCTGCCTTCACGCATCCTATTGATATGCAAGATTTTGTGGCGAATTTGCGCTGGCGGGGCATGGTCCATGATATGATCCCTGGTACAGAAGAACAGTTAAAAAAGGAAAGGACTACAGGCTATGTAGGCTTTGACCCTACGGCCCCCTCGCTGCACATTGGCAACCTGGCTACGATCATGCTGCTCAAACACTTCCAGCTGGCGGGCCACAAGCCCGTGGTCGTGGTAGGCGGTGCTACAGGGATGGTAGGCGATCCGTCATTCAAGGCAGCAGAAAGGAAGTTATTAGAGGAAAAAGAACTGCGCCACAACCAAGCGTGCATTAGCCAACAGCTGCAGCAATTTCTAGATTTCTCAGATGCACCTAACGGGGCTATACTGCTGAATAACCTGGACTGGTTTCAGAAGATGGGCTTTTTGCAGTTTCTGCGTGAGGCAGGCAAGCACATCTCGGTCAATTACATGACAGCCAAGGAGTCGGTGCAGCGGCGCCTAGAAACAGGGCTGTCTTTTACGGAGTTTGCCTATCAGTTGCTCCAGGGCTATGACTTTTACTACTTGCATACCCACCACAACGTAAAACTGCAAATGGGCGGGGCAGACCAGTGGGGTAATCTGACCACCGGCACAGAACTGATCCGCAGAAAGATCAGGGGCACTGCGTTTGCGCTTACCACGCCGCTGGTGACTAAGGCGGATGGCAGCAAATTCGGTAAATCTGAGCAGGGGGAGAATGTATGGCTCGATCCGGCCATGACCTCGCCGTATGCGTTTTATCAATTTTGGATGAATTGCGCGGACGAAGAGGCGTGCAAACTGATCAAAGTATTTACCTTACTGGACAAAGCAGCCATCGAGACGCTTTGCCAAGCCCATGAAGCAGCGCCGCACCAGCGCATTTTGCAGCAGGCTATAGCCAAGGACTTAACGATCACTGTGCATTCTGAACAGGCCTACCACCAGGCTGCCCAAGCCGCTCAAATCCTGTTTGGTAGTGCTACTCAGGCAGACCTACAGGCATTGCATGAGCAGGACTTGTTGACTGTTTTTGCTAATGTGCCGCAGGTAGTCCTGAGCAGGGAGCAACTGGAGGCCGTACCGGATGTAGTGGAGTTGGTGTCGAGCGCTACCCAAGGAGTCATCTTTCAGTCCAAAGGCGAAGCCCGCCGCATGATCCAAGCAGGCGGGTTGAGTATCAACAAAGTCAAGGTGACTGATCCACATCAGAAGCCTAGTTTTAAGCGCTTGCAGGAAAAGTACCTCCTGGTTCAGCAAGGCAAAAAGAATTATTACCTTCTTGTTATCAGCTAAGGCCCAACGTATCCTTCAGTTTCCTTAGGGCGCTACTGCTATACTTGAAAGCAGCCATAGCCTCCTTGGCCTGCCGGACTGCCCCTATAGCACTACCCTCCCCACCCTTCTCTGTCTAAGCTGCGATACTGGATGGCTTCAGCCAGGTGCTCTTCTTGGATCGCTTCTTTGCCTGCTAGGTCGGCAATGGTACGGGCCACTTTTAAGATGCGGTCATAGGCCCGGGCAGAAAGGCCCAACTTTTCTGTAGCATCTTTGAGCAATTTTTGGCCTGCTTGGGAGATCTTACATACCTTTTTGACCATGGCAGCAGGCATAAGAGCATTGGCGTGAACATCTTTTGAGTGCTGGAAGCGTTGCTGTTGGATGGCCCGGGCTTGTACCACCCGTTCTCTAATGGCCGCGCTTTTTTCCGTAGGTCTACGCGCAGTCATCTCATCAAAAGAGACAGGCGTTACTTCTACATGCAGATCAATACGGTCTAGCAACGGCCCACTGACTTTGTTCAGGTAGCGCCTTACCGCAGCAGCATCGCACACACATTCTTTGGTGGGATGGTTGTAATAGCCACAAGGACAAGGGTTCATACTAGCAATGAGCATGAAGCTGGTGGGAAAATCGACAGCAACCTTGGCGCGAGAGATAGAGACCTTGCGTTCTTCTAGGGGTTGTCGCAGGACTTCGAGCACGCTTCTTCTAAACTCTGGTAATTCATCCAAGAAAAGAACGCCGTTGTGTGCAAGTGATATTTCACCTGGCTGGGGCATGCTCCCCCCGCCTACCAGGGCCACATCGCTGATGGTATGGTGAGGCGCGCGAAAGGGCCTGTTGGCCATCAAGCCTTCATGCTTGCCCAATTTGCCAATGACCGAATAAATCTTGGTCGTTTCCAGGGCTTCCTCTAGGGTAAAGGGAGGAAGTATAGAGGGGATACGTTTGGCCAGCATGGTCTTGCCAGCACCAGGGGGACCAATCATGATCACGTTGTGGCTACCTGCAGCAGCAATCTCTAGGGCCCGTTTGATAACTGCCTGTCCTTGGACATCAGCAAAGTCTAACTCATATTCGTTGATGCTATCGGCAAATATGGCGCGTGTGTCTACCACTGTAGGGGCTATGTTTTGGGTACCTGCCAAGAAGTCAATCGCTTCTTGGATGTGCTGTACAGGAATGATGGCTAGGTCGTTGACAATGGCTGCCTCGGGTGCATTTTCTTGGGGAAGCACAAATCCTTGGCACTTTCTTCTGCGTGCTTCAATGGCAATGGGCAAAACACCCTTGATAGGACGAAGGCTGCCATTGAGCGCCAATTCTCCTAAGACCACATATTCGTCCAAGTGTTCGAAGTGACATTGTTGGGAGGCATGCAGCATGCACAGAGCAATGGGGAGGTCGTAGGCAGCCCCTTCTTTGCGCATGTCTGCTGGGGCCAGGTTGACAATGACACGCTGCCGAGGCATCGCACACCCTATATGCTTGAGCACTGATTCGATCCGATGTTGGCTTTCTTTGACAGCGCTATCAGGCAGGCCTACCATAAAAAAGTGGGTACCCTTCACAATGTTTACCTCAATGGAAATCAGCGAAGCATTCACCCCATACACGGCGCTGCCCAATGTTTTTGTTACCATGCTTCAAGCTTGTCGATAAAGGTAGCCAATTGAGCCTAGACCTACCGAAAACGCAAGCAGGTGGCTATCAGGTAACTTATGCAGCTGGCTTGTGTCGCTTAGATTTGACCTAGGCTGAAGATGACGTGCTACTAGGCTCATTTTTTTCTAGCCTTTTTTGATCGTAAGGTTGCTAGTCGTTCTAGATCTGGTGACGCACTCGGCCTATTTTCCTCAAAACTTCTACTGGGAGAAACGTAACGTCCCACACACTCTAGTTTTTGACCTATTAATGCTTCAATGAACTCTTGCAAACCAGAGGGAATGTAATAGTTCGTGTAATTTTTAGTATCGACAGCTTGAGCACCTAACACTACCCTGCCCTCCTGATTTATAGCTGCACTAATTTCAGTATAACGTTTCCCCAATACCAGCTCCAGTAGCGCGTTACATTCTGCACAATGGAGCCTACTGCAGCCCATCGCTACTAGGTGAGTATATTCATTCTTCTTTCTCCTTTCCCATAAAAATTGCAGAAATTCTCCTTCTGCATGCGCTTGCCCTGCCTTAACAACATGGTATAGTTCCTGCTCTGCTTTCTTGCAAAGGGAAGGGGTCATGAAGGTGCTATTACAAAAGACAAATTTTTTATACCATTAGCGCTATTTTTTAAGGCTACACAAAGTATAGTGGTGGCTGCAGCGCTACGTTCAGGTAAGGTTGCATGGATTTGTTGGGCATCCTGTGCCAGCTTTTGCGGTGAAATATCTTCACGGACAGAGGCATAATTATCTATTGGCCTATTTTTATTCTTTGTCATATTGTAGGTCTTTTCTATTTTCCCTTCAGAAGAGCCTGACCCTTCTGTATCTGAAAGCGTAGAACCACTACGCCAAGCGATGTCTGATGCTGGTATCATATCTATTACTGCATCTCTAAGGCTATGTTGTTGGATCAAGTTAAGGAGGTCTTCCTTCGCTTCAAGCTTTGAGCGTATATTGCTGCTACTTGCCGATTCCTTAATAGCAATTTTTAGCATGGAAAAATTGCCTGCCTGAGCTATTTGAGGGGAGCTGATGAAGACAAGCGCTATAAAGCAAAAAAAAGGTGCAAGCGTTGGCTGGTTCCTTAGAGCGACGGGGCTCATGAAAAAATCAATATGGGGTGTTTACGCGCAAAAAATTCCTTGTCTCCTAAGAAGGACCACGGGCAGCATCATTGTGCCAAGATTACGGTTTTAAGTATGAGATGGAGGCTGAGCAGAGGAAGTTATTACTGAATTATCACGCTTGTGATCTACTGCTTGGCCGGACGTTGCTTCTTCAAGTAGTTTAACTACAGGTGAATGGGGATTCCTCTTTGCTCTCATTAAGGCGGTGTAGTTCTTGGCATTTGTTAGCGTCACGTCTGCCCCTGCTTCTAATAAGCACCTGGCAACCGCTTCATGTCCTTGACGGGCTGCTAGGTGGAGTGCTGTGTCACCATCTTGATCTTGGAGGTTGATGATGCTTTTATCGACACTTACCAAATATGCTACAACCTTGTCCTGTCCTGTTATTGCAGCGAAGTGTAGCGGGGTCATATCAGTATTATCTCTTTGATCGATTTTGTTATTATAAACACCTGTTAGATATGTAACTAACGCTACATCTCCACTTGCTGCTGCTGAATGGAGTTGTGTGTCACCATACTTATCTAGGGCATACATATTTACACCTATTTCTTGGAGGTATTGTACTATGGGTAGACAGCCTGCTCTTGCTGCGTAGTACAGCGGGGTATCTCTATTACGATCTTCCTGTTCCATAGCTGCTCCATGATCTTTTAAATACTGGACTACTTCTAAATGACCTGCCATACAGGCATAGTGTAGCGGGGTTCTTTCTTTCGTAAAAGTTGGTGCATTGACATCTGCTCCTCTGTCTACAAGCTCCCTGACTACCCCCAGATGCCCTTGTTCAGCGGCATGATGCAGAGATCTATACGCTGAATCATCATCCACTTCAAAGTCTTCTGTCTCTATAGCTGCTCCTTTGTCTAGTAAGCGGGTTACTTCGTCTAGGTCTCCTTGCTTAGCAGCTTCAAGGAGTTCCTCATCCTGATCTGTCCTCCCCATACCCAGGCTATGGTCTTGCATAGTGCTAGGAGAGCAGCTCACCATGAACGATAGCAGTAACATCAAGTTGAGTAGTCTGTTCATAACAGTATCTTTAGGGCTTAGTGAACGTTTTTCTCTACTGTGTTTCCCACTACCAAAACTAATCGTTTATGCATAATTTTCTTCATGTTTTTTTGCTATATTTTTCGTTGACAGCTAGCAAACGCATTGCGCTGGAGATCTACACAAACGTCTCTAACGGTATTACTCAACTAGCAAAATTATTATTTCAGCATGCTGCAATGCTGGTACTCAGGTGCTACCTCGATAGAGGCACTGGCTTGCACCCCCTCAAACCAAGCTTGTAGTGCGGTTGTTCGCTTCTTATCGATTAATAGCTGCTGAATTTTTGCATAGTCCTGTGCCAAGTTGGCCTGGTGCGGTGCTATCTTTTCCTCTAGGAGGAGTATCCTGACCGCCTCTTGGCTATCAGAGGTGGTAAACACCACTGGGTCAGATATACCTCCTGGCGCAAGCGGCTCTATAGCAAAGAATACATCTGGTGGCAAGTCATCAATCACCATACTTACATTACCCTGCTCTCCTGTGAGTGCTCCTCCCATGGAGGCAGTTGATGCAGCCTCTGAGGAGGTGCTTGCAGCCTCTTCAAAAGTTAGTTCACTGGCCAAAATGGAGGAACGCAACTGAATCAGATAATTTTTGGCTGTTTCTAGGTCAAGCATAGCGGGGTTGGGCTTGAGCAAAATATGACGGCTGTTGTACCGGTCTTTGTCTTTGGCAATGAGCTGAATCAAATGCACCCCCAATTGGGTTGTGACTGGCTCAGATACCTCGCCTGGCTGGAGTGTTAGAGCAGCCGCTTCATAGGCAGGCGCTAGCTCCCCCAGCCGCCAAAAACCCAGTTCGCCTCCTTGAGGCGCAGAGCCAGGGTCTTGGGAGTAGGTTTGGGCCAAGGCCTCAAAACGCTCTCCGTTCTGTAGGCGTCTTTTCAGGGCTTTGAGCTGTGCTACCAGGGCGTCTGTTGCTTGCTGGCTAACTTGTGGGTACCGTACGATTTGCCTGACTACTACCTCAGCGGGATAGTAGGGCCTTTCTTGGGTAGTTAGGTTTTCAAAGAAGGATTTGACCTCTTGGGGAGTAGCAGAAATCTCTCTTATAATTTGAGCACGCATCCTTTCTAGCATCAGTTGCTCTTTAAGTTGTGCTCGTAACTCCTTTTTAATCTCTGGAATAGACTTACCCCAATACTGCGCTAATTCTGCCTCTGAGCCGGCTTGTGTCACCAGGTACTTCATTCTTCGGCTGAGCTCTTGGGCTACCTCCTCACTTGTTACTACTACTCCCTCTTGTTTGGCTTTGGCCAGTAAGGCTTTGTTGCGTATCAAGTTTGCTAGTACCTTACACATCAGGTCAGGCATCTCTTGGCCACCTGGGAGCAAGTATTGCTGGCAAGCAGTTTCTAGTTCTGATTGTAGGATGATTTGATTGTCAACCCTGGCTACGATCTTGTCTACCAAAGTGCCTTGGGGGGCTTGTGCCCACGCCATATAGGTCATTGATAAGCCTAGGCCTATCAGGCAGCAGCTTTGTTTAATGTTCATAGATAACACAGTTGTTATTTCCCTTGGCTTGCTGGAGGATATCTTTTTTAATCTTGTTGGCCAATGCTATCTTCCTTTTGTAAATAATGATGTCGTCAATCTGATCGCTGACAAACGCTAAGGGTGATATGTCACCCACCCGCCTGTATTCATTAATTTTAAAGTAATAGAGGTGGTCGTCATCGCTGGCTTGCAGTAGCTTCCCTGTGCTCAGCAGTTTGGTCTTGTCTAGGGCATGGTTGAAAGGGGTACCTTTGATAAGCTCATCCCATGGAAGCCAGACAGTATCGTCCAAGGCATAGTTTTTAGCGAATTGCAAACAGTAGCTCCTAAGTGCTACAAGCTGTTCTTTACTCTTTCCCATGAGGAGGGGGCGTAACTTGGCCCTATGCGGTGCCTCTTTGGGGAGGACGACAAACTTGCCTCTGAAGATGTTTGATCGCAGCACAAAGTTTTCTTGATGAGCTTGGTAATAGCTTGCAATCTCCTCATCTGATACTTCTCTGTTGAGTTGTGTGTTAACCAGCTTTTCAATAAAGCTGTGGACAAGCAAAGCATACCGATAATCAAGGACTCTGCGCTCAATCTCTGCTTTGTTGTACTCACTATGTGCTTCTGCCTCGGCAATCAGGAGCTGCTTTGCTATCCAGCTCTGAATGTACTGCGCTACGATCTCTGCGCTATCCTCAGGGCTGTTTGCCTCTGTACCCAGGTGCTCTAGGTCACTTTTGTAGAGGTATTGATTGTATACACGGGCAACAGGCGGGTTGGCAACAGCTTGGTCTTGCCTGGTATAGGTAACCCACTTGCTCACTCCAAGTGTCAGCAAAGCACCCCCTAGCAATATTAGCAGAACAGTTTTACGCAATAGGCTGATTGATTGATGGTGGTTCTTCATGGGCCTTGGTGTCCCATACCCTTACCTTTATCGATGAGCTACGGAAGCTTGTGCCTGGTAAAATAGAAACAGCAAAGCCCTAGCTTGCCTTTCAAAAGGACACTACTTCTTTTTCTTTTTATCCTCATCAGAGCTGATTCCTAGTTTCCTCAAGACTAGCTCAGAGATATTGTGCTCCTCACTTCCGTAAAGCAACAAAGGTATATCCCCCCCTATAGTAGCGTTAAATACGTGGGTGTAGCCATTTTCTTTAGCAACTTGCTCGATCATACTACGAGTTTTTTCATAAATGGGATTGAACAAGCTATGATACTTGCTGGCCATCTTTTCGTGAGATTCCAGCTGCATCTGCTCTAGGTCTTTTTGCAATTGCCGTAGCTCTCTTTGTTTTTTATTTCTTACTGATTCAGTCATGGCTTCATAGCCTTGCTCCAAAGCCTGTGCTTTTTGCTGTAACTCTCCTATTTGGGCTTCGAGCTTATTTTTGAGCTGCTTTTCAAAACTTTCACACTCAGATTCTAGTTTTTTAGTCTCTGGTAAAAATTTTATAATATACGCTAAGTTAACATAACCAATCTTTAAAGGGATTGCCGGGGCATGAGCTACTGTTTCTTGGGCTTCTACGCTGCATAATAGAGACGCTAAGATCAGGGGTAAGAATAAACTTTTTTGCATAGTATTTAAGGTTTTTATTAGTGAATTATTAGCTCAGTTAGCTCTCTACGCTTCATAGTTGCGGATTCATAGCACTTACTGTAAGTCCATCCCCATAGATAAGTGCAACTCCCACTCATCTTTGGATTCTTTATCAAAGCCATAGCCCCAATCAATGCCTAGAGTAGTGCCTATAATAAAGGGTAGATAGACCCTGAGACCCACACCTGCTGACCTCTTCAGATCGAACAAATTATAATCCTTGTATTGGACCCAAGTATTACCCCCTTCAGCAAAAGCTAGGGCATAGATAGAAGTAAAATAGTTGGAAATAATAGGATAACTAAGCTCCAACACGAACTTGTCATAGATTACACCTCCTTTATAGCCAGTATGCTTATCTTGAGGGGTAATATAATTATCTTTATAACCACGCAAGGAGATGTTTTCCTTGCCCTTAAGCATAAGAGCGGCCGGCTCATTAATACCCAACCCATTGCCTCCTAAGTAAAATCTTTCAAAAGGTCCGATGCGCTTCTGAGAAGCAAACTTACCTAGCACGCCCCATTGACCCCGTACCTTTAGCACTAGGTCATCTAAAAGCTGCAAGAAGTAAGCGCTATCTAGCATCCATTGATGATACTCCTTCCAGCGATATTTTTCTGGCCCAGACAGTCTATTGTCGACCTCATTAAAGAACCAACTCCAAGGTGGGGTTACATTAGCACTAAGCTCTAGCTTGCTCCCTTCTTTGGGATATATAGGGCTGTCAGTGCTATTGCGTTTTAATGAGATACCAGCCGACAAGTCGTTCAGAATGCCTTTAGCAAACTTCTTACCCGTGTCAAGCAGGTCATAGTCCGTATAATCATGGCGATAGTAGGCAATACTACTTCGCAGTACCGTGTAGTCATCGGGCCAAGTGAGTTGAGTGGCCAGGCTGACTCTCCCTCCAGTCGATCCTCTGTTTTCTTCAAAAGATCTGTTGAGACTCAGGTGAAACTGTCTAGGCTTGAGGCCTCCCAGCCAAGGCTCTGTAAATTGAAGTGCAAAGTTCCTGTATTGCTTAACATTAGTCTCAACTTTTAGCCCTAGCGTTTGCCCTCCTCCTACTGGAGGCCGGCATTTAAGGAGATTGGCTAAAGAAAAGTTATTAGTAGACAGTGTAAGTGCGCCAATGAAAGCTTGTCCCCCCCCCCCCAAGCTTGATGAAAGCCTTGCTTCAAACTTAGGTCTCTCTTTTACTTTATACCTAATATCTACAGTATTATCGGCCCAATTAGGTATAGGCAGGATATCAATGGCTGGGTAAAAAATATTAAGTAGGGCTAATTCCCGATAAGACCTTTGTAGCTTGGCCCTACTAAACTTATCGCCAGGCAAAGTTCTGAGCTCACGCCGAATCACATAGTCATGGGTAAGCCTATTTCCTTCAATCAATACCTTATTGATGTGTGCTTGTGGTCCTTCTTGTATGCGAATCTCTAGTGCCACTGTGTCTCCTTCTAGCCCTACCTCTACTGGCTCAGCCTGGAAAAATAGATGGCCATCATCAATGTATAGCGAAGCAATGTCTTGCCCCTCGAGATTGTTGTAAAGCCTTTGCCGGAGCAGGGATGGATTGTATATGTCTCCCTTTTTAATGTCCAGTATTTGGTTCAGGGTGTTATCATCGTAGAGATAATTGCCTACCCACCTAATGGTTCCTACTCGGTACTGCTTCCCTTCTTCTATCTTCATCCATACATTGAGCCGGCCATCATCTTGCTTGTACACAGCTTCCTCAACAATGGCTACATCTCGAAAGCCTTGGCTCTGGTAATAGTTTATGATACGCTTTTTGTCTTTTTCAAACTTGGTGGAGTTAAACGTAGAGGAGAAAAGAATTACGTGCTGCTGGAAATAATTGCTGATCGCTTCGAAATCGAGTGGACGCCAAAGTATCCCCCCCTGGCTAATTGGCTGCAGCGTGAGCAGCTGCTTGAGCATGTCCTTAACTAGTGTAAAACGGGGCTTTTCTCGGATGTGTTGCAGCTGGCTTCTTAAAACATCGCTGCTGATGTGCTGGTTGCCTTCAAAATGCACGGCATTGATGCTTAGCTTCTCTCCCTTATCAATCTTGATTTTTAGTTGAATATGATCAGGTTTTGTAGGGTCAGGCAAAGACGTAATGGTAACTGTTGTGTACAAATATCCTGCTTCTATCCAATAGTCTTCAATGATTTTCTTCGTGTTTTTGATAAGCTCGTCTGTGACCACTTTTCCTTTTACAAGGGCAAGCTTCTCTATAAGCTTTTCTTGCTCTTTTCTTTTGATACCCTCAAAGGAGTAGTCTGACAGCCTGGGGCTCTCAGTGATGCTGATAGTAAGCAAAACGCAATTTTCCTTGACTTGGGAGGCATAGATGGTTACATCTTTGATTAGTTGCTGTTTCCACAATCGCTGGATAGCCTCCTTAATAGCTGGCCCAGGTAGGGGCACTGTATCGCCTGCCTTAAGCCCTGCAAGCGCTATAATTGCTTCTTTGTCTAGGGTATGGGTACCCGTAACTTGAACGTCTTCGATCAAATAGCTATGGGGAGCTGTGTAATTAAGTTCAAGAGGTTGGGCAGGAGGTGTAGTCTGCGCTAGGACTCCTACAGGCAGCATGTAGCTCATGATGAGCTGTAGTAAGACAGTATGGTAGACACCTTTTGTCATGCTATTACATTTATACGTCTAGCTGGCCAAACCTTCTTGCTCGCTTTTGGTAGGCCAATATGGCCTCGTAAAGGTGCTGCTTTCTAAAGTCAGGCCAAAGGACTGGGGTAAAAAACAGTTCTGTATAGGCAAGCTGTCCTAGAAGAAAGTTACTGAGCCGCATTTCCCCACTGGTCCTAATCAGCAGTGCTGGGTCAGGCATAGCACCGGTAGAGAGGTATTGCCTAAAAAGCTCAGCATCAATGTCTTGCAGTGCCAAGCTGCCTGCCTGCACCTCTCGGGCAATGGCTTTAGCAGCCGCTGCTAGGTCCCACCTTCCACTATAACTCAACGCAATAGTCAGCTGTAGGCCTTGGTTGTGCTGAGAGGCTTGGATAGCCTTTTGGATGGCCTTTTGGCAGCTGTCAGGAAGGCGCTGCAAGTCGCCAATAAAGGCCAAGCGCACATTTTTTTGCACTAATTCTGCAAGCTCCTTGTCAATGGTGGTTGTGATTAGCCCTATGAGGCTTTTTACTTCTTCTTGAGGACGTCCCCAATTTTCTGTGGAAAAAGCATACAAGGTCAAATAGGAAATATTTAGCTCACCACAGCCTTCTACAACCTCTCTGACGGCTTGTATAGCATTTTGGTGGCCGAATACCCTTGGCTTACCTTGCTTAGTAGCCCACCTACCATTGCCGTCCATGATGATAGCCACATGCTCTGGTAGGTTACACAGGTCGATTTGGGCCTTCATAGGGTGCGCTGTAGCACCAGCAGTCGCTGGCGTTTGCGCCCAGGTACTTAAAGAGAGCATACAACCCCCTACCAACTGCAAAAATCCTATGAGCAAGCAACTTCTTTTCATCGTACCAGATTCGAGCCCCTACCCTTTGTCTGCCCGATAGTGGGTTCTGGGTATAGTTCAGAACCTCCAGTAGGGTTGCACTTGAAGAGGGGAAGCTTCATGTTCTCAGGTCAAAATTAGGCAGTGTAATTGCCTCTCTATACAATCAGTGTCCTTGCTAGAGGATCAGCATTGCATCGCCGTACACAAAGAAGCGGTAATTTTCCTTGATGGCCACTTGATAAGCTTCCATAACCAAATCATAACCTCCAAAAGCAGCAGCTGTCATGAGGGGAGCTGACTCTGGTAAGTGGAAATTCGTGATCAGTGAGGTACAGACTTTAAATGCATAGGGCGGGAAGATGAATTTGTACGTCCACTTACGATTAGCCTTTAATTTATCCGCCACAGAAACAGAGGATTCCATAGCCTTGGCAGTAGAAACGCCAACAGCACACACCTGCTTCTTTTGATCTAATGATTGATTGACTACTTGTGCTGCTGTTTCATCAATGGCTAAGAATTCAGAGTCTACTTTGTATTTGGTGAGATCTTCTACATCAACAGGTCTAAGGATTCCCAAACCAATATGCAAAGTAAGAGGGACAATATGTGTACCTGTAAGTTCTAAGCGTTTGAGCAAATACGGTGTAAAGTGTAACCCTGCACTCGGTGCTACCAAAGCACCTTTTTGCTGGGCGTAGACAGTCTGATAACGGCTACGGTCTTGCGGGGTTGTTTTTCTTTTGATCTCCTTGGGCAAGGAAGTATTGCCTAGATGATCAATGATACTGTACAGCTCCTTGGAAGTACCCTCAAACAAAAACTTAAGGACTCTTCCTCTGGACGTGGTATTATCTAGTACTTCTGCTACTAGCTCCCCATGGCCAAAGAACAGTTTGTTACCTACACGAATTTTTCTTGCGGGGTCAACCAATGTATCCCAAAGGCGCTGCTCCTCACTCAGTTCTCTCAGGAGCAGGACTTCTATCTGTGCACCGGTCTTTTCTTTATTGCCATGAAGCAATGTAGCAAACACTTTGGTATCATTGACTACCAGCGTATCATCTTCCGCTAGATAGTCAATCACATCTTTGAAAAGCTTGTGTTCGATTTTTCCAGTAGCTTTGTGAATCACCATCAGCCGAGCCTCATCTCTGTTTTCAGCTGGATGGGATGCGATGAGCTTGGCAGGCAGAGCAAACTTGAATGCAGATAACTTCATACTTCTACTACACAGGGCAGTGCTCACTAGGTGCCGAAGGATGCGTTTGATTGGGGACCCAGATTACGAAGTGCAAACATAAAAAATGTTGGCGATCTTTAGTTTAGATATATTCCCGAGGTAAAATGGGATTCATCTATGTAAGCGCCTTAAAATCTGGCTCCGAGGTCAATACTCAGCAGATCACTATAGCTTGTCACCTTAGAGGTGCAGAGGATCTGGTTCTGTTTATCGATGACACTTACTAGGCCAGTCTGATAGCTAAGGCCTGCAAAAAGGCTGGTAGAAAGGCTGGTGTCGTACTCTACACCTATACCCAGCAAGCCAGCTAGCCCCCAGCGATGCAATGCTTCGATAAAGGGCTTGGGCTGGCCTTTTTTGAGCTCGGAATTTCTTTCGTTGACCTTGATTTGCCCCATAAAACCAAGCTCTGCATAGAGCCGGGTGTCTAGGGTAATCTCGCTTGTATAAAGCTTAAGGAGCAGAGGGATTTGTAGGTAGTGTAGCTCGTGCGCTTCTTGAACGTCGGGCGACAGCTCTGGATTCTTAATGGAAACTTTCTGAGTTGAATAAAACAATCCTGTACTCACATAGCAATTGTCTCGTAGGGGGTAGTCATAGATAGCACCAATTTTGAACCGTAAAGAAGCTCCTGTGGAAGAAAAGCCCTTATTGGGCGGGTTTGTATATACTCTATTGAAGCATATACAAGGGGCTATTTTAAAGCCCAGATGTCCCTGAGCTCGTGCCACTGTAGTGCTCAATAAGACCCCTACAAGGAGTATGGATTTTTTCATCATGCCTAAACGGCCTCTTATTGAGCCCAAAATTAACTAAAGATGCAAAATATAGTCATTATTTTCTGTCTGTGCATAGCTGTAGCACCGGGCCTGTATACTGTCTGGACTGCTAAAACTTCTTCTCGACAGAAAGCACCCGATGTATCTCACATCACAGTCCACCTAGAGATACAGAGGCTAGCACAAATGTTCTTTGCCTTAGATAGTAAAGAAGCGATCTGTGCATTCCTCGAGAACAACAAGCTCTTTGCAATGCAATTGCTAGGCCTTGCTCCCTATAAAGCTAGGGAAGCGCTAGTAGAGCAGCTGGATGCTATGATCAAAGATTCCAACATACAAGCCTTGTATCAAGAGGTCCAGCAGGTTTTTGGAGACTTCGCGGCCATAAAGCAGCAGTTTGAAGCTGCTTTTCGTTATCTCCGCTACTATTATCCAGACTTTAAGCTCCCTCAAATAGCCACTTTGATTACTGGCAGGGGTATTGACTTGCACGTTAGTGATGATTGGATTGTCATGGGGCTAGACTTTTTCATGGGCGATGGAGTCAAATTCAGGCCTATTGAGCTAAGGCATATTTTCTTACCCAAGCCCTGCTCCCTAAGGTTGAGGCAAGTGTCATCTGGGCCTATACGCCAGAACAGCTGGCAGATGTGAAGCAACACCAGGACATTGTTTGAGAGCATTTCATTGAAAATGATAGGATATGTAACCAATCATTTGGTCAAAAAAGATACATCAGTGATAGGCCAATTGTATCAGAGATAGGACGAAGATGTCTCGGCAACATCGGCTGGTGGCTGGGCTGGAAAATTTTGAAAAGGTACATGGAAAAACATACTGAGGTAAGCTTAGCTGCGCTCATGAATAACCCCAATGCCCAGGAGCTATTGATCCAGTCTGGTTACAGACCTAAAAAGTGCGCCTGCTCAGGCAGCGACCTGGCGCCCCACTTCATGCCAGCACAGCATCCGTGCACTAAGGCAGTTAAGTTTGCTGTTGCTTGCTGATCCAGTAAACACCCATCAAAATTGTCGCTATGCCTAGGTAATGCCCGCCAAGCAATACCTCACCATCTAGCAGCCCCCACCCCAAGGCCACCAGGGGAATAATAAAAGCGACCATGCCGGCAAACACCGGCGAGGTGCGCTTGATCAACTTTGTAAAAAGGAGAAAAGCAGTGGCTGACCCCAGTGCTCCTAAAATCAATACATATCCGGTAGCAAGGTAAGCGCCTTCTACAGTACGCAGTTTGGTCAGGAAGGCTGTTTGTGTAAAGAGCATGATCGCAGTAATAAGGCCTATCAGCAGAAAAGAAACACTGGCAATGGTATTGGTACTGAGATCTTGTAGATAATGCTTGACCAGGTTGGCGTGAAGACCATAGCAGAAGCAGCCCAACAAAGGGAGCAGGGCATAGTAGTTGATCTTATCCATACGGTGTTCGTTACCAGCCAAGACCAGGAACAAGGTACCTATCAGGCCCAGTAGCGCCCCCAGGATTTCATGCTTAAAAATAGGCTGCTGAAAGCACAACTTACCTAATAGCAATGCAAAAATGGGAGTCAGCGCAGTCAAGACACCGTTGAGTGCACTGTCAAGCTGGGTCTGTGCTTGCGCAAACAAAAAAGCGGGCGACAAAGAGCCTACAAGACCTACCAGCAACAAGCGCTTGTAATGCTGCCACCGTAGCTGCCTGAGCCGAGGCAGCGACCAAGGCAGTAGCAACACCGCAGCAGAAAAAATACGTAGGGCACCTACTTCTTGTGCGGAGAAGACTTGCAGGCCTTTCTTCATCAGCATGTAAGTGCTCCCCAAGATTAAGCCCAACACAAGGAGTAGGCCCCAAGCAAACAAAAGCTTATGTGTACTTTCTTGCTGCATATCGTTGGCAAATCAGTGGGCAAAGGCACAAGAAATTTTTGCTAAAATGTCATCCACGGCTGCGATTATAGGGGCAGTGACCAGCTGCGACCTATAGGCTTTGATGCCTTCTAGGCCCTTAAAGTAGCGTGTGTAGTAGCTTCTCATTGCTAGCAAGCCTGTTCTTTCGCCCTTCCAGGCCAAGGCATGGTCCAGGTGTTTTTTGACGGTAGCAATGCGTTCGTGCAAATCAGGTGCAGGTAGCTCAGTGCCGGTTTGTACAAAGTGCTTAATCTCCTGAAAGATCCAAGGATAACCAATACTGGCCCGGCCAATCATGATCCCATCCACCCCATACTTGTTTTTGTAGGCCAGCACTTTTTGAGGACTGTTGATATCGCCATTGCCAAAAATGGGAATGTGGATTGCGGGATGGTTTTTGACAGCTGCGATGTACTCCCAGTTGGCGGCCCCTTTGTACATCTGCTTTCGGGTTCTGCCATGGACAGTCAAGGCCTGGATGCCAGCATCTTGCAACCTTTGGGCTACCTCTACAATCTTGATTGTGTTTTCGTCCCAGCCCAAACGGGTCTTAACAGTCACGGGCAAGGAGACACGTTTGACAATCTCGGCGGTCATGGCCTGCATCTTGGGTAGGTCTAAGAGGATACCGGCGCCTGCCCCTCGGCCAGTAATCTTTTTGACAGGGCAGCCATAGTTAATGTCGATCAAAGCAGGTTGAGATGCTTCGGCAATGGCTGCAGCCTCGCGCATGGACTCAATCTTTTCGCTATAGATTTGAATGCCCATGGGGCGATCATAGTCATAGATGGCTAGCTTTTTCACACTCTTGTCAGCGTCACGTATCAGCCCTTCGGCAGAGATAAACTCTGTGTACATCAGGTCAGTCCCTTTTTCTTTGCACACCGCCCTAAAAGGGGGATCGCTCACGTCTTCCATAGGAGCCAGCAGCAGCGGGAATTCGCCTAGTTCTATATCTCCAATTTGCAGCATAGTCTGTAGAGGAGCCACTAAGCTCAACTCCTTTGGGGCACTAATTTATGTGTTATCTAGTTAGCCAGGAGTCTCTGTTTTTGCGTAATTTTAGCACACGTATGCCTCAAAAGCCCTTTATTCTTCCTCTAGTGCTCCATAGACCTGCGTGGCTCAGCCTTGTCTTGGTGTTTGTCTTGATGGCGTTGGGTGCTTTTGGGGGCCAGCAGGCAGGAGTCAGGCTTGCTTTTTCAGGTGCTGAGGACATAACGATCAGGGACACAGCATGGCACCTCAGGAGGTCGCTACTGATCCTACAGGCTGTTACAGCCAGCAGTGCGTTTATTGTGGCCCCTCTATTGTACTTATACTTTTTTGCACACCACGGCATAGGGGGGTTCTTTCAGTGGCGGCAAGGCTATGCCGCGCCTATACTATTTACCCTAGGCTTGTGCTTAGCGTTCATGGTGGTCAATACCTGGTTTATTCAATGGAACATGGCAGTTAAGCTTCCTCCCTGGCTCAGGGCTTTTGAAGTGTGGGCCCAAACAAAAGAAGCGGCCCTACAAAGGCTCACTACCTTGCTCACTACCTTTCACTCCCTGACAGATCTAGGGGTAGGTATGGTGGTGATAGGTGTGATCCCTGCTATTGGCGAGGAGCTATTTTTCAGAGGCTTAGTGCTGCCCCTCTGCTACAAGCTCACCAACAATATCCATGGAGCTATTGGTATCAGTGCTTTTGTCTTTAGCGCTATTCATCTTCAGTTCTATGGCTTTGTACCTCGCTTTTTGCTTGGGATGCTGTTTGGTTACATTTATTGGTGGACTAGGGATCTGGCTTTTCCTATAGCTGCGCATTTATTTAACAATGTTTTTACTCTGCTCATGCTCTTTCTGTATCAGCAAGGGATCATTACGCAAGACATTACTACGCCAGCAGTGCCTTCTAAGGCTGTGCTAGGCTTCTTTGCCATGCTGGTCGTATTATTAGCGTGCTACCTGAGGCAGTTAAGCAAGAAGCACAACCCATGAAAAAAATCGTCATCCTAGGCGCAGGCCAAAGTGGCACAGGCGCAGCGCTGCTCGCACAGGCCAAGGGCTTGGAAGTATTGGTCTCTGATGTAGGCCATATAGCTCCCTGCTACAAAGCAGCGCTGGTGGCCCATGACATTGCCTTTGAAGAGGGACAGCATTCTCCAGAAATTATCCTAGGTGCTGATGAGGTGGTCAAGAGCCCAGGCATTCCAGAAAGTGTGCCCATTGTAAAAGCCCTCCGAAAGGCTGAGGTGCCTATCATTGCTGAGATCGAACTGGCTAGCCGCTACACCCAGGCTTTTCTGATAGGCATTACAGGCACCAATGGCAAGACCACTACAACGCACCTGACCTACCACTTGCTCAAGACAGCAGGACTTAATGTGGGCATGGCAGGTAACGTGGGTAGTAGCTTTGCCAGCAAGGTTTTGGAAGAAAAGCGTGATTACTATGTGCTGGAGCTCAGCAATTTTCAGCTAGAGGGGATGTATGCGTTTAAGGCAGACATCGCTTGTTTGCTCAACATCACGCCAGACCATCTGGACCGGTACCAAGGCCAAATGGCCCCCTATATCCAAGCCAAGTTCAGAATCCTACAAAATATGACTCCGCAGGACCATTTTATCTATAACCAAGACACCCCGGACATTCAGGCGTACCTACAGCAGCACGTTGTAGTACCACGCCAACATCCCCTATCGACCGAGCAGCCCAATGATGCTGTAAGCACTAGCCGCTCTCTACTCACTGCTTCCCAGTTCAAGCTCCAGGGGCCCCACAACCAGTTCAATGCCTTGGCAGCCCTCACCGTGGCCCAGCTGCTCGGGGTAGGCACTCACACCATCCAGACAGGCTTAGCTACCTTCACAGGCGTGCCGCACCGCCTCGAGTGGGTGGCAGAGATGGGTGGGGTGCATTTTTATAATGACTCCAAAGCCACCAATTTGGAGGCTGCCGAGGCTGCTTTGACGAGTCTTGACCAGCCTATTATCTGGATTGCTGGGGGACAAGACAAAGGCAACAACTACACAAGGCTCCAGCCATGGGTGCGTGATCGCGTTAAAGCATTGATCTGCTTGGGTAAAGACAACACCAAAATCCGCCAGGCCTTTCAAGAAATGAGCAAGCCTATCCATACCACGCAGCAGATGGAAGAAGCGGTATCCTGGGCCCTTGCTTGTGCGCAACCTGGCGACGTGGTATTACTCTCTCCAGCTTGTACTAGTTTTGATTTGTTCAAGAACTTTGAGGAGCGTGGCGAACAGTTTAAGCGTGCTGTCCTCAAGGCCAAACATTCGTTATCACGGACATTAAACAGGGATGCTTTACCAAAACTCAGCATGAAAAAAGGGTATAGTAAAAAATGAACCAATCCCGCAATGCCTCAATCACCCAATGGTTCAAGGGAGACCCTGTCATATGGGGTATTATGCTACTACTGGCTATTTTGAGTATCTTGACTGTCTACAGTGCGGCCAGCTCGCTGGCTTACCGGCAAATGCAAGGCAATACAGAGTACTACTTGGCCAAGCATTTTTTGTTGATGCTGAGCAGCTTGGGGGCAATGTGGGTAGCTCACAGGATCGACTATCGCTACTATGCGGGCTTAGCCAAACTGGCGCTGTGGATTTCTGTGCCATTACTGCTCTTGACTTGGCGCCATGGGCTTACCCTGAATGAGGCCTCTCGCTGGCTGACTATCCCAGTGATCAACAAAGCGTTTCAACCTTCTGATCTGGCCCAGCTGGCGTTAATCGCAAGTCTGGCCAACATGCTGGCCAAACGACAACGCAATATGGGCGATTTACAGGAAGCTTGGGTGCCTATACTGCTTTGGTGTGGAGTGATTTGTGGGCTCATCGCGCTAACAGACCTGTCTTCTGGTCTGCTGCTCTTTCTTACCTGCATGCTACTCATGTACATCGGCAGGGTTCCCTTCAGCTACCTGGTTATGCTGGCGGTCATTGGCCTGTTGGTAGGGAGTATTGCTATGCAAGTGGGCCAACGCGGAGAGACAGCCTTGAGCCGCCTGAAAACCTTTACCCAAGAGGAACTACCTTTTCAGACCGAGCAGGCCTACATTGCGATAGCCACAGGCGGGCTGTACGGCAAGGGCCCAGGCAATAGCCAGCAAAGAAACTTTTTGCCTCACCCCTATTCAGACTTCATCTATGCCATTCTGGTAGAAGAGTACGGCCTGATCGGCGGCGTAGTGGTGGTGTTGCTGTACCTGACCCTGCTCTACAGAGGCATCCGCAATTTGTCGCAAAGCAATCGGGCTTACGGCAAATTCTTGGCAACGGGCCTCAGCTTTGCGCTGGCACTCCAAGCCCTAGTCAACATGGGCGTGGCCGTAGGTCTAGGCCCTGTTACAGGACTTCCTTTGCCTTTTGTGAGCATGGGAGGTACTTCTTTGCTGTTTACAGGCATTGCTGTAGGCATCATTCTGAGCGTCAGCAGAGGAGACATTGATGAGAGCATCGATAGCCTCCAAGACCCAGGTATGGGGAGAAAGAATAGGTACAAGCAGGTTTAAGCTACAAACATTGCTTTTTTTACGTATCTTTTTTCCTGTTGCTAATAAAGCATACTACTTGTGTTTCGACTAGGCGTGACAACAAATCTTAAGCCACTTAACAACTTATGCAGCCAGAACAGAGGCCTAGCGGATCTGTTACTCACGGGCCTTGCAATACACCCCAGGAAAGGCACCAGCTGTTTGAAGAACTAAGGCTCGTGTACACACCGGTACTCAAATTTGCTGATGAGTGCCAAGCGCTGGCCCAAGTTAGTTCACAGGATGATAGTGGTTATCAGGGCCACGAAAAAGAGTATGATGCGCTTACTCTACAATATGGCCCTAAAATTGCTCGATCTTATGTAGCTCCAGTCTCTATTCATTACATTAGTGAGAAGATAGGTTATGGCGTTGCTGCCAACAAAGACCTCAAGCCAAGAGACTTTATTGCAACGTACACAGGCTAAGTAGTTAAAAAAGCTAAAAACACAACTTGGACCTGGTCATACCCTCCAAGTAACTGTAACTTGTTTGGAGAGGTCTATTCTTTGGATAGTAACCATGGCAATGAGTTAAGATTCATCAACCATTACGTAGCTAAAAAGGACATCCCAAAAGGGACGCAGCTGCTTGTAAGCTATGGAAGCAAGTACTGGAGGCGCAGGGAAATGGTAGAGGTATGAGTCTTCTCGGAAAGAACTGATGTGTCAAACCACGCCTAGCATGCTCCTACGCACTCAATGCCGCTGACAGATGCCTTTGTAAGGACAGGGCGCACAACGTGTTTCATCTTTCGTTTGTGTAAAAGGCACCGTAGCATCCAGTAGTTCTACAAGGGTTAGGCGAAGTCCCTGTTCCCATGCGTCCTGGTAAGGCGTAATCGTCTCGATAGGCCTGTAAGTACGGCTGCCAGGGGTCTGGAGAAAAAGCCGAGAGTCGAAATCGGCATCAAAGATCTGTCGGGTGTTCAACAGCCCTGGCATCACTTGGGTGAATCCTAAAGCACGGGCCTGGAAATCAGGGGCTGTAGTGGCCACCTGCGATAGCCCTGGCTGCTGGAAAAGCCAGGCATAGAAAAAAGCCTGCAAGGCAGCCTTGTTGCGGTTAGTGTCTTCTCGGTCAAACAGAGCAGGAATGCTTTTGAGTTGCTTGTTGTCCATGCCCGTCTTATAGTCCAGCACCCGGAAAACACCTTCCTGCCAGTCCACCCGATCAATGATGCCCCGCAGCCGCACGCTCGTGGTGGGGTCCAGCGCAAAGTCAAGCAACAAAGGCATCTGACGTCCTAGCTCCAGACCTATGAGGACAAAAGGTGCATGCGCTTCGTCTAGGGCCACAATCCTGGCTACTAGCTTGCTCATCACGGCCTGGGCAATGGCCTGATCGCCTTGGCGCCCTGCGAGCTGGCGCTGTCCTGGGTGAAAGGTGTGGGAAAAGACCTCTTCGACGGTAGCTCCCACTGTCTTTTGCAGCACTGCTAGGTCTTGAGGCTGCAGCGGCTTTCCTTGTTGCTTGCGCATTAGGGGAGCATACAGCTTTGCCATGACCTCATGCAAGAGGTTACCAAAGACCAAGGCATGCGTAGCTTGCTGAGGCAGCGGCGATGCTTGGAGTTGCGCCAGGTATTGGAAGTAAAAACGCAGGCTGCAGTCAAGGTACGTGTTCAGGGCAGAAGGCGACAGGGGTTGTGCTGTGCCATCAGGCTGTAGCACGAACTGCTGCAGCTGCTGGAGCACTTGTTCCTTTTTCGGGATGACAATCGGCTGGGCAGTGGTCAGGTAGATAGGCTGGGCCATGACCTGCTTTTTTAGAGGCAGCTTGGCTTCGTACAGCAGTTGCCATAAGTAACGGCTCATTTCGCCTTGACTGCCGTCTGAGGTAGCCGTGCTATAGGTGATGTAAACCTTGTGGGCGCGCTGTAGCAAGCGGTAAAAGTGGTAGGCATACAGCGCTACCTGGTGCTGGTCGGCAGTGGGCAGTCCATAGCCTTTACGCAAGTTGTACGGAATAAAAGAAGATAGGCTACCTTGCGCAGGGAAATGCCCCTCGTTCATGCCTACAATGAATACATGGTCAAAGTCCAAGTTTTGCGTAGTCAAGACGTCCAAGACTTGTATGCTGTCCTGCGCCTGGGGGCCTAGCGAGAGCTTGACAGGCTGCACCAATTGCCGAAATAGCTGCACAAAGTCCTCGCCCGAGATGGAGGGGACTGCCAGTATTGCTTGGAGGCTAGCCAGCTGCCTGAGGAGGTGCTGTAGGGCCTTTTCTTCTAGAGGGCGGAGGGGCGTGTCAGCTTCTTGGGCCCGTTCTTGGAGACCTTGTAACACCTCAACCAGGTATACAAGCAAAGAGTCTGCTGGCCCTAGCGCCTTAAAGAGAGTAGCATACCAATCGTTGTCTTGGACCAAGGTCGCCTGGGCTATATAGGTGCTTGGGGAGGCTTTTAGGCGATGCAGGGTGGCTTTTACCAAGTCAGGGTTCCAGCCCAGCAAGTGCGGATGTTGGAGGACAGCTAGTACATGCTGGGCCGCTAAGTAGCCTGAAGGAGTATGCTCTTGGGCAGCTGCTAGTTGCAGGGCCAGTAGGTGCTCGAGCAGATGGTAGATGGTTGTGTCTTTGAGGGGATAGCCTAGGGTAGTACTGACTTGGGTAGCATTGAGTGGGAGGGCGTGCAGCACAGGCAGGAACAAAGCCTCATTGGCCAGGACAATGGCTGTTTTGCTGGGTACAAAGTCGGTTCCTTGCGCCTCCATCAGGGCCTGCAGCTGCGCCCCTACTACCTGGGCTTGCCCTACTTCAGAGGCTACGGCTGTGACGTATATTTCTTTGCCTGGCTCGGCCAGCTGCTCAGGAAAGGGCCGGACCAAGCTGGCCTGGAAGTGGGGGCGTTGTTGGTAGGCCCGCAGGTACGTGCCTGCCTCTTGCTGCGCATCTTCCATGTAGTAAGCATCCACATCCCAGTAAAAAGTAGTGGGACAGTGGGTCTGGTGCCAAGCCAATATTTTCTCTTCGACAGGGGCCAGGGCATTCAACCCTGCAAAAATCAAGTGCTGGTGTTGGACCTGGGCCGTGCCTTGTACTAAGGCCTCATAAACAGTCCTATAGCACAGCCCTTGGTAGCCCATGCCCTGTGCTTGCAGGCGTTGCCGAAAGGCTTGGTAAACCTGGGGAAGCAGCTTCCAGAGCCGTAAGAAGCCTTGTTGGTGGGCCGACAAGCGCTGTGCAAAGTTTTTCCAAAAAGCCTGGATAGCGGCCCGTTGCGCTTCGGTCAGGTAGTCATGAGACAAGCTCAGCTCCTTTTGTTGACTCAGGTCTGTAAAAAGGTGCGCAGCATTGACCAGGTACTTGTCGATAACATTCAAGTCTTGGAGCAGCAAGTAACCCCAAAAGTAAAACCGCTCAAAAGGCTCCTCCTGGGGCTGCAAAGCCTGAAAAGTCTGGTACAACACATGGGTCAACTGCAAAGACGGAGCTTGCCTGAGAGGGCTGTGCTGCTGCAAAAAGTGGTCAATGCTCAGGATCTGTGGGGCCCACATAGGTTGGTGCAAGTGGCTTGCTAAATGCTGCCTGAGTACCCCGCCTGCCCGCCAGTTGGGCAAGACAATGGTCAGCTGGTGGATATGGGAGCGGTGCTGTGCATAGAGTTCAGCCGCCAGCTCTGCTAAAAAAGAGGATTTAGAGGCCATGACAGCAATATCAGGGTTTATTGTGGTGGATTAAAATGGGACTTTAACTGGGGGTGTGATCGTACTGCCCCTTACCCTTTTTGTCATGCAGAACACAGTGCAACATCGCTGTGGGGTACATGTCGCCTATGAGATTCCTCTGGCTTGCTCTGAATGACAATGGGACAGCAATCCAGAAAAGCAATGTTGCTTCATGGCGTCCTAGCAAGCTACCACTGCCTCCTCCTCGAGATATAGCAAGTAACCAGCCACCTGGACATGCCCCATGGCCCTGAGCAAGGTCATATAGGCCTGTACTTGCTGGGCATGATGCTCATGGCGAGCCCCTGTCTTAAAATCAATGACCACTGCTTGGCCAGGCTTCAACAGCACCCTGTCAGGCCGCAACACTTGATCGGTAGGCGTGAGGATGGCTGCTTCGTTCTTGACTTCCCAAGCACTGCTGAACCAATCTTTGACCTGTGGATGCCGAAAAAGGGCGGTCAGCTGCTGCTCCAACTGCGTCCTTTCTGCAGGAGCCATGTCTTCTGCGGCCTCAAAAGCAGCCAATACCGCAGGCAAGTCCTGGAAGTGCGTCAGCTGGGCCAACAAGCGGTGAACCATCTTACCATAGCTGCGTTGCGCTGTCCATTTTTCTAGGCCCTCCCAAGCACTGCCGCGTGATTTAACGACCTGGCGGTGCCAATAGTTAGTGACACACTGCTGCAAGTCTGTGGGCGCAGGAGGGCTTGGGGAGGGAGCTTGCACTACAGGGGTCCCTATGGCCAACACACCTGCAGTATCATCCCAGCAGTAGCCCCATGCTCCAGCGTTGGGGGAAGCTTCATCTCCTTGGACCCTTTGCGCAATGGTCTGGTACAACAGGTCGGCCGTAGTTTTAAGGACCGCCTTAGGAGGACGTTGCGCAAATACATAGAGCCGATCTTCGGGCCGCGTAAAAGCTACATAGAGCAAGTTCAGGTGATCTAGGTAGGCCTGCATCTGTTCTTCGTAGTAAGACTGGGCATAGGCAGTGTCCTGGAGGCGGCCTGAATAACGTACCGGCAAAACAGGAAATTGGGCAAACGGCAGGACCTCTGTAGCACACCACAAAGTAGGCGGCCTACGCAGGTTGTGGTCCAGGTCCCAGGCACAAAAAGGCACAATGACGACTTTAAACTGCAGCCCCTTGGCCTGGTGAATGGTCATCAGCGTCATGGCGTCCTGCTCCTGGGCCCGCGGTAGGGTATAGCGACCACCCTGCTCTTCCCACCAAGCCAAAAAGCCATGCACATCTGCCAGTTCTTTAGCAGCAAAAGCCAACACCACCTCCTGAAAAGCTTGCAAAAAAGGAATAGCTGCTGTCTGGTGCAGCTGAAAAATAGCAATCAATGCCTCTACCAACACATACAAAGGCAGCTGCAGTAGGGGTAGCCGCTGGGTGACAAACTCCTCAGGCAGGATTGCTTGCCCTTGTTCAGGCTGGAAGCAGGCTGCAGTAAGTGGCGTTTGGAGCACGTGCGTTTGGTACAAGTACTGCAGTTCGGCCTGGGCCACGGCGTTGGCTTCGTCGGCCAGGCAGCGCAACGCATTGATCAAAAGGTTCACCCACGGATTGTGCCCGAGGTACAAAGATTCGGCAGAGATCACCTCATACCGACAGCCGGGTTGGGCCTGGAGCGACTGCTGATGCGCCAATAGGGCCTGGAAAAGGACTCGGCCTTCGGCATGGCTCCTGACCAACAACGCAATGTCTTGCAACGCAAAGCCGTCTTGCTGCAGTGTCTCAATAAGCAATAGTACCCTGGCCTGCGCCACTTCGTGCCAGGTGGGGCCTTCCTCCGTATCTTCTAGAAAAGTAACATTCACGTAGCCCTTGTCAGGCTGCACGCGCTCTGGAGGCAGCTGCTGTTGGACGTCTTGGTAAGCAGCGCCTAGCTGTTGGGCTTGGGCCAGTAAGTCTTTTTGCAGCGCTTTGTCTGCTAGTGGCGCCAAGGCAGCTGTCAGGTGCTGCACAACATGGGCAGCCGCTGTAGCAAAAAACACATTGTTAAAATCAATGATATGCTGCTTGCTGCGCCAGTTTTGGTCCAAAGTCATCACAGCCGTCTGTGGCACGTCTTTTTCAAGCTGAGTAAGCAGCAGCCGCCAGTCGCCGCCCCGCCACCGATAGATCGATTGTTTGACGTCACCCACCACCAAGCTGTCATGACCTTCGCTCAGCGCATTCTCAATCAGTGGTCGGAAGTTATTCCATTGAAAGCCCGAAATGTCCTGAAATTCATCCATCAAGAAGTGCTTGTAAAAAGCCCCCATCTTTTCGTACATAAACGGCGTGTCGTTCTCTGCAATAACCTTGCGCAAAAACAAAGAAGCATCTGACACAAGCATGACATTGTGCGCTGCCCGGTAGTCATTTAGCCTTGCTAGCAGCTGGGTCATCATGCCCAAAGCATAGACAAAGTGGCGTACCTCTAGGGCCGTGTAGTAGGTACGGTAGTGGGTGTCGTAAAACTGCACTGCTGCTTGCAAGCACGGCTGTAAGGCCTCTTGTACCACTTGGGCAATTTTCTCCTGCTGGTTAGCAGTGCGGGCGTACCATGCCTCTATACGCTGCAGCGCTTGCAAAGCTCTTTGCGTAGGCTTCCACCGCCGTTGGGTGGCCAAGCCTGCTAGGTAGCCCACAACGCCACTGGGGCCGTAGGCAAAATCACTCACTCCTAGGCCGGCTTGCTCCAGAGTGGCCATGGCTTGCTGCCCCAGGGCCTGGAGCCTAGTTTCAAAAGGATGGATGCACTGATCCAGCTGCCTAAGGAATTGGCGCAGGGCGGTAGGGTCACTCGTGACTTGCACTAGCTGCACTTCATACACTCCAAAAGATTCCGAAAAAAGCTCGTGGCCCAAGGCAGCCAACTCACGCTTGAAGTTCCAGTGCTTGCCACGCAAAAGCTTATCCTCGGCCATGGCTACCAGCCACTGCTGCAACTGTAGGTCCTGGCCAGCAGCCCCTAGCAAATCGTCAATAATCCTGCCTAGCACATACCCTTGCACTAGCTCGATGCGGAAGCCACGCTGGAGCCCCAGCTCTTGGGCAAATCCTCGAATAATTTTTTGAAAAAAGCTGTCAATAGTACTGACCGAAAAACGGGAGTACTGATGCAGGATGTTGGCCAAGAGCAGCTGGGCCCGGGACTGCAAGGTCGCCCTGTCCCACCCTTTTTCTTGCCGCAGCTCCTCTGCCAGAGAGCCAGGGGCGCCTTGGGCCAGGCCGTGCAGGGACACCAAGATGCGCTCCTTCATCTCGCGCGTAGCCTGGTTGGTAAAGGTCACCGCCAAGATGTGAAAAAAAGCCTCGGGATGGTTCAAGGCCTGGCTCAGGTAAGCACTTACCAACGTGTGCGTCTTACCTGTCCCAGCAGAGGAGCGATATATTTTGAGGGAAGCCAAGGAACGGTGTACTGCGAAGAATCAATAATAGGGCTGCACAAAAGCAGGGGCCCTGACGAAAGGCAGGTGAAGCAATATCCAAGAATCTTTTGTTTGAAATAGTCATCCCCTATTGTATTGGTACAGTAAATGACAGATTGCCCAAATATGTGTCCCTCTCGCTTGCACAAAGAAGGTGAGGTAGTCTTATTATCCTACGATACATATGAAACATCTTACAATAAAGATCAATATAAGCTGGTTATTATTGCTGTTCGTCACATTGCTAACAGGATGTGACAGCAAGGCAAATAGCGCACTCAAAGAAGCAGAGGAAGCAAAAAAGCTCGCACAAGAGGCCATCGACAAAATAAATAACAATCAGGGACCTCCAGGACCTCAGGGAACTCCAGGAACTCAGGGACCTCAGGGAACTCAGGGACCTCAGGGAACTCAGGGACCTCCAGGAACTCAGGGACCTCCAGGAACTCAGGGACCTCAGGGACCTCCAGGAACTCAGGGAACTCCAGGAACTCAGGGACCTCAGGGACCTCAGGGACCTCCAGGAACTCAGGGACCTCCAGGAACTCAGGGACCTCCAGGAACTCAGGGACCTCCAGGACCTCCAGGAACTCAGGGAACTCCAGGACCTCAGGGACCTCCAGGAACTCAGGGACCTCCAGGAACTCAGGGACCTCAGGGAACTCCAGGACCTCCAGGAACTCAGGGACCTCAGGGAACTCCAGGACCTCCAGGAACTCAGGGACCTCAGGGAACTCCAGGACCTCCAGGAACTCAGGGACCTCAGGGAACTCCAGGACCTCAGGGAACTCCAGGAAAACAGAGGCTTCAAGGGGCTGAGCAGAAGACAGACTGCCCCAATTTGACTACTTCGGGTGCCCCCGTGCAACTTACTAATCCTCGTCAGCTTTAATTAGTAGTACAGGGAGATGAGAGCATATTACCTTCTCCTTGGCAAGGGCTCTTGCGTAGCCTGGTTGGTAAAGGTCAACATTAAGATGTGAAAAAAGCCTCGGGATGGTTCAAGGCCTGGCTCAGGTAAGCACTTACCAACGTGTGCGTCTTGCCTGAACCAGCAGAGGTTCGATATATTTTGAGGGAAGCCAAGGAACGGTGTACTGCGAAGAATCAATAATAGGGCTGCACAAAAGCAGGGTCCCTGACGAAAGGCAGGGGAAGCAATATCCAGGAATTTTTTGTTTGAAATAGTCATCCCCTATTGTATTGGTACAGTAAATGACAGATTGCCCAAATATGTGTCCCTCTCGCTTGCACAAAGAAGGTGAGGTAGTCTTATTATCCTACGATACATAGGAAACATCTTACAATAAAGATCAATATAAGCTGGTTATTATTGCTGTTCGTCACATTGCTAACAGGATGTGACAGCAAGGCAAATAGCGCACTCAAAGAAGCAGAGGAAGCAAAAAAGCTCGCACAAGAGGCCATCGACAAAATAAATAACAATCAGGGACCTAAAGGAGACCAGGGACTTCAAGGGGCTGAAAGGATAATACAAGTAGATCAATAGGGGAATCCAATATCTCACGTTCCTGCAGGTAGCGAATCTGAAAGTCCAAGATTTTCGTCGCTAACAACTTCATCCTCTTCAAGCGGAAGAACCTATACAGGAAGGATCTGGGTATACTTCAGAGATAAGGTATACAAACTTCCTCAATCTAATAGGAAGAGTCGGTGCAGTAGTAAAAAGCAAAGCAAAGGAAGCTCTAAGACAAGTTTCTGATCTTAAATCTGAAGATTCCATAAGCTATGATTATACCACTGACTAAAGGGGGAAGGTAAAGGTTACAGCCAAGATGTGCGCAAAAGCCTCTGGAGGGTCTAGCGCCAGCTTCAGATAAGCACTTACCAACGTGTGCGTCTTACCTGACCCAGCAGAGGTTCGATAATAGCTTGAGTGTAGCCAAAAGGAACCGTGGAAAGCCAAGTAGCAGGGGTTATGATAGGGCTGCACAAAGGCATAGCCACCTACGCAAGGCAGGGGAAGAAGTATTCAAGATATTTTTATATTTGCGACGAAATAAAATAATAGCTGCTTTATTGTTTGATAAATTATGCATGCCTAACTTTGAAACTTCCACCTCCTTGCTGAGGTAGTTAACTAAGTTATATATTGCAAACAACGCACTAGAAAACATACATACTATGTGGCATACTACAACGATTAAAGAGATACGATGGTTATTTTTGTTGTTCTTCACCGTACTATCAGGATGTAACCAACACAAAGAAGAGGAAGGCGGCGAAAACAATGACACTCAGGAGTCTACAGTACCTCCAGAGGAGACAGCGGATACAGCTACAGCAGCGCCTCCAGCAGCGGATACAACTCCAGCAGCGGATACAACTCCAGCAGCGGATACAACTCCAGCTGCCTATGGGGTGAGGGTGGGCACCTATCTGTCAGACTTGGTTAATTGGGGGAGCTGGAAAGCTACAGCAGCGGATACAACTCCAGCTGCCTATGGGGTGAGGGTGGGCACCTATCTGTCAGACTTGGTTAATTGGGAGAGCTGGAAAGCTAAAGCAGCGGATACAACTCCAGCTGCCTATGGGGTGAGGGTGGGCACCTATCTGTCAGACTTGGTTAATTGGGGGAGCTGGAAAGCTACAGCAGCGCCTCCAGCAGCGGATACAACTCCAGCTGCCTATGGGGTGAGGGTGGGCACCTATCTGTCAGACTTGGTTAATTGGGGGAGCTGGAAAGCTACAGCAGGGAAGACACCAGCGCCGCCAGTGCAGCCAGTAGGGAAGACACCAGCGCCGCCAGTGCAGCCAGTAGGGAAGACACCAGCGCCGCCAGTGCAGCCAGTAGGGAAGACACCAGCGCAGCCACCAGCGCCGCCAGTGCAGCCAGTAGGGAAGACACCAGCGCAGCCACCAGCGCCGCCAGTGCAGCCAGTAGGGAAGACACCAGCGCAGCCACCAGCGCCGCCAGTGCAGCCAGTAGGGAAGACACCAGCGCAGCCACCAGCGCCGCCAGTGCAGCCAGTAGGGAAGACACCAGCGCCGCCAGTGCAGCCAGTAGGGAAGACACCAGCGCAGCCACCAGCGCCGCCAGTGCAGCCAGTAGGGAAGACACCAGCGCAGCCACCAGCGCCGCCAGTGCAGCCAGTAGGGAAGACACCAGCGCCGCCAGTGCAGCCAGTAGGGAAGACACCAGCGCCGCCAGTGCAGCCAGTAGGGAAGACACCAGCGCAGCCACCAGCGCCGCCAGTGCAGCCAGTAGGGAAGACACCAGCGCAGCCACCAGCGCCGCCAGTGCAGCCAGTAGGGAAGACACCAGCGCAGCCACCAGCGCCGCCAGTGCAGCCAGTAGGGAAGACACCAGCGCAGCCACCAGCGCCGCCAGTGCAGCCAGTAGGGAAGACACCAGCGCAGCCACCAGCGCCGCCAGTGCAGCCAGTAGGGAAGACACCAGCGCAGCCACCAGCGCCGCCAGTGCAGCCAGTAGGGAAGACACCAGCGCAGCCACCAGCGCCGCCAGTGCAGCCAGTAGGGAAGACACCAGCGCAGCCACCAGCGCCGCCAGTGCAGCCAGTAGGGAAGACACCAGCGCAGCCACCAGCGCCGCCAGTGCAGCCAGTAGGGAAGACACCAGCGCAGCCACCAGCGCCGCCAGTGCAGCCAGTAGGGAAGACACCAGCGCAGCCACCAGCGCCGCCAGTGCAGCCAGTAGGGAAGACACCAGCGCAGCCACCAGCGCCGCCAGTGCAGCCAGTAGGGAAGACACCAGCGCCGCCAGTGCAGCCAGTAGGGAAGACACCAGCGCAGCCACCAGCGCCGCCAGTGCAGCAGCTAGTGTCTCACGATATTAAACTTGAAAGATCAACACCATCAGGATCATCAGGAGATTAGGAAAGCTAACAACTAAGGCTGCTCTAAAAGAAAGAGCGTACGCGGTCAAAAAATCCTTGCTCCTTTTTACTAGGATGAGGGGAAAAATTGGGCGCATCTTTTAAAGAAGCAAGCTTTTCTTTCTCCCCCTTGGTGAGCTGGCGAGGGGTCCATACATGCACATGTATAAGCTGATCTCCTTGGCCATAGCCATTGATGTCTCTAATGCCCTTGCCTCGCAGCCGCAGCATGGTACCACTTTGGGTACCGGCAGCTATCTTTACTTTGGCTTTGCCACCAAGAGTAGGGACTGCTGCCTCACTGCCCAAAGCTGCATCAATAAAGCTGATGTAGAGGTTGTAATGCACATGGTTCTCTTGGCGCTTGAGAAGGTCATCTGCTTTTTCTTCAATGAGGATCAACAGGTTGCCGGGGAGGCCACCACGGGCAGGCACATGGCCCTTGCCTGTCAGGGATAGCTGCATGCCATCGCTGACCCCTGCTGGGATTTGAAGACTGAGTATTTCTTCTTGCAATTGTCTCCCCTCTCCTTGACAAGTAGTACAGGGGGCGGAGATGGTCTTACCTGCTCCTTGGCAAGCGCTGCAGGGGACTGCTGTCATGACGTGTCCGAGCATCGTGTTCGCCACCTTGCGGGTCTGGCCGGTACCATTACAGACGCTACAAGTAGCCATAGCTGTGCCCTCTTTGGCTCCATTGCCTCCACAGGTAACGCAGAGAGTATAGTGCTTAAGCTTGATCTTCTTGTCAACGCCATGAGCCACTTCTTGGAGGGAGAGCTTGAGCTTGATGCGCAGGTCAGTTCCTTGGCTTACCCTTTGCGCTCCTTGGCGAAAGAAGCTCTCAAAAGGGCTGGCCCCCCCACCAAAGATATCGCTGAACTGGGCAAAGATGTCTTCCATGTTCATCTCTGGCCCCCTGCCTTCAGGACCGTGCACCCCTGCATGACCAAAGCGGTCATACTGCTGCTTTTTCTCGGCATGGCTCAACACTTCATAGGCTTCGGCAGCTTCTTTAAATTTTTGTTCTGCTGCTTTATCCCCAGGATTTTTGTCAGGATGGTACTTAAGGGCTACTTGCCTGTAGGCTTTTTTAATCTCTTCAGGACTGGCATTGCGCTCTACACCTAGTATTTTATAGTAGTCTCTTTGGGCCATTATGCTCCGGTTACGACTTTAGCAAATCTTAGCACCTTCTCTTTTAGCAAGTACCCTTGCTCGATCACCTCCAGCACCTTCCCCTTCATGGCCTTGTCCTCTGTAGGCAGTTGTGTCACTGCCTCGTGTAGCTCGGCATCAAATGGGGTCCCCTTTTCTAGCGGCATGGGCGCTACTCCTGCCTGTTGTAGCAGATGCATCAGTTTGTCATAAATCAGTTGGATACCTTCTTGCATAGCTTGCGCAGCGGTATCAGTAGCATGCATGGCTGCTAGTGCCCGCCCAAAATCATCTACAATGGGCAACAGCTTTTGAAGGAGGTCTTCGCTTGCTGTCTCTATAAGCACTAGCTTTTCTTTGGCTGATCTTCGCCTGAAATTCTCGAACTCTGAGTAAAGCCTAAGGTATTTGTCGTTGGCTACTGCCAGTTCTTCTTGCGCCTTCTTGAGGGCCGGAGAGGTGTGCTCTTGCTTGCTAGCTTTCTTGGCTGGTGATGAGGCAGGCTTTTGGGCAGCTTTTGAGGTAGAGGGGTGTTTTTCCATGGTTGTTTTAATTTGCAACTGTTTCTGAAATCATGTACGTATTATAGTTGAAGCAACTTTGTTGCCAACAAACCTACGAATGTCATAATGGCACCTTACATCTACAAATAGACGCGTTAGCAGTACCTTGGGCAGGAACAAAGCTAGCCAACGCCATGGTTTTTATGCAATCGTCTGGCGGGCCAAGCAGCTGCCTGGTAACTAAATTTTATTTGGTCCATGACCTGGCCAATACTGTTACAACAGTTTGCAACCTACCTACGCCTAGAGCGCTCTTTGTCGCCGCACTCTGTAGCTGCCTACCTGCAGGATGTAAACAAGCTGAGGCAGTTTCTGCAAACAGACCATCCTGGCCTACAACCCCTGACCGTGGAGCCCCAACATCTGCAAGCCTTTCTAGTGCAGCTCCATGCGGCAGGGACCCGTGCTACTAGCCAGGCACGTATTTTGTCAGCACTACGGTCTTTTTACAAGTTCCTTTTCCTAGAGGAGTACCTGACTGTAGACCCTACTGCCTTGGTAGAAAGTCCTAAAATAGGCCGCAAGCTACCACACACACTAGAGGTTCATGAGATTGAAGCACTTTTGCAAGCCATTGACCACTCGAAGCCTACAGGCATGCGTAACAGGGCTATTTTGGAGACACTGTATAGTGCAGGCTTGCGGGTCTCTGAGCTCACTGAGCTAAAGCTTAGCCACTTGTATGCTGAAGAAGGCTTTTTACGCGTGCTGGGCAAAGGCAATAGAGAGCGCTTGGTACCTATTGGACAAGTAGGCCTCAAGTATCTACGCATTTACATAGAAGCAATACGGCCCCACCTGCCTGTCCAAAAAGACTTTGTCAACTATGTATTTCTGAACAGCCATGGCAAGCGCCTGTCACGTCATATGGTCTTTGTGATTGTCAAAGCATTGGCACAAAAGATTGGGCTAAAAAAGACTATCAGCCCCCACACCTTTCGGCATTCCTTTGCCACACACCTGATTGAGGGGGGAGCAGACCTTCGGGCAGTACAAGAGATGCTAGGCCACCAGGCTATCACCACCACTGAAATTTATACCCACCTAGATCGACACTACCTCAAGCAGATGATTCAATCATTTCATCCTCGGAGCTAACAGGTACAGGAGCTGTTTGCCGCATGTACGACCGGCGCCACGTACGATAGCCATTGATGGCCAAGATGATGTAAAAAGCGTGTAAGCCACTGAACAAATAGAGGGCCTTGTAATAACATACTACTGTGTACAGAATGTCTGCTAGTGTCCATAAAAGCCAGGTTTCTAGCTTCTTGCTTACGAGCAGCCATTGGGCTATGAGGCACATAACTGTGTGCAATGAGTCCCAATAAGCTAGATCAGCGTTGGAATAAAGCGTCAAGAGTTTGCCCAAACCCCAAGCAATCAGCAGACCAAACGCTACGAAAGCAGCTATTAGGCCAGGCGCCGTCGTACTGACTTGCAATCGCGTGTTATTTTTACCCCCATACAGCCACTGGTACCAGCCGTAGATATTCAGCACGATGTAGATGCAATGAAGCAAGCATTTGGCATACAGACCCGCAGAGTAGTAGACAAAAAACGACATCACAATACCTACTACGCTCAAGGGACGAGCCCACACATTTTCTCGCGTATCTAGCAAAACGGTGGTGATGGCGAGTGCAACACCAAAAATTTGGAGCAAGCCGAATTGCATAGAATGTTTTGGATTAGCGCTTAGCTAGTAGCACGAGCAAAAAATGACATACTGCTTCAGCGGCACCGCAAAGATAACTTATTCTATGGATTGACAGCCACGCTGCACTTTCCTGGGCCATGGAGGAAGTACATGAGGCCCTTGGCCAAGGCTCAGGGGGCATAACCAAGGAGAGGGACAATGGGTAAGCTAGAATGATGAGTGATCAGTTATTGAATGACTCAATCACCTAATGAACTTACCAGCTCACCCAATCAACAAAGGCTTCCAGATAGGTGGCCACCTGCTTCACAAATCTCCCTCCCAGTGCCCCATCAATCACCCGATGGTCATAGGAATGCGATAGATACATTTTTTGGCGTACGGCAATGCTATCTCCTTGGGGGACTTCCACCACAGCAGGTTTTTTGACGATAGCCCCTAGGGCCAGGATAGCTACTTGGGGCTGCATGATGATAGGCGTCCCCATCAGGTTCTGAAAAGAGCCCAAATTAGAAACTGTATAGGTAGCCTCTGTCAACTCATCGGGAACTAGCTGATTGTGGCGCGCCTTGTGCACTATGGATTGTATTTGGTGCGCTAGTTCTACCAAGCTGAGTTGATCAGCATGCTTGATTACAGGGACGATCAAGTTGCCATCAGGCAATGCCACAGCCAGGCCAATATTGATGGCCTTTTTCTTAACTATACGATCTTTTGCCATCCAGGCATTTAGCATAGGGAAGTCTTGCAAAGCCCTGACAATGGCCTGAAGTAAAAGTGGTGTGTAGGTGAGTTTTGCTCCTGTTGCTTGCTCAAAAACTCCTTTGTGTTGGTTTCTCCACTGCACTAGGTCGGTTACATCAGCCTCTACGAACGAAGTTACGTGGGGTATAGTACGCTTGGATTCAACCATACGCTCGGCAATCACCTGGCGCATCCTAGCTAGTTGAATGACCTCATCATCAGGGGCCATGGGTACCTGAGCCTCCGGGGCCTTGGATTGGAAGGGCATCCCAGCTTGGGGGCGATGTTGTAGGTAAGCCAGCAAATCACGCTTAGTCACGCGGTTATCTTGGCCCGTGCCAGGTATTTGGCTGAGCTCCTGAGGCGTAATGTTTGCTTGCTGCGCGATAGAACGTACCAGTGGTGAATAGAACCTGCCGTCGTTCGGCTGGTGGGGGGGGGGGTGCGGGGTAGACATTGGCTGTTTCAGGCTTACAGAGGCAGGCGCTGAGGGAGCTACGACTGGGGCAGGCAAGGGGGCGGCCTCGCCTTTAGTCGCAATGATGGCTATGGGGGCGCCTATTTTTACCACTTCTCCTTGTTGCGCCAGCACCCGCTGCAGCCTGCCAGCATAAGGAGCAGGTACCTCAGAGTCAACCTTGTCAGTAGCTACTTCCAAAATTGATTCTTCTTCTGCAATCAGGTCCCCCTCTTGCTTGAGCCATTGGAGAACGGTTGCTTCCATTACACTCTCCCCCATTGTGGGCATGACTATAGTTACTTCTGCCATGTTGTATTTAGAATTAATCAGCCAAAACATCCCTTGTCTCTGCTTGCAGGCCAACGACACGCCAGAACAAAAGTAGGGCTAAGCATTGGAAGTCAGCAATGGGACCACAGTACCGTTGCTACCCTTTAGGTAAGCCTAGTAATGATACCTACACGCCAGCACTTGGATCCTCTTTCCCTCTACCCGATAGACCAAGCGGTGCTCGTGGTCAATGCGTCTTGACCAATAACCCTGCAAGTCTCCCTGCAATGCTTCTGGCTTGCCCTTGCCCCTGAATAGAGCAAGTGTGATTTCCTGCAGGGGTTGGTTGACCTTGCGAAGCTGCTTCGGATCTTGTTGTTGCCAATAGCGGTAGCCTTCCAAAGAAGCAGCCGAGAACGCTATGTTCATTCTATCAAGGCTGAGAGAAGAACTTGTGTGGGCAAGCCCTGCTCGAGCTGTTGCTTACTGATAGAGCAGACAAGGGCACATGGCTTAGCAATCGGTAGTGTTCTATAGTAATGCCCTGCATAACCTATATTTGCCCAACATCCTAAGCTAGCACAAGACCACTGCTATGGCACGTATTCTTACTGGCATCCAGAGCACAGGCAGGCCACACTTAGGCAATTTACTTGGTGCCATGCTCCCTGCCATCAAACTAGCCCAAAAATCAAGCCACGAAGCATTGTTTTTTATTGCCGACTTGCACACGCTTACTACCATCAAAGATCCCATACAAAGGAGAAACTATGTCCAGGCCATTGCTGCTGCCTGGTTGGCCTGTGGGCTTGATACGAAGCAAGTAATTTTCTACAGGCAGTCACAGGTGCCGGCCGTGTGTGAATTGGCCTGGTACTTGAATTGCCTCACGCCCTACCCCATGCTGGCCAATGCCCATGCCTTCAAGGACAAAGCCAGTCGGCTGGCCGACGTTAGTGCTGGCCTTTTTACCTACCCTGTACTCATGGCTGCAGATATCTTACTCTATGCGGCCGATGTTGTGCCCATAGGCCAAGACCAACTCCAGCACCTAGAGATCGCTAGAGACATTGCTTCTAGTTTTAACCACCAATACGGAGAGACCCTAGTACTCCCCCAAGCTCAAATTAAGGCCCATGTACGTACCGTTCCAGGCACGGATGGACAAAAGATGAGCAAGTCTTATCGCAACACTATTGACCCCTTTTTGCCAGAAAAAGACCTGAAGAAAGCGGTCATGGCCATTGTGACTGATAGTACGCCCCTAGACCAGCCTAAGCATCCAGACCAATGTACTGTCTTTAGGTTGTATAGTATGCTGGCCCATGAAGACCAGACAGCTGCCCTGCGCCAAAAGTACCAGGCAGGCGGCTACGGCTATGGGCAAGCCAAGAAAGCACTTTGGGAACTCATCTTAGAGCGATTTGCTACAGAACGACAACGCTTTCAGGCCTACATGCAAGATGTGTCAGCCATGGAGCAACAACTGGCCGAGGGAGAGGCCCAAGCCCGTGTTATAGCTGAACAAACTTTAGAGCAGGTACGCAACAAGCTGGGCTATACGCCTATCGTGGCAGGCCAATAGCCAAGAAGTTATATAAAACCACTCCATGCTGCTACAAGAGCAGGTCTCGTTAAAAAACTACAATACGTTTGGCATCCATGCGCAGGCACGTTATTACGTGCGCATTGATACATTACAGCCCCTGCTTGACCTCTTAGCACATCCCTCTTTCCAGGCCCTGCCTCGGCTAGTCTTAGGAGGAGGCAGCAACTTGCTGTTGCTGAACGACTTTGCGGGCATTGTGATACACATGGCCATCAGGGGGATCGCTACTATCAGAGAAGATAAAGACCATGTCTGGGTGCAGGCAGGCGCAGGCGTCAACTGGCATCAATTGGTACTGCACTGTGTAGCCAACGGCTATGCAGGCATCGAAAACCTCTCCCTTATTCCAGGCACAGTAGGCGCCGCACCGATGCAAAACATTGGTGCCTATGGTGTAGAACTAAGTGACGTATTTGAGTCTTTAGAAGCCCTGGCGCTATGCTCTGGCGCAGTTCATACCTTTGACCAGGCAGCCTGCGCTTTTGGGTACAGAGATAGTATCTTCAAAAATGCCCTTCAAGGACAGTACATCATTCTCAACGTCACCCTCAGGTTACAAAAGAAGCCTACCTTTCGGACCAATTATGGGGCCCTTCAAAGAACACTCGAAGCCATGAATGTCCAAAAATTGTCTATCCAAGTTATCAGCGATGCGGTCATCCGCATCCGCCAAAGCAAGCTCCCTGATCCAGCACGCCTAGGCAATGCAGGCAGCTTCTTTAAGAACCCCGTGATTGCCTCAACGCAGTTCAAACAACTGCAAGCCCAATACCCCCAAATGCCTGGATATGAACAGCCTAAAGGCCAGGTCAAAGTACCAACTGCATGGCTCATCGAGCAGTGTGGATGGAAAGGCAAAAAAAGAGGACCCGTAGGGGTACACAAGCAGCAGGCATTGGTACTGGTCAACTACGGTGGTGGTACAGGCCAAGCCATCTACGAACTAGCCCAGGATATTCAGCAATCGGTAAAAGAACAGTTCGGCATTGCCATCAAGCCAGAAGTGCAGGTAATCATTTGAGCATTTTTTCAAGTGGTCGTTCCTGTACTGTGGAAGCAAACCGCTTAAAAAAGGGACCTTCTTAGCCATCGTCAAGCAAGCTGGCATTGACAAAGCAAGATCATTATAAAAGCTTGGTAACTGTCTATACTTCCACTGGAGTGCCCAATGCACTACTCACTCAATCCGGAATCACTGCTTATATACTTCTACAAACACACCAAACTCCTCGAGAAACGCTACGCCCTCTTCCACATCTATCCCTTTGTAGGCGGCATAGGAAGCCACATAAACCACCTTCTTGATACCAACGCTGAAAATGACGCGCGCACAAGGCAAGCAAGGCGCCAAGGTCACATATAACGTAGCACCTTCTATAGCAGTATTGTTTTTGACGGCATACAAAATGGCGTTTTGTTCGGCATGCAACGCCAAGGAGCAGCCCCCCTTGGAGTCGCGAGGGCAACCCTTCCCAGGCCACTTTTCGTCACAGTTGTACGTACCAGCCGGCGGCCCATTGTAGCCGATAGAAATAATGCGGGTGTCTTTGGTCAGCACAGCACCCACTTGCTTTTTGACACAGTGTGACCTTTTGGCTAGATTCGCCGCCAGGTCTACAAAAATATCATCAAAATCAGGTCTTTCCATGCAAAAATACTTTTCAATTGCCGCATATGCCGCAACTGCCAGCGTGTTAGCTCCCCTTCCTGACAAGTCCTAAGAACATACAGACTTTAATCTCCGACTACCTCTTGTCCAGCCCCAAAAATAGGTCCTTAAACTAGAAAAAATAAAATGATTGTTATCAATGACCTGACCTATCAAGTAGGCGGTAGGACCCTCTACCACCATGCTTCGTTCCACATCAAGCCCAAAGACAAGATCGGCCTCATAGGTTTGAATGGCACAGGCAAGTCTACCTTGCTCAAACTGATTGTGGGTGACCTAACGCCTGACCAAGGTACCATCAGCCAGCGCAAAGACTGCACCATTGGCTTCCTCAATCAAGACCTGGTCTCTTACCAAAACACCGACAGCATCCGCAGTGTGGCCATGCAAGCCTTTACAAAAGCCGTGGCCGTCCAGCAAAAGATGGAAGCCGTACTGCACCAAATGGCCACCAACTACCGCGATGAGCTGGTAGACCAGCTGGCAGGGCTGCAAGAGACGTTTGAGCAACTAGGAGGCTATACGCTCCAAGCCAAAACAGACGCTGTGCTCGAGGGCATAGGCTTTACGACTAAGGATTTGAACAGGCCCTTGAACGAATTTTCAGGTGGGTGGCGCATGCGTGTGATGCTGGCCAAGCTCCTCCTGCAAAAGCCTGCTTTGCTACTGCTCGACGAACCGACCAACCACCTGGACATCACTTCCATTCAGTGGGTAGAAAGCTATCTCCAAGGCTATGACAGTGCCTTTATGGTGGTTTCGCACGACCGCAGCTTTCTGGACCAGGTGGCCACTAAGACCGTCGAGGTGGCTCAACAACAGCTGCACGTGTACATGGGCAACTACACTTTTTACGAACAGGAAAAGGCCACGCGTGCTGCCTTACAACAGAGTGCTTATGCCAACCAGCAGCAAAAAATCAAGCAGACAGAACGGTTTATAGCGCGCTTTCGTGCTAAGGCTACCAAGGCCAAGCAAGTGCAGTCGCGCATCAAGGCGTTAGAGCGGATGGACAAAGTAGCCCCGCTGGAGCACGCAGCGGCTACTATCAAGTTTAATTTTAACATCCAGCAGCAGCCGGGCAAAGTCGTGGCCTCACTGACACACATCGACAAAGCCTTTGGCTCGGTAGCTCTTCTCAAAGACGCTAGTGCCCAAATCAAGCGGGGCGATAAGATTGCCCTCATCGGAGCCAATGGAAAAGGCAAGTCTACCTTGCTGCGGATCATTGCTGGCCAAGAGCCCCTGAAGGCTGGAGCAAGCACCTTAGGCTACCAGGTCAGCCCGGCGTTTTATGCCCAGCACCAGCTGGAGGCCCTGCACCTAGACCATACTATCCTCGAGGAACTCAAGCACACCGGTACAGCCCGCACCGAGACCGAGCTGAGAAGCATTGCGGGCATGTTCTTGTTTACCAAAGACGATGTGTTCAAGAAAATACAGGTCCTGTCTGGCGGAGAGAAGTCGCGCGTGGCTTTGGCCAAGGTCCTGCTCTCAGCTGCTAACCTCTTGCTGCTCGACGAGCCAACCAACCACCTGGACATGGTCTCTATCAACATCTTAGCACAAACCTTGCAGCAATACGCTGGCACTTATGTGTTGGTCGCGCACGATCGGCACTTTGTAGCCCAAGTAGCGACCAAAATTTGGTACCTCGAAGAGCTGCAGATCAAAGAGTACCCAGGTCCCTATGAAGAGTATGCCTACTGGCAGCAACAAAATGCTTGAGTACGCATCACGGACTAAACGACACTACATAAATCACCGGCAAAAATGTCTCTCCTACAGCCTGCAGCGTTGATAGGTCAATGAGCTACATGTTGTCTTGGGTTGTGTGGGGGTTGGCTTTGCAAAAAGAGCCTCCCCGGCCCGTAATCTATATCCCCGAACACAATGGTCCAAAAATTGCCCAAGGACCAGCTCTTGGCCTCATCCCATGAGTCTTGCCATGCCTCCAGCTATGGCCTTTCTCAGATCATCTGGCCTATGAATCAATGCAGACCCATACAACCCTGCCGGGCGTATAAGTGCTCAGGCGCTGCACAATAAATGTACAAACTCTGATTACTGCTTGGCTTTGGCTGGATCATTGGATGTGGCTGGTTACATACGCAATATATGGGCACAGAATTCCCACAAGTAGTAAGCGATATAAGGGTGAAGTTTTCGGCCCAAGAGGGAACGCTGGAGACGCAGAAAAAGCTTGAAATTATAAAAAGGATGACAGAGTTCACAGCATTATGTATAGCATTTGATTGAGGACATCCCCCCACTCACCATTAGAAGTATTGGGAGAGAGGCCTACCGGTCTATCTCTCCCAAAACAATGTCTATAGACCCCACCATTGCCACCAAGTCAGCCAGCAGATGCCCTCGGGCGATTTCCGGAAGTACAGCCAGGTTGGCAAAGCTAGGCGCACGAGCCTTGCAGCGGAAAGGGCGAACGCCCCGCTCAGTAGCCCGAAAGAAAAAGCCTAGCTCGCCCCGCGGGTTTTCTGCCCGTACGTACAAGTCTTGCGCCGGGGTACGCACCTTTTTAGGCACCAGCTGTTGAGGATCAAAGTCCGGCGTACGCTTGAGGTCGCTGTTTAGCCGGGCCAGGCATTGCTCTATGATGCTTATAGACGCGCGGCACTCTTGCATCCGCACCCAGGTCCGGTCCCAACAATCTCCTACTTGTCCCATTTTTCCCTGCCCAATGGGCACCTCAAAAGCAAGTTCTGGATACACTGAATAACCATCTACCCGGCGTAAATCTAGCCGCAAGCCTGAGGCCCGCAGCATAGGCCCTGACACCCCGTAGTTGATCGCCAGGTCCAGGGGGAGCACGCCTATGTGGGCTGTCCTTGCAATAAAAATTTTGTTCTCGATGAGCAGCTGGTCGATCTCTTTGAACTTGGGTTGCAGATAGCGCATTAGCTCGCTGCACCTGGCCTCAAAGCCTATAGGCAGGTCATAATACAAGCCTCCAATCCAGATATAGTTGTAAAGCATACGTGCTCCACAGACCCACTCCAGCAGCCGTAAGATGTGCTCTCGGTCGCGCATGAGCCATAAAAAAGCAGTTGCTGCTCCTAAATCCACCCCATAGGTACCAATGGCTAAAAAATGAGAGGCCAGTCGGTTGAGTTCGGCCACCAACACACGGATGTACTCTACTCTAGGAGGCAGCTGGTCAGCAATACCTAGCATTCGTTCTACGCCCATAACAAAAGCATGTTCCGAGTTCATAGCGGCCAGGTAATCCATCCGATCTACATAAGGAATGATCTGCGGATAGGGCAGTGCCTCAGCGTGTTTTTCAAAGCACCGATGTAAGTATCCTATATGGGGTACCACATCTACCACTAGCTCTCCATCGGTAATGACCTCAAGGCGCAGGATGCCATGGGTAGCAGGATGCTGAGGCCCTATATTGATAAGCACTTCCTCTGCCTTCAAGTCCTTGGACTTATATTTAGCAGGGGCAGCTTGCGCGTGGTGATCTTGTTTTGATGTATATTGAATGCGGTTAGCCATGGGTGTTAATACTTGCAAGATAGCATCAGACACCATATGTCCTCCAAAAGGGCATTCGGGCCATACCCCTTGCTAAAATTTGTCCCTAATAGGCAGGCTAAGAGTATAAATTTTTTATGTTCGTTTCGAATGCCTAAGGTAATGATGAAAAAGTCACGATGCATAGCCGTTCATTGGTGCAGGTAGATACCCGGAGCATTACCAAGCTGATAGCTTACTACCAGACCTGGGATGATTCATACATCGCAAGTTTTGATCTAGAGACATTGTTTAAGAAAATTACTTAGTAGCTTGCCTACAACTTTGACAGAGAGATTAAGCAGGCTGTCAATAAGCTTGCTATTACTACCCCAGATCGCAAAATGGTCATCCTCAAGGGCCATATTTTGATGAGCAAGCAAGGGCCCTTTCCTTTAGCAACAAAGTAGTTTTCTAAGTACGTCGCTTACTAGCAGCAGGCATAATGGCAGTAAAGCAAGAAGCATACAAACAAGTAAAGGCTAGAGTAGCTGCCTTGAGGGGGTATCTTTGACTATGAAAACAAGCTAAAAGACCTTCAACAAAAACAAGCTACCACGCTAGCGCCTGATTTTTGGAACAATGCCCAGCAAGCTGCCCAGGTGCTTAAAGCGATCAAAAGCACGCAGATGTGGGTCGATAGCTTTAGGACAGTCCAAACACTCTTGAATGATCTGGAAACTTTGCATGCATTTTACGAAGCCAACGAAGTGGCTGCAGAGGAAGTAGAGGCCACCTACCACAAGCTGAGGCACCAACTAGAAGCGTTGGAGTTGAAGAAAATGCTCCGCAATGAGGAAGACCAACTAGATGCCATTGTAGAGATTAACCCTGGCTCAGGCGGTACAGAAAGTCAGGACTGGGCTGCAATGCTTGTAAGGATGTATAGCATGTGGGGAGAAAAGCAAGGCTATCAAGTCAAACAACTGAACTACCAACGGGGAGACACCGCCGGCATTAAATCAGCGACCTTAGAGATCAGCGGAGCCTTTGCCTATGGGTACCTGAAAGCAGAAATTGGCATCCACCGGCTTGTGCGCATTTCTCCCTTTGATGCGGGAGGCAGACGGCATACTTCTTTTGCTGCAGTTGATGCTTATCCAGTGATAGATGACAGCATCCAGATTGAAGTTAATCCTGCAGACATTACTTGGGAGACCTTTCGGGCTGGAGGCGCTGGGGGGCAGAATGTCAACAAAGTGGAGACAGCCGTCAGACTCAAGCATGCCCCTTCAGGCATCATCGTAGTATGTCAGCAAGAAAGATCCCAGCTGCAGAACAAAGACAAAGCATTGCAGATGCTTCGTTCTAGATTGTACCAACTAGAACTCGAGAAGAAAAATACAGCAAAAGCAGAAGCAGCAAGTGAAAAGAAAAAAATAGACTTTGGCTCCCAGATTAGAAACTATGTATTACATCCCTATAAACTTGTGAAGGACAACCGGACAGGCGTTGAAAGAAAAGATGTACAAAATGTATTAGCCGGAGCTATCGAAGATTTCATCAAAGCCTATCTCATCCAGGGCTTGTAGTCAAGGCAGGCCATTAAATCGTCAACGAATGGAGCATCATCCTGCGTCTGTTGTAAATTAGCACTACCAATCCTCTTGCTCCCTGATGGACATAGCGCTTCACCTTGATCAGACCGACCGAGCTATACTCAATCATCTCCAGACCCATGCTAAGCTGACCAACGCACAACTGGCCCAGTACATAGGCTTGTCTCCAGCGTCAACCTTAGAGCGCGTCAGAAAGTTAGAGAGCCGAGGAATTATCAGAAGCTACCAGGCCAAGCTAGACCCACAAAAGCTTGCTTGGCACACGTGTGTGATAGGGCAGATCAAGTTGCAACCCCTCACAGCAGACAATGTAACCGCCTTTAAAGAGACTATAGCGCAGGTACCAGAGGTAGTAGCATGTTATCAGGTAGTAGGCGATGCAGACTTTTTGATCAAAGTCGTTGCTACAGATATAGCAGCGTATCAACAGCTGGTGATGCATCGACTCAGTGAGGTCCAGGGCATCCAGTACATAAAGCCTTTTGTGATTACAGCTACCATCAAAGAGACTGGAATTCCTGTAACACCTCCTCATTCAGCCCCCTAAACTTGATCTGTAGGTAAAAGTTTTTTATTGTCTAGATAGACCTGTTGACTTTCAGGCCCTACGCCAGGCAACAACGAAAAGATGGGTTGTGAGACTACTCGATATTTTGCTACTAATTCTTTTGGCATGGGGAGGCTATAGAGGCTTTAGAAGAGGGCTGGTGCTAGAGCTTTTCTCTGTAGGCGCTTGGGTACTAGCTACCCTGGGTAGCACTAGCCTGTTGGATAGTACGCTTGGGTTTTGCACCCAATGGTATCATGACGCAAGTGGGGTATTGCCCTATGTAGTATTTGTGCTACTCTTCGTCAGCATGCTTGTCGCTACCACATGGATAGGTAAATTTTTCAAGGCCCTCATCAAACCCACATTATTGGGGAGCCTTGATAGCCTTTTAGGGAGTGTAGTGGGCATCTTGAAATGGGGCATATGCAGCAGTGCCTGCTTATGGCTCGGAGGCCTGTTGCAGCTCAAGATACCAGAGACATACACAGCCAACACCTTGCTTTTTCCAGTTATTCAGTCACTAGCTCCTCAATTGCTAGCCTGGTGCTCCCTATGGTTACCACACATCCAGGAGTGGCTCCCACCCCATGAACCAATCAGCCTATAGCCTAAAAAACTCCATCCAGCATACTGATTGTGTCATCTAGAAGCACTCAATTATCAAATCACCTGATAGTCTACGTATCACTTCTCTATATGTCTTGTAGATTTGCCCCACCTGCTAAGCACTGTGCGCAATACTTGAAGTAGATGTTAAACATTGGCTATGATCCCAACTGTTAAAGAGGCACAAGGCTTTAAGTACATTGAAGAAGGCGATGGGGAAGTACTCTTGTTACTTCATGGGCTCTTTGGTGCCCTGAGCAACTGGGAGCATGTATTGACCCATTTTTCCCAACAATATCGAGTGGTCATACCGATGCTGCCTATCTATGCGCTGCCGGTGAAGCAGTCTAACCTTGAAGGACTTTTAGCGTTCATTGTTGACTTTGTCCAATCGCAAAGTTTGAAAGCTTTTACTCTTATTGGGAACTCGCTAGGAGGCCATCTAGCCCTCATGTATACGCTCCAAAATCCAGCACAAGTCCCAAGGTTAGTACTGACGGGTAGCTCAGGTTTATTTGAAAACAACCTGGGGGGCTCTCTTCCTAGACGACGTAGTTATGAGTACGTCGCTGAGCGGGTTGCCTATACTTTTTTTGACCCCAAGACCGTTAATAAGGCTTATGTGGACGAAGTCTTTAGCGTCACCAATGACTATGCCAAGGCCATCCGCATAATAGCCATAGCTAGGTCTGCTCAACGCAATAACCTGGCGCATGCACTGCCCAACATCCAGGCGCCTACGCTACTGATCTGGGGCCTTAATGATACCATTACCCCTCCTTTAGTGGGCCATCAATTTGGCGCTTTGCTCCCTCAGGCCAGGTTGCGTTTCATAGACAAATGCTGTCATGCCCCTATGATGGAACACCCTCACAAATTCAATGTCCTGCTCGAGCAGTTTTTACAAGACACTGCTTAAATTTCCTAGGTGATGAGGTGGGTTAGTGAGTCAAGGAGCGTGACAATACGTTTTAAGCAAGGCTTCCTATCCCATGATCCTGGCACAGCTTTTGAGGGAGAGGGGTAAATGATTTATTTCATCAGCCAATCAGCCCTACTACTATGCACCTCAACAATTACACCATCAAAGCACAAGAGGTCATCCAGTATGCCCTCAAGCTTGCTGAAGACCATCAACAGCTAGCCATAGAGCCAGGCCATCTGCTCCAAGCAATACTACAAACAGGAGAACACAACATTGCCTTCTTGTTCAAGAAGCTCAACGTCGATCAGGTTTTGTTAGCCAACAAGCTGGATGACATTGTTCGTAGCTACCCCCAAGCTTCTGGTCAGCAGCCCTACCTGGCCAACGATACCCACACAGCCCTACGGAAGGCCGAGGCCTCCCTCAAACAATTCAAAGATGAATTCATTACTGTAGAGCACCTGCTCTTGGGCTTGTTAGCAGGCAGTGACAAGGTAGGTAGCCTGATGAAAGAAGTAGGCCTGGGAGCGCAAGCGCTTATCAAGGCCATCCAGGAGCTTAGAGGAAACAATCGGGTGAAAGACCAAAATGCAGAAGCCAAGTACAGGTCCTTGGAGCGTTACGCTCAAAACCTGAATGCATTGGCCAAAACAGGCAAAATAGACCCAGTCATTGGCAGGGACGAAGAGATCAGGCGGGTGCTACAAATCCTCTCTAGAAGAACAAAAAACAATCCCTTGCTGATTGGCGAGCCCGGCGTAGGCAAGACAGCCATTGTAGAAGGCTTGGCCCAAAGAATTATTGATGGCGACGTGCCAGAAAGCATCAAGTCCAAAACTATTGTTGCACTCGATATGGGGCTTTTGGTAGCAGGCGCCAAGTACAAAGGGGAGTTTGAAGAGCGCCTCAAAGCAGTCATCAAAGAGGTGACCGAATCAGCTGGAGCAATCATCCTTTTTATCGACGAAATCCATACGCTGATTGGCGCAGGGGCTGGCGGCGAGGGGGCCATGGACGCCGCCAACCTGCTGAAGCCCGCCCTAGCCCGTGGAGAGCTTCATGCTATTGGGGCCACTACGCTCAAGGAATACCAAAAGCACATTGAAAAAGACAAGGCGTTGGAACGCAGGTTCCAGACCGTGATGGTGGCAGAGCCCAGCCCTGAAGATGCCATCTCGATCCTGCGGGGGATTAAAGACAAGTACGAGCTACACCATGGCGTTAGGGTCAAGGACGATGCGATCATTGCGGCTGTGCAGCTCTCCTACCGCTATTTGCCCGACCGCTTCTTGCCCGACAAGGCCATTGACCTAATGGATGAAGCAGCTGCCAAGCTGCGCATCGAGATCGACTCTATGCCAGCAGCACTGGATGAGTTGCAGCGCAAGATCATGCAGCTAGAAATTGAACGCGAGGCCATCCGCAGGGAAGAAGACAAAAAGAAAGAGGCAGGGCTCTCGAAGAGTATTGCTGAGCTCAGTGAAAAGCGCAATGCCCTTAAGGCACAATGGGAGCAAGAAAAAGCGACCCTCCGAAACATTCGGCAAAAGAAAGAGAAGCTTGAACAGCTTAAGCTGGAGGCAGAGCAGGCAGAGCGCGACTTTGACTATGGCAAGGTGGCTGAAATTCGGTACGGCAAGATCACAGCAGCAGAAAAAGAGCTAGCAGCACTACAGAGACCATCCCCCGGACAAAAAGAAGACAGCCCTATCCTCAAAGAAGAGATCGACCAAGAAGACATTGCAGAAGTGGTAGCCAAGTGGACCGGCATCCCTGTGGCCAAAATGCTTCAAGGAGAGAAAGACAAACTGCTCCAACTAGAAGAAGCACTGGGCAAAAGAGTGGCAGGCCAAGCAGAAGCCATCAGCGCCATTGCCCATGCTGTACGCAGAAGCAGAACAGGCCTACAAGACCCCAAGCGCCCTATTGGCTCCTTGATCTTTTTGGGCACCACAGGCGTAGGCAAGACAGAACTGGCCAAAACACTGGCTGAATTTCTGTTTAACGACGAGCACGCCATGGTACGCATCGATATGTCAGAGTATCAAGAAAGACATGCTGCCAGCAGGCTCATTGGCGCCCCTCCTGGCTATGTAGGCTATGACGAAGGGGGCCAACTCACCGAGGCCGTCCGGCAAAGACCCTACGCAGTCGTGCTGCTGGATGAAATAGAAAAAGCGCATCCTGACGTATTCAATATTCTATTGCAGGTCCTAGATGACGGTAGGCTGACAGACAACAAGGGGCGGGTGGCCAACTTCAAGAATACCATCATTATCATGACGACCAACCTGGGCGCCCAGCTGATCCAGGAGAATTTGGCAGGACTGGACAAGAAAGATGTGCATATCACCCTGGAGAAAACCAAAACGGAAGTTTTTGAGCTACTCAACAAGGCCATGCACCCTGAATTCTTAAACCGCATTGATGAGATCATCATGTTCAAGCCCCTCTCCCAGGAAGTCGTCAAGCAGGTGGTCACTATACAACTCCAGCAAATGCAGCAGCGCCTGCAGCAAAATGGGGTCAGACTGCTCATTGATAAGTCAGTCATTGCTTACCTCAGCCAAGAGGGCTACCATCCGCAGTTTGGTGCCAGGCCCTTGAAGCGACTTATACAGCGTATCATCCTCAATGCGCTTTCCAAAGCACTTTTAGCAGGAGAAATTCGCCAGGAACTACCTATTCAAGTAACCCTGACAGAACAAAAGCAAGTGCAATTCAGCAACACCCCGCAGGATAGCGCCTACAAAAACTGACACCTTTGCCCATACGCACTTCCCAACATACCAGCAACAATCCCCTTGCTTTTACAGGAATGCTAGCGCACATTTACATCACAAACACACAAACAAAAAACCATGCGCAACAACTACAGATCACTTTGGGCTGCACTAGTCCTCTTCATGATAACCGCATTGACGCCAGAGCAGCGTCTAAAAAATACGCAGGAGCTCTGGGAAGCAGTTAAGCGTAGCGATGAAGCAAGAATAAAAGCACTACTCAACCAAGAGGCAGATCCCAATAGCAAAGCGCAAGAAGGCAAGACAATCCTCATGCTCGCAGCTTATAAGGGGCATCTGGGGATCGTCAGAGAACTTATGCAAGCAAAGGCCGAGGTCAATGCAAGAGATACAAAGGGAGGCACAGCACTCATGCTCGCAGCTTATAAGGGGCACCTAGTAACACTCAAAGAACTCATCAAGGCTAAAGCTAAGGTCAATGCGGTCAATAAACACAGAAACACAGCCCTCATGGCCGCAGCACAAAAGGGGCATCCCGAGATAGTCCAAGAACTTATTAAACATAAAGCCAAGGTTGACATGATAGATAACGATGGAGACACAGCACTGATGGGCGCAGTGCACGAGGGGCGCATACCATGCGTACAACTCCTCCTCCAAGCAGGCGCTAATCCCAAACACAAAAACAACGCGGGCCAAACAGCACACGACCTCACCCAGGAACTTGAAGATGAAAATATTCGAGAAAAAATCTTAATATTACTTAATGAACAAATAACTCAGTAAACCAATAACATTGGTGCCCTACATTGCCGACCTGCACGTTCACTCGCACTACTCACGGGCGACCAGCAAAGACCTGACCCTCGAATCCCTGTACCAGTGGGCACAAATCAAGGGCATCGATGTGGTAGGCACCGGTGACTTCACGCACCCACAGTGGTTCCAAGCGCTCCAAACCAAGCTGGTGCCTGACGGCAGTGGTTTTTTTCGCCTCAAGCACCCACCCCAAACCCCGGCCCTCCCTGGCCTCCAACACCAAGCGCGGGACGTACGCTTTTGTCTGACGACCGAGATCAGTTCGATCTACAAGCACGGCGGTCGCGTCCGCAAAAACCACAACCTGCTATATGCCCCTGACCTGGAGACAGTGGCCAAAATCAACACCAAGCTGGCCACCATGGGCAACCTAAAGGCAGATGGCCGGCCTATTTTGGGGCTGCCTGCGCGCGACTTGCTCGAGATCGTGCTTGAGGCAGCTGACCGGGCTTACCTCATTCCAGCCCACATCTGGACCCCCTGGTTCTCTACCCTGGGCTCTAAGGCAGGCTACGACAGCATTGAGGCGTGTTTTCGGGACTTGACGCCGCACATCTTTGCACTAGAAACCGGCCTCTCTTCAGACCCTGCCATGAACTGGAAGCTGAGCACCTTGGACCGCTACACCTTGGTCTCGAACTCGGACGCACACTCGCCTCAGAAACTGGGCCGCGAAGCCAATTGGTTCGATACCGCCCTGACGTACGATGCTATGTTTGTAGCCCTAAAAACGCAGCAAGGCTTCTTGGGCACGCTTGAGTTTTTTCCAGAAGAGGGCAAGTACCACATGGACGGCCACCGCAAATGTGGCGTGTGCCTGGAGCCAGCCACCACCCAAGCCTACAAGCACCTGTGCCCTGCTTGCGGCCACCCGCTGACCGTGGGCGTGCTGCACCGCGTAGAGGAATTGGCCGACCGGCTGCAACCTCAGCAACCCAAAGGCGCTGCTCACTTTGCGTACCTCATTCCCCTGCCCGAGATCGTGGCTGAAATCCAAGGCAAGGGGCTTAACACGAAAGGCGTGCAGCAGCAGTTTCGACAAGTCATTGGGCAGTTTGGCAACGAGTTGGCGTTCCTACACGAAGCACCCCTCGAAGACATCCACAAGCACCTGGGCCCTGTGTATGCCGAAGCCATCCGCCGGCTGCGCAATCAGCAAGTCATTCGAACCCCAGGCTATGATGGGTTGTACGGCACCATCCACGTCTTTCAGCCTGGCGAAATTCAGCAGTTGACCGGGCAAAATTCCTTTTTTGGCCATACTACTCTAGTTATACAGCATCGGGTACCCAAAAAACATGCCCTGGACAAGGTGGGCAACCGAAATGCGCAGCAGCCTACGGCCCCTACTATCCAGCTGAATGCCGCCCAGCAAACCATTGTGGCACATGCCTCAGGCGCCACACTCGTCAAGGCTGGCCCAGGCACGGGCAAAACCCAAACGCTGATCCACTGGCTGGCCCGCTGCTTGGCACCAACCCCTACTACTCCCCTACTGGCCATCACGTTTACCAACAAGGCAGCTGACGAGTTGCAAGCGCGCCTTCATGCGCTGCTCGGCGACCAAGCACAACACATCCACACCGGCACGTTCCACCGCATCGCCTACCAGCTGCTGCAGGAAAGATACCCCAAGCTGCAAACCATATACGATGCCGAAGACCGCCACCTGGTCCTCCAGCTGCTCTTCCCCGACCTGAAGGAGGCCCAACGCCGCTTACTAGCCCGGGCTTTGGCGCATTATTTGGACACGGGGCAAGACCAGGGCCAAGTCAAAGACCTGAAGATGTACGCAGCACACTACCAAGCGCATCTACACGACCGCCATGCCGTGGACCTGGCAGCCATCATGGGGCAGCTGCTGCAGCTATGGGCTGCTGAGCCTGCGTGGCGCCAAAAGCACCAAGCCCGCTATGCAGCCATCGCCGTAGATGAGCTCCAAGACATCCATCCGCTACAGTACCAGTTCATTCAGGCCCTGGGGCAAGGCACCCCCCTACTCGCCATTGGCGACCCCGACCAAGCTATCTATGGCTTTCGAGGTGCAGAGGTACAATTGTTCTTTCAGTTTGAAAAAGATTTTGGGGCAACAGTGTGCGTGCTGGAGGACAATTACCGCTCGACCAGCACGGTGGTGCAAGCGGCTCAAGCCCTGATACAGCACAACACCTTGCGCAGTGGCTTGCAGCTGCAGGCTCATCAGGGACCAGGGACTAAGATCAGCATCTTTGAGGCTGAAGACGAGCGCGACGAGGCTGCCTATGTCCTGCACCAAATCAAGGCCTATGTAGGCGGCGTCGACAACCTGGCGCTGGGCCTGCAAGACCATGGGGCTTATGCGTTTGACGACATCGCCCTCTTGTTTCGGCAAAAGTCAGTGGGCAGGCCCTTATTAGCCCGACTGCGCAAAGCCGGCATACCGGCCCACTTCAGCGACGGTACAGCATGGTTGTCTACACCTCCGTTTTGCGTCGTAGCGGCTGTCTTGCGGCTGCTGGTACAACCCCACGACTTGGCGGCCTTGCACAGTGTCTTGGTCCATGGGCTGCAATGGCACCCCACTGCTATCCAACCAGTGCTGGCCCAAGCCACTGCGTGGACGACAGAGGTGCCTGCTGCGCTGCCTGCGGCAGCACAAGGGGCCTACCAGGACTGGCTGCAGTGGTATGGCGCGTTGGCCACTGTACTAAGTGACCAGGGCGTACCTGGAGTTGTCCAAGCTGTGATGGACCGCTTTTTGCCCCCTACTACCCTGGACGATGCCCAGTGCTTGCAGCGGGCCTCGCTCTTGACGCTGGCCAAGGAAACTTCCCAGGACCTACCCGCTTTTTTACAACAAATGACTTTGAGCACTTACACAGACGCAGGCAGGCTACGCGGCGAGGGCATCCACTTGCTGACCTTTCATGCTGCCAAGGGGCTGGAGTTTCCTGTTGTGTTCATTGTAGGGGCTGAAGAGGGCATCACACCCCTGCAGCGCGCAGACAGTGATCTTGAAGAGGAGCGGCGCTTGTTGTATGTGGCCCTGACACGAGCCCAAAAAACTGTTCACCTGACCTATGCACGCATCCGCACGCAATATGGACAGGCCCGGTCCCAGCAGCGGTCCCGGTTTGTAGCTGAGTTACCGCCTCCCTGTTGGGTGGCTGATGCGCAGGATACAGCGGCGCGCAGGCGCAAGGCCCAAGCACAGCAACTGTCGTTGTTTTAGGCGGCTTCTTGTGGGCATGGGAGTGAACTTTCGCGCCAGGGACCCGCCTCTTTTTGTCATTTTGAGCCAAAAATATAGCGAG